>CAZEYM010000001.1:0-129249 GCA_964516385.1 uncultured Thermotogaceae bacterium
AAGACAGGCAGTCACCCGGGTCAATCGGTCTTGCCGTCCTAGCGACGCAGGCGGTGGGCGATGATGACGAGCGTCTTGGTACGGGCGATGCCGATCCGTTGGCGCACGCCGCCGCTCAGGCGCACGCCGCGCTCGCCGACGATGGTGTCGTAGCCGTGGGCGAGTTCTGGTGAGGCCGACCTACTCGTCCCGCGTGACGCTCTTTGTGGCCGTGTAGTCCTCGCGTACCAGATCCATCGCCTCCTGTGTCAGGCGTTCAGATCGCGGTGTCTCCTCACCCGCTACTCCTCCTCTTCCCGATGTGACGCTGTCAGGAGTTCGATGATGCGATCGACGACCTCCTGGGACACTGCGTCATCTACGCATCCGTGCGGTACAGAATCAGCCGTCGATGAAGTGAGAACTACCCGCCGTTCGCCGTTCTCCCCTCCTTGTGACTGCCGCTTTTGTCTGTCAATGTCAAACGGTGCGGGCGCCACGGGCTACTGGCTACAAGCCGGGTCATTACGAGGTCTGGGCGGCGTTCATGACGCGCGTGTAGTCCCAGAGCCTGCTGTCTCCTTGAGTGCTTCCCTCAGCTGGGTCCGCGGAAGGGGCGCAGCTCGTCTGCGCCGGGTACGTCGGGAACGGTGCACGCGCAGCCACCTTCCCCACTGGCGAGCACCACTCTGCGGTGTGCAATGTTGGTGCCTGGGAGGTGTGCTATGACTAGGTTCACGGTGACGGTGGATCCTGAACTCTTGGACGAGGCAAGACGCTTGGCGAAGGCAAAGAGCAATCGTGAGACGCTCGAACTCGCCTTGCGGGAGTACATACGCAGTCGGCGGGCCAAGCAGCTAGCCGACCTCGCCGGTTCGGGGCTGGTGGACATGGATCTTGCCGACCTTGAGCGGTGGCGCGCCTCCGGCGAGAGGACGGCGTAGATGGAGCAGGCAGCTATCTTGGTCGATACATCGGCTTGGATCTCCTACCTACAGCCCGCAGGGGACAAAGCTGTTAGGGAATCGGTCAAGCAGGCGCTCACCCCACTGCCTATCGGCCTATGGTGAGGTAGGTGAGGTCCTGCGCCTTTAAGTCGACCTCGATCTCATCGGTATGGTCATAGTAGTAGCTCAGGGCGTCGAACAGCTTGGCCGGCGTGAGCTGGGGTACTTTGACGATTGGCTCCTCCACTGCATCGGCAGGTAGCTTCTCCCGCAGGACCAGGAGAAGCACATCTGCTTGCGCGTCATATCGAACTCGCACTTCACTCCACCTCCCCCCGCATGTTCTCCAGCAGTTGCAGGCAGTCGGAAACCCGCACTATCTTGATACCCTTGAACTCACCAAGGTCGAGTAGGTCGCCATCTCCTGTGATTATGTATTCGGCATGGCTGTCCAGGGCGCACTCGAGGACACTGTTGTCGTCTTCATCGCGACATACGCAAAGACGACTCTCGGGAGAGACGACTTCGGCCAAAGCGCGCCAAGCATCTACTACTTCGCGAGCTTCGTCAGCGCTTAAGCCGAAGGGCTTGCCCGGATCGGTCAACACATCCCAAAGCTCACGTAGCAGAGGTTCCGAGATTGCGCAGGTTAGCTCTCCGATGCGTCTTGACTATCTGAGCTACGTCGTCCTCCGTCAGGTGGTTGAAGCCCCTCTTCCTGGCCAAGTTCATCGCCCACTCATCGAAGCTGATCCAGCGCTCGCGCTGCACACGCTGCTCAACGAACTCCACGAAATCAAGGACCTCCTCAACTCGCTCCGGCGGGAGCGCCCGTAGCTTGTCGATGATCCGTTGTTCTCGCGGCATCAACAGGTCTCCTCACTTACTACTACTACTTGTTGCCTCATTGTACTCGCTGCGATGCAGGCGCGCTTGCTGGAGTCGCGTCCACAGATCTCCGCAGCGACTCTGCCTCATGTTTGAGCGAGCCGGCGAATCGGGCCTTGCTCGCACATCACCTTCCAACCCCCATGTACACAAAGCCGGCGGCGCGGGCGGCGGAGGGGTCGTACAGGTTGCGGCCGTCGAGGAGGACGGGTGTGCGCATGGAGCGGGCGAGTTTGGCCAAGTCGAGGTTGCGGTACTGAGGCCACTCGGTGGCCAGGATCAGGGCGTCGGCTCCTTGGGCCAGGGTGTAGGGGTCGTCGTGGTATTCGACGTCGAGGTCCCCCAGGGCCTGGCGGGCGTTGTCGGTGGCTACGGGGTCGTGGGCGCGCACGTGGGCCTCGCGGTCGAGCAGGGTGTTGATGATCTCCAGCGCCGGCGAATCGCGCACATCGTCGGTGGCCGGTTTGAAGGCAAGGCCGAGAACGCCGATCAGCCTTCCGCGGACGCCCTTGAGCGTTTCTTGGAGCTTCTCCACGGCCAGCTGCCGCTGGCGGGCGTTCACTTCGCGTGAGGCCTGGACGAGCTGCAGGGGGTAGGAGAGCTCTTGGCCGACGGCGAGGAGCGCCGCGGTGTCCTTGGGGAAGCAGCTCCCGCCCCAGCCTAAGCCCGCCTGCAAGAACCGCGGGCCGATGCGGGGGTCGAGGCCGATCCCCCGGGCCACTTCGGTGACGTCGGCGCCCACCTTCTCGCACAGGCCGGCGATCTCGTTGATGAAGCTGATCTTCATGGCCAGGGCGGCGTTGGCGGCGTACTTGATCATCTCCGCGCTGATCGGGTCGGTGGTGACCAGGGGCGGGAGGCTATAGGTCGTGGGCCGGGGGAGGAACGGCGGGGGCTCGAAGGTCTGCTCGAGGACGGGGCGGTACATGCGGCGCAGAAGGTCGGCCGCCTCCGGCTCGTCGGCGCCGACCACGATGCGGTCGGGGTACAGCATGTCATAGAGGGCCGTCCCCTCGCGGAGGAATTCGGGGTTGGAGGCAACGCGCACGGCCACTTGGTCGGCGATCCGGCGGGAGGCGAGCTCCTGGCCCACCACGTGGGCCACGCGGCGGTTGGAGCCGATGGGCACGGTGGACTTAATCACCAGGATGTAGCGACGGCCGGCCTGGAGCCCGCCGGCGATCTCCCGGGCGGCCTCCTCCACGTAGCGGTTGTCGGCCTGGCCGGAGGGCTTGCAGGGGGTGCCCACGGCGATGAGGATGAGGTCGGCGTCTGCGACGGCGCCCTGGGTGTTGTCGGTGAAGGACAGGCGCTCTTTGGCCAGGGCCATGAGCTCCTGGACGCCATCCTCGTGGATGGGGCTCTTCCCTTCCTGGAGGAGCTTCAGCTTGCGGGGGTCCTTATCCACGCAGGTGACTTGGTGCCCCAGGTAGGCAAGGGCGGCTCCGGTGGTGAGCCCGACGTAGCCGGTCCCGGCGATGACGACCTTTAACCTTTTCACAGCTATTACCTCCTCTCAAGATGGGAGTGTACGGGAGGGAGTTGGGGGGAGCGAGCCGGTGGGCGTGAAGCGTGAGGGTTGGGGCTCTTCAGGCGACGAACTTGGCAGCCGAGCTCAGGCGCTACAAATCGGTGAGCCAGTCGGCGAACCGGGCGAGCCCCTGGGCGAACGGCGTGTGGGGCTGCCAGCCGAGGAGCTCCCGGGCCTTGCTGATATCGGCCCAGGTGTGGGGGACGTCGCCGGGCTGTGGGGGGAGGTACTCCAGCGCCGCCTTCACCCCCTGAGCTTCCTCAAGGGAACGGACCATGTCCAGGAGGCGCACGGTGCTGTTGTTCCCGAGGTTGATGATCTCGTAACTGGAGCTTCGGTAGTCCATCGCCGCGCGGATGCCGCGGACGATGTCGTCGACGTAGGTGTAGTCGCGGCTCGTGCTCCCGTCGCCGTAGATGGGGATGGGTTTTCCTTGTCGCATCAGGCGGGCGAACTTGTGGATGGCAAGGTCCGGTCGCTGGCGAGGGCCGTACACGGTGAACAGGCGCAGGCCGAGAAAGCGGATCCCGTAGATGTGGCTGTACACGTGCCCCAGGAGCTCGCCGGCGACCTTGGTCGCCCCGTAGGGGCTCACCGGCCGCAGCACGTGGTCGTCCTCGTGCCAGGGGACGTGTGGGTTCACCCCGTAGACGCTTGAAGAGCTGGCGAAGACAAACTGGGTCACGCCCCACTGGCGGGCGAGCTGGAGGAGGTTCTGTGTGCCCAGGACGTTGGTTTGGTAGTAGCCAGTTGGGTCCTCGAGGGAGGGGCGGACGCCGGCTTTGGCGGCGAGGTGGACTACGGCGTGAGGTGTGAGGGGTGAGGTGTGAGGTGTGAGGGGTGAGGTGTGAGGTGTGAGGGGTGAGGAGTGTGCGGAGAGGGCCTTCTTCAGCGAAGGCAAGTCTCGGATATCCGCCTCAATGAGGGTAAAGCAGGGGTTCTGGAGGGCGGAGGTGAGGTTGTGGTGTTTGATGTGGGAATCGTAGAAGGGGTCGAAGTTGTCGATGCCCAGGACGTGCCAGCCTTCGGCGAGGAGGAGGTCGACAAGGTGGCTGCCGATGAAGCCGGCGCAGCCGGTTACGATCACGTTCTTTGAGTTCTTTGGGTTCGTTGAGTTCTTTGGGTTCATTGGGTTCGCCGGGAGGTTAGCGGGCGCGGGCGGGGGTGTCAACATGCGCCCAGCGACCTAACGTGGCAGGCAAGCTGCCACGCTACTCGTTTGGCGGTAGCGGCATGGGTTACCTCCGACGTTCGGCCAGCGGTAGCGTGGGGGCTTGTCCCCGACGACGGACGGTATGGAGATTCTAGGCGTAGCCTTTGGCCATCTGGCGGAAGGTTTCCGATTGCTCCAGTAGCTCGTCGTAGGTGCCTTGGGCGACTATGCGGCCGTGGTCGAGGAGGTACACTGTGTCGCAGCCGCGCACGGTGGCCAGGCGGTGGGCGATGATGATCAGGGTCTTGCTGCGGGCCACGTTGTCGATGGCCTGGAACACGGCAGCTTCGGTGGTCCCGTCCAGGGCGCTGGTGGCCTCATCGAGGACCAGAACTTGCGGGTCGTGATAGAGCGCGCGGGCGATTCCTACGCGCTGGCGTTCCCCTCCGCTCAAGCGCACGCCGCGCTCGCCGACGATGGTGTCGTAGCCCTGGGGAAGCTCGCCTGTGATGAACTCGTGGATGTTGGCGATCCTGGCTGCTCTCTCGACGGCTTGCATGTCGATCTTGCTCTGGGGCACGGCGAAGGCGATGTTGGCGGCCACGGTGTCGTCGGCGAGGTAGATGTCCTGGGGGACATACCCTAGGTTCCGCTGCCAGCGGGGGAGGAGCTCGTCGGTGATCTCCTGCTCGTCGACGAGCAAGGCGCCTTCCTCGGGGCGGAGGAGCCCCAACGTGATGTCGGCGACGGTTGTCTTCCCGGCCCCCGTGCGCCCCACGAGGGCGATGGAAGTACCTACGGCCACAGACAGGGTGATGTCCTCCACTGCGGGTCTCTCTGCTGTGGGGTAGTGGAAGGTAACCTGGCGGAGTTCGACTGCTCTTTCCATCCGTAGGGGGCGGAGAGCCGAGCTCCGCGGGAGGGACTCGCTGCCTCGGCGGAGGTCGCTGAACAGGGTGTCGAGGACCGCCTGATGAAAGCGCACCTGGGACATGCCGGCGAACACTTGCTGCACAGCGGGCATCAGGCGGTAGCCGGCGAAGGCGTACAGGCCCATGAGGGGAAGCACCTGCCCCAGGTGCTGGCGGGTGGCCAGGAGGTAGAGCACGATGATCAGGATCCCTCCGAAGGCCACCGTCTCCAAGGCATAGCGCGGGATCTCGGCGATCACCTGCCGGCTGGCCATGTTCGAGGAGAAGCGGTAGGAGGCGGGGCTGAACGTGTCCAGAACTTCGCGCTCGCGGCCGAGGAGCTTGAGAAGCTTGATCCCCCCGAAGGCCTCCCCGGTGACCTTGAAGCGCTCTCGGTTCGCTTCTACCCGCTGTTGCCCCAGCCTGCGCAGGCGTCCGCGGACCAGGGAGTAGATTACCCCGTAGGCTCCGCCCACGGACGCGACCACTACTACGGCCAGCACTGGGTCGACGGCGATGAGAAAGGCGAGGAGAAAAGCAAGCACCACCAATCCGGCAACGAGTCGCAGGCCGGGGACAACGATGCCCTGGACCAGGTGCTGGGTCTCGGCGAGGATGTTCCGGCCCAGGTTGGAGCTGTGCTCCGCGAGGAAAAAGGCGTACGGCCGCTGGAGGTAGGCCGAAAGGAGCCGGCGGGACAAGCTGTGGTTTCTCATCCAGCTAAAGCGGTACAATGCCCAGTGGACGACCGCGCGGAAGACGTTGCTTGTGACCAGGACTACCAGAACGATAAACCCCAAAAAGAGGAGAAAGCGATCCACGCTGGTGAACCCTAAAGAGCTGTACAGCCAGTTGAGAAGCGCGTTCTCCTCGATCATCTCGGGGTTTCCTATGACCGAGAGGAACGGAACCACCGAGGCCACGCCGGCCACCTCGAGCAGGGCCGCGCCGGTGACCCCGAGGAACACGAGGCCCAGCCGTCGCCGCTCGCGGGGTGTGAGGAGCGCGAGGAGCTTTCTGAACGTGTCGATCACGGTCTGACCTCCTGGCCGAAGACGGCCAGCTGGTTCTCCGCGGGTGGGCGACGCTGGCAGCGCTTCACAGCCATCCTGGTGCGGTGGTCGCCCTCCCGGGTGCAGGAGAGCGGGCACGAAGCCTCCGCCAGCCTCGTGCGCTGCTCCGCGGTGCGCCGACGGCGCCCCCCGCTGTGCCGGCAGCTTTTGCCAGTCAACCCGATTGGGGCGTCACGTACTGAGTTAGCGGTCACCATCGGCCTCAATAGGTGAATCATAACACGGGAACCTAGGGGACGTCCCCGGTCTGTGGGGAGGGAACGCGAGGGTTCGGCTTGTGCCCAGGCACCCTTCGAGCGCCCGGAGCATGTCCAACAGCCGCACCCAACGGTTGTTGTCCAAATTGATGATCTTGTAGAGCGTCTCTAGGGTAGTCCATGGCCGTGCGGATCTGGCGGACGATGTCCGAGAGATAGGTGCAGTCACGCCCGGGCGACCCGGCGCCGTAGATGGAAACAGGCCTGCCCTCGAACATGAGGCGGGCAAGGTCTCTGCCAGATGGCTGCCGATGAACCCCGGCGCAGCCAGTCAGGAGCGCAGCTCCTCAGGTTCGTTTGGTCCGTCGAGTTGGCTGGGGTCATGATCTCGTTGGGGGCTGGGGCTACGCCTCCGGTCCTGCCGGCACCCGACGTCGGCGGGACGCAGCTGCACACGTCAGCCAGAAGAACAGGCCGCCCAGGAGGGCACCGGTGGTGTTGACCCCGAGGTCTAGCCACAGCGCTTCTCGCGCCGGCGTGAGAAGCTGCAGGGCCTCGAGTACCCCGCCCAGGGCGAGCGCTGCTGCGGCACCGGCCCCCGCTCGGCGACGCCAGCCTGGCGGGATCCTCCAGGCAAGCAGGATGGCCAGGACTCCGTACGCGCCGAAGTGGAGGAGCCGTGTCCCCACCGCGACGAACACGCCCTCTAGCGGCTGGGGATAGCTGCTGCCCAGGCTCGTGTAGCCGAGGAAGGCGATGTAGGCGAGCGTCAGGGTCCAGCCGCACGCGTTGGCCGTCATGCTGCACAGCCGGTCGGGCTCTGCCCCTGCAAGGTCATCTGGCGGCGGAGGTAGGCCCGTTTCCCTTGCCCCGGCGGTTCTGCTTCTCCTCGTTGTGGTAGTACGAGCTGTAGTGGTAGCCGTAGGCTCCGTAGTAGCCGCCGCGGCGACGGGGCACTTTGTTGAGCACGCTGCCGATGATCGCCACCTGGGCGCGGCTGAGGGCCTTGCAGGCTGCCTCCATCTCGCCCTTGGTGGTGTGCTCGGAGTCAACTACCAGAATCGCTCCGGTGGTGTTGCTCCCGATCACCGTGGCATCGGCAGCCACGTTCACCGGCGGGGAGTCGAGGACTACGATATCGTAGTGGTCGAGGAGGCGTTCCAGCGTCTCGCCGAAGGCGTTGGAGGAGAATAGGTCCACCACGTTGGCCGGCTTGGTTCCGGCGGGAATGAAGTGAAGCGGGGTGCGCTCGTTTTCGATTTCGTGCACGACCTCCTGCAGGAGAACCTTGCCTTGGATCAGCTCCACCAGCCCTGGGTGTTTGTGGTCGTCGGTCTCCACGCCCAGGGTGCGCTCGAGGACAGGTCGGCGTAGGTCGCCGTCTACCAGGGCCACGCGCTTTCCCTGCGAGGCCCAGGCGAGGGCCAGATTGGCCGCGAGCATGGACTTGCCCACGCCGGGGCCGGCTGCCGTGATGACCACCGAGCGCAGGGGCTTGTCTTTGGATAGGAAGCGCAAGTTTGCCGTGAGGTTCATGAACACCTCGTACTCGGCGCTCCCGGGCTCGAAGTGGGTGAGGAGGAGCTCGCGCACCTGCTCGAACGGCCAGCGGCGGCTGGTGGTATGGATCTTGGGGATGGAGCCGAGGACGGGGATGCCCAAAGTTTCTTCGAGTTCCTGGGCCGAGCGGAACGTGGAGTCCAGGGCTTCTCGAAGGAAGGCCGCGCCCACCCCGCCCATGAGCCCGAGGAACGCTCCGACAATCAGGTTCATGCGCTTGCTCGGCCGGAAGGGCGACGAGGGGGCTTGGGCGGGGTTGATGACCTCCACCGTTCCCAGCTCTGCGATCTCGGCGACGCTCACCCGAGCGTACTGGGTGAGAAGCAGCGTGTACAGCTCCTCGCTCACGTCGAGCTCCCGCTGCAGGCGGGCGAGCGCCACCCCGTGCTCGAGGAGGCGGTCTACCTCGCGCTCGATCTGGCTCTCCAGAAAGCGCACGCGGTTTTCCAGCGCTTCCACCTTCAGGGTGAGCGTGAGCTGCTCCTGGATGAGCTTTTCGTACTGGGGCAGCTGCTCGAGCATGGTGAACTGCTCGGCGGCTGTCGCTTCCAGCTCTTTGCGCTTGTCGATGATCTTATCCTGCAGGTTCTGAGCGCGGATGTACTCCCCTTGGGCCAGGGCTTCCTCGCGTTCACGTTCCCACTGGGCGATCTCTCGCTGGATGTTCCTGATCAAAGTCAGCTTGTCCATGACCTCAAGGAGCAACGGGACGCCCTCGGGGCCGGCGAACTCCTCCATCAGGTCGGCCCGCACGCCGTCCAGAAAGCGGTTCACCTGTTCCAGTTGTGAGCGGGTGTCCTCGAGCTCCACTGAGGCCTCCGCGTGCAGCTCCTCCATGCGGGAGATCTTGGCCGCGATCGCCCTCTCCTCCAGGGCCATCCCGATCTCGCGGGCGAACTCGGTGAGTTCGGCCTCGGAGAGCTCGAGCGACGCCTTGGTCTCGGCGATCTGCTCGTCGAGGAAAGCCTGCACCGTCTGCAGGGAGCGGCGGGCCCGGTCGCGGTCGAACTCCTCGTAGGCTTCGGCCAGATGATTGGCGACCAAGGCCGCCTCGCGGGCCGACTCTGCCGTGGCTTCCACCCTGATGATGTCTGCACCGGTCACCTGGCGCACGCTGATGGACTCTTTCAGGCTGTCGATCGGAACGCTGGGGTTGCCGGAGATGCCGGCGGCTGCTACGTAGTCGGGATCGCCTGCAAGCCTGGCCACGAGCCTCTCCAGCACCCGTTGGCTCTTGAGGAGCTCCATGTGGGCGGTGAGGTCGCCTGTGCGCGTGCCGCCCACCATTTGGGCTAGGTCAGCCGGGAGTCCCAGGGCCTGGAGCGATGCATCGGACCGCCGGACCATCAAGTCGGCAGAGGCTCGGTACATGGGCGTGGACAGGAAGGTGATCAGCGCTGTGAGGAGCAGCACAACCGTGAACGTCCCCACCACGTACAGGCGGCGCTTGCGGAGGACTTCCCACAGATGGCGGATGTCCAGCTCGTACTCGTCGCTGTGGGCGTCCCTTGGCTTTCGCTCTGCCATCTATCTTCCTTCGCTGGGGGTATCCAGCCAGTCGGTGTACTCCAGAAGGCCGAGCACTGTGTTGGAGAACACTGAGCGAGAGGGCTCTTCTTTCCTGCTTTGGGGGATCAGAAACTCCCCCCCTCCGTTGGCCCAAGTGAGCCCACGGCGGTACACGCTGCTTGCCGGAATCGGTGGCCAGGCGGCCCACGCCCTGCTCAACCCAGCGCTGGCAGCGGTGAGCGAGGTGTCCAACGTGATTGGAGAGTCCTGCGCGAGTTCCGGTAGGCTCCACAGCACCCACTCAGTGTGCCAAGCGGGAGCCTGATCTGTGGGGAAGACCGCCGTGCGGGGGCCCTCCGGGTCTCCCCACCAGTTGCCGTGACCTATCACGGGAATGTCAGTCAGGTTGTGCAGGGCGTACAGCTCGTTGTCCTCGAACATGTTCCCCCGCAGGAGGACCTCCTCCACCTCGGCTCTCCACACTTCCTCGTGGGTGTCGGTCACCCGTATTCCGATGACGTTATCTACAATCACGTTGTCCTCGATAATCGCCCTGCGGTTGACCACCCGGATGGCCTCGGCCTTTCCCTCGAAGTGATTCCCGCGCACGAGGATGTGCCAGTCGCCGTTCCAGCCAAGATAGACCCCCAGGCCGGACCCGAGGAACGTGTTGCCTTCCACGACGATGTTCGGCTTCTCATTGGCTTGCGGGGTCGCGGGCAAGCCGGTGCAGAGACAGGCCAGCACCGCGACCCCCAGGGCGCGGAAGATGTTTCGCTTCATGCCGTCAAGCACTCTCCCGCTCCACACCACGCCTTTCGCCTACCGGCGATCAGGAGGGGTGGATGTCGGCAAACGGATTCCCCACGAAGCAGTTGTTCCTTATGTCCAAGTTCTCCACTTCGGAGCCGACCCGGATTCCCACGCCCGTGGCCGTGATCTGCCCGTTCCAGGTGACATCGCAGTTCTCGACGACGATGTCCTTGCCCCAGTTGTCCAAGTAGATCCCGTCCCGGCCGTTGTGGGAGACGATGCAGCTTAGAATCTGCACTTTGCTGTAGTATCCTACCATCCTGATTCCGTGATTACGGTTCCCCACGAAGACGCAGTAGCGGATCGTGATGTCGGACACTGGGTATGCGGATGAACCCTGGACGAACAGCCCGCCCTCGGTGATGGTGAGGGCCTCCAGCGTTATCTTCTGCGAGTTGACGATGTACACTGAGCCGCGGATCGTCACCGCCGCCAGCTCGTCCTCGATGGGGGGGGCACACGTGTACTCGTCGGGGAGCTCGAAGTCCACGTTGCCCTTGATGACCAGGTCTTCCTTGTCTTGAATGGTCACAGTCTCCGCGTAGGTGCCCGGGTTAATCAATATCACGTCCCCCACCGCTGCTGCATCCACCGCCGCCTGGATGGTGGAGTAGTCGGTGGGCACGCGCAGGGTGGCGCCCAACGCAGCCACGCTGCACAATAGTAGCATTACAGTCAACAACGTACTCACTCTTTGGATCATGCGTACACCTCCACGCCAATTTAAGGATCGGCGTTGCCCTTGGGTGTGGACCGGTCAAGAACACTTATTCCATCTCCCACCTCCCGCCTCCCGCTCCAGGGGGTTCTCTTGAAGGCCCTGAGCGATCCACCTGGATGTGATCGTTGTCACAAACAGCCAAGCAAAATACATATCTGCAGGATACCACGAACTCTTGTGCCAAGTCAAGGGCTGTATCCGAGCTAGTCAGACCCATCCCTACATTGTGGCGTAGTAGCGTTCATGTTCGTAGCGGTGGACCTGAGAGCGATAAGCATCCCACTCGATGTGCTTGTTCTCCACGAACTTCCGGAACAGGTGCTCTCCCAGGGCCTGGCGTACGAGGTCGCTCTCCTCGGTGGCGGCGAGGGCTTCGTTCAGGCTGCCGGGAAGCTCCTCGATTTCGAGCGCCCGGCGCTCCTGTGCGTCCATGGCGTAGACGTCTCGCTCCACCGGGGCGGGGGGCGCGTAGCCTTGGTCCACGCCGGTGAGGCCGGCGTGCAGCATCGCGGCAAAGGCGAGGTAGGGGTTGCACGCGGGGTCCGGAGCGCGGAACTCGATCCGGGTGGCTTGCTCCTTTCCGGGGTGGTACATGGGCACGCGGATCATGTTGGAGCGGTTGCGGCGGGCCCAGGTTATGTACACTGGGGCCTCGTAGCCGGGGACCAGGCGTTTGTAGGAGTTCACCCACTGGGCGCACAGGCCGATTATTTCCTTGACGTGGCGCATGAGTCCGGCGATGTAGCCCTTGGCCACAGAGGAGAGGAACAGAGGGTCGCTTGGGTCGAAGAAGGCGTTGACGCCGCCTTCGTCCACCAAGCACTGGTGAGTGTGCATCCCGGAGCCGTTGCAGCCGTACAGGGGTTTGGGCATGAACGTGGCGTGGAGATCGTGCCTGCGGGCGATCTCCTTCACCACAAAGCGGGTGGTCATCAGGTTGTCGGCCATGCTCAGGGCGCTTCCGAACCGAAGATCGATCTCCTGCTGGCTGGGAGCTGCCTCATGGTGAGAGGCCTCCACGCCTATCCCCATCGCCTCCAGGGCGGACACGGTGTCTCGCCGCACCTCGAGGCCCACGTCGGGGGGCACAAGGTCGAAGTAGCCTCCCGCATCCACGAGCTGGGGCAACTCCCCGGGTAAGAAGTAGAAGTACTCCACTTCCAGCCCCACGCGCATCTCGTAGCCTAGCTCGGCCGCGCGAGCCAGGGCGCGGCGCAGCGCCTGGCGGGGATCGCCCGGATAAGGCGATCCATCCGGCTCGATGACGTCACAGAACAACCTGGCTACGTTTCCCCACGGCAGGACTGCGAAGGTCGCCGGGTCGGGCCGGGCGACCATGTCCGACTCGTCGATGCGGGCGAACCCGTGTATGGAAGAGCCGTCGAAGCCGGTCCCCTGCGAAAGACTCCTTGCGAGCTCGGAGGCGGAGATTTCCACGCTTTTTAGGTTCCCTAGAAGGTCGCTGAACCACAGCTGGACGAACCGTATCTCCTCGTCCTCCACACGCTTGAGCACTGCCTCGGCGTTCACGCTGTCACCTCCTTCCAACAGGCCAAGAGGCCAAGCCTCCAATATAGCGCGCCACGGCTGCGGTGACGAACGCGTGGCGTTGGCGTGTGGCCGGGCGAGTTGCCGCACTCCTTTTGGGAGAGGTTCTTGAGGAGTATTATGCTGGGACAACTATGTGTGGGATTGTGGGATACGTGGGGGACCAGGGGGCCCAGGGAGTGCTGCTCGATGGGTTGGCCCGACTGGAGTACCGGGGTTACGACTCGGCCGGCCTGGCTGTACTCGGACCTACGGGGATCGCCCGAGCCCGCAGCGTAGGGAAGATCGAGAAGCTTCGCCAAGCGGTGCACGAACGCCCGCTGGGAGGGGCGACGGGCGTGGGGCACACGCGCTGGGCTACGCACGGGGTGCCGAGCGAGGAGAACGCACACCCCCACGTCGACTGCGCCGAAAAGATCGCGCTCGTGCACAACGGAATAATCGAAAACCACCGCGCTCTGCGGGAGAAGCTTTCCGCCGGCGGGCACGCGTTTCGCTCGCAGACCGACAGCGAGGTGCTGGTGCACCTGGTGGAGGAGCACTACGAGGGCGACCTCGCTCAGGCGGTGAGGCAGGCGGTGGCCCAGGCGGAGGGGGCGTTCGCCGTGGCGGTGGTTCACGTGGACCATCCGGACGAGCTGGTGGGGGCGAGGCGAGGGAGCCCCCTCGTGGCCGGGACGCTTCCTCAGGCGGGGCTCTTGGCCTCGGATGCGCCGGCGCTGATGGCGCACACGCGCGAACTTTGCTTCTTGGAGGACGGCGAGATCATCCGCCTGCAGCCGGGCAAGGCGGAGCTGTGGGACGCCCAGGGGAGGAAGAGAGAGCCGGACTTTTCCACCGTTCCCTGGGATCCGCTGACGGCGGAGCGGCAAGGCTATCGGCACTTCATGGAAAAGGAGATCTACGAACAGCCCCAAGCGGTGGCTGCCACGCTGCGCGATCAGCTTTGGTCGCTGGCAGAGCTGGGGATCGAGGAGGCGGCGCTCTCCGAACTGGACCAAGTGGTGCTCCTTGCTTGCGGGACCTCCTATCACGCTTGCCTTGTGGCGGAGTACCTGTGGGAGCCGCTCCTGGGCGTACCTGTGCGGGCGGAGATCGCCTCGGAGTTCCGCTACCGACAGCCTGCGTTGGGCCCGCACAGTTTGGTGGTGGCGGTGTCGCAGTCGGGGGAGACCCTGGACACGCTGATGGCCTTCCGCGAGGCCAAGGCGCGCGGCGCGCGGAGTTTGGCTGTGGCAAACGTCGTCGGCTCTGCGCTGACGCGGGAGGCGGAGGGCGTGGTGTACACCCGTGCGGGGCTGGAGATCGGCGTGGCCGCCTCCAAGACGTTTATCACGCAGTTGGCGGCGCTCTCCCTGCTCGGTCTGCAGCTTGCCCGGCGCCGAGGGAGGCTGACCGACGAGCAGCTGACCGAGAAGCTGGACGAGCTGGCCCGAGCGCCGGGCCTTGTCTCCGAGGCGCTCTCGGCCAGCGAGCGGACGGAGGACCTGGCCAGCGTGTACCACGGGAGCAAGGATGCGTTGTACCTGGCCCGGGGGATCCTGTACCCCATGGCCATGGAGGGGGCCCTTAAGCTCAAGGAGATCTCCTACATCCACGCCGAAAGCTACGCCGCCGGAGAGATGAAGCACGGACCGATCGCCTTGATCGACGAGGAGATGCCTGTTGTATTCCTCGTTAGCGGCTCAGAGCTTCTGGAAAAGAGCATGGGGAACATGGAGGAGGTGTGCGCCCGCCGGGGCAGCCTGATCATCTTCACCGACGTGGACGACCGGCGCCTGCGGGGGCTCACCGAGCACGTGGTGGTGCTTCCGGAGGCGCCCCGTGCGCTGGTCCCGCTCGTGTTCGCCGTTCCCCTTCAGCTTCTCGCATACCACATCGCCCGCTTGCGGGGGACGGATGTGGATCAGCCGAGGAACTTGGCCAAGACTGTTACTGTGGAGTGAGGCGTGAGGGGTGAGGCGTGAGGAGTGAGGGGTTAGGGTCCGTTCCTGATGCGCAAGGAGCGGAGGAGCCCGCCGAGGAGGGAGAACGTTGAGTTGAGCCTGTCGACCAGTGCCGCGGCCACTTCCTCCCTGAGGTAGCCCAAGTCCTCGGCGATGACGATCTGAGTCTCCAGCTCACTCAACGAGCCTCGAGCCACAACCAGGAACTGAATGAACTCCTTGGTGCTTTCGCGAGCTGCGCCTTCGGCGATATTGCTGGGTACGGACACTGCTGCTCGTCTCATCTGCGCCGTCAGTCCAAATCTCTCGTCCGGGGGGAAAGCCCGGGTTGCAGCATAGATGTCACAGACCAGGGTAACTGCCTCTTGCCACGCCTTCAGCTGGTGATGCTTGCGCACTCCTCACTCCTCACACCTCACACCTCACTCCTCACTCCTCACACCTCACTCCTCACTCCTCACACCTCACACCTCACACCTCACACCTCACGCGATGGCTTCGGCGATCGATTGGGTCAGTTCCTTGAGCTTCGCTTCGTCGGGGCCCTCGGCCATGATGCGGATGAGGTGCTGGGTGCCAGAGGGGCGCACCACGATCCTGCCCACTCCGTCGAGGGAGGCCTGTGCTGCTTGGATGGTGGCCCGCACGTCTGACTTCTGCAGCGCTGCCTGTCGGTCGTGCACGGGCACATCCAGCCGCACTTGGGGGAGGAGCTGCACCCCGGAGGTCAGGGTGTGCAGGTCGCAGTCGGCCCGCTGCAAGGCGGCGAGTACGAGGAGGGAGGTGAGGATGCCATCACCGGTGGCCGTGTACCTCCGGAATACGATGTGCCCTGAGGGCTCGCCTCCCAGGTCGAGTTGGTGCCTTCGCATCGCCTGGGCCACGTGGCGATCACCTACTGGCACGCGGAGGACAGTGAACCCACGCGCGACAAGGTACTGTTCAGCAGCGAGGTTTCCCAGCACGGTGAATACGACCCCGGGGCTGGAGATCTCTCCCCAGGAGAGAAGATGGGGGGCCAAAGCGGCCATCAGGCGATCGCCCTCCACCACCTGAGAAGCTGAGTCCACGAGTATGCAGCGGTCGCCATCGCCGTCGTAGGCCACTCCGATGTCCGCTCCTTCGGCCCGCACGAGCTCGGCGAGCGGGTGGGTGTGCGTGGCGCCGGTGGCGTTGATCCTGGCGCCGTCGGGCTCGCCGCCGATCACGGACACCGTGGCCCCCAGCGATTGGAAGAGGTCGGGGGCGACCGGTGCCGTGGCCCCGTGCGCGCAGTCGAGGGCGACGCGGACGCCGGAAAGCTGCAAGTTCCCTACTGCTTCCTGAAGAAGCTGGGCGTAGTGCCGCTGTGCGTCGGTGTAGCGCGCCACTTGCCCCAGCCTGGGGCCGTGTGTGCAAGTATCGAGAAGGCCCTCGACCAAGTCCTCCTGCTCGGCGGAGAGCTTCATCCCCCAAGGATCGTAGAGCTTTACCCCGTTGTCCTCGGGAGGGTTGTGGGAAGCTGAGATCACCGTACCCAGGCCGAAATCGCCGCGGGACACGAGGTGAGACACGGCTGGGGAGGGGAGCACGCCCCCGAGGAAGACATCGCAACCGGATGCTGCCAAGCCTGCAGCACAGGCGTAGCCAAGCGTGGGGCCGGACAAACGTGTGTCGCGCCCCAGGAGGACGTTCCGGGGGGTGAAGGCCACCCCTGCTGCTCTGCCCAGTCTGAAAGCAAGCTCGGCAGTGAGTTCTGTGCCCGCCTTGCCCCGGACGCCGTCGGTTCCGAAGTATCCGCCCATGTCACCACCCTGCTGCCCGGACTACGGGCCGCATTGTACTACGCTATGGGGGTGACTGTCGCCGTTGTCTGCTGATCGACGAGGCCAGTCCGGCCAGCAAGAAGGCCGCCAGCAGCCCGAGGATACCGGCCACGGATAGGTTCAGTCTCAGGCTTGGGTCGGTGGATGTTCCCGTTCCGGCGGGTCCCATGACGTTGGTCAGCAGTTGCGGGGGGTTTTCTCTCAGTGTCAGCAGGGTCGAACGCTCGGCCTGAATTTCTTCCAGGCTCTGCTCGATCTCCAGGACTTCCCCCGCGGAGAGGTAAGCTACGCCGAGGCGGTCCATGCGGTCGAGCTCGATCTCGAGCGGTTCAAGCTGGCCAAACAACGACCTCAGGCGCCTGTCGGCTATGTAGCCTTCTGGGTTCATCTCCTCGCCGAAGCGTGCCCCTTGGGCTGTGATCTCAGCCTCAAGGGCTTCGATCTCCCGGAGGAGTTCTCCCCGCTTGCTTTCCGCCTGTTGTCGGAGCTGTTTGAGCTTGCGCGCGAGCTCGTCGAGGCGCTCCTCCAGGCGGCGCTCGCTGTCTTCCAGCCTGACGAGCTCAGCGTCTACGAGGAGGAGGAGTTCCTGCTCAAGCTGTTCGTTGAGCAGTCGCAGAAGGCGGTCGAGGAGCTTTTCTTGGACTTCGAGGGTCAGCTGGCCGCGCGTGGACACCCGGAGGAAATCGCCCTCGATGTAGAGCTCCGTGTTGCGGCCAAGCCATTGGACGTCAGCCGGTGTTCCTTCGGCCACTCGGGCGAGAAGGGGAGGGTCCATCGCCCAGTATTCCACGGTCTCCAGGGAAGGCATGCTGTAGCTCCGAGGAAGGCGGAACGAACCGTCTCGGCTCTGGGAGAGGACCATCTCAGCTTGGTGGACTGCGGGCATCCACAAGCTGGCGGCTGTGGCTGCCAGCAGCGAAACCACGACCACCCCGACGACCAGCCACTTCCAGCGCCACAGCATGCGCAAATACTCGTGTAGATCGACCTCGTACTCCTCCATCCGGCCTCCCCCCGCGCCCGGCTGTGCCCAGGACGCAGCAGCGTGCCGCGGTGCCGCGGCGCGAGTTCCTGGGCGTTGTTACGGCCCGATGCTATGCGAGCGTTCCTGGTTCTGCAACTTAGGAGCTGAGCGGGGGCCCTCGGGGTCCAGGGCCACAGCCAAGGTGTGGCTGAGCGCGTGGAAAGAAAACCTCCCGGTCGGTTAGCTTGTGGGGGTGAACCCCGTGAGAAAAGATGCTGGCCGTCGAGGTGAGGTGGGCTGCGCTGTGAGGTGTGGCTTGCGGCTCGGGGGAGAAGCGACGCTGACGTGGCGGCTTGCCCAGCGGATTTTCAGCGGCTCGTCGGCCCCGAGTGCGTTGGAGAGGGGCTCTGCAGTTGCGGTCAACAAAGGAGGATGGATGGGACGTTGCGCGTTACTACTGTGCTTCTTGGTCTCCCTGGTGGGCGCCCTGGCTTGTGGGCAAATGTTCGGCCTTCCGGCGCTGGACCCGGGGCTTGACTTCTGGACGCTGGAGACGGAGCACTTTCGGATTCACTTCCACCAGGGCCTGGAGGGTGTAGCGCACGAAGTGGCCGGGCTGGCCGAGGATGCTTACGATGTGCTGAAGGAGGAGTTTGGCGGGGCCCCGGACAAGTTGGACCTCGTGCTGGTGGACCCGTTTGACTTCGCCAACGGGTTCGCCAACCCGTTGTTCGACCACATCGGGGTGTTCTCCTTTCAGGGACGCCTGTCGGATTGGTCGAACGTGCGGCTGGACTCGTGGTGGCAGATGGTTGTGTTCCACGAGATCGTGCACGCAATCGACCTGGACCGGACTAAGGGGGTGTCCGAGGACGCTCGCCGGTTCCTGGGGAAGATCATCCTCCCCAACATGTGGAAGCCGTGGGCCTTCGTGGAGGGCCTGGCGGTGTACACGAAGTACAAGCACTTAGGGGAGTCGCGCCTCAACGACGCGCGTACGCGGGCGATGGTCCGCCAGCTGGTCCTGGACGGGGATATCCCGCGGCTGGACGAGCTGCGGCAGTTGTACAGCCGAGCTGAGTGGCCGGCGGGGAACCTGCTCATCTACAACTTCTCCGCCTGGTTCATGTTTTTCATCGAGGAAACCCAAGGGGAGGACGCGCTCCGGCGGATCAACGACGCCAACGCCTCCCGCGTGGAGGGGTTGTTCGGCCCCGGGGGGATGGTCGACTTCGACCAGGTGGTAAGGCAGGCGCTGGGCGTCGGTCTCGCGGAGCTCTACGATGGCTTCCGGGACTGGCTGCGGGGTGAGTTTGTGCCGGAGATCGAAAGGCTCGAGGAAGCTGGGGTGACCCAAGGGGTTAGGCTCACTGGCCTCGGGTGGCGCACGGAGGCGCCTGTCTGGTCGCCGACTGGTGAGTGGGTCGCCTACAGGCATCAGGGGCCCGCTCGGCAGGGGATCCGCGTAGTGCGGCCGGACGGGGAGGGCGACCGCGAGGTCATCTGTGGCGACGTGTCACACCCTGCGTGGACGCCGAACGGCCAAAGCCTCGTGTACGCGCGGCTCGATCACCACGGGCCCTACCACATCCTGAGTGACCTCTACCTCTACGACTTGACAGAGAGCAAGGAGACCAGGCTGACCACAGGCGAGCGAGCTTACTTCGCCCGCGTGTCGCCGGACGGCCGTTACGTGTACTTCGCCGGCGTTGCGGGACGCGATGGGAGCACGGCGGTGCGGAAGCTGGACCTAGCCACGGGCGAGCTGGCCACTTTGGTCGAGTTCCCCGCAGGGGCAGTGCACTCGTTCGCCGTGTCCCCCGAGGGAGAGAGCCTGGCGCTCGCCCTGTGGCGGCGCGGCGGGTACCAGGATCTCTACCTCCTGCAGGCTTCCGGAGGCGAACTTCTGCCTTTGACTCAGGACAAGAACGAAGTGGCCGACCCAGTGTGGTCGCCGGACGGGGCGTACGTCTTCTTCGCCTCAGATCCTGATCGGATAAGCAACATCTACGCCTACAGCGTAGCTGAGGAGGCGTTCTACCAGGTGACGCGGACGATGACCTTCGCCGGAGGTCCCGCTGTGGACCCCGAGGGAGAGTTTCTCGCCTACGCGGGCTACGCTGGCGAAGGGTACGACCTCTACCGGCTGCGGATCGATCCGACGGACTGGACCGAGGTGCGCTTCCCTTGGGAGGAGGTCCCCGAGTGGGAGGGTTATTCAAGGACGGACTATCCGGCGCGGCCGTATCGGGCCTTTGAGCACATGTGGCCGGCGTTTTGGCTCCCTGTGCCGATCGACGGGGGGCTGGGCCTTGCTGTGGCCGCTCAGGATCCCTTGGGGAAGCACTTCTACTTCGGTTTGGTCGGCTGGGATTGGCAGGCGGGCCGTCCGGCAGCCGAGCTCAGTTACACCTTGCGGGAGCGGTTCCCCGTAGAGCTGTCCGTGAGCTCGGGACGCTGGGGTAGTCGCGTTGGGGCAACGCTCTCGCTTCCGCTGGGGTTTGGGGCTGTGGTCGAGCGGTGGGCCGAGCTTGGCGTATCTGTCGGGGTCTCGGCGGATGGACCGGTGGAGCACAGGCTGTCCCTGGGGCTTCGGCAGGAGATGCAGCGACGTACAGACCTTGCTCTCACGCAGGGGAACGTCTCCTTGCGGGGGGCGCTTGCCATGTGGGAGCGTCAGAGGCAGCTTTCGTTAGACGTGGGGCTCCAGCAGGGGTACAGGCTCCCTGTGGAGCCGTCCCACTGGCTGTCCGTGAGCTTGCAGGCGGGCTGGACTGATGCCGAACGTCTTGAGGCGCAGTACCAGCTTGGGGGAACGGAGGGGCGCTTTGCCCTACGGGGCTTTCCCCGCGGTGCCCTCGCTGGTCGGGAGGCGCTGAGGGTTGCTGTGGCCTACGAGTACCCTCTGCTTTCCATCGAGCGGAACCTGGGTCACCGGCCGCTGTTCTTCGACGACCTCAGGGGGAGACTGATCCTAGAGGTAGGGACCGCCGGCGACCGGCTGTGCCGGGGCGACCCTCTGGTCAGCGTCGCCGCTGAGGTCTCGTTGTCCATGGTGGTGTCGTACACGTTGCCGGTGTCCGCAACGGTGGGCGTAGCTCAAGGCGTGGGGGAACCCAGGCCTGTCGTCTATTTCAGGGTCCCCCTGGATGGCCCGTTTTGAACAGAGCGAGCCTGCGAAAAGATCCCCTCTTGGAGGACAGCCTCAGTGAAGAACCCTACTTGAAACCTGGTGAGCGGGCGGACTACTTGTGGGCGATCGGTGGCTTGGGTGTGTTCCAGATGCTCGTTGAGTGGTGGGACGTGGGTGTGCAGGCCGATGATGGGACCGCCGTGCGCATGGTCGTTGAGAAGGTGGTTCCTCGCTAAGTTACAGCACGCAACGCCCGCGAGGCAGGGGAGATGACCTGGTCTACGGCCTCCGCGAGGCGGGCAGCCGTCAGAGAACAACCCGCGGCACGGGCATGGCCGCCGCCGCCCAAAGCGGCGGCCACTTCGCTCACATCGACAACCGACTTCGATCGCAGCGAGGCGTGCACCTCGCCATCGGGCGATTCGACGAACAACACGGCCACTTCCACACCGTGGAGGGAGCGAATCTCCCCTACGAAGCCCTCCGTGTCGTCATCTGTGCACCCGGTCTCCCGGAGCATCTCCTGGCTCACCCAGCCGTAGGCGAGCTTTCCGCCTTCTCGGATATCGATGGTGTCGAACATGCGCGCCAGGAGGCGTAAGGTGTTCAAGCTTCTGTGCTCGAGCACAGCTGAGGCTATCGGCTGTAGGCTGGCACCGTGCCGGACGAGTTCCGCTGCGCTCTCGAGGACCTGAGCTCCGGCGTTGGCGTACTTGAAGAACCCAGTATCGGTGGCGATGCCCAGAAGTAGCACTTGAGCAAGCTCGGCGTCTAGCGAGACCATGGACTTGGCGATCTCCAGTACGATCATCGCCGTGGCCGCAGCGCCCGAGTCGCAGTAGTTCAACGCCCCGAAGCCCTCATTGGTGCGGTGGTGGTCGAGAGTGACGTCGGGGAGGGCTCCGTGGAGGAGAGCACCAGCCTCTCCGATTCGTTGAAGGTCGGAAGAGTCAACGACCACCGTCGTGTCGAAACTGTGGCCCTGGAGCTTGTCAGGCGTGGAGATGAGCTCGATGCCGGGCAGGGCACGGTAGTACCAGGGGAGCTCGTCTGCAATGCACCCCCAGGCGCTGATTCCGTACCTCTGAAGGATAGCTACCAACCCCGCTACGGAGCTTATGGCATCTCCGTCGGGCTTAGCGTGGCCGATGACGAGCACTTGATGTGCTCCTTTGAGCCGGTCGATGACCTGTCCCAGTGTTCCCCACATGTGCCTAGTTCCTTTCTATGATACAGTCGGCGTTGACCCAGACTGTAACCGATGCGGCTTTCCCCCGCCGAACGAACTACTCGAACTTCTCGTAACGAACGACGTTGCTCAGCCGCTCCCGGTCCTTCTCCGGGACGTGGGCGGGCACACCGATGGGCAGCAGGGCCACTAGCCGGTGCTCGCGGGGTATGCCCAGGATCTTCTTCATCTTGGCTTCTGCTGTGTTTCTCTTCCCGGACGGGTCATAGACGCCGACCCAGTACGAGCCCAGGCCTATGCTCTGTGCTGCCAAAGCCATGTTCTGCGTGGCCGCGGCGCCGGCCTCGACGTAGTGCCGGGGGTCCTTCAGGGGATCGACTACCACCGCGATGATCACGGGTGCTTGGCCCACGCCCTGGCGGGCGATGGTTACTCGCTCCACCACCTCTACTAGGTGCGCCTTGGTCTCCTGGTCCTTGACCACCAGGAAGGTCCACGGCTGCAAATTGGCGAACGAAGGCGACCAACGGCCGGCCTCGAGTATGCTCGTCAGCTGCTCGTCGGTCACCGGATCTTGCTTGAATCGGTGTACGCTTCTGCGCTCCTTGATCGTTTGGAGTACTTGGTTGTCCTTCATGTGTTACCTCCTCACTCCTCACGCCCTACGGTCAACACTAGTTTGCCGAAATGGGCGGCGTCTTCCATCAGTCGATGCGCCTCGGCCGCTTTGGCCAGGGCCAGGGTTCGGTCCACAAGGGGGCGCACCTTGCCTGCTTCCACGAGCGACCATACCCGGTCCAGCTCCTCGGGCAGCGCCCCGTAGACCCCCAGGATGGATAGCTCTCGTCTGTAGGTGGGCTGCAGGTTCATCTTGACGTGCGAGCCCGAGGTGGTTCCGCAGAAGACGACTCGGCCGCCGGGCTTGGTCGCTGCCAAGCACGCTTCCCAGAGAGCTTGCCCTATCTGCTCGGCCACCAGATCGACACCGCGGCCGTCCGTGAGCGCCAGCACTTGCTCGGTGAGGTCGCCGGATGCGTCTACCACATGGTGAGCTCCTAGCTCCTGCAAGCGTTCGGCCTTGCCCGCAGAGCGGGTAGCGGCGATCACCCGGGCTCCGACCGCTCGGGCCAGCTGCACGGCTGCTGTCCCCACGCCACCTGTGGCCCCGGTGATGAGCACGGTCTCCCCCGGGGCGAGGTTCCCGCGGCCGATCAGCATGTGGTAGGCGGTGCTGGTCACCAGGGGAAAGGCTGCCCCTTGGACTGGGGTCAGACCCTCCGGCAGTGGACGCAGCGCATCGGCCGGGACCACGACCTGCTCGGCGTAGCAGCCGTCGCGGGCCACGCCGAGGACGGCCGCGCCAAGGTTTGGCTTGGTCGCGCGAGGTGGGTAGAGCCAGGGTGTCACCACCACAGGTTGGTCCTCGCGAAAGCCGCGGGCTCCGGGGCCGAATTCTTCCACGCGGCCGGCCCCTTCGCAGCCCAAGGTGCGCGGCGTGCTGACGGGCACGTTGCCGGTCCGCACCCAGATGTCCAGGTGGTTGAGCGCGGCGGCCTCCAGTCGAACGCGAACCTCGCCCGGCCTGGGTTCCGGATCGGCGACTTCCTCCAAGCGCAGGACATCCGGGCCGCCGGTCTGCTGCATTCGTACTGCTTTCATTGCCACCCCCTCGTCAGGGCCTCGGCCAGCTTTCGTACCTGAGTATAGTGCTCGGGCGTGGGAGCGCCGTGGGCCTCCACCGCGCCGGCCAGCTCCAGCTTGGTGCCCTGGAGGAGCTCCTGGGCCTGGCGGCCTGCCCCGCTGCCCCAGCCGTAGGATGAGAGGAGCCCTGCCCGCTGGGCGGGGGGGTTGAGCGCCCGGATGAGCAGGGCGGCGTAGGCGGCCGCTGGATGGAGCCCGCCGACCACGGTGGGCCCACCGAGGACGATGGCCCGGCTGTCCACGAGCTCCTTGGCCCCGACCCAATGAACTCCCTGCTCAAGTTGTATTGCTGCCATCTTCTTCCTCCTCTTCTATCAGCTCCACCGCCGCCCGCAGGTGAGGGATGACGATGGACCCGCCCACGACCAGGGCGACGTTCATGGCCTCCACAAGCTCGGGGGAGCTGGCGCCCAGCCGGCGCGCCTGCAAAAGGTGGTAGGCGACGCAGTCATCGCAGCGCAGGACCAGCGAGGCGACGAGTCCCATGAGTTCCTTGGTCCGTGCGGGAAGCTGTCCGTCCTCGTAGACGTCCTGGTCCAGGGCCAGAAAGCGTTTAATCGAACGGTCTGCGTGCCTGAGGATGGCTTGGTTTCCTCGCTCCCTGCGCTGGGCAAACTGCTCGGATTGTCGCATCTAGACCTCCTTGTTGGGTTCGTCCAGAAGCCGCTTCTGCCCTTCGATTTCCTTGAGCGGGGCGATGTCCTGGGTGACCTCCATGGTGCCCAGGTAGCGGCCGTCCGAGGAGCGTACGGGGAAGTAACGGATGTGGACGAGCTTTTCTTCCAAGGGAATCCAAAACTCGGCCGATTCTCGCTCGCCGCTCTTGAATGCCTTCAGGATGCGCTCTACCGCGTGCACGCTCTTCTGCGGGTGACACTGCTGGACCTTGCGACCGATCACCGAAGGGGAGCGGACGAAGATGCGGTCTTTGGTCTCGCTGAAGTAGCGGACGGTGTCGTCGGCCCCCACGAAGGTGATGTCCACAGGGAGGTTGTTGAGCATCGCCTCAATCTCCTCCACCGATAGAGCCCCGGGGCCGATGGGGATCGTCCCCTCGGGGGCCTCCGCTTGCCGTCGTCTGGCGGCCGGGGCTGGAGCGGGCTCCGGGGTGAAGCAGCAGTAGCCTAGCTCGTCAAACTCCCTCCGGATGCCCGGCCAGGCTTCCTCGGGGATCACCCGCAAGGCGGTGGGATACAAGATGTTGTTCTCCTTGTAGATGTGCGCGGTATAGGTCTCCGCCAAGGCGGTGGCCTGCTCCAGAAGCTGGTTGGCTTTGTCTCCTGTGGGGCGCTCCTCCAGCAGCGCTCGGATCTTCCTTTTGATCTCGCGCAGCTGATCGTGTTCCATCCACATGACCGCAGGCGGCTCGGTGATCCCCTGGCGCTCGAGCTGCGGGAACAACACGTTCTCCTCCCGCTGGAAATGGCTCTCCGCCTCCAACAGGTAATGGGCGGCCTGTTTTGCCCGGTCCAGGGCTTCGCGGTCTTCTCCAGCGCTCAGGGCCTCAGCCGTGGCGCGGAACTCCTGGGTGAGTTCGACAACCTGCTCGTGTTCTTTGAGCAAGATATGTAGCGGGTGCCAGGCAGGGACGTCCAGCTGCGTCTTGCCCAGGCTCTCTTGGAAGAGCTCTAGGTGCACATCACACAAACGCTGTAGCTCCTGCCGGGTGACCCCCTCCTTGACCAGCTGTTGTTCCAACCGGGAGATGTCCTCGGGACCCAGCTTGCGCAGGACCTGTCTGAGCTCCTCCCGCACCCTGGCCGGCTGCTCTCCTCTGTGTAGCCGCTTCAGGGCTTCTTTCACCTCCTCGAACCTCTTTCCGCTTAGCATTTCACTCATGGTTCCTCCTTCTCCCGTTCGTGGGCTGTTGGGTTCGTTGGGTTCCTCGGGTGCGGTGGGCGAGTTCGTCGAGGGTTGTGGTCTCCAGCATAGCGTTCAGCTTGTCGCGGAGCGGATCCCATATGGGGTACAGAGGACAGCTTGCGTTTCCCAGGCAGGGTCGCAAGTTGAAGGGACATTGATGGAAGAAGCGCTCGCCGTCGACGGCCCGAATCAAGTCCGCCATACTGATCTCCTGCGGTGAGCGGGCCAGCTCCACCCCCCCCATTCGCCCACGGGTGGACCGGATTAGGCCGGCGCGCACCAGCGGCGGCATGAGCTTGGACAAAAACGACGACGGTACCCCCGTGGCCGCGGCCATGTCCTCGGTGTGCATGCGGGTGCCTTGGGGCTGGGAAGCCAGCTCGGCCAGGGCCAGGAACACGTACTGCGCGGATCGGCTGAACATCGCCCTCCTATTACGGATAAGTGGAGGTCCTTATCGCATTTAGTGTACCGCGTTCGCCGGCTGTAGGCAAGGGTGTTCTGTGGTAAAGGTTCTTTGAGTTCTTTGAGTTCTTTGGGGTGGTTGGGTGCGGTGGGGAGGGCCAGGGAACGTGTGTGCAGGTGTGACTCAGGCTGAATAGCCGAGCTCCTCCACGGCGTTTGCCAGGACAGCGGCCGAGCGCTGCAGGGCCTGTTGCTCGTCCGGGGCCAGGGGAAGTGGGACCACCCGCTCCACGCCGTCCCGGCCCACCACAGACGGGAGACTGAGGTAAACAGAGCCCAGGCCCAACTCCGCCGGGGCGAGGGTGGATACGGACAGCACCGAGTGCTGGTTGTGGAGGATGGCTTCGGTGATGCGGGTCAGGGCAGCGGCCACGGCGTAGTAGGTGGCGCCTTTGCGGGCGATGATGTCCTGGGCGGCGTCCCGGGTGGCGGCGAAGATGCGCTGGCGGTCGAATTGGGGGAATGGGCACGCGGTCCGCGTGCAGAACTCGTCCAAAGGGACACCGGCCACGGTGGTCCGGCTCCAGGCGGCGACTTCGGAGTCGCCGTGCTCGCCGATGATGTAGGCGTGGACGTTTCGGGGATCCACCCCCAGCGTGCGTCCCAGCAGATGGCGGAAGCGGGCGGTGTCTAGCACTGTGCCCGAGCCTAAGACCTGCTTAGAGGGCAGGCCAGAGAGCTTCCAGGCCACTTGGCTCATGACGTCCACGGGGTTGGTGGCCACCAGGAGCACCCCGTCGCCCACCACCTTGGGCACGATGTCGGCGAACACGTCGGCATTGCCCCGGAGAAGGTCCAGACGGGATTGCCCTGGGCGTTGGGCCACCCCGGCGGCCAGCACGACCACGTCGGCGCTGCGGCAGTCCTCGTAGTCCCCGGTCCAGATCCGGACGGGGTTGGCCAGCGGGGCGGCGTGGCTGAGGTCCATGGCCTCGCCCTCGGTCCGCTCACGGTCGATGTCCACCAGCACGATCTCCCCCACCGTGCCCTTGGTAAGCAGGTTGTAGGCATAGGTGGCGCCGACGCGGCCCACCCCCACGATGGCGGTGCGGTGGGTTCGCAGCGGGGATTCCTCCTGTCTGGTCATGTCTCCTCCTCAGCCGCAGCAGCGGCCCTTGGGTTGGACGTAACCTCCTGTTGGTTCCGTGTTCCTTTTAGGTTCATTGGGTTCATTGGGTTCCCAGGTTCGTCGGTTTCGTTTGGGTTTGCTTGCCCCGTTCCCCTCCTCGTACCCAAAGAACTCAAGACACACAAAGAACCGAGCGAACTCAAACGTGCCATGACATTCGGCGCATTCGCAGGGCGTTCACGCTCACGGTGAACGAGCTCAGGGCCATGGCCAGCGCTCCGATCATCGGGTGGAGGAGCCCCAGGGTGGCGGCAGGGATAGCTGTGCCGTTGTAAAACCAGGCCCAGAAGTAGTTCTGTTTGATCTTGGCGAAAGTGGCCTTGGACAGGCGTATGGCGCGTATTATGCCCTCCAGCTCTCCCTTTACCAATACGATGTCCCCGGCCTCGATGGCGATGTCGGTGCCGGTGCCAATGGCGATTCCTACATCCGCGGCGGCCAAGGCCGGGGCATCGTTGATACCATCCCCCACCATGGCGGTGGGTCCGTGTTCGCTTCGCACCTTCTGTACGATCTTTACCTTGTCGGCGGGCATCACCTCTGCGTGGACCTCTTCGATCCCCGCTTGCTGGGCGATCGACTGGGCAGTGGTGCTGTTGTCCCCGGTGAGCATGATCGGACGGAGGCCCAGCGCCTTCAGCTGAAAGACGACCGAGCGTGTTCCCTTTTTGAGAGAATCCGCTACGGCCAGAAGCCCGATGACCCTGCCGTCCACGCTGACGGAGAGGGCGGTCTTCCCTTGAGCTTGCAGCTCTCGGAACTGCCCGCTGTGGTGGGGGTCTTCCGCTTGCTCGGACACGAAGGCGGGTTTGCCCACGCGAACCTTCTGGCCGGAGATGCTGCCCTCCACGCCGCTTCCTGGGCTGGCCGAAAACCCTGTCGACTCCTCCAGGACGAGGGCTCGATTCTTTGCAGCCTCGACCAGCGCCCGACCCAGGGGGTGTTCGGAGCCCTGCTCCAGGCTGGCGGCCAGGCGAAGCACGTCGTCTTCTGCTTGTGCATCCAGGGCCACGACGTCGGTGAGCCTGGGGCGGCCTTCGGTCAAGGTGCCGGTCTTGTCCAATACCACCGCGCGGATGTCGCGCATGGTTTGAATGGCGGCCCCCTTGCGAATGAGGATCCCCTGCTCAGCTCCCATACCTCCCCCCACCATCAGGGCGATGGGCGTGGCCAGGCCGAGGGCGCACGGGCAGGAGATCACCAGCACGGCCACGCCTGCCAGGATGGCCAAGGCCACCAAGGGGAGTTCCGGGTTGACCCAGGGCAGGAAGCTGAATCGCTGGGCGATCCCGGTGAACAAACCGGGGAACGTCAACCACAGGGTTATGGTAAGCGTGGACCAAAGCATCACCGCTGGAACCAGGTATCCGGTGGCTCGGTCGGCCCAGGCTTGGATGGGTATCTTCCCGCCTTGGGCCTCCTCCATCAGGCGCACCATCTGCGCCAGGAAGGTGTCGCGCCCGACGCGGGTGGCGCGAACCTGCAAAAGACCGGAGCCGTTGATGGTCGCCCCGATGACCTCATCGCCCGCGCGTTTGTCCACGGGCATGCTTTCGCCTGTGGCCATGGACTCGTCTACGCTGGACGCTCCCTCCACCACCTCGCCGTCGGTGGGGATCTTCTCTCCCGGGCGGACGAGCATGAGGTCTCCAACGTGCACCTGGGACAGGGGAACTTCCATCTCCTCACCGTCGCGCAGCACGCGGGCTTGCTTCGCACCCAGGTGCAGCAGGCGGCGGATGGCCTGCGAGGCGCGGCCCTTGGCTTTCGCCTCCAGGTAACTGCCCAACAGGTGGAATATCATGATCCACACAGCCATCTCCACAAACGTGATGTAGGGGAACCATATGCCGGCGATGCCCATCAGATATGGCGGCGCAGAACCAAGCAGAATCAACGACTCCATGTTGGGGCTCAGTCGGCGCAGGGAGGAGATGCCGCTTCGCAGGGTAGGCAGGCCCCACACGAACACAACCGGAAAACCGAGGACCAAGGTGATCGGAACGTAGTAGGGGATGGGTGCCGCCATGTAGTGGACCATCATCAAGGTCATGATGACCAGGCCCGGTCCCAGCGAGTAGATCAGGCGCCGCCGTGCTGCCTCCATCCCGCTTTGGTCCTCGCCGGCTGGTGCCTGTTCCGTCTCTTGGGCAATGCTGACCGCATAGTCAAGCTCTTCCAGCCTTTTGAGCAGGCTGACCTGGTCGATCAGGGTGGGGATGTACTCCACGGTGAGCGACGCCTCTTCTGGCTGGAACTTGGCGGAGAGAATCCCGTGCACTCCGGCCAGGGCCCTGGAGAGGATGCTTTCGCCTTTAGGGTCCAGATCAGGGATGGTAAAGACCACGCGCTCGCTGCCTAAGTCGTAGCCCAGGTCGCGGATTGCCTGGAGCAGCGCCGATGCCGGCAGCGCTTCCTTGCTTATCACCGTGGCCTTCTCGGTAGCGAAGTTCACATTGGCGGTCCGGACCGACGGGTGCTTTTTGAGTGCCCGCTCGATGTTCGCCGCGCAGCTTGCACAGCTCATTCCGTCTATGGGAAGCACAAACGTGTGCTCGTCGGAAGGTGGGGAAGCGTCGAGTTCCCGCGCAGCCTTGTCGGCAGGGGAAGTCTCTCTGTCGGCAACGGTGTATCCAGCTTCGGCCACTGCTTGGGAGAGCTCGTCGGTTGTGACTTCGTCTGAGGCCCTGACGACAGCCCGCGCCTGTTCCAAATCTACCGTAACATCCTCCACTCCGTGAACACCTCGTAAGGCGCGCTCGACAGCCCGAACGCAGTGCTGACAGGTCATCCCTTGCACCTTCAATGTGTGGTCGGTCATGTTCTCCCCCTATTTGACATCCGACGCACGTGGGCGAGCAAATCGCCCCCTTCCTACCCACCCCCAGTGGGGGTGGCTAAAACATGCTATGCCTGCCGGCCGGTTGAGTCAAGCACTGCCGAACGCACCCCCGAGAAGCTGCACGAGGGTTCCATCGGATCTTCACAGGCAAGTGGCACGGTGGGGGAAGCTCGACTGACCCACCCCGAGTGGGGGAGGAGGATGGCTAGTGAGAAGGGAGGCGCAGGTGAGGACGATGGTGTTGCGCTGGTGGATGCCTGGGCTGGTGACGCTCACAGCCGCGGTAGCAGTGGCCTTGGTTAGCGTGTTTGTATGGGGGGGCCAGGGCGCCGACGGGCTGGAGGGGGTCTACGATGAGGTAGTGCCTGCTGCAGGAACGGAGACAGTCTATGGGATTCCACTTGCGTGGGAGAACGCGGAGCTCTTCCTTGAGTGGAACTACCAGATTTACGGCCAGCTGTCGGCTGCAGAGATGGCCATTGTGCGAGAAGCGTTGACGGAGCTTGTGGCACCGTGCTGCGACGACTACCGCCTTCCCCACTGTTGCTGTGAGGGCTCGAATCTTCTTTGCAACTTGGTGAGGACGGCGCGTGGGCTGGCCGCGTACATGACCGTCGAGGGAGAGTTCACCCTGGAGGAGACGCAAGATGCGGTGCTGCAATGGCTGCAGTTCGTCCACGGTGATTACTATGTGGCCGCCGAGTTAAAGGAGCAGGGGGTCGATCCTGAAACTTACGGGATCACCACCAGAGGTGCCTGCTACCGAGGAATGTGCGAGACTCCGTTGACCCAGGGCGGCTGTGGTGGGATGCATGCATTGAAGATAGGTTCGTAGACAAGTGCGCCCTGGCCCTCCAATGTAGCGCGGGTCCGCCGGCCGTCGGGGAAGCGTGTCCTGGAGGCTGGGGCGGACCCGCGCTACATTGGACGGTGAGGAAGTCGGGGGTGAGGGTAGGGTGAGGGGAAACGGTTGGGCCGTTACAGCGGCCGTAGTGTGCTTCACTTGGATGGCAGGAGGCGCGCAGCCAGCACAGGATGTGGTGCGGCTGGCGGTGGAACCGGAGGAGGTAGAGGTTCCCGCCGGGGGCAGCGCAGAGATCGCGGTACACGCCGAGGTCACTCCAGGATGGCACGTGAACTCTCACCAGCCGAGCCTCCCCACGCTCATCCCTACCGAGCTTGCACTGGAGGGTCCCCCGGGAATCGAGCTCACGGAGGTGCGGTATCCGCAGCCGACCTACAAGCGTTTTGGGTTTGCCGGTCAGGAGTTGGCGGTCTACGAAGACGAGTTCACCCTGCAGGCGACGATTACTGCCTCCGCGGAGACGGCGGGGTCAGGAGAGCTTGCCCTAGCCTTGGCCTACCAGGCGTGCGATGACGAAGTTTGCCTTCCGCCTGCCTCGTGTGAGGTGGTGTTGGTAGTGCGCATCGGGGCGCCGGTGGAAGGAGAGGGGTCGGCGCCGCAGGCTTCCGCTGAGCCGTTGGAGGACAACATGGTTGCCCGGCTCGTGGGGGAGCGAGGGATGCTGCTTGCCTTGGTCGTGGTGTTCGTGCTCGGCATAGGTCTCAACTTGACTCCGTGCGTCTACCCGATGATCCCGATCACCGTGGGGTACTTCGGACAGCAGGCCGGCGGGCAGGGCCGTCGGATCGTCCTCATGGCGCTCTCCTACCAGCTGGGAATAGTCATCACGTATTCCGCATTGGGGACGGCAGCAGCGCTCACCGGGCGACTGTTGGGCTCGGTGCTGCAGAACCCCGCTGTTTTGGCCACCGTGGCTGCGGTGATGGTGCTACTCAGTTTGAGTTTGCTCGGCGTGTACCAGATTCGCCCTCCGGTGGCGCTGACCAGAGCAGTGACGGGGAGAGCCCGTTCAGGGGTGCCGGGGGCTCTGGCCATGGGGATGGTCGCTGGAGTGGTGGCTGCTCCGTGCGTGGCGCCGATCTCGGCGGCATTGCTTGCCTATGTCGGTGCTACCGGAGACCCATGGGTGGGGATGAGCATGTTCGGCGCGCTGTCTCTGGGCCTGGGCGCCCCGTACCTGGTCCTGGCGCTCCTTTCGGGGCGCCTGAGCAAGCTGCCGCGGGGGGGGATGTGGACTGTGTGGGTGGAGCGGCTCCTCGGGGTGATCCTGTTGGGGGCGGCCTTGTACTTCGTGTCGCCCCTGCTGCCGGCGGAGGCCACGCGGTGGACTGCCGCAGCCTTGGTCTTGCTGGGAGGGGTGTATCTGGGGTGGTTGGCGGTCCCTGGCCGCTCGGGGTGGGGACTGCTGGCGACTCGGCTCCTCGTTTTCGCTGGCGGGGTGGCCGCAGCGGTTGTGCTGGTTCTGCCGCCGGAAGTAGAGGCCGGGGACAAGCTTTCCTGGGAGGAGTTCTTCCCCGAGGCAGTGAGCGAGGGCGGGGGACCTGTGCTCCTCTATTTCTCCGCTGACTGGTGCGCCCCCTGTCGGGAGATGGACCACAGTACGTTCCGAGACGAACGGGTGGTCGCAGAAGCGAGCGGCGTTCGTTTGGTGAAGGTGGACCTTACGCACGTTGGGGATGCCGAGACCGAGAAGGCCACCCGAGAGCACCGTGTGTGGGGTGTCCCCACGTTCGTGCTGTTGGACTCGGCGGGGCGGGAGATCGCCCGGGCGGAGGGCTACCAAGGGGCGGGAGCGTTTGGCGACCTGTTGGCACAGGCGCAGGAGGGTGAGGGGTGAACGTGGACGTTGCAACGGAGCCATGGCAGAAGAGCTTTGATCGTAGACGTTGTCTCTTCTCGCACATAGTTGGGTCTCGTCCAGCTTGGGTCTCATCAGCTCCTGTGGAAGCTTTGCAGATCGCTCGTGTGCCCTTCATGTAAGGGCGTCCGTTCCCTCCAGCCCATGACGGATTCTTCCTTGTCAGCATGATGGAACGGCCAGCGCCGCATACTAAGGTGCGACCAGCACAAAGCCTTCATACATGGCCAAGGGGCACAGGAGAGGCAGACGCGGCATTGTGCGGATCCAGAAGTGCACTGCAATGCTACGCAACACCGTCTCTATGGTTGCGGCGCTGCAGTCGGCCCACATCCTGGTGTCTGCGTCCTTCAGCTCAGCACAGGAGGGTGCAGAGGTCAAACCGTGGGCGTGGCGTTGGGTACAGGCGGCAGTAGGGCCAGGTAGGCCGTATGATTGGAAGCGTGGGCAGGCTCAGAACAAAGCTAAGGCTTCGATCTCCCTGCTGCCCCGTTGGAAGTCTCCGTTGGTGGTAGTAGTTCGTCGATAAGCAGTTGTTTGCTGTAGTGCTCAGCTTGAACTCGCTGCTGGGCCCCGCTAGTATGGCAACACCATGCACTATGTGAAGGCGATATCGACTATGTCGATACACCTCTGTGAATTGTCCTCGCACTCCGCAAGACCATGTCTTTGTCACTACGTTGGGTTGTCGGCACCACCACGTGTTCGGCTAGGGAAGTGCTGCTGACTCGATGCTCCCACTATGAGTGTTCTCCAATCTGCTCAGGGAGAAGGGGGTGGTAGTAGCCGCGAGGCGAGACGATCGAACGAATGGCGTGTCCGGATAGACAAGTAGCCAAGGAGGTCCAACATGTTTCGTAGGTATGGTTTGATGGGTGTGCTGGTTGCGTTGGGCATTGCGACCTTGTTCAGTGGGACACTGGTTGCACAGGAAACTGAGATAGTGGAGTTGGCAATAGTGTGCGAGATAAGCGGGGCCGGGGCCACACACGGCGCGCACTGGCGGAACGGCGTCGTAATGGCGATTAGCGAGATCAACAACGCCGGAGGGATCTTGGGGCGTCAGATCGGACACTTCACTGTGGATACTGAGAGTCGCCCGCCCGTGTCCATCACCGCGATGAGGTACGCTGTATCCAGAGCGCCGTTTGCTGTATTCGGAACCGTGTTCAGCTCGTCCACGATCGCGAACATGGACATTCTCCGTGAAGCAGGGATCCCCCAGTTCGTCGGGTCCACGGCGACGAGCATCTATGAGCAGGGCAACGACAACATCTTCGCCACCTCCCCCATAAATAAGAACGTCTTCCCATGGTTCCTCAGGTGGATGGTCGAGGAGCAGGGAATTGCCAACCTGGTCATGGTGTACACCAACGACGAGATGGGTGCCGACGGCCGCGCCATCATGGAACCTGCTGCCGACGAGTACGGCATCGACTTCACCGGCATCGCAATCGAGACCGGGCAGGCAGACTTTGCAGGCGAGATTTCGCGCATTCAGCGGCTGGGAGTCGACTCGATCTTCCTCTATGGTCACGAAGAGGAGAACGCCCGATTCATGATCCAGCTGCGTATGCTGGGCGTCGATCTGAGAGTCTTCGGCTACAGCCCGCTCCTCAGCTCCTACGCTCTCAGCCTCGGTGGCGAGGCGATGGAAGGCGTAATGGGAGCAGCGACTTGGTCGTATGCGTACCCGCCGATCAAGGACTTCTCGGACACCTTCCAGCTCCTGCACGGTGAGACCCCATCGCACGACGCGATGAAGGGGTATGTGGCCGTGTACACGCTCAAGACGGCTATCGAGCAGGTGGGCGAGTTCGATCAGGAGCTCGTGCGGCAGTGGCTGCACGAGAACACTATCACGACGGAGATGGAGCCACGCGTCTTCATGAACACCTCTTATCGCGAGGACGGCACGGTGGACCGTGACTTCTTCTTGGTGAAGATTGAGGGTGGCGAGCAGGTCATCGTCGACATCATTCCTTCGCAGGAGTAGTACGAAGTAGGCAGAAGGGCGAGCCGGCCGTGGAGCTACACGCCCCGCCGGCTCGCCCCTCCTGACTGGGCGAGCATGCCAGGGGAACAGTGCGCGTGGAACTGTGTTGGGGGTGGCGAGCGTGATGCTTTCAGTGACGCGATCTAGCCTCAGGGGCGAAGTCAGGGTCCCCGCGTCGAAGTCGCACACAATACGTGGGGTCATTCTGAGCACGCTTGGGGAAGGAACGTCGGTCCTGTACAACCCATTGGAAGCGGCAGACACCTTGTCAGCCGTGCAATGCTGCGAGGCCCTAGGGGCAACGATCGAGCGCTCGCCAGACCGATGGACGGTCAAGGGGATCGCCGGGCGGCTACCCACAGCTCCCCAGTCGCTGAATGTGGGCAACTCAGGCACGACGCTGGGGAACCTGATCGGCGTGTGCGCAGCGGGCAACGCTCCCGTCAGCTTCGACGGTGACGCGAGCATCCGCACGCGACCTTTCGGTCCTCTGTTGGCATCGCTCGAACAGCTGGGGGCGATGACGGCGAGCACGGGTCCGCGCGGTACTGCGCCGCTCACAGTGCACGGACCGATACAGGGGGGGCAGGCCAGCGTCGACGGAACCACCTCCATCTACTTGACGCCGCTCCTGGTCGGATGCCCGCTGGCCAGCAAGGCTGCGCATTTGGCTGTGGACGGGACAATGAACGAGCAGGGCTACGTGCGGATGACGATGGACTGGTTGGCGGCCTGTGGTGTTGCTGTAACTGCCAACGATGGCCTGACCCAGTTCGACATCCCCGGAGGGCAGAGGTATCGGTCGGTCGAACGAACCATAGCGGCGGACTTCTCGTCCGCGGCATTCCCCACCTGTGCTGCTGTCCTGGCCGCAGGAGAAGATGTCGTGCTGCACGGGCTCGATTTTGGCGATACCCAGGGAGACAAGGTGCTGTTTGACTTCCTGTCGCAGATGGGGGCGTCCTTCGAGGTAGATGGCTTGTCGGTCACCATCCACCCACACGCAACCCTGAAGAGCCTCTCCATCGACCTTTCCGGCGCCCCAGACGCCCTGCCGATACTCGCCGTCTTAGGTTGCGTCGCCGAGGGGACCACCGAGCTGATCAACGCAGCTATGGCGAGGATCAAGGAGACGGACCGGATAGCGGTCATGTATGAAGAGCTATCCAAGATGGGAGCGGATATCCAGATGAGACCCGACGGGTTGGTAATCCACCAAAGCGAGCTGCACGGTGCTGACGTGAACGGGCACAACGATCATCGGGTGGTCATGGCGCTGGCCGTAGCCGGCCTGGTCGCCTCTGGGACGACGCGAATCGAGAGCGCCGAGTGTGTGCAGGTGACTTACCCATCTTTCGTCTCCTCTATGCGCGAACTGGGCGCGCAGATATTGGCGGAGGGCTGATATGCTTGGAAACACCTACGGAAGGCTATTCAGAGTGACGACAGCCGGTGAAGCGTATGGAGAAGCCCTGGCGGGCATCGTTGAAGGAGTTCCCGCCGGATTGCCCCTGTGCGAGGCCGACATCCAGCACGACCTCGACCGGCGAAGACCTGGACAGAGCGAGATCGCCACGCCGCGGCAGGAATCAGATCGAGTCAGGATACTGACAGGGGTGATCGATGATGTTACGACCGGTGCCCCGATAGCGCTGGTGATCGACAACGAGTGGGCCACTCCGGAGCGCATCGCTGTCTACAATGCCGAAAAGGACGTCATTAAGCCGGGGCACGCGACCTACACGTACTTCGCCAAGTTCGGCGTTCACCGAGATTGGAGAGCGGACGGACGGGCCAACGGCCGCGAGACGGCAATGCGGGTGGCGGCAGGCGCGATCGCCAAGAAGCTGCTCAAGGAGATGGGAGTGGAGATCGTCGCCTACACGAAGGCGCTGGGCGGAGTGGAGTGCCCGGAACTGCTCTACGGACAGATCCGCGAACACTGCGACGACCCGCCGGTGCGGTGCCCCGACGCTGAAGCGGCGCGCCAAATGCTGCAACAGGCCCTGGCGGCCAAGGAGAGGGGCGACAGTCTGGGCGGCGTGGTGGAGGCTATCGCCAGCGGCGTCCCTCCCGGTTGGGGGGAGCCAGTGTTCGACAAGATCGATGCTGACTTGGCTCGGGCGATGATGAGCATCGGGAGCGTAAAAGGTGTGGAGATCGGCGCTGGGTTCAAGGCAGCGGAGATGTCCGGCAGCTCCAACAACGACATCCCGTTCCTAGATGGACAGCGCGTGCGCTTCCGCACCAATCACGCCGGCGGCATCTTGGGAGGCGTGACCAACGGGGAAGCGATAGTCGCGCGGGTGGCGATCAAGCCGACGCCGACGATCGGGATCGCCCAGGACACGCTCGACATGGTCAAGCGGGAATCGACGACCTTCCGGTGCAAGACCGCCACCGACCCAACGATCGTGCCCCGTCTTGTGCCCATCGCCGAGGCAATGATGGCTCTGACGTTGCTCGATCACGCGATGATGGCCAAGGCACAGGAGCATGGCGAAGAAAGGACCGACTAATGGGCAAGTACGAACGACTGATAGTCAAACCGGTGGAGTGGAAGGACCGCGATCTTGCATTTCACAGCACGGCCGGACTGGGAGAGCTGGGGCCGCTGGTGGCGTTTCTCAATCGAGAGATGGCTGATGGAGCGGACCTGAACATCTTCGTGCACTACATAGAGGTGGAAGGGGGCACCGGCCCTGACTACGTCGAGGTGCACACACACGATGTCTCCCAGGCCTACGTCTTCCCGCAGGCAGGACTACAGTTCGAGGTGATCCTGGGGGAGGAGACCTATCAGGCTGACAGCCCGGCCACTGTGTTCATCCCGCCGGGGCTGGCACACAACCTGAAGATCCTGAGCGGCAAGGGGATCGAGGTCTGCATCCTCCGCAAGGGGTACTACGGCTGAGGCGGTGATGGAGAGATATGGCGCACAATGAGAAGTACATCGTAAGGCCCTTCGATTGGGCGGAACGGCCGTTGGTCCATCACGATCGCGCGGCGATGGACACCCTCGGCCCCCTGATGGCCTTCCTGAACACGGACATGGTTGAAGAGGCGGACCTGAACATCTTCATCCACCACATCGAGGTGAAGGATCCTCCAGGGCCGGATTACGTGGCTCCTCACTCGCACGAGGTATCCCAGGCCTACGTGTTCCCCACTGCGGGGATCACGTTCGAGGTCACATTGGGCGACGAGGTCTACGTTGTGGAGAGCCCCGCCACGGTGTTCATCCCGCCCCGCCTGAGGCACACCGTGAAGATCCTGCGTGGATCGGGGATCGAAGTGTCGATCGTGCGGAACGACAAGTACGAGCGGTCGTTGGTCGAGGGGGCCGACAGATGAAGCTGGCCCGACTCGGCGATCTTGTGATCGGGGAGCGTCCGGTGATGGTGGTCACAGCGGCGGGGAGCAGTGTGGAGGAGATGATAGGCGGAGCGGCGGTCGCCGTGGATGCGGGAGCCGACTGCGTGGAGCTGCGGGTCGACCGCTTGGGCAGCAGAGAAGAAATATCCGAAGTGATCGGCGCCGTCACCGTACCGCACATAGTCGCTTGCCGAACTCCCGCGTTCGGGGGTGGATTCCTCGGCACGGAGCAGGAGCGCGTGGCACGGCTGCAGCTGGCGGTCGCTGCTGGGGCCACAGCGGTCGACATCGAGTTTTTCACCGATCCGGACCTGCGAACGCAGCTGCTCTGGGACGCACGCAGGCGCGGCACGCCTGTCCTCGTCGGCTACGAAAACATGCACCGCACGCCGCCGGAGGACGAGCTCGTGGGAGGCCTGCGGTCTATCGCTGAGCTGGAGCCTGACTTGATTAAACTCGCGGTGCGCGCTACCTCCTACGAGGACCTGCTGGTGGTCTTGTCCACAGCGCTTCGAATGTCGGATTCATTGGAGGTTCCGTTCGCCGCGATTGCGTTGGGAGCACATGGGGCTCCTGCGAGGCCTCTTGGGTGTCTGCTGGGAGGGTCGTTCACCTACTGTGCCGTTCAGGGCGGAGTGGTGCCCGGACAGCTGACGGTGGCAGAGACACGTTCTGTGTTGGAGACCTTGTCGGGACAGAGGTGGTCATGTTCATCCAACTAATGGTATCGGGTATAGCCATCGGCGCCATTTACGCACTGGTAGCCATGGGCTACACGCTGCTCTGGCAGGCCTCGGGTACGGTGAACTTGGCCCAGGGCGACTTCATCACCGTTTCCGCCGTGTTGATCCTGATCTTCCTGGGGTTGAACGTCCCCTTCGTCTGGGCGTTGCTGGCGACGATCGCGGCTTCCGGTTTCCTGCTGGGCTTCGCAGTCAAACAGGGGTTCATCCAACCTCTGAGGACGCGCTCGCGATCGACGCTCGTCGTCGCCACCATCGCGTTGGGCTTCTTGGCGAGCAACGCGGTGGCAACTTTCTGGTCTGCACAAACGAGGGTCTTCCCCCAGTTGTTTGGCCTTATGCCCTATCGGATAGGTTCAGTGGTGCTCTCGCAGCACAACGTGTGGACGATCGTCATAGCGGCCAGTCTCATCCTCGCGTTGAACCTGTTCATCCAACGGACGAAGCCAGGGAAGGCCATGCAGGCGGTAGCCCAGAACAGGGACGCTGCGCGGGTGTTGGGCATAGACATATCGCGGGTCACAACCTTGGTGTTCGTGATCAACGCTATTCTCGTGGTGTTCGCCGCCATGCTCATCGCCCCGCTGTACATGGTGCGCTACGACATGGGGGCCACGCTCGGGTTGAGGGCCTTTTACTCGGCCTGTATCGGGGGATTCAATCAGATCAGAGGGGCTCTGCTGGGGGGGTTCCTGGTGGGGATCATGGAGACGTTCGGTTCTGCGTACCTTTCGACGCAGTATCGTGAGGCCTTCGTCCTGCTGGTGCTGATCGCCGTCATTTTGGTTCGCAAAGAGGGTCTGTTGGGAACGGAGATGAGGTAGGATTATGAAATACCAACCGACGCGCAACTGGACCGTGGGGCGAATCCTCCGGTGGTCTATCGTTATCGGCCTGCCAGCGTTGCTCGCTGTGTTGATGGGTGACGACCCGCGCTTCATCTACATTGCGTCCCTGACATGTGTCTACATCATCGCCACAATGGGTCTGAATCTCACCCTGGGGTACGCAGGACAGGTGTCCCTGGGGCACGCTGCGTTCATGGGCATCGGCGCGTACACGGTGGCTCTGATGATGCGGGCCGGCCATTCGTTCTGGCTTGCGTTGCCGCTGGGAGCACTTATTGCCTTCGTCATGGGACTTTTGCTGGGACTGCCGGCGCTGCGTGTCAAGCGGCAGTACCTGGCCCTGGTGACGCTGGGCTTCGGCGCGGTTGTGTATCTGTTCCTGTCGAACGAGTCTCGGATAACCGGAGGGTTTGCGGGGCTGCCGAGAATCCCCCGGCCCCAGTTGTTTGGCCTGAGCTTGGCGTCAGACATGGAGTTCTTTCTGCTGGTGGCGGGGTTCTTGGTCTTGCTGACAGCCATTTTGCTTTGGGTCCTCAATTCCCGTTGGGGGAGGGCGTTCAAGGCCATACGGGAGAACGAGATGAGGGCCGAGATGGTGGGGGTAAGCCAGTTGGCCTACAAGCTCCTCGCGTTCGCCATAGGAGGGGCCTATGCTGGAGTCGCTGGAGGGTTGCTCGCTCCGCTCATGCGGTTTATCGACCCGACGTCGTTCCCGGTGCACGAGTCGTTCTGGTTTCTGATCATGCTCTTGATCGGCGGGACTGGGCGATTCGAGGGGCCGTTCGTCGGGGTGATCATCGTCATGTTGATGCCGGAGTTCCTCCGTGGTGCCCAGCAGCTGTATGGGGTCATCTTTGCGGCAGTCACCCTGCTGATTGTGTTGTTCCAGCCCAGCGGGATTGTAGGCCTGACCGATCCCTTCTTCCGGCGCGTGCTCAGACGCAATCCCCCTCAGCTCACGAAATGAGGTCGATGAGATGAAAAACATCCTTGAGGTCAGGGAGCTGAAAAAGAGATTCTACCAGCTCGAGGCTGTCGCGGGTGTGGATCTGGAGGTTCGGGAGGGGGAACTCCTAGGGCTGATAGGCCCGAACGGCTCAGGCAAGACAACGTTGTTCGACTGCATCACCGGGATACAGCGGTGCACTTCGGGCGACGTCTACTTCATGGGAACCCGGATCACGGGGATGAAGCCACACGGTGTGTACAGGCAGGGCATCGGCCGCACGTTCCAGTTGGTACAGCTGTTTCCGGGGATGACGGTGCTGGACAACATGATCATGGCGATCCAGGAGAGCGAGGGGACCCTGCTCTCCCGCTTGTTCAAACGGGATGAAACGGAAGACGTGCGAAAGGCGCTGGAGCTGCTCGAGTTCCTCAACATCATCCACCTCAAGGACCAGCTGGCCAAGAACCTGTCCTACGGACAGCAGAAGCTCCTGGACCTGGGGATGGTGCTGATGTCCGATCCGAAGCTGATCATGCTCGACGAGCCGCTGGCGGGGGTCAATGCCTCTCTGGCCAACGAGATAGCGCGGCGCCTGGTGGAGCTCAACGAGCGTGGCTGTAGTTTCCTGGTCATTGAGCATAACATGCGCATGATAATGAGTCTGTGCACTCGTGTCGTCGTACTGGACAACGGGAAGAAGATCGCCGAGGGATCTTGCGAAGAGATCCAGAACAACAAACAGGTCCTCGCGGCCTACTTTGGAGGGTGACGTGGCACTGCTCGACGTGCAGAACATCGTAGCGGGGTACTCCAAGGAGCTGGACATTCTCAATGGGGTCTCGCTGAAGGTCGATGAGGGGCAGATGGTGTCGATCATCGGTCCCAACGGTTCAGGCAAGACCACCGTGTTCAGAACGCTGTTCGGCATCCTTCGCGTGCGATCTGGCAACGTCTTCTTCGACGGGGAGGATGTCACCAACGCCACGCCTGGGCAACTCCTCCGCAAGGGGATGGCGTTCGTGCCGCAGGGACGGCACGTGTTTCCGCTGATGACCGTCAGGGAGAACCTGGAGTTGGGAGCCTACATCCGTCGCGACCGTAAGGGCATCCAGCAGGATTTGGAGAGAGTGTACGCGCTGTTTCCGCTCCTGCGGGAGCGGGCCAGGCAAAAAGGGGGCAGCCTGAGCGGTGGCGAGATGCAAACGCTGGAGATGGGACGAGCGATGCTTCTCAATCCACGGCTGATGCTCCTCGACGAGCCCTCGCTCGGGCTGTCGCCGATCATGGCGAACGAGGTGTTCGACAAGATTGAGGAGATCAAGGCTGCGGGCAGCACCATGCTCATTGTCGAGCAGAACGCCGAACGTAGCCTGAAGATGTCCGACTACGCCTACGTCCTGGACACGGGGAAGAACAAGCATGAGGGTCCCGCAGACGAGATCCGAAACAACGAGGCCGTGAAGCGCCTCTATCTGGGGGGATAGGTGGTGCGACTCTAGTGCTGCGCAAACGGCTGTTTGAGCCCATTTCGATCAACGGTCTCCGTATCAGGAACCGTATCGTTATGCCGGCCATGGCCACCAATTTCGCCTCGGCCTGCGGCGAGCCGAGCGAGCGGCTGATCTCCTACTACGCGCGCCGGGCGTGGGGAGGGGCGGGGCTGGTCATCGTGGAGAACTCCACCGTTGACTATCCGAGGGGGAGCAATGGCGCCACTCAGCTGCGCATCGACCACGACCGTTATGTGCCCGGGCTGCACCACCTTGTGCGAGCGATCGACCAGGCCGGGGCGCGGGCAGCCATCCAGATCAACCACGCCGGTGGCGTCGCCCGCCCAGAGCGAACCGGAACTGAGGCGATCTCGCCTTCCGGGGTGGGTTGGGACAGCAGGGCACCCAGGTCGCGACCGGTGACAGCAGACGAACTGGAACAGCTCATCGAGTCGTACGCCCGGGCTGCCGCCCGCGCCCAGCGGGCCGGCTTCCACGCTGTGGAGATCCACGGGGCACACGGCTACCTGATCGCCCAGTTCCTGTCCCCACGGACGAACCGACGCGGCGACTTCTACGGCGGCATCCCAGAGAACCGCTGGCGGTTTGCCTTGCAGGTGGTGTGCGCCGTCCGCAGAGCTGTGGGCCCATCCTACCCTGTTTTGTTCAGGATCAGCGGCGAGGAGTACCTGCCCGGCGGTCGCTCCATTGTCGAGTCCGTGGCGCTGGCGCAGAGGCTCACAGATGTAGGCGTGGACGCGCTTCACGTGACAGCGGGCACCGCCGCCAACCCCGAGACGCAGCTGGAGCCGATGTCCTATCCTGAGGCATGGCGAGCGCATCTGGCACAGGAGGTACGCCGTGCTGTCACAGTCCCGGTGATCGCGGTTGGGGTGATACGCACTCCTGCCACAGCCGAGCGTGTGCTGGCCGAGACGGGAGTTGACCTCGTGGCCATTGGACGAGGGCTGATCGCCGACCCAGACTGGCCGCGAAAGGTCGAGGCCGGACAGGAGACAGCCGTCCAACGCTGCATCTCCTGCAACCGGTGTGTGCGGCATCGGGTGTTCGACGACCTTCCCATCCGCTGCTCGGTGAACCCCACAGTGGGGGAAGAAGCCAAGCCTGCGCCCCCTCCCTCGGCGTCCAAACACGTGGTGGTCGTGGGCGCCGGGCCGGCGGGCCTGGCGGCAGCCAGGGCGGCGGGGCAGGGCGGCCACCGGGTGACGCTCCTGGAGGCTGGTCCCACCCTGGGAGGGCTTCTGCGTCTGGCCGCCGCGCCGCCCCACAAGGAGAAGATCTGGTGGCTGATCGAAGATCTCACCAACAATCTCCCCGACACGGTCGAGGTGCGGACGAAAACGCAAGCGACGGTGGAGGGAGTGCTCGCCCTCCGCCCCCACGCGGTCATCCTCGCCACCGGGGGGACTGCTAGACGGCTCACCGTTCCCGGAGGGGACTTGCCGCACGTCGTTCCGGCGGAGATGGTTCTCGCCGGTGAGGTCACTCCCCACGGGCGTCGTGTGGTTGTGATCGGTGGAGGCATGGTGGGGTGCGAGACAGCTTCCTTCTGTGCGGAAAGCGCAGACTCCACGGTGCTGTTCGAGTTAGAACAGACGATCGCGCTGGACTGCGAGCCGATCACGCGGACCGACCTGCTGGACAGGTTGGAGGCCCAAGGAGTCGAGCTGAGCGCGGCGACGCGGGTTGAGCGGATAGCGGAGGGGAAGCTAGTGGTCGACGGAGATATGGGGAGGCAAGAGCGGCCGGCCGACCTGGTTGTGGTGGCGGTGGGCAGAGACCCTGATCGATCTTTGGAGTGTGGACTGCAGCGGGCCGGTGTTCCCGTAATGGTTGTGGGGGACGCGTACAGCGCACGGGGGATCTGTGAGGCTATCGCTGAGGGCCACCGCGCCGGATCTGTATGGATCGACGAGAGTGCTGCGTGGCGCTAGGAGGGAACATGGAACGCGTGGTTAGGGTGAACGCCCGGACTGGAAGGATAGAAACTGCACCGGTGCCCGAGTACATGCGCCGTTGGGGCGGGCGCCAGCTTGTGGCCAAGGTGATCTCCCGCGAGGTTGCCCCGATATGTGAGCCGCTCGGGCGGGGAAACCTGCTCGTGTTCGCCCCCGGATGGCTTGGCGGAACAGCGGTGACCGCTTCCGGGAGGCTTTCCGTGGGCGGCAAGAGTCCCCTTACCGGCGCCATCAAAGAGGCGAACGTCGGGGGAGAAGCCGGCCAGAAGCTCGCGCGGACGGGTGTGCGGGCGTTGATCGTCGAGGACGCCCCCGACGAGAACAAGGCACGAATACTCCACCTCGACAGAAGCGGTGCCAAGTGGATCGACGGAGCCCACCTTGGCGGCCGTTCGGTGCACCAGACGTTTGCCGAGCTGAGAGAGCGCTTTGGGCCTTCCTGTGGCCTCCTGGTCATCGGCCCCGCCGGCGAAATGATGATGGCGGCGGCCGGCGTGGCGACCACTGACTCCAGTGGAGTCCAGGTGCGCTATGCGGCACGGGGTGGCCTGGGTGCTGTGATGGGATCCAAAGGGATCAAGGCGGTGGTCATCGATGATCAGGGGGGCGAGAACGCCCGCGGCGCGGACCCCGCGCGGCTCAAGGAAGCGGCTCGCCGGTTTGCCCAGGCCCTGCTGGACGACCCGAAGATAGAAGGGCGGAGGAAGCATGGCACTGCCGGGATTGTCGCCACGGCAAACGAGCTCGGACTGCTGCCGACCCACAGCTTCCGCCAGGGTTCGTTCGACGCGGTGGAGAACATCGACGGAGACTGCCTGGCAAAGACCATCGCCAAGAGAGGAGGTGAAGGTCGTTCTGGTGTGCCCTGTATGAGTGGATGCGTGATCAGGTGCTCCAACGTGTTCCCTGATCTGCAGGGCCGTCAGGTCGTAGCCACGCTTCAGTACGAGACCATCGCCCTTCTCGGATCGAACTGTGGGGTGCGTTCCTTGGACGGGATCGCCCACCTGAACCACCTGTGCAACGCAAGCGGCCTCGACAGCATAGAGATGGGCTGTGTACTCGGCGTGGCCATGGAGGCCGGCCTGGCGGAGTTCGGCGATGTGGAGAAAGCGGCGGCGCTACTTGAGGAGATCTCCCAGGGGACGCCTCTGGGACGGATCCTCGGCCAGGGAGTCGCCTTCGCTGGTCGGGCGCTCGGTATCAGGCGCGTTCCGGCAGTCAACGGCCAAGGCATCCCCGGCTACGATCCCCGCGCCCTAAAGGGCAACGGGGTCACGTACGTGACCTCGCCGATGGGCGCCGATCATACTGCAGGAAATGCTTTTGGCACGTGGAAGACTATCGACCCGCTGTCGGCCGAAAGACAGCTGGAGAACTCTCATGCGCTTCAGATTAGGGCTGCGATACTAGACATGATGGGGCTGTGCCTGTTCGCCCGCGGCCCGTTCGTAAGTGAGCCGGGCCTTCTGGCTGAGCTTCTCAACGGCCGGTTCGGCTGGGGAGTTTCGTTTTCCGAGATTGTCGCTGCCGCGGCGAACACGCTGGCGACCGAGAGGGCGTTCAATGACGACGCCGGCCGTTCGGAGAGGTTCTGCGACGTCCCTGAGTTCATGCGTTTGGAACCGCTACCGCCGCACAACGCGGTTTTCGATGTTGACCATGAGAAGTTGCGCAAGATCTGGGAGGTCGACCTTGACAGGGACAAGTTCTAGTCGGCGGCGGCTTGGGACGGCTGCCGGAAAGGAGAGAGGATGAACTACGTTGTTGACGCAGCAGCGGTCGAAGGCGTGAAGCGCATCCCCAGCCGGACTTCCAAGGTGCTGCTGTCGGAGCTGAGCGTGGGGGCACGCGGCTTTGCCATGGGGCAGAACGTCACCGATGTGGGCAGCCAGATCCCCGAGCACGCACACGAAGGCACGGAAGAAGGGATGTACATCGTCAGTGGCAAGGGACGTCTCATCACCGCGGAGGGCGAGCAGGACCTGGTCCCGGGCATGGCCATCTACATGCCTCCGGGGGTCCGTCACTCCATTGTCAACACAGGTGACGAGCCGCTGAAGCTCGTGTGGGTGTATTGCCCGCCGCTGCCCAGCCACAGGAAACAACCGGAGGCATAGCCAGCAAGGAGGTCCTGGATGTTCGATGAGACGCGAAGAAGCATGAAGAGGCTCGGGCTCCCCCAGGGGGACCTGTACACGCTGGAGACCTCGGGCAAGACGTTCTCCGACGGAGCTCACTTTCGCATCGAGGTGCCCACCGTGAACTCCTTCGAGGCCTTCGAGGCGCTGATCAAGCGGGCAGACGAGCTCGGCGTGACGATCAACCGAGTGGACGAAACATACGGAATATTCCGCCACACCCTGAGCGAGCTGCGTGACTACACGGCGCTCGCCAAGGAGCGGGGCGTGTCGCTCAACCTGTCCGTCGGGCCCCGGGCCCCCTACGACACTGGGGCTACCGTGCACACCCCGCAAGGCGTGCGCATTGCATATCGGTTGCGGGGCATGGAACAGCTGGTGCGCGCCGTGGAGGACGTCAAGCGCGCTCTGTCGGTGGGATGCCGTGGGATCCTCGTCTACGACGAGGGTTTGCTGTGGGCGCTGGTGCAGATGCGCAAAGCCGCTGAGCTACCCTCCGACGTGAAGTTCAAGGTATCCGCTCACTGCGGGCACGCCAACCCGGCATCGTTCAAGGTGCTGGAGATGCTGGGCGCCGATTCAATCAACCCTGTTCGCGATCTTCAGCTTCCGATGCTGGGCGCGCTCCGCCGCGCGGTGAACGTGCCGCTGGATCTGCACACGGACAACCCCCCAGCCTCAGGAGGGTTCATCCGCAGCTACGAGGCCCCCGAGATCGTACGGATTGCCTCGCCGGTATACCTGAAGACGGGCAACTCCGCCGTCTCCGGACACGGAATTCGGACCACAGCTGCTGAGGGCAGGGCGATGGCAGACCAGGCAAGCATAGTCCTGGAGATGGTCGGCAAGTACCTGCCGGAAGCAGTGCAAGGCGGTCCAGGCGCGACGGACGCAGGGGTGCCGGTATAGCGCGATGACGATGAAGGCGTGTGTGCTCGTCGCCCCAGAGCAGTTGGAGATCGTGGAACGACTCGTGCCCGAGCCAGGCCCCGGAGAGGTGCGGGTGGCGGTGAGGTGGGTCGGCATCTGCGGTACTGACCTCGAGTTCTACCGCGGTCATCGCTCGGCGGGCTATCCGTTTGTGTTGGGCCACGAGTGTGCCGGTCGGATCGACGCCGTAGGACGCGGCGTGGACGAGCGCTCCCTGGGGGCGACGGTCACCTTCCGCCCCAACTTCAGCTGCGGATCGTGCGAGCTGTGCCAAAGGGGCGCGGAGAACCTGTGTCCACACAGCCGGGGTTTGGGGGTCACGGTGGATGGGTGCCTGGCCGAGTACGTCATCGTTCCCGAGCGGTATCTCTGCCGACTGCCCGACGACGTCGACCTGGCGGCGGCCTGCCTGATCGAGCCGGTGGCTGTCGCCGAGCGCGCTGTGCGCCGGGGAAACGTGAGCTCCCAAGACCGCGTGCTCGTGCTGGGAGCGGGGCCGATAGGTGTGCTGGCTGTCCACAGCGCGGCAGCGAAGGGAGCCGCGGTCACAGCCGTCGACCCGGTGGGCGGGCGGCGCGCTTGGGCGGCGAGGTTTGGCGCCCGCCGGACGCTGACCCCCGAGGCGTCCGCCTCCACAGGGACTTACGACGTGGTGATCGAAACCGCGGGCATCGCCGCCACGGTCCCCGCCGCGGTGGCGCAGGCTCGCCCCGGGGGGCGCGTAGTCTTGACAGGGATTCCCATGGACGCCGCTCAGGTGGAGACGAAGTGGGTCGTGTGGCGAGAACTCACGGTGATCGGATCGTTCATCTACGATGCGGATGACTTCGCTCGTGCCTGCCGGAGCATCGAGAGGGGGGAGATCCGCCCGCTGGAGCTCGTGACGCACCGCTTCCCCTTCCAGCAGGTGGGCAAGGCGTTCGCCACAGCGGCTGCGTACGAAGGTCTGAAGATCTTGATCGAGGTGCAAGAGGAGGAACGCTGATGGCTGAGTGGGAACTACCACCGGACGGTGGCCACATGGATCGGGCTTCCCGCGTGTACTTCCAGAACATGACCGGCCGCCAGGTGCGCGAGCGGCTGAAGGTGAACGACGTCATCATCGTCCCCGTGGGGAGTACGGAAGCCCACGGGGACGGCGCGCCGTATGGTGAGGACACATTCCTGGTGTCCCGTATGGCTGAACTCGTCGCCCAGAAGACAGGGTGTACAGTAGCCCAACCTATCTGGTACGGGTCCCATCCCTGGTCGCATCTGGGTATGCCGGGCACCGTAGTTGTGCCGGAGGACACGTTCACGGCTTTGCTGCGTGCGGTGATTGCCGGGCTGTGGAACGCCGGTTTCCGGAAGCAGATACTGCTCAACGGGCACGGTCAGGAATACGTGATACCAAACGCCATGCACCAGTTCATGAAAACCTACCAGGTGCCAGCTGTTTTGGCGTTTGTCAACTGGCCGACTGTGATCCCGGACCTTTTGAAGGACAAGGAGCATGGAGGGCCTTTCGACACTCCGTTCCGGCATGCCGACGAGGCCGAGACGTCGTACTCCATGGCCCTGTTCCCGGAGATGATCGAGCTCGAGCACGCGGTGGACACGCACCCTTCGGGGTTCCTCAAGGGGGGCAAAGGTAAGCGGCACGTGGACATGGGAGGCGACGTCTACCAGCGCCCCATCCCCGGGCACGCGCAGGTGGGACTCGGCGGCCTGGAAGTCTGCATCTGCCCTGAGGGCGTTGTGGGCTCCCCTTCCCTGGCCTCGCCGGACAAGGCCTACGGGGGAGTTCGCCAGGTCCTGGATTATCTTGTTGAGCTACACGACGACATCCTGGAGGCATTCCCTCCCGGCGTTCTTCCCCCTGCGGAGAAGGTCAGCCAACGGCCGGCGGAGGAGATCGACGCCGTCGTTCGCGGACCACACAACGGCGGACGGCATATCTACACGATTGCCTACCCTCCCTGATCACTGAGTTGCCACGCGGCAGCTCGAGAGGAGCGAAGCTTTGAAATCCATGCAAGCGTTGAGGTTCGCAGGGCCTGGCGACGTTGCCTTCGTCGACGTTCCGGTCCCATCGATCTCTCCCGATGAAGTGCTGATAAGGACGCGGTACGCTGCGGTCTGCGGCACGGATGCACACATGATGGAAGGCGCGTTCCCAGCAAAACCGGGAATCATCATGGGCCATGAGGCCTCCGGCATCGTCGAAGCCGTAGGGGATGGCGTTACGCACCTCAAGCCAGGACAGGCGGTGGTGAGTTCGCCGATCATTGTGTGCGGGAAGTGCCTGCCCTGTCGATCCGGGCGCTACAATGTGTGTCAACAGCGGCAACACCTTGGCATCGAAGCCGACGGGGTGTACGCCCAGTACTATAAGCTCCCTGGCTATTCCGTGTTCGGGTCTCCGGACGGCCTCAGCCTGCAGGAAGCTGCTCTCGTGGAGCCTGCAGCAGTCGGCTACCATGCGGTCTGCCGGGCAACGCCGACGCCGTCGGAGACCGCCGTGGTCATGGGAGCAGGCCCGATTGGGCTGTTCATCTTGGAGAGCCTGATCGCGTTCGGCTGTCAGAAAGTGATCATCTCGGGCCACCGAACGCGGCGCCTGGAACTGGCCCGACAGCTCGGCGCGCACAGGGTTGTACGCACGCCCGATGAGAACCTGAAACAGACTGTGATGGAGGAGACTGACGGTTGCGGGGCCGACCTGGTGATCGAAGCGGTGGGCCGGCCGGACACCATATCCGAGTCGGTTTACCTGGCCCGCTCGGCCGGCCGGCTGATGATCGTGGGGATCCCTTCCCAGCCCGTTGAATTCGATTTTATTAGCCTGGTGCGCCGTGAGGTCGACCTGCTCACCGCCGATGCCTCGCTGTTTGCGGTGGAGAGGGTGCACGAGCTGGTAGCCAAGAAGGTCCTGGATGCCCGCCCGCTGATCACGCACGTGTTCCCCTTCGCCCGCGTCAAGGAAGCGATTCAAGAATCCAAGCAGAAGGACGCGATCAAGGTCTTGGTGGAGTTCGACACATAGGACACAGCGGCCACCCAACGCAAGCGCCCCTCGCCGGCCGTGCTGGCAAAGCGCAGCCGGCGTTCAGCTGCGCTGCTCGCCTCTCTCTTGCTGAGGCTCGTCGCCGCTGGCGGGCGGGCTTCGCCTTCGGGGGGCCACGGACCGGGTCACCACCACGCTGGTTCCCGCGACATCGCTCATCACCACGTCGCCCACGGCGACCGGGGCAAGCAGGCGAACCTCGCGCAGGGACCCTCTCACCTCGCGCAGCGACTCCTGTGGAATCGGTTGGGCGGTCTTCACGCTCGTCAGCCGTTCCTCGCCGCCACGCACAAGGATCGAGGTGGTCAAGGTCCGCTTCGGGGAGACCATCTCCTCCAGGGCGTACTCAACCCCTCTCTGGCAGAGGTTTCCCGAGACCCGGATGGTGTCCTCGCTCGGTGGGTCCTCGACGTGGACTTCAAGCGCACACCCGTTGGGGCAGAGAACGCAGGTGATGTGTGCTCTCTTCATGCGAGCCGCACCTCCCATTGCTCGGCATGCGGGGCAAGCTCGTCGGCGATCCTCCACTGGACGAGCGTGGCGGGGTGGACGTGTCGCAGTCTCTTCGTAGCCAGCACTCTCCCTTTGGAAACGAGCTCCACCGTCCTGTCTCTGTCCGGCTCGCGCACGCGGAACGAGAGAAGTACCTCCTTGCAGTCGCGGTCGATCAGCTGGGGGACGACGTAGCGAATGCCGGTGCTCGGTCGCACGCGAACCCGGCTCTGCGCGGGTGAAGGTGTCGAAGAGGCAAACAAAGCCGCATTGCGCCCTGCGCGCGCCCCCTCCTCGGCCGCCCAGTCGGCTAAGTCGTGTATGTGCAGGACGTTGCCACAGGAGAAGACCCCCGGCACGCTTGTCATGCAGCGGTCGTCGACCACCGCCCCTTTCGTCAGCGGGTCCATCTCCACCCCGGCGCGCCGTGAGAGCTCGTTTTCCGGGATTAGCCCGGCGGAAATGAGTAATGTATCGCAGGGTAACTCGAAACTGGACTCGGGCTGCGGCTGCCGGCACTCATCAAACTGGCTCACGGTCACGCCTTCCACCCGACCCACACCGTGTATGTAGGTAATAGAATGGGACAAGTAAAGCGGTATATCGTAGTCGTGCAGGCACTGTACGATGTTACGGGGAAGTCCGGACGGGTAGGGCAGGATCTCCACGACCCCCACGACCTCCGCCCCCTCCCACGTGAGCCTGCGGGCCATGATCAGGCCTATGTCGCCGGAGCCAAGGATGACCACGCGTCGGCCCACGCGCACATTGGCAATGTTGGTGAGCCACTGTGCGGTCCCGGCGGTGTACACTCCGGCAGGGCGTGCGCCGGGGATGCGTAGCATGCCGCGCGTGCGCTCCCGACAGCCCATGGCCAGCACCACCGTTCTGGCCCGAAAACGGTAGCGCGATCCGTAAGTAGTGCAGATCAACTCCCTCTCTGGAGTGAGCTCCGCAACGAGGGTGTCCAGGTGTGCCTCCACGCCGGCATCGAGGCACCTTCGCACGTAGACTTCGGCGAACTCGGGCCCGGTGAGCAGCTCGCCCAGCGCCTCCACGCCAAAGCCGTCGTGGATGCACTGGTTCAGGATTCCCCCGAGGCGTCGGTTCCGGTCCACGACGGCCACCTGGGCGCCCTCGGCGGCCGCAGCCTCGGCGGCCGCCAGCCCGGCCGGCCCACCTCCGATGACCACTACATCCAGCTCACGCGCTCGGCTCGCCATCTCCCTCCTCCAACAGCCTCCCGACGAACGCAGGGGACGACCGGCCGCGAAGCTTGAGCTCACCCGGCTCCCGGCCGAGCTCGTCTTGCCACACCTCCACGATCTGCGGTAGGCAGTAGCCTCCGCTGCAGCGGCCCATCATCGCCCCACAGCGGAACTTGATTCCGGCGAGCGTGTTCACCCCCAGGGGGTTGTTCAGTGCGTGTAGGAGCTCGCTCCGCGTGACCCCCTCACAACGGCATATGATGTCGCCGCTGGACGGATCCTCGCGGACGAGGCGCTCCTTTTCCTCCTCGCTGCGTTCGGAAAACCGTGTCGGCCAGCGGCGGAGGACTACATCGCGGGGGCTCTTCTCCTCCAGGCTGAGCTCCGGCCGCAGGTATGTGTCCACCACGGTGTGGGCGATCGCCGGCGCTGCCGTCAGGCCGGGCGACTCCATCCCGATCAGGTGAAGCGCGCGGGGATGGCCGGGCGTCCTTCGGAACAGGAAGTCGGCGAAGCCGCCCAGGTCGGGCGGGTTGAGCTTGGCGCGCACGCCGGCGTAGGCGCCGATCACAAGCTGCTCGGGGAGCTCAGGCCACATCTGACGCGTGGCCTCAAGCAGCCGCTCGGTCGTGGTCGCCGTGCACCAGGTGGTCTCCGGATCGGTCACGTACTCGCTCGACGGCCCGAGCAGGATGTTCCCCTCGGTGGTGGGCGTGATGTGAGCGCCCAGACTGGCGTTGTCCACACGCGGCGCAGGGTAGACGGACATCGCCATCCGCTCGCCGGCCTCCTTGTCCAGGATGAGGTACTCCCCCAGGCAGGGGAACTGCGCCGGAGCGTCCGGGTCCAGCGAGCGAGCTACCTGCGAGGAGTTGATCCCGGCACAGTTCACCACGAAGGTGCCGCGCACATCTCCACCCATCGTGCGCACGGTGAACCCTTGCCGGTCCGCCTCTATCCCGGTCACCTCACGTTCCAGGAAGAACCGGACTCCGTTGACTGCGGCGTCCTCGGCCATGGCGATGGTGAGGGCGTATGGCGACACGATGCCGCTCGTGGGCACATGCAACGCCGCGACGCACTCGATGCCCGGCTGCAGAGCCGCGGCCTGTTGTCCGGAGATGATGCGAAGCCTGGGTACGCCGTTCATCTCGCCCTGCAGCTTCAGCCTGTGCAGAGAGGGCAGATCGTCCTGCGAGCGAGCGACGATCAGCTTCCCACAGATCGACATGGGCACGTTCAGCTCGCGGCACCACTCCTGAAGGAGTTGCCGGCCCTCCATGCAGAACCGAGCTCGCAGCGTTCCCGGCCGGCAGTTGATCCCCGCATGGATTACTCCCGAATTGCGCGACGAAGCCCCCGCAGCGACGTCGGCGCACTTCTCCACCACCGCGGTCCTGCACCGGTGGCGGCTCAACACCCTGGCAATGGCCGAACCGATTACGCCAGCGCCGATCACGACGACATCGAATCGGTCGCTCATCAAGTCACCTCACCAATTCCGTCCCCCTTGGCCGCCCGAGGCAGCGACAGGTGCTCACATGCTGAGTGAGGCAAGGATGACACCTCCGAACACTGACAACACGCCTAGCGCCGCCCGCCGCGAGGGGCGCTCCCTGAGAAACACGACGGAGTACACAAATGTAAACAGGAGCACCGAGCCGCGAACAGGCGCCAGCAGGCTGGCCGGGGCAATGCGCAAGCCGGCCAGCCAGAGCAACCAACCCAGGAAGGACCCAAACAGGGCTGACACAGCAACCAGCACGAAGCCGGCCCGATGGGTTCGCCTGGGGATGCGCCAGCGCAGAAGGGGCAACGCCAGCGCGTTTCCCGCCAGAGCAGTGGCCGAAAACAGGGCGATCGATGTGGCTGAAGACACGCCTGCGTCGGCAGCCAGCTTCATGGGGACTGTTTCGGACACGCCCCACAGTACCCCCGCAGTCAGCGCAAGCGCTGTGCCGACGACGTTCCCGCGCACCTGCGCCCGCTTGCCCTCGCTGAGGAACGTGGCCCCGATGACCACAATCAGTGCAGCTGTGAGCGCGGTCCAGCGAAAGGGCTCCCCTACGAAGAGGATGGCACCAATGACGCCCCACATCGGCGCTGTGCTGGCCAGCCCCGCCACCTGATAGCCCGGCGCTCGCTCCATCGCCAGCAAGTACAGTATCCACCCGATCACCGCGTTGAGGATGCTGCCCAAGACAACCCATCCTCCCGCCGTCCCGGGGAGGGCGAGGGATCTGGTCGCAAGGCCAAACAGCAAGGCCACAGGCAGGGTCAAACCCCAGCGTAAGAGGAGGAAGCTGATAGGATCGAAGTAGCGAGAAGCGGGTTTGGCCACAGTCATGGCAACCCCCCACGATGCCGCAGCCGCCAGCGCCAACAGTACCCCCACCTACTTCTACCGCTTTCTTCCCTGCGCGCGCGGCCTGGCGGTCGCCCTCGAACCAGCATCTTCGTCCCTCTGGGGGGCGTACCCCAGTTCGCGGGAGACATGCTGTGCTGTGGCGGTCACCGCCTCTGCTTCCCGCTCACACTGCCTGCTCAACACGCGCTCGTCGACGGGCAGCATCATGCTGATCGCAGCGACCACGCGGCCACCGTGGCTCCACAGAGGTGCTCCCACGCAGGCGCTCCCCCGGTGGAATTCCTCAATGTCCAGCGCATAGCCTTGCTTGCGGATTGTTTCCAGCTCGGCAAGCAGTCGCTCATGGTCAGTGATCGTGCGCGGTGTGTATCTGTCTAGCGCCAGGCCCCGCACGAACTCCTCCCGAATGTCCCCAGGCAAGTACGCCAGGAGAACCTTTCCCAAAGAGGTGCAGTGAAGCGGCACTCGCCGACCCACCACCTCAGTCAGCAGGGCCGTGGGGTGACCGAACTCGCGTTCCAGGTATAGCACTGCCGATCCGTACAGGATCGCCAGGTCGACCGTGACCTGGTGCTCCCGGGCCAGCTTGCGGAGGTGTGGGCGTGCGGTCCGCCGCAGGTCAGACTGAGCGAGTACCTGTCCGCTCCGCTCCAACAGCTTCATGCCAAGACGGTAGAGCTTCTGCTTGTCGCGAGAGAGGTATCCGTGCCGCGTCAACGTGTGCAGCGTGGGATAGATCGTGGCCGGGGTGGTGTTGAGCGAGGCCGCGATCTGTGAGGCCGTGAGCGTAGCATGATTTTCGTCGAAGAGCTCGAGAATGCGAAGTGCCCTGTCGAGTGATTTGTTGATATGGTTCCGGCTACTCATCGACGGCCCCTTTCGACTAAGTGAAAGCCTCTATAACATATACTATTCACGCGCGCAAAGCAAGCCCACAAACGAAAACCACGGGCCGCCACAACCCCGGGATGTTCCCCTCTCACCGACAGCATCACGTTTCGTCTTCAGCGTTTTGCCGGACCTAACGGCGCAGATGAACTGCGCCTTTACCGGGCAAGAACCCGGGCTAGCTCCCACAACTGGGGATCGATTTCCTTCTTTCCTTCCACTACCTCAGACAACGGGGTGGCGGTGACCTTGCCGCGGATGAGGCCCATCAGCGTCCCCGGCTCTCCCTCGATCAGTTGCTGGGCGGCGGCGCCGCCCAGACGGCTCGCCAGCAGGCGGTCGAAGGCGCTGGGAGTTCCTCCACGCTGCACGTGGCCGAGGATCGTAACCCGCAGGTCGAAGCCGAGGCGCTCTCTGTTTTCGTGGAAGTACTGTTCCAGTCGGGGTGCGTTGTACTCGGAGCCTTCGGCCACCACGACTAGCGCGTGGGACTTGCCTCGCTTGTAGGCGTTGCGCACCTCTTGTGCCACGTCCTCAGGTGAGGACTCCACCTCAGGGATGACTATTGCCTCTGCGCCGGCGGCGATGCCCACGTTGAGGGCGAGGTACCCACAGTTGCGGCCCATGACCTGAATCAGGAATGCACGTTGGTGGCTGGCAGCTGTCACCTTGAGCCGGTCGGTCGCCTCCAGGGCGATGTTCAGAGCGGTGTCCACCCCGAGGGTGATTTCCGAGCCGTACAAGTCATTGTCGATGGTGGAAGCAACGCCGACCACAGGGAAGCCCATCTCCGACAGGGCGTAAGAGCCTGTTTGGGAGCCGTTTCCCCCTATGACCACCAACCCTTCGATGTCGTTCTGGTGCAAGGTGCGCAGAGCTCGCAGTCTCCCTTCCTCCGTCTCGAACTCGGGGCAGCGAGCACTGCCCAGCGCCGTCCCCCCCTGCTGGATGATGCCTCCTACGTCCCGTGCTCCCAGAGGGGTCAGCTTCCCGGCGATGAGCCCTGCGTACCCCTGGCGCACCCCGAGCACGGAGACGCCCTTGGCCAGGGCGCTGCGTACAACCGCGCGGATTGCCGCGTTCATTCCCGGGGCGTCCCCTCCGCTGGTGAGCACTGCTATCTTGTGCATGTCTGGGTAAGCTTACTCCTGAAGCACCGGGGGGAAAAGCCGCTCCGAGCGCTGAAGCGTCTCGGTGCGTCATCTCCTCAGGGAAGGGGAACGGTGAAAGAGCTATACAAGTCGCGCGATAACAGGATACTGACGGGGGTGTGTGGGGGGATCGGGGAGTATGCAGGTGTCGATCCGACGGTGATCCGGGTTGGGGTCCTGGTGGTGGCGGTGTTCACAGCAGTCATACCGTTGCTGGTCGCCTACTTGATCGCGGCAGTGATCGTCCCCGAGCGCCCGGCGTAGGGCGGAGACGGCCAGCAGACGAGCCCAGCCGGCGGGGTGTTTGGGGTGGAGTGAGTTCTGCGCTGTCTAATCGGGTTCAGCTTGTGGTAAGATTGTGGTGTGTAGGAGGTGATCGGCGATGAGGGTTACAGCCAAGGCAGCTGTCGTAGCGTGTCTGGCAGTCATGCTGTGTTCGTTTTCCGCGCTGGCCCAGGGGCCGGACATCGGGATAGTGCCGGGCCTGCGGCTAATGGAGAGGGTCGCCGAGCAAAGAGGACTGGAGCGGGGCTACCTCGTGCGGGCGCTGTGGAGTTATGCAGGAGGCCTTGCCCGGTACCTGGAGGAACAAGGCGTCCCATCGGAGGCGCTTGCGCAGGTGGAGGAGAGGCTGTGGTACGCGCTGACTGCGTTCCGTGATTGGGGCTCCGGTCAGGACCAACTAGGTGCAGAGGTCGCTCGCTTGGCTGATGAACTGGCTGCCCTGGCCGCTGAGGGAGGAGTCGACGGGCTTCCGGCTGAACTCCTCCAGAAACTGGGGGTCGAGGCGTCCGCCATCGAGGCGCTGCTTAGTGCGCCTGACATGGAAGGTCTGGACGTTGCCGCGGTTGCTATGAGCATCGCCGGCCGTGCAGAGGGCTTGCCCGAGCAGGCCGGCGCGCCGGAGGATGTCGGTCCTCCTGAGTGGGTGGGGCCGCCAGAGGACGCTGGCCCGCCTGAGAGCCCAGGGCCTCCGGAAGGGGTGGGTGCTCCTGAGGGTGCAGGCCCACCTGAAAGCGCCGGACCGCCGGACAGCGCGGGTCCGCCCGACGATGCCGGTCCTCCAGACCAAGCCGGTCCGCCCACCACCCCTGGGCCGCCCGGCGGTGGAGATGACGACGACGACGACGGAGGACGCGGTAGGCCCTAGGTCAAGGATACGTGTTCTCGGTGTAAGAGAGCTGGGACGCTACTTCTCTCCTCGAGGTGCGATCGCCCGCTGAAGAGCTTTCTGAAGCCGGCCGGACTCTACATCGTCGAGGATGGCCCGCGCCCAGGGAGGGAAGCTGCTGTGCCAGAGGGCTGCCTGCAAGCCGGCGAGGGGAGCTAACGCGCTGTCCAAGGCCCTCTCGCGCTGGTCAATGGGGCCGTAGGCTGCCAGAAAGGCCTCTTCGGCTGCAGGACCCAGCCCGGAGCACACATTGCGGCAGTCGCTCCAGCGGAGCCCAATTCCCAGCAAGTGGTAGTCAAAAACGATCGCCCGGGTAGGACCTTGCCGGGAAAGGGCGAGGTTGGACCAGTGGAAATCGTTGTAGTTCAGGGTTAGGGGAAACTGGCGCGCCTTCTGTTTGAGCGTAGAAACATGGCGGGCGGCTGCCTCCCACAGAGGGTTCTGGGAAAGCTCCAGTTCGCGACCCAGTCTGCGCACGCTGTCGGCGGTGAGCGGCTCCCACTCCCAACGGAGCCACTCCGGCGCTCCTTGGGAGACGAGGTCGCGTCCGGCCAGGTGCAGGAACTGATACCACTCGGCCAGGGCCTGTCCTGTCTGCGCGTAGGAGATGTCGCGCTCGCTCGCCAGGCGCCAGGTTGGGCTGTGCTCGAGGTTCTCTAGCAGGACGGCGTTATCGGTTCGTGCGTAGAAGGGCAGCGTGGGAACGCGGAGCCCTTTGAGCAGCTCGTAGGCCCGCGGCTCAATCGTCTTGCCCTCCGCCTGCCACTTCAACACTAGGTTGCGGCCATCGGCGCGGAGGCGGTACAGTCGGCTGCCGTGCCTGCGGCTGATCACTGCGAGATCGCGCACTTCCATCGGGTTCAGCCCGAGCTCGCCGAGCACCCGAGCTAGCTGGTCAGCGATGTTGTCCATGGTCGACTGTAGCACAGAAGTGGCATTTGGGTGGACTGGGGAGGGCTTGACCGGGCGGGGGCGCGGGGTTACCCTGCGTGACCAAGTGACCGATGGGGTCATTTAGTCACATACGAGGAGGCGCTTGTGGGTCGAGGCTTCACCGAGGAAGAACGGCTCAGGATTCGCGGAAAACTGGTGACCCACGGGCGAGAGCTGTTCACCAAGTTCGGTCTGGAGAAGACGAGGGTGGAAGAGCTCGCCAGGGAGGCGGGGATCGCCAAGGGCACCTTCTATCGCTTTTTCCCGTCGAAGGAAGCTCTGTTCGCCGAGATCCTCCTGGAGGAAACCCCGAGGATGGTTAACGAGCTCGTCGCCAAGTCGTTCGGTGTGGCGCAGGATGTTAGGGAAGCGCTGGTCCTGTTCATGAAGGAGTTGGTGAGGCTCATCGAGACGGACCAGCTTATACGGGCCATCGCGTCGGTAGGCGATGCCCAGGCGCGAGTCTTGGGGATGTTGGACAACCGGAAGCTGCAAAGTAGCCGGGTGGAAATGCTATTTCCGCTGGCGGAGGCGATTGCAGGTGCGCAACGGAGAGGGCAGATCGTGGAGGGCGATCCGCTGGAGATCGCCCAGCTCCTTGGGGTGATCAAGTTACTTCCGCTGTACAAGGAGCGGGTACCAGCTGCTCAGTACTGGCAGCTTGTGAACCGGTCGGCTGAGGTGATTGCCGATGGGCTTACCTGTCCGGCGCGAGCGCAGATGCGAAGCTGATGGGCATGCTGAAGATGGCCTGGCGTAATTTGTGGCGGCATCGCGCACGGTCGCTTCTGATGATGGGGATTGTGTTCGCGGGGAGCCTGGTGGTGATCGTCCTGTGGGGGATCACGCAGGGCGCCTTTCAGTCGATGATCGCTACCCATGTACAGGTGGACCAAGGGGCGCTGACGGTTGTGCGCAGCGCCTACCGGGAAGATCCCGCTCCTGCACAGGGGTTCTCGGCGAGCGACCTGGAAGGGATTCTGGAGGCTGTGGGAACCTTGGAGAGTGCCACGGCCTCTCCCCGGCTGTTTGTGGCCGGAATGCTACGCTCCACCTACGGAGCAAGGGGAGTGGAGATCCGGGGTGTGGATGCTGACCGTGAACGGGAGGTAACCCGGCTTGAAGAGCGGCTGCAAGAGGGACGATATCTGGAGGCGCCCGGCGAAGCCATGCTCGGCCTGCGCGCCGCCCGCGACCTGGACGTGAGGTTGGGCGAGCGCGTGGTAGTGAGCGCGCAGGGCGAGGCGGGGGCTAGATCGCAATCCTTTACCGTGGTGGGGATGTACACGGCGGGTCTGGCTCAACTGGACGAATCGACTGTCATTGTCGGTCTGGCGGAGGCTCGGTGGCTGGCCGGCGTGGACGGTGCGACGCAGGTCGCGGTGGGGATTGAAGGCGCCCGGGATGAGGCGAGGGCGGCTGCGGCGATCGGCGAGCAGCTGGGTCCTGGCGTTGAGGTGCTCACCTTCGATGAGGCCAATCCCATGGTTGCCGGGATCATTCGTGGGAACGTCGGGGAGATGATGGTGATGATGGTTGTACTGGCGGTGATGGCCGGTTTCGGTGTGGCCAACACGGCGCTCTTTTCGGTGATCGAGCGGACGCGGGAGTTTGGGGTGATGCGTTCGCTGGGGATGTCCGCCCGCCGACTGGCGGGGCTAGTGATTGCAGAGTCGGTGCTGGCTTCTGCATTGGGATTTGCTGCTGCTGCGTTGGTGGGCTATGGGCTGATCATGTACCTGGCGCAGGTGGGCATCCCCTTGGGTCCGCTGGGCCCGATGTACGGCGAGTTCGGTATCCCCGAGCGCCTCTACGCCTCGGTTTCCGGTTGGTACTGGCTGGCGAGCCTGATCGTGGTGGTGGTGACGGGCATGGTGGCGGCGTGGTACCCGGCGCGGCGGGCGGCGAGGCTGCAACCAGTGGAGGCGATCCGTGATAGGTAGATGCTTTTCGGGGATGGCGATGGTGTGGGCGGCGCTGCTTGTCTGCTGGCCCGCGGCGGCGGGCGAGGGACTCTCGGCGGTGGAGGTGGTGGAGAGAGCGCGTGATATGTGGCGAGGGGAGACGTTCCACGCGGTGGTGGCTGTCGAAGTGACCCGCCAGGAGAGAACGGAGGTCCAGCGCGTGGAGGTGTGGGCTGAAGGCGAAGATCGCGCCCTGGTGCGTGTGCTGGAGCCGGAGGAGGATGCGGGGAGCGGGTATTTGCTCGTCGGGGAGAAGCTATGGTACTACGCCCACGAGGTCGAGGAAGTGGTTTCTCTCCCCGGATTCGCCTTGTTCGAAGGTTTCCTCGGTTCAGGACTTGATCTGGACGAACTACTCCGAGGCACTGTGGCTGAACACTACGAAGTCTCCTTTGCCGACGAGCAACCCGCGGAAGGGTACAAGGTGGTCCTCACCCCCCTGCCGGCGGCGCCGGTGGTGTACGGGAAGCTAGTGCTCACCGTTGGTGAGGGCTTCGTCGTCTCCGCGGTCGACTACTACGACCAGCGTGGCAACGTGGTGAAAGAAGCACGGGTCCCGGAGGTGTTCGAACTTCCGGACCGGATGGTCCCCAGGGTGTGGGTGGTGGAGGAGGAGACGGGAGAGCGCACGAGGGTCACCTACGAGGCGCTCGCTGTCGATGAGCCCCTCCCCGAGGATATCTTCACCCTGGAACGCCTCAAGCAACCATGAAAGCGGCTTTCAGGCACCTCGTTCGCAGCCGGCGGCGAAGCGTTCTCGCCGCGATCGCGGTGGTGGTGCCGGTATGGCTGTTGGTGGTCATGCTGGGCATGATCGGCGGGATGGAAGAGGGCCTTTTCTTCAGCCTGACCGAATACGAGACAGGACATCTGCAGGTTCGCTCTGAACAGGAAACTCTCGCCGGGGGAGCGCTCCCCCTGATTCGGGATCCTGCCCCCTTGGTGCAGGCAGTGGAGGAGACCGGAAGGATGGAGTGGTACACGCAGAGGCTCGAGCTTCCGGCGATGGCTGCCTCGCAGGACCGCTCGCGCGGTGTGCTGGTGCAAGGAGTACAACCGGAGCAGGCGTCCCGGATAAGCCCGCTCCCGCACGCTATTCGAGAGGGCAGGTACCTCGAATCGGAGGACGAGGGTGTGGTGATGGGCGCAGCGCTCATGCGGCAGTTGGGACTGAAGCTGGGGGACCGGGTCACAGTGATGGGAGCCCATCCCCGTGGTGGGGCTGGTGTGGTGCGCGCGGCGGTGGTGGGGGTGTTCGAGGCACCCTCTGTGGAACTTGAGAGGTCGGTTGTTCAGGTGGACATTGGACTTGCTCAGCGGCTGATCCGGCAAGCGGGGACGATCACATCGGTGGTCGGATTCGTCAGAGGTGTGGACGGACCGGGGGACGATTGGAGGATAAGCGAAGCCGCGGCCGCTTTGGGGGAGGCTCTTCCCCCAGGGTATCGGGCGCTTAGCTGGCGGGAGCTTGCGCCGGAGAGGGAGCTCATGTTGAGGTTCATGAGGCCGATAACCCTGGGATTCATGGCGGCGTTCTTCCTGCTGGGCGGGCTTGTGGTGCTCAACACGCTGTACCTTTCGGTGCTCGAGCGCACTCGCGAGCTGGGGATCATCCGGGCGGTGGGTGCGCCGCGGAGATGGGTTATGGCGCACGTCATGTGGGAGGCGGGGCTTTTGGGGGTGTTCGGCGCCGTCCTCGGTGCCGCTATGGGCCTCGGTGTGGTGTGGGGCGTGGAGGCGGTGGGTGGCCTGCAGCTTCCAGGGGCCTACGAAGAGGGGCTCGCCACCTTCGGGATCGAGGCCCTCCTGAGGATGAAAATCGCCCCGGCGGAGGTGGCGTTGTCTGCGGTGGCTATGGTGATTGTGGCGCTGTTCGCCGCCTGGTATCCGGCCCAGAGGGCTGCCAGGCTGGATCCGGTGGAGACGATGAGATATGACGAATGAGGTGCTGATTCGAGTCAGCCAGCTGCACAAGGTGTACAAGACTGGAGACGTGGAAACGCCGGCGTTGAACGGGGTTGACCTGGCGATAGGCCGCGGGGAGTTCGGTGCGCTGGCGGGGCCGTCCGGCTCGGGAAAGTCGACTCTACTTCACCTTATGGGGGCGCTGGACAAGCCGACGGCCGGAGAGGTCTATCTGGAAGGAACGGCAGTCTCCAGTCAGAGCGAAACGGCCCTGTCGCGATTGCGGCTGTTCAAAGTCGGTTTTGTGTTCCAAGCATACAACCTGATCCCGGTGCTCACGGTGCTGGAGAACGCCACCTTCGTGCTGGAATTGCAGGGTGTCCCGGCGCGACGGCGAGAGAGTCAGGCCATGGGGATCTTGGAGGAGCTGGGCGTGGCAAGGTACAAGGACCAGTTGCCCAGCCGCCTTTCAGGCGGGGAGCAGCAACGGGTCGCCGTAGCACGTGCCGTGGCCTCAGGGCCGTCCATCGTGCTCGCCGACGAGCCCACGGCGAATCTGGACAGCAAGACCAGCCTGGACCTGATAGAGCTCATGCGCCGGATGAACCGTGAGCACCAGACGACCTTCCTGTTCGCCACTCACGACACACGCCTTCTGGACCGAGTGGAGCGCGTAGTGTACATGGAAGACGGGAAGCTCGTCTAGGAGGACTGCTCCATCTTCGGAATGCGTGAGACAACCGGGTTCAATGACAACGCTGCTGGCAGTCCCCGCGTGCGGGAAGCACGGTCCGAAGACGCCCAGGCCGCTGCGCGGCTCATGTACATGAGCGGCCCGGAGACCGCCCTGGCTATGTTCGGACCCAGGGAAGAGCAAGCCCTGACCGCCCTGGAGCTTCTGTTTCGGGGGAGAATGCATCAGTTCAGTTACGAGCACGCGTGTGTGGCCGAGCTCCACGGGCGGGTGGTTGGACTGGCCTTGGGGATGAGCGGTGGGCAGTGGGCGGAGGTGGGGGAGGCCACTGGAAAGGAACTGGCCGGCGAGTTGCGACAACACCTGGGGTTGGTGCGATTCGTTCGGTTGCTGCGCTCGACGCTTGCTCTGGCGCGTAGCTTTCCTGCTCCGCGGCCGGAAGACTTCTTCGTGCAAATGGTGGCAGTGTTTCCCGAGGCTCGGCGAGGGGGCATCGGTCGGCTGCTCATGGAGTGCATGGAGGAGCGCGGTCGCCAAGCCGGGGCGCGCCGACTGGCCCTCGACGTCCTCATGGAGAACGAGGACGCGCGAGCTTTCTACCGGGCACTAGGGTTCACCGAGGAGTTCACTGTGCAGAGCCGTTTGCTGACTCGCCGGTTTGGCGTGCGAGGCCGTATCCGCGTGGTGGGGAAGCCGTTGTGAGCACAGTCGCTACCAGGGAGACGATCTTCTCCAGTGGAGCGACGTCGTCCCTTGTGAACTGGGCCGGCTGGTGAGAGTCGATGTCCAGAACGGCTGCTACGCTGCCTTCTGCCAGTAGTGGAACGACTATCTCGCTTTGCGTGCGGGGATCGCAGGCGATGTGGCCGGGGAAGGCGTTGACATCCTCTACTATTACGGGTTTCCGGGTCCTAACGCTGTGCAGGCAGACCCCGCCGCCATGCAGCACCTGGCAGGCCACGGGTCCCTGATAGGGGCCGACGTGGAGCTCGTCCGGGCCGGCGACCAGATAGAAGCCTGTCCAAGAGTGGTGCGGCATCTTGGCGTGGAGAACCGCACACACGGTGGCCATGGCTGCGATGAGCCCAGGGGATTTCCCCGTGACAAGCTCCTGCAGCTGGTCGTAGATCCTCTGATAGCGTGCCTGTCTGTTCCGGTCCATCTTCTGCGCTCGGCCAATCATAAACACACGATGGGCGTGGGGAAAGGCAAGGTCGATCTTGTGGGTTCACAAGCGTCTGACGTAGACGACCGTGAACCCGGGCCTGTATGTCTTGCTCTCCGGAAACACCCAGGCGTAGCGGAGTAAGGGACGGAATCCCAGCCGGGCGAAGAAGTACCTCGCCCGTCGGTTTTTCCCCTGGACCTTTGCGTACACGCCGGGGCAGCCGGTCTCGGTGGCATAGGTCAAGAAACGTCTGGCAAGTGCGTTACCCACGCTGCGCCCTCGGGCGGAGGGGAGGACGTTGACGTGCATGTGTGCCGGATACCGGTCTGCAGGTATTGTGGGGGGTCGCCCGTAGCGTAGCCCGGTGAGTGCCGTTGCCCAAGCCCACTGCCAGGTGCGGCGGTGCCATAGAGCCCCCCGCAGGACGGACCACAGCACCGCCCGTGGGATCACGTGTCGGCGCATAACCCGACGGTGTAGGCCCGGGTGTAGTGAGCCGGCTGTGTACCCGACAACGCGGCCGTCCATCTCTGCCACCCACGAGGACTCTGGTTCGAAGTCCGTGTAGTACCGGGTGAGCAAGTCGGCCGTCACCTCAGGGTGGGGAAACAGCCACCGACCCGGGCGTCCGCGGTCGGCGGTGGCCAAGGCGATTGCCCGGACGCTTTGCCGGTCACCCAGGCGGTAGGGACGGATACTGATACCCATGGCTACCCCCCCGGTTGCTCTGTGGACAGGGCGACCAACCGATAGGCGGCCTTGGCGAAGGTGATCCCGTTGCGTTGAAGCTCGGCGCCGACAAGCACCGCGCCCGGCGAGCGCAGTTCCTCATAGGGAAGCTCGACGCGGACGGTCCGCGGCTGCTCGACGAACGTCGACCCGGGGGGCAGGGTTCCGCTTGCCGCTGACAGACGTCCGCCGCCTATCGCCAAACGTAGCGGGGCGGGGAGGCTCGTACTGCTGTCGAAAGCTCGCAGGTGGATCAAGACGTGGTTGGCCGGGCGGAGGCGGTCGAATAGCTCCACCGCGATGGCCAGCCGACCAAAGGCCGTGTGCTGAAGGCGGAGCGCTCGGATGTCGTTGTACCGCTTGATATCCCTGAGCAGGCTGCGCCTGCGGGGGTCAGTGTAGCCGACCATGGGTTCCTCGTTTGCCGATGGAGGTTCGCCGTCATTGGGTACCCACTGGTCTGCTGAGTCGGCAATGTCCAGGGATGCGCGCAGGTCCAGCCGGGGGACCTGGCCGAAGAGCTCGTTGCTGCGGGCGAAGCTCACCAGATAACGCCTCATGTAACGGAGTTGTGACTTGTGGCGCATTATCGCGTGGAATTTGCGTTCCCTCTCTTCGGCGCTCAGGGGGAGTGCACGCCAGACGGTGTCCAAACCGGCCATCGCGGGCGGCGGGGGTAGGGGCGCATTGAGGAACTTGCCGCGGGGAAGCGGCCAGCGACCGCGGTGGACTACGTAGGTCCAGAGCTTCGGCGACAGCTCTCCGCGACGCCGCAGGCCCTCCAGAACCAGGGCGAGAAAGGAGTGGGAGGCCCAGTGGTCGTAGTGAAGGTCGTTGGGATGCGGGAGGTACACAGTGGCTGGGGCGGCCCAGCGCAGCACTTCCTCCAGGTCGTGGGCTAGCGCGGTACCACAGTAGGGTGCGTTGGGCGTGCGGCTGTTGGGGTACGGGGACGACTTGGCTCCCGTGCGCGGGGACGTGTATGGTTGGTTTGGCCACCAGTGCGTGTTCCACAGCGCGGCAAGGCCGCGGTCGGGATAACCTAGGAAGACAACTTCCTCTTCGCCGATTCCCAAGTGGGCGAGCGCGTGTAGCGTCTCCCGTTGCCTGCGATGGCCTAGCTGAACTGCAAGGCGGCGGTTGGCAAAGGGTCTTCTGTACTGCCCATCTCCATTTGTGACTAGAGCAACGCACACGCGGTGGCCAAGGGCCCTGTGGCGCTGCAATGCTCCCGCGGCGGCGAGCACTTCGTCGTCGTTGTGCGGGGCGACGACCAGGGCCGGCCCAGCGAGCTTCTGCATCACCTCGGTCGGCGGTTGCGCCAGTGGGAGTAGTCTGCGGCGGCGGTACCGGCGCGGGAATCTGATCCTGCGGTACATGGTCACTACGTTAGCGCGAAGGGGAGATGTCGACAACCGCGCCCAAACTGCCAGGAGCGCTTGATTTGGGTGAGCCGACAGGAGGCGAGCGGAGCTCGCGGTTTCAACGCAAGGTAGGCGATTGCCGCCCGCCTACTCTGCTCAAGAACCGGTACACGAAAGTAAGTGCGAGGATTGCAGCAGATAGGGCGAGCCAGCTTGCCTGATAGGTGTCGGTGTGGTCGGCCAGGGCGCCGAACAGAGGGGGGCTGATTACTATGCCCACGCGGGCGAAGATGAGGGCCACCCCGCTGGCAACCCCGGTACTCCCGGCGGGGGCCATCTCAGAGATGGTGGTAAAGTAGAGTCCGGGTCCGGAAAAGCTGACCACCCCCAAGGCCACGGAGAGAAGCAAAAGAAGAGGAAACGGCACCTGCATGACGGAACCCACAAGCCCGAATAACAGGCACATGGCCGCGCCAGTCACGCCGAGAAGAGACAGCCCGCGGCGCCGGTCCCGTTTCAGGACTGCGTCGCTCAGCCACCCCCAGCTGGGCGGGCCCACTATTCCCCCGAGGAGGAGCGCTCCCAGACCGACGCCGGCCCAGGTGTCCGACAAGCCGAGGTCCTGATGCAAAAACAGCGCAAAGTGAGTGCTCACGGCGCTCATAGTTAAACCCAAGCAGAAGCCAAACAACCCCAAGTGCAACAGGCGCTTGTCGCGCCCTAGACTGTGCAAGACCTGGGTCAATCGCGGCCGCTGTGCGAGGTCCGCTGCTCCAGCCCCTGCCCCCCCTTGGTAGAACAGCTTGATCAGAAGGCCCATGAGCAGAGCGAACGTTCCTGATATCATCACTGCTGCTCGCCAGCCAGCCAGCACTCCGGCCAGGGGGAGGAGGACTGCCCCGAGGAACCCGCCGACGGCGCCGCCGGAGTGAGCCAGGCCCATGTACAGGGCGCGCCGTCCCTCGCTTACTGCCTCCATGACCCCTAGATTGACGGCTGGTGTGATCGCACTGAATCCGGCTCCCGCGGTGAAGGCCAGAGCCAGAAGAAGCCAGTAAGAAGGCGAGGCCGCGTGCAGGGCCATGAACACTCCCACGCAGCTCACCCCGACGAGCAAGCCGGACTTCGCGCCCAGGCGATCGATCGCCCTCCCGGCAAACAGGGCGGCCGCGGTGGCGCTGACGAAGAAGAAGCTCGTGTACAAGCCTGCCTCGCCTCGGCTGATGGTGAAATCCTGCAGCACTGCGGGAAACAAGGCACGGAATCCCTGGATATTGACCCCTACGGCAATGTAGGCTGCCGAGATGATGAACAGCGCGCGGACCGGGCGTCCCCTTGCGGAGGCCACGGCCGGTGGTGGTGTGTCGAGGGAGTGCTGGCGTGGTGATGACTGTTTGGACATGGGCCCAGCATACTGCCCCAGGTCGCGCGACCTCAAGGACCCAAGCGAGGAGGCTGCGCACGCTTGACGCCGCGCCTGGCTTGGCTCAAGCTAGATGGGCAGCCTCGGCTGTCCTGAAAGGGAGGTTTGTTGTGCCTCGATCGTTGCTGCACCGGCTGGCCACCATGGGGGTAGAGCTGAGCGAGGAGGTGCTTGAGCCTGCGTTCACGCACGCCTCAGCGCTGAGCGAGCACCCCGAGCTGGAGAGCAACGAGCGGCTGGAGTTCTTGGGGGATTCAGTGTTGGAGCTGGCGGTGGCCGAGCACCTTTTCCGCACCTACCCGGAACGTGATGAAGGTGCTCTGTCCAAACTGCGTGGCGTGGTGGTCTCTCGGCCTGTGCTGGCACAGGTGGCAAGGACGATGAACCTGGGAGATTACCTGATGCTCGGGAGAGGGGAGGAGCAATCGGGGGGCAGGGACAGGACGTCGATCCTGGCTGCAGCGGTGGAGGCGGTGATCGGAGTGGTGTTCCTGCATGCAGGGTATGAGACTGCCAGTCGGTTCGCAGTTGGACTGCTTGCTGAGGAGATTGTCCGGGCAAGCCGTGAGCGATCGGAGGACTACAAATCGCTGCTTCAGGAGCTGGGGCACCGGCGGTTTGGGTACGCGCCTGCGTACCGAACGAAGGAGGCCGAGGGCCCCGAGCACCGGAAGGTGTTCACGGTTGAGGCCGAACTGGGAGGCGTGCGGGTCGTGGGCCGAGGGCGTTCCAAGAAGGAGGCCGAGCAGGCTGCAGCCAAGCGGCTGTACGTCCAGCTGGACGGCCAACAGGAGAAGTAAGTCAACTGAGCATCGACGCAGCTCAACGTAAGGGAAGGGAGGAGCTTTGCTGGTAGAGCGACTTGAGCAGCATTTCCAGCGGGTAGAGTCGCCGCGAACGCGTGATTACTTCTACGTCTCTGAGGTCAGCAAGTGTCCTCGGCAGATCTTCTACACCATGAAGGGGTTTCCGCGTCCGCCACTGGACGGGGTCACCGCGCGGAAACTGGCGGTGGGAGACGATGCTCACCGGCGGATCGCCCAGGCCCTGTACTCGATGGGGGTCATCGTGGCGGCAGAGGTTCCCCTTCCTGCAGATGCTCTGTTTCACGGACGCGCAGACGTGATTGTGTCGCTCGACGGCAAGAACTACGTAGTGGAAGTGAAAACTGCCCATCCCTACAGCTTCGAGCAGATGGCCCGTGGGCCGCGCAGTGACCACGCGATGCAGCTTCAGCTGTATCTACACCACTTCGGCATTCCTCAGGGCATCATCCTGGCAGAGAACAAGGCAACGCAGGAGCTGAAGGAGTTCCTAGTGGAGCTGGACAGACCGGCCGTCGATCGCGTGCTGGAAGGCTTCCGCGGGTTGCAAGAGCTCATCGTGGTACAGGGACGCCTCCCGGAGCTCCCCGACAAGACGGATTGGGAGTTCGACCAGTGTCGCTATTGCCCGTACGTCGATCTGTGTCGGGAGAACGTCACTGCTTTCCCTTCTCAGAAGGCTGGTCGACCTACACGGGCTGAGCAGGTGGAGGAGGTCGAGGGGGGACTGTTCGAGTAGCTGGAGCAGACTGAGCGCTGTTTGGCGCCTGCGCCGTGGCTATTGGGGGCGAAGAACCTCCGGGGGCACGAGGGGATACCTGCGCAGGATGCGGCCAAGTGCATGTGACACGGCCCCGCAGACGGCAGCATGTGACGCCATTAGCGGTACTTCCCCCAGGCCCTTCGCTCCGTAGGGCCCGCCTGGGTACGGGGCCTCCACGAACTCCACGGTCAGCTCTTCGGGCATGTCGCAGCTGGTGGGGATGTGGTAGCCGGTGAAGGACGGCGCCAGGATGCGCCCTTGTTCCGCCTGCAGCTCCTCCATCAAGGCGTAGCCGATTCCCTGGGCCACGCCTCCGGCAACCTGCCCCCGTGCGGTCTGTGGGTTGACGATGCGCCCGGAATCATGGACGGCCCAGAACTTGACCACGCGGGCCTGGCCGGTGCGACGGTCCACCTCCACCAGCGCCACGTGACACGCGTAGGAGTAGACGAAATAGGCGTCGCCCTGCCCGGTGTTCGGGTCCCAGGACACCGGTGCGCCTTCGGCCCATCCAGTGGCGGACATGTCCCAATTGTGGGCCCACATCCACCGGGCCACATCGGCGAGCGAAACTGACTTTTCGGGGTTGCTGGCGTCCGAGCAGCGGGAGTCTCCTAGGAGAACTCGTTTGCATCCCAACATCTCACTGGCGGCGTGGGCAACCCTCTCCTGCAGCGTGCGCGTAGCGTTGACCACCGCTGCTCCGGTCATGGTCGTAGTTCGCGATGCTACAGTGGGACCGGAGTCCGGAACTCGCGAAGTATCGGCCTGGGAGACTCGGACAGCGGACAGGCTGATGCCCATGCCTTCGGCGGCGATCTGAGCGATGACTGTCTCCGCGCCCTGTCCCATTTCCGTGGTTCCCATGGCCACCGTCAGCGAGCCGTCCGCCTCCAGTTTGACGTACACTCCGGCCTTCTCCAGCAGGGGCGCCTTGGCCCCCATGCCTACCCCGTACATCACTGTCGATACGCCTATCCCTCTCGGACTCTGGGGATGGCGGCTGTTGTGCTCTGTCAGGGAGGCCTTCAGCTGTGACCAAGCGGAGGACTCCCTAGCCTTGGCGATCGCCTGGGCGAGCCCTACTGACTGGGTGAGCCGCTGGCCGGTGGCAGTTTCATCTCCTTCTGCAAGCGCGTTCAGCTCTCTGATCTCCAGAGGGTCAAGGCCCAAGCGAGTTGCCAGGGCGTTCATCTGCTGTTCGTGGCCAAAGATTGCCTGGGGCGTCCCGAAGCCCCGGAACGCGCCGCAGGGCACAGTGTTGGTGGCCATGGAGTAGGCGTCGACGTGTACGTGTGGGACTCGGTACGGCCCTGCCGCGTGCACTAGGCCCCGCCATAGCACTGCCGAGGACAGGGTTTGGTAGGCTCCCGCGTTGTAGTACAGCGTGGCTTCGATCGCCGTCAGCGTTCCGTCCTTCCTGGCCCCGGTGCGGCAGTGAATGACGGCTGGGTGTCGCTTGGAGGTTGTGGCGATGTCGTCGGAGCGGTCCAAGATGAGCTTCACCGGCCGCCCGCACCTCCAGGCCAGCACTGCGGCCATAGCGGCCAGATGGGAAGGTATGTCCTCCTTGCCCCCGAATGCCCCCCCTGTTGCTGTCTGCACGATCCGCACGCGCGATAGGGGCACACCGAGGACGGTGGCCACCGCCGTCTGGACGTAAAAGGGGCACTGCAGCGTGCCGTAGACCGTCATCGCATCCTGCCCTGGGACGGCGAGTACGCCCTGAGGTTCGAGATAGGCGTGTTCCTGATAGCCTACCTCGTAAGTGTTCTCCACTACGACGTCCGCCTGGGCGAACCCGTGGGCCGGATCGCCTTTGCGGATCACCATATGGTTGAACACGTTGCCCTGCTCTGCGGCTGCAGGCGCAGCCACGTGTGGGGCGCCCTGCGAAGCGGCCTCCATGGGGGTGAACACTGCCGGCAGGTCTTCGTACTGGATCTCCGCCAAGTCCGCCGCCTCTTCGGCGGCCTGCCGGGTGGAGGCGGCAAGCAACGCGATGGGCTCTCCCACATAGCGGACCACGTCCTCTGCCAGCAGGGGCATATCGTTGTAGATGATGGGAACCGTGTTCTCGCCGGGGACGTCCGCCGCGGTAACCACGCACATCACTTCTGGGTGGGCGGCAGCGGCGCTTACGTCTATCTTGTTGAGACGGGCGTGGGGACGAGCCGAACGCACTGCCGCGGCGTGCAGCGTCCCTGGCAGGGCAAGATCGTCGGCGAAGCGGGCCAACCCCCGCACCTTGTCGTGCGCATCGACCCTTAGGGCTCCCTTACCGACGATCTTCTCTCTCTGGCCGCTTTGCATGAGCCTCCCCTGTCTAGGTTACAGCTTGCCCCCCATGGTGAGCACGAGGATCGCCTTCTGCGTGTGAAGACGGTTCTCTGCCTGATCGTACATCCAGGAAAGCTCGTTGTCGCAGACCTCGATGTCCGCCTCGTGGCCCCGGTCCACCGGCATGCACTGGAGGAGATGGCCGGGGGTGCACAGATCTGCTTGGCGTTTGGCCGTGTACCGCCAGTCGGTGTACCTGTTGGCCAATTCCAGTTCCCTTTCCTTTCCGACGTCATAGCGCCTGTCGGTGCACCAGTTGCGGGGAAAGACCACTTGGGCTCCCTCCAGAGCCTCGTCCATGTCGTTCAGCACTTCGAATGAGCCGCCGGAGGCTGCGGTCAGCTTCCGACATGTGTCCATGACCGCTGGGTCCAGCGTGTACTCGGGTGGGTGCGCGATGGCGACGTCCATGCCGTACATGGCTGTTATGAGGGCTGTCCCCTGGATCGAGCAGGGACCCCGCACCCAGGGGGAATAGGCCCAAGTGATCACGATTCTCTTGCCTTTGGGCTCCCCCAGCTTCTCCCTGATGGTGTAGATGTCGGTGAGGGATTGGCACGGGTGGTTGATGTCCGAAGCCATGTTGATGACTGGGACGTCCCCGAACTCGGCGAACTTGCGCATGACCAGGTCGGCGTGGCCGTAGTAGTCGATCGCATCGTCGAGGAGGCGGATCCCGATACCGTCGCAGAAACGGGACATGGCCTTGGCTGTGTCCTTGACCGTCTCCCCGGCTCCCGGCTTGTCCTCCAGCGACAGACGCAGAGTCGTCGGGCTGATGAACTGCGCGTGCCCGCCTAGCTGGGCCATGGCCGTTTCGAAGGACATGCGGGTTCGGGTGGATCCGGCGAAGAACATCATGGCGAACGTCTTGTAGGCCAAGTAGGGATGCGGCTGTCCGCTGTAGTACATCCCCTTCAGGTGGTCAGTCAGCCGAATCGCGCTGTCGTACTCCTCCTTGGTCCAGTCTGTCTCCGCAATCAGGTCTCTGCCTGCAAGGTTGTACAAGCTCACGCCATCCTCCTCACATGATAAGGGCCATCAAGCCCTTCTGGGCGTGCATGCGGTTTGCCGCCTGTTCCACGATCACGGAGCTGGGGCCGTCGATTACCGCGTCCGTGACCTCCATGCCCCGGTCGGCCGGAAGACAATGCATGTAGATAGCATCGTCGGTGAGCGCCATCTTCTCCTCGGTGCAAATCCAGTCCTTGTGTGCCTCGAAGATCTCCTTGGCCTTGTTGGGATCCATTGGTGTCCTTCCGGATGTGTCCTGGGCGGTCCACGCCTTGGGGTACACCGCGTGCGCCTCGCCGAACGCCTCGTCCATGCTGTTTGTGATCTGGAATGATCCCCCGTACCGCTTGACGTTCTTCTCCGTGTCCGCAAGGACGTTGGGGTCGAGGTCAAGTCCCTTGGGGTGGGCGAGCACGATGTCCATCCCGAAGAACGAGGCGCCCAGGATGGCTGACTGGGGCACAGCCAAAGGCTTCTCCACCGATCCTGAGTAGGCCCAAGACATGACGAACTTCTTCCGGCGCAGGTCTCCCAGTTTCTCTTGCATGGTCAATACGTCGGCCAGGGCCTGGCACGGGTGGTACATGTCGTCCTCCATGTTGATTACAGGCACGCGTGACCAGCGGGCGAACTCACGCACGATCGTGTCGCCCTTGCCGTAGAGCCAACCGGTGGGTTTGCCGTAGATGCGCAGCGCGGTGGCGTGCCCCATCTCGGCTAGCACACGTGCAACGTCGGCCACCCTCTCCGTGGAGTATGCGACCTCCTCCCCGGGGAGGGCGGGGGTGTAGACCGCTCCCGGCTGCAAGAAGTGAGCGTGCCCTCCCAGCTGTGTCATGCCCGCCTCGAACGAGTTGCGCGTCCTGAGGGACGTATTGTAAAAGAGCATGAACAAAGTCTTGTCCGCCAGCACACGGTGAGGCTCGCCGCGGATCCAGTTGCGCTTGAGATCGGAAGCGGTGTCCAAGATCGTCTCCACCTCTTCTCGATCGAACTCTCCCAGGGTGATGAAGTCCCTTCCTCGTAGGTCTGTTGCCGCCATTCCTCCTCCTTCAATGACCAACCGTCCCCGACGGTTCGTCGCACACAATGTGCGACTCTGCCGGCCTTGTAGCGTCGGGGCTCGTCCCCGACGCCGACCGCGCCCGTGTTCTACGCCCGAACGACCTGCGTTCCCGCCGTCCCCGCCAGTGCTTGGCCCGCCTGGCCGAGGGAGGCGATGACTGCACGCTCCCCGCCGGCTTCGACGAAGCGGACGGCCGCTAGTACTTTCGGTTCCATCGACCCCTTGGCGAAGTGCCCTTGAGCCATGTATTGCTTGCCTTCGGACACGGTCATGCTGTCCAACCCTCGCTCGTCGGGCTTGCCGTAGTTGAGTTTCACCTGGTGCACGTCGGTCAAGATGAGCAGTACGTCAGCACCCACATCTTCGGCCAATCGTTCGCCGGCGAGGTCCTTGTCGATTACAGCCTCGACGCCCTTCAGGCGACCGTCATCGAGGATGACCGGAATGCCTCCGCCTCCGGAGGCCACCACGATAGCGCGGTTCTTCACCAGGATGCTGATGAATTCCTTTTCGGCAATGCTGACAGGGTCGGGAGAAGGGACCACTCTGCGCCAGCCCCTTCCTGCATCCTCGATTATGTCCCATCCCATGAGCTCACCAAGCCTCTGCGCCTCGTCGGCGGTGTAGAATGGGCCCACCGGCTTTGTCGGATTGTCGAACGCGGCGTCATCCTTGTCTACGATGACCTGTGTGACTACGGTGGCAAGGGGGATGTCGCCCCGCCCACGTGCGGCGAGGATGTTGCACAGGCTCTGTTGGATCATGTACCCGATTAGCCCTTGCGACTGCGCCCCGCAGGCGTCCATCGGCATCGGGGGAACGGATTCTTTTGCCGTCTCCTGCTGCAGAAGGATGCTTCCTACCTGAGGACCGTTTCCGTGGGTGATAACCAGCTTCCAGCGGCCCGAGAACACCATCTCGGCGAGCTGCTCACAAGTGCCGCGCACGTTGTTGAGCTGTTCCTGCAAGGTGCCCTTCTGTCCTCGTTGGAGAATGGCGTTTCCTCCCAGTGCTACCACCACGGTTTTCTTGTCCATCGTTGCTTCGTGCCTCCTTTAGTACTAGGCTTCGTATGCGCGCTTCATGCGCGCCCAATGGGTCCTCATCGCTCTCGCTGCGCCCGTGCCGTCGCCTCTGCTCACTGCAGTGAGTATCTTGTCGTGCACATCCACAATGCGGCTCCAGGCCTGGGGGGTGCGGACATAGTGGTTGCGAGTGAACTCGCGGTAGATCCTTTGATCCATGGTCTCCACCAGCGGGATCAGGATCTGTTCCAACAGGCTGTTGTGTGTTGCCTGCACTAGGGCACGATGGTACGCCTTGTCTTGGGTGATGTAGTGGTCGAAGTCTTGCTCCCTGGCCAGTTTTTGCATCTGGGTGTGGATGGAGCGGAGGACGGAGAGATCTTGCGGGCTGCGCATGCGGGCGGCCAGAGCTGCAGTCGGTGGTTCCAGGGCGTCTCGCGCTTCGATGATCTCGCGGCAGCACTCTTCTGTTTCCAGGAGGACGAGCGGTTCCTTGCCCCCGTCTTCGGAGGGTAGCCGGTGCACGAAACTCCCCCTTCCAGGGCGGGCGTCCACGACGCCCACAGCCTCCAATGCGGCCAGAGCTTCACGGACAGAGGGCCGGGAGACGCCCATTCGTTCGGCGAGTGTCTTCTCGGAGGGCAGTCGCCCGCCGACGGGCAGGACACCCTGGCGGATGAGGCCCATAAGCTGCTCTGCGACGACGGTGGACACCTTGCGTTGGTGCACAGGCCTGAGCGAACTGCGCAAGGTGGCCGAATCTTGTTTGGCAGTCATGCTGTCTGACAGTTTAGCTCCCCCGGGATGCCAGGCCAACTGGCAGGGGGGGCAGGAGAGTTGTCGCTCCTCGGCGCACCCGTATACTGGGGCTGCTCGGGGGTGGGGGTCGCAGCGATGCGGGTAACAGATGTGGGAGAGTTTGGACTCATAGCCCGGCTGGCCCAGCGCGGGGGCGGATATGGATGCGACGTCCTTGTGGGGATGGGGGACGACACTGCTGTGGTACGGGTGCAGGAGGGTGCGGGACGTTGTCTTCTGCTCAGCTGCGACATCCAGGTGGAGGGAGTGCACTTCCTGCGCGATGCAGTGGATCCGGTTCGGCTGGGACGCAGGTTGGCAGCGATCAACTTGAGCGACATCGCGGCCATGGGGGGATGGCCGCGCCACTTTCTGATCTCCCTTGCCTTGCCCCTTGATGTTGAAGTCTCGCTTGTGGAAGGCTTGTACGACGGCCTGCGTGAGGAGATGGCGCCATTCGGAGCGGCGGTAGTCGGGGGCAACGTCACCAGCAACGAATGCCTCGTGCTCGACGCCTTTGTGGTCGGGGAAGTGGAAGAGAAGGAGCTGCTTCTTCGTTCAGGGGCCCGAGCGGGGGACATGGTTTTGGTCACAGGTCGGCTGGGCGCTTCGCGGGCGGGGCTGGCACTGTTGCGGGGTGAAGCGCGCGGACTTGCGGGGGAGGCTCGTGTGCTTGTGGAAGCTCACTTGACACCTCGAGCTCGGGTGCGGGAGGGTAGGGTCATCGCTGAGTCCGGGGCGGCCTCGGCGATGATCGATCTCAGCGACGGGTTGGCTTCCGACGTTGGGCACCTCTGTGATGCCAGTGCGGTCGGCGTGCGCCTGTGGGCCGAGCGGCTCCCAGTGGACGCCGCTACGCGGCGGGCAGCTGATGTCGCCGGCGCGGATCCCCTGGCGTGGGCTCTCGGTGGAGGTGAGGACTACGAGCTGTGTTTCACCACCCCAGCGGACATGGTGCAGAAGGTCGCCCGGGCCGTGACTGTGGCCACGGGAACTGCAGTCTCTGTGGTAGGAGAGATCCTCGCCGACGAGAACGAGAGAGTGCTTGTCGGTAGGGACGGCCGCGAGACCTCCCTGGCGGCAACCGGCTGGCAGCACCTGATGATGAAGGGAAAGGCCGCCTCGTCGTACTCAGGCAAAAAGACTCAACAGAGGACGGGGTTGGGGGCTAACCCCCTCCTCAGATGACTCCGCGGTCTGACGGGCTTCCACACGCCTCGATAGCAACAGTTGAGTTGGAGGGGGCGCTGGGCTTGTCGGGCTGTCCAGTGTGCAGGCTGACTCGCAGGGCAGAGGAGCGTTGGGTGTGGACGCTGCTGTACGAGTACAGCGGCGATGTTCGTGTCCATGAGGCGTTGGCCGGGTCGCGAGGGCTGTGTGCGGCGCATGGGGAGCTGGTGGCGGAGATCGTGGGAAAGCGCCAGTTGGCGTCCGCGGGAGCTGTAGCTCGGCTGTACCTCACTGTGGTGAACAGCGTGCGGGAGAAGCTGCGCCGCAGCAGTCGACGGTTGCCCGTTCCCCGCTGCCCTCTGTGCTCTCGGTCGGAAGAGACGGCCCGTCACCTGGCCTGGACGCTGGCGGGGGCACTCAGGAGCGGTGCTTGGCGGGGGGCGTACCAGGCATCGGACGGCCTGTGCCTTCCACATCTTGACATGTGTCTGTCCGGCCTCCGCGGGGAGGCCAGGGCGTGGCTAGTGCAGGACACAAGTGTGCGACTGGATGTGCTTGCAGAGAGTCTGTCGGAGCTGTGCCGCAAGCAGCGCTACGATGTCCACGACAAGATGAGCGAACAGGAGGGTATGTCGTGGAGAGAGGCCTTGTGGCGGATTGGGGGGAGTTGAGGGGTCGATGGGGACAGGATCCCTTACTCGATGATCAACCCGCCGCCGAGTACTCGGGGTCCACGATAGAAAACCGCGGCTTGTCCGGGAGCGATGGCGCGCACAGGTCTGTCGAACGCCACCCGCGCCTTGTCACCCCACAGCTCCACGTAGGCAGGCTGGGCCTTCGTGCGGTAGCGGACTTGCACCTCGGCTCGGAATGCCCTGCCGGGAGGGTGTCCGGACGGCCAGCGAAGGCGCGCAGCGGTTAGGGTACGAGCGTAGAGTTCCTCCTCCGGTCCCACGATCAGGGTGTTGGTCGGGCCCTCCAGGCGGATGACGTAGAGAGGTTGGGGCCAACGTAACGCGAGCCCTTTTCTTTGGCCCACGGTGTAGTGGGCGAGCCCTCTGTGGGTACCCAAGGTCCGGCCGGAGACGTGAACGATCGGGCCGGGTTTGCTCTGGGGGAGAAGCTCTGCCACGCCGTCGGGGGCAAAGCACAGATCTTGGCTTTCAGGGAGACGGGAAGCGGTGAGGTCGAGTTCGCGCGCCAAGGCCCGGATCTTCGGTTTGGTCATCTCCCCCACTGGGAGCAATGCCCGCCGTAGTCGCTCCGGACCCACGCTGTACAGGAAGTACGATTGGTCCTTGCTCGGGTCTTGACCTCTCAGCAGGCGGACCTGTCGTGGCCCGGTGTGGATGCGGGCGTGGTGGCCGGTGGCTATGAACGGTATTCCTCTGCGGGAGGCCTCCGCTGCCAGTAGGGCGAAGCGTACTTCGCTGTTGCATAGGGCGCATGGGTTCGGCGTGTTGCCGGCTAGGTACCCGGCCAGGGTCGGCTCCACCACAAGCCTGCGAAACTCCTCGTGTGCTGGCACGACCTCGTGCGGGACTCCCAGCTCTTGTGCGGCCAGCGAGGCAGTATCCACCGAACAGCAGGGGTTTTCCATGGGGTCCTTCGGGTCCCACAGCCACAGGGTGAGACCACACACTCGGTAGCCCCGGCGTAGGAGGAGCAGTGCGCATACAGTGGAGTCAACCCCCCCTGACATCCCTACCAGCACGTCCCCGTTCTTCATCGCTTGCTCGACGGCGCTTCTCGCGGCTGCGCGCAGTTATCCCTCTACGTGGCGAGGCACCACGCACAAGAAGCGGAAAGGGTCCTGCCCAGTGTTCCGAAATCGGTGGACCTCGTCGGGGAGGACATAGGCTACACTGCCCTCAGTCAGTTGGTGGACCTCGCCCTGGGCGGCAAGCTCTCCTCGCCCGGAGAGAACGACCACTCCGTGCTCGAAAGGGTGGCTGTGTTGCGGGGTGTGTCCACCTGGAACAAGCGTAAACAGCCGTACGGCGAACGTGGGCGCGCCGTCCCCCGGGCCAATAAGGAGTTGTTTGCTGGCGCCCACGATCTCGTGGCCGTCGGACAGGTCTACCTTTGCCGTCTCGTCTACTGTGCGTACTAGGGCCATGCTCCCCTCCTATAACCCAACAGTCAACAGGGGCACAAAGAGCTCCTCTCGGGTCATCCCGCCGTGCATTCCGCGCAACTGGACGGTTTCTCGGGGCCACATGAGGCCTTTGCGCCCGCGCGAAAGCACCAGCAGATCTCCCAGACGGGCACGGACCTCCGGCTGAGGAGTCTCTGAGCCCCACAGCCTTCGCTCGAGCGCTTCCTCAGTGGTCAACACCTCGAACTCGTCTCTGTAGTTCTCCCGGAAGAAATCCTTCACCTGGGTCTCGCACCCCCGGCGCACAAAGAGGGATGATGCGCGAGCCTCCCCCACGGGTGGCACAAGAAGGGACTCCCGCAACGCCGAATGGTCAGGACAGGATACGACGTCCTGCCGGGGATCAAAAGGTTGGAACCCGTGATCGGCGGTGATGAGGACTGTGACGTCCTGTACCTGCGAAAGGAACTCCTGCTCCAGTGCGCCGAAGAAGTGGCGGACCTCAGAGGCGAAGGCGGGGGAGTCCGGTCCGTAGAGGTGAGCGATGCTGTCGGTTGTTGGCCAGTAAACGCTCAGCAGGCGCTGACCGGGTTGGCCAAGCGCCTGTCGCACTTGCATGAATAGGTCACTCAGGGCGAGGAAGGAAACCGTCTTCTCCACCCCTTGGTACAGAAGCTCTGACAGGCCGGAGTCAGCTATGCGCTTGGGGAGGAACAAAGTTGTGGGAACGCCGACGGCGGCGAGCCGTTGGTAGGCAGTGAGAATCGGCAACATCGCCTCCGGCTTGATGCCCAGCTTGGTCAGGGCGCCGCTTGCTGCTCCAGGTGGGGAGAGGTGGATCATGTTCACCACTGCCCCCGGGTCTTGCATGAACACTGTGTAACCCAGCACCCCGTGGACAGCGGGGGATGCCCCCGTGGACAGTGAAGTGAGCGCCGTCGTGGTGGTGGGAGGGAACACAGATGTGAGAGGGATCAGCGTTGCAGTTGACGTGCGTGCTCCAAAGGAAAGAGCACCGTTGTCCAGCAGGCGTCGGAGCTTCAGATAACCAAGACCGTCTACGATGATCAACACTACGCGCCCCTTTGGGGTGAGGTTCAGCTCGTCGGCCAGTCCTCCCAGGGGATTTAGCCCCAGCAGTTGTTCCACAGTGGGAGGCACTGCCAGGAGCGAATATCGTTCGTAGTGCGGTCGCGTTCCCTGGGTCTCGGACTCGATGAGGGAGTAGACAGCTTGTGTGAGAGTCATGGCTTCGGCATTATAGCTGTGTGAGCATGCCACACAACGACAGAAAGGGTGACTGGGTATGAGTGAATGCCCTGCACAACACGAGAATCTGGAGCTCTGTCCTTGCACTTACAGCGGTTGTCCCAGAAAGGGGCACTGCTGCGAGTGTCTGCGCTACCACTTGGCTATGCAGCAATTGCCTGCGTGTTGCTTCCCACCGGAAGTGGAACGCACGTACGATCGTTCGTTCCGCAGGTTTGCCCAGTTGCATGCTGAATGAGCAACCGACGTGTGGCGCGGATTTTGCGCGAAGTGGCCGAACTACTCGAGCTCGAGGACGTAGCTTTCAAGCCGAGGGCCTACCGCCGTGCAGCCCAATCGGTTGAGTCTTCGGCTACCGAACTAGAAGAGCTTGTCCGGGAAGGCCGGTTGGGGGAGCTCCCCGGGGTGGGGAAGGCCATCGCTGCCAAGATCGAGGAGATAGTTCGCACTGGGCGCTTGGCGTATCACCAGGAGTTGAGAAAGAAGTTACCTGTGAATTTGTACTCGCTGACTCAGGTGGAAGGGGTAGGGGCGAAAACCGCCAAGAAGCTGTACGATGGCCTTGGAATCCGTAATCTGACTGATCTGGAGCGGGCTGCCCGCGAGGGGAAGATACGGACACTTCCAGGGATGGGCGAGAAGAGCGAGGCACGCATCCTGCGCGGTTTGGCGGAAGTGAGGGGGACCGAAGACAGAATCCTTCTGTGGTATGCGCTGAACACAGCGCGCGATGTATGCCGGAAGCTGGAGGAGACGGGCTTGTTCACCCAGTTGAACTGCGCTGGTTCGCTGCGGAGGGGAAAGGAGACAGTGGGTGATCTCGATTTGCTCGGTGTTTCATCGAAACCCGAGCGGGCGGCGCGTGCTTTCGTGGAGTTCCCAGAGGTTGCTCAGGTACTGGCCCGGGGGGTCAAGCGCTCCTCGGTGAGGCTCTCGGAGGGTCTGCAGGTAGACTTGCGCCTAGTTCCCCGGGAGTCCTTTGGGGCGGCGCTGCAGTACTTCACTGGGTCCAAGGAACACAACGTGCGGCTGCGTGAGCGAGCGGCGAACAGTGGCCTCAAGCTCAACGAGTACGGGCTGTCGGGAGAGGACGAGGTCGCGCTGGCCGGCGAGGACGAAGAGGGGATCTACGAGGCCCTCGGTCTGGAGTTCATCCCGCCGGAACTGCGCGAGGATCAAGGCGAAATCCAGGCGGCCGAGAAGGGAAAGCTGCCGAACTTGGTCAAGGCCGCTGACCTCCTCGGGGACCTGCATGCCCATACGAGTTGGTCGGACGGGGCGGCGACCGTGGAGGAGATGGCGCGTGGGGCGCAGCAGAGAGGCCTCCGGTACATTGCCATAACCGACCATTTTCTGTTCTCAGAGACGGTAGGGGGCGTCACGCCGGAAGGGCTGCGCATGCAGCTCGACGAGATTGCTCGGTTGAACGAAAAGCTCGAGGGCGTGAGGATACTGAGCGGCGTGGAGGCAAACATACTTCCCGACGGCAATCTGGATGCTCCTAGGGACATTCTCAAGCGACTCGACCTGGTGATTGGGTCCGTTCACTCACGCTTTCGCAGCGGGAAAAAGGAGATGACGGCACGCCTTCTCCGGGCTGTGGACGACGAGATGATGGACGTACTAGGTCATCCTACAGGGAGGTTGATTGGCGAGCGGTCCCCCTACGAGGCAGACTGGGAGGAGCTTTTTTTGCGGGCGGCGAAGACCGGGACCGCCCTGGAGATCAACGCTAACCCACAGCGACTTGATCTGAACGGCGGTATGGTGAGGCGGGCGGTGGAGGTTGGCGCTCGGCTGATAGTGGGAACCGATGCTCACGCAGTGCAGCACTTGGACTTCATTGAGCTCGGCATCGTGACTGCCCGTCGAGGCTGGGCTGAGGCCAAGCAGGTGCTGAACACGCTGGCGGTGGACGATCTCCTGGTGTCCAGAAAGCGTGGACGGAGCTGACCGGCAGGAGAGTAGGCTTGGCGGGCGCGCTCATTCATGTTGTGATCGGAGTGGCGTTCCTCGATACCCTGGCTCAGTTGCCTTTGATCGCCCCCTACGCGGAACGGCTGGGGGCTTCGTCGTTTGGGGTAGGGGCCGTCGTTGGGATCTATTCCGTGGCCAACATGTTGGCCAATGTGGGGTTGGGACCTCTGATCGACCGGTGGGGCCGACGACGGTCCATGACTGCGGGCCTGTGTACGGCAGCGATTGCATTGGCCCTGTACCCACATGCCAGTAGCGTCGGCGCTTTGGTGGCCTTTCGGGGGCTGCACGGTCTGGGCGGGGGGCTTCTGGTCCCGGCAGCCTTCGCGTACGCGGCGGATCGTGCGGTGCCCGTCCACGGGGGGCAAGCGATGGCACGGGTGGGCATTGCTATAGGCTGTGCTGCCTTGCTCGGGCCGGCTGCGGGAGGGTTGCTCGCCGGCCCGTTGGGATACGGGGGAGTGTTCCGTCTGTTGTCGGTCCTGATGGTGTTCACTGCGGTGCTGGTCTTTCGCGCGCTCCCGGCGCACGGGCCTGCTCCCAGCCGCCCCAGCCTGGCAGATCTGGGAAGGTACAGGGAGATGTTGGCAAGAGCAGGCTTGCGCGGGGCGCTGAGCGCTGTGTTCGCGCTCACCTTCTCCAAGGGCGTCCTGGCCATGGCCTTCCCGTTGAGAGCGCAGGCGCTCGGCTATTCCAGCGGACAGGTGGGGGGGCTCCTGTCGGTGTTCGCTGGGGCGGCCGTGCTCACCTTCGCTGTGGGAGGCCGGACAAGTCGACTGAGAGATGAGACGCGCTTGCTTGTCGGCCTGTTCCTGGGAGCTCTTGCGTTGGCCGCTCTGAGCGCTGCTGGCGGCTGGCTGGCCTTGCCGACGTCTTTGGCAGCGTTTGGGGTGGGTTTCGGGTTGGTGTTTGCGTCATCGGCGGCGAAGGTGGCTGCGTTGTTCCCTTCCGAGAGGGGGAGAGGGTTTGCCCTCTATCACGCCTGCTTTTCCCTGGGCCTTATCGCAGGGCCGTTGCTCAGCGGTGCGCTGCATGAGCGATGGGAGGTGTCTCCCTTTGTGGTTGCTGCTGCGATGATGTTCTCCTGGGGAGTGCTCCTTTCATGGCAGCTCCGGCGGAGGTGAGGCTCCGCGGCCGAGGGTGGATGAACCTTTGAGTGGGGTACGTACACTAATGGGCGTCATGAGCACGCTTACAGTGCAGGAGTTGGTCAAGGTCTATGGTCGCGGCCAGCGGCAAGTGCGGGCGGTGGATGGGGTGTCGTTCTCCGTGGAGTCGGGCGAGCTGGTTGGCTTGCTCGGAGCCAATGGCGCGGGGAAGACTACGATAATCAAAATAATCTGCGGACTTCTCCTCCCTACTAGCGGCGCGGCCGAAGTGGGGGGTGTGTCGTCGGCGAGCAGGGCTGTGGCCAGGCATGTGGCCGCGGTACTCGAGGGCTCACGCAACGTCTACTGGCGCCTTTCGGTGGAGGAGAACCTGCGTTTCTTCGCGAGCCTGGTCGGACAGTCCCCGCGGTCGGCAAGGGGGCACATTCAGAAGCTAGTCTCGCTTTTGGGTCTGGAGGAAAAGAGGAGGACTGTGGCCAACAGCCTTTCCCAGGGGATGAAGCAGAAGCTGGCCATCGCCTGTGCCCTGGTGCGCAGCACTCCTGTTTTGCTGTTGGATGAGCCCACATTGGGGTTGGATGTGGAGACCTCGTATGAGGTGCGAGGCTTCATCCGCGAGTTGGCCGAGAGAGAAGGACGAACGGTGCTGCTTTCCTCGCACGACATGGGGGTGGTGGAGTCAGTGTGCCGTCGGGTCATCATCATCGCGCGAGGCAGGTTGGTGACCGATGACCGCGTGGACAGACTCCTCAGTCTGTTCCGCACACGTGCCCTTAGGGTCGTTCTGTCCGGAGAACCCGACGAGGAAGCTACAGCGCTGCTTGTTGAGCAGTTCCCTGGCTTGCGGCTTTCTATTGAGCAGTCGGTCCCTGCGTTGGAGGTTGAGCTGGAGGCGGGCCAGACGCTGTACCAGTTGATGGACGTGTTGCGCGGGTGTGGTGTGGGAGTGGAGGAAGTATCACGGGTCGAACCCAATTTAGAGGAAGTGTTCTTGCGTGTGGTGAGGGGCGAGCCCGATGGTGTGAGGAGGGAGCCGTGAAGCTGTATCTGTGGGCGGGGTGGGCGATCATCTACCGCCACCTGATCGAGCTCAAGCGCTATGCGTTCAACACCTTGTCCACGTTGGCGACTTTGTACGTGGTGTTTCTCCTCATGTTCTTCGGGGCGCAGATACTGGTCGGCGGCGAGGTCATGTTCGGCGACACGTTGGAAGGGCTGATCGTAGGGTTCATGGTGTGGACTCTTTCCATTGTCGCCTACTCGGAGCTCTCCTGGTCACTGATGCGAGAGGCCCAGCTGGGGACTTTGGAGCAGCTTTATATGAGCCCGGCGGGATTCCGGTGGGTCGTCGTGTGCTGGGCAGGCGGAGCGTTTCTCACCAGTCTTGTGTTCTCCTTTCCCATACTGTTTTTGATGATGGTGACCACCGGCCGCTACCTGCGGCTGGACGTGTTGGGCCTCCTTCCGTTGCTTGTGCTCACGGTGGCGGGTGTGTTCGGAATCGGTCTCGCTGTGGCCGGATTGGCGCTTGTGTTCAAGAGGATCCAGGCTGCGTTTCAGATTCTGCAGTTCGTGTTCGTGGGGTTCCTATTCGCCCCCTCGGAACCGGTTTGGGCGAAGGTACTGCCTCTGAATTGGGGTACGGAGTTGATCGGCAGAGTGATGGTACAGGGGACACGTCTGCGGGAGATCCCGGGGCTCGAGCTTCTCTTCCTCCTGGCCAATGCAGTGGGCTGGTTTGGTGCTGGGTTCGTCGCCTTCAGCCTGCTGGAGCGTGTGGCCCGCCGACGGGGGCTGTTGGGACACTACTAGCCGGTACGTCCAGGTTCACCGGGCGGCGAGGTTCGCCAGCCCGATGGGCATGAACCAACCTGCTGCGCTACGTGAACCGAACCAGCCGAATAAGAAGAGGGGCCTCGCAGTTGAGGCCCCTTTCTTTGAGTTCTTTCGTGCTTGAGTCTATGCGGATGTAACGTTCTTGGCTTGCGGACCCTTGGGGCCCTGCTCGATCTCGAATTCGACCGTCTGCCCTTCACGCAGGCTCTTGAAGCCAGGCATGTTTATGGCAGAGAAGTGCACGAACACATCCGGACCACCTTCTTGCTCGATGAAGCCGTAGCCCTTCGCGTCGTCGAACCACTTTACTTTACCCGTGGCCACTGGTGTTTCCCTCCTTTCACTTTCGTTTACGACCGTCTACATGCTTGCACCGCTTCGTTGAGGGACTCCCAACGGCCACGCGGTCGCACTTCGTACGGTCCTACACTCATTACTATACCATTGGGCCTGGGCTGCTGCAAGTCAGGTGTCCGTGACAGTCGCAGGACTCACACCTCACGCCTCACACCTCACACCTCACGCCTCACACCTCACGCCTCACTGGTTGAGCGGTGTGGGCTTAGGTGTACACTGGGGCGAGAGATGATGGAGGAATTGGAACGGCTCACAGCGCACTTGGAGGCGGCAGAGGCCGATCCGGACGTGCTGGGCGTGTACCTGGCAGAGGTCCGGCGACATCCCCCCCTGTCAGCTGACGAGGAGAGAGACCTTGCCGTGCGAGCTCGTGATGGGGACTGGGGAGCACGGGAGAGGCTCATTCTTTCGCACTTGCGTTTGGTGATAGCGGTGGCCCGGGAGTACGGGGAGACGGGTCTGGATCTTCTGGACATGATCCAGGAGGGGAACATCGGCCTTGTGCAGGCTGTGGACAGGTTCGAGGTGGAACGAGGCTTCAGGCTCTCTACCTACGCTCGCTGGTGGATACGACAGGCCATAGGGGCAGCGATCGAGCGCTACTCGCAAATGATCCGGATACCTGCCCAGCTCTTTCGGGCGATCGTCAGGTACCAGCAACTCAAAGCTACGTTCGGCGACCAGGAGACACAAGGCATCGACGAGCAGCAAGAAGGTGGGGAGGTTCTCCATGTGCCCGGACTCACAGCCGAGCGGGTGCGGCGCGTGGAGCGCACTGTGCGGGAGATGGTCTCCCTGGACGCGCCGCTGGGGGGAGAGGCCGAAGGCAGCTTGGAAGAGTTCGTCCAGGATGAGAAGGTTCCTTCTCCGGAGCGGGAGGCGGTGAGGGAGCTTCTGCGCGAGGATCTGCTGGCCTTGATGGAGCAGCTGCCTCAACGGGAAGCGACTGTTCTGCGCTTGCGATATGGCCTTGGGGGAGAGACTCCCCGTACCCTCGCTCAGGTGGGGAGCTCGTTGGGGGTCTCGCGCGAGAGAGTGCGTCAGCTGGAAGTACAAGCGATGAAGCGGTTGAGGGAGACATGGGGGGGGAGGGCACTCGACTACTACGTGCGTGTTCTCCTGAAGTAACCCAATGGACCGGAGCGCGCGAGTTTCTTGCTCGTCTTCACTCTCTGGGCTGGGGAAAGTCCTTGGTCCGGCGATGGCTCATGCCTTGCAGCGCACGGGAGAAAGCCCTGCGGATACCGGCGAGTTCTGCCAGAGTCAAAGGGCTACGGTCGAGTTGCCCGTCGCGACGTCGGTCAGCAATGGCCTTCTCCACTAGCTCAGGGAGCGCTTCACGCTCTGTGCCCCGAGCGTAGGCCTCCACGGAATCGGCCAGCATCACGATGGCTGTCTCCTTGGTGTCGGGGAGAGGAGAGTCGTACCTGAACGCGTCTTCTGGAATCCCCTGCTTGGCGCCGAGGTCGGAGAAAGCACGCATCACTGAGGTGCCGTGGTGTGTAGCCACGAACAGGAGAACGTCACCTTTGAGCCCGTACTTACGGCCCAGTTCGATGCCGTCTTTGACGTGCGAGGCGAGTACGACCTTCGACATCGAGGGAGAGAGTTCCTCATGGGGGTTGGTGCCGGATTGGTTCTCGCCGAAGAAGTGCGGCCGAAGGAGCTTGCCCAGGTCGTGGTACAACCCTCCCACGGTGGCCAACAAGGGGTTGGCTCCTACAGCCCGCGCGCCTGCCTCTGCCAGGGCTGCTACGTCACGCGAGTGGTAATACGATCCGGGGGCTTCAACGCGCATGCGCTCCAGCAGGGGGTGCGAGGGGTTGAGTAGCTCCACCAGCGTCAGCGGCGAAGTCCGGTCGGTTGCGCGCTCCACCGCCGGAAGCTCCGCCCAGGTGATGAATGCCGCGGCCGGCCCACACAGCAGCGCCGCAGCCGTCCCCACGAAGCCGGACTCCGGCCACAGTGCTGCCGCAACCAGTGCTCCGGCCATCCCTCCCGCCACCCCTGCCATCAGGAGGTCCTTGGCGGTGCGTGCCTTCCCGGAGACCAGGGCGAGGACAGCGGCTCCCACTAGCGCCGACAGGGCGGGACCGCTGCCGAACATGGCAGTGGCCCATCCAGCCAGCGGAAGGAGGGAAAGCAGAGCATGGCTTGGGCTGAACAGCAAAGCCAGCATCGACCCGGCCATTCCCCAGGGCAGCAGGTAGGGCGAGCCTATGCTCCCCAGCTTGGAAAGGATCACCGCTGCGGCCAACAGACCTAGGGCCAAACGGCGTTCCTCGGCAGAGAGAACCAGCGCCACCACGAGGCTGAGGAGGATCAAGCCGAGGCTGGACGCCGCGGCAATCGGCCAGGGACAGAGCGCCAAACCATCCTGCCAGCAACAGACCGACCCCGCTCCTGCCACCAAAAGTAGGAAAGCAAGCTGAAGCCAGGGGAAGGGAGACCGGTCAGCGCTCTGTCTGTTCGCTCTTATCCTGTCTCTTCTCGCTGCGCTCATATGCCTCGATAATGGACTTCACCAGGGGATGGCGGACCACGTCCTTGCCCCCCAGATGAACGAAAGCGATGCCCGGTATGTCTTTCAACACTTCGCGGACCTCCACCAGTCCTGAGGTACGTCCTTCCAAGTCTACTTGAGTAATGTCCCCAGTGACCACTGCCTTGGAGTGGAACCCCAGTCGGGTGAGAAACATCTTCATCTGTGTGTGCGTCGTGTTCTGCGCTTCGTCCAGAATAACAAAGGCGTGGTTCAGAGTCCGCCCCCGCATGAATGCCAGAGGGGCGATCTCGATTTTCCCTGTGCTCATGTGTTTCTCGAACTCCCCTGTGGGGATCATGTCGTAAATTGCGTCGTAGAGGGGCTGGAGATATGGATGCACCTTCTGCAGGATGTCTCCGGGCAGGAAGCCCAGCGCCTCGCCAGCCTCCACCGCTGGACGCGTGAGCACGACCCTCTTCACCGATCCCTGTCGCAGGGAGCGCAGTGCCGAAGCCACTGCTAAGTAGGTCTTGCCGGTGCCGGCAGGCCCAACGGAGAAGACGACATCGTTGTTCTGTATTGCTTCCAGATACTCGCGCTGTCCGGCGGTCTTGGGGCGGATTGCCTCGCCCCAGTGCGTGAGCTGGACCACATCTGTTTGCACCCCGGCAAGGTCCCCTCCATCCTTCACCTCGGCAATGAGATGCTGTACATCTTGCGGGGTAGCGATGTGCTCCTTGCAGGCCACTTCCTCCAGCTTGCGGAACAGCTTCTCCAGTCGGGCGACGTCGTCCGGGGGACCAGCGATTCTGATCCGATCCCCCCGGGCCACGATCTGGGCTTGGGGAAAGGCCTTGTTGATGACGCGTAGGTTCCTGTTGTACTGGCCAAGCACACCCACCGTGATTCCTTGCTTTTCGAACACGATCTCAGACGTTGCGCTGATCTTCTGTCACCCCCATGACGCACTCTGGGCCCACATACATAACCCGGACCGGGCTGATTGTACCCCTCCTGGGCTGTCGAGTGTGGAACCCCACGTACAAGTAGTTCTCTGAGTGTCCCCATGCAGTGTCACAATGCAAGCGCTCTACTAGGACATCTACGCGCGCGTTGAGGAAGGAGGAGCGACAGGCAAGTGACCAGCGTCTTGCTAGGGCCTCCAGCTGCCTTCCGCGGGCCTTGGCCTCCCTCTGGGGAACCATCGGCCTCAGGCTTGCCGCCTTAGTACCAGGACGAGGAGAAAAGCGGAAGATGTGGGTATTGAGGGGCTTCAGTCCCTGGAGAAGTCGGATGGTCCGCCGGAAAGCTTGCTCATCCTCCCCCGGGAACCCCACCATAACGTCCGTGCCGAAGGTTGCCCCGGGGGCAGCGTTGAGGAACCTGGTCACCCTCGCACGATAGAACCCTGCAGTATAAGGTCTGCGCATGCGTTGCAGCACGTGGTCGTCGCCGGACTGGAGGGGAAGGTGGAGGTGGGGGCAGATCCTTGGGGTGCAAGCTACGAGCTCTACTAGCTCGTCGGTGAGTGACTCTGGTCCCAGAGAACTCAGGCGAAGGCGGGCTTCGGGTACGCGTTTGGTCACGTGCAGCAGCAGGTCGGAGAGCTCTGTCGCTTCGGGCAGATCGTGACCGTACTGACCGAGGTTCACCCCGGTGAGCACGAGTTCTCTGTGCCCTGCTTGCACCAGGTCGGAGGCCTCCTCGACGACAGCCTCAGGGCTCTTGCTCCGCAAGGGTCCTCTTGCATGGCGAGTCAGGCAATAGGAGCACTGCCCGGCACAGCCGTCCTGCACCTTCAGGGGGACGCGTACCCGGGTCCCTTGTCCGCAGAGCCTCTCTTCGTCCAGCGAAGGCCAGTGCGGTCTGTGGAGGGCTGAGGCTTGGCCGTCGGCGACAAGGGTGGCCAGGAGTTGGGGGATCCTACCCTTGTCTTTGTTCGGTATCACCAGGTCGGCACCGGCCTGGGCTAGGGGAGCGGGGGAGACGGTCGCCTGGCACCCGATGGCTATGAGTAGGGACTGGGGCTCTTCTCGTCGCAGGCGGCGGATCAGCTTGCGCCCCTTTCGGTCGGCGAGCGACGTCACAGTGCATGTGTTGACCAGATGGACTGTCCTGGAGCCTGGGAGCCCAGTCAACCGCTGGGCCAGCATCTCCGACTCGTATTGGTTCACCCGACAGCCCAGGGAGTGCACGACGAGGTTCATTCTTCTGTGTGACGCTCGACAGTGAATCGGTATAGCCTGCACGGAGCGTCGTGCGGCAGACCAGCTTTCTGCTTGGCAATGGCGAGTTGTTGCTCCGCCGAGTCCAGTCCGGGGAGGTCGGGGAGGAGAAGACCTCTCCTGGTCCCTGACTCCACCAATACGCCGTACGTCTTGGGGTCAAGATCCCGTTCGCTGCACGACTCAGGCGCGTGGAGCACGTCTACGCTGATTGAAATATCGTGCAGTTCGTCAGCGGTCACCGGGGGGAAACGAGGATCGCGCGCAACGGCTTGGATTGCATTCTGGGCTATCTCCTGAGCCAGAGAGCTCTGGACGGGGGACACTGTTCCGATGCAGCCCCTCAGGCTGCTTCCCTTCTTCACCGATACGAAGGCCCCCGCGCGCCGGCCAGCAAGTTCGGGAGCGAGCTTATCCGGGGCTGCAACCGGGGGAACCCCTCGCACCCAACTCTCGATGGCGGTGCGAGCAAGCTGTGTGTAAGCATCGCCACGGTTAGACACAGGCAGAAGATAGTTGGGAGGGGGGAACGTGTCAACGCGTGGTAGGGAAGCGTGCTGGGTGAGCGTTTGGTATACTCCGCTCTACCGACGATGAACAGGAAAGTCTGCAAGCTGCTTGCTCTGTGCTTGGCCCTTCCGCTCTTCCTTCTCTCTTGTGGGAGAGAGGACGGCGAGCGCCAAGAGGAAGCTTGTGCGGTGATCGTCCGGCCCGGAGAGTCGATCCAGGCTGCTATCGATGCAGCTTCCCAGGGTGTTGTGATCTGTCTGGCCGAGGGGACCTGGAACGAGCACTTGGTGATCGGCCGTCCGCTGACTTTGCGAGGGGAAGGGCGGGAGAAGACGGTCATCCAAGGAGTCGGGTCCATGCGGCCAGTGGTGCGGGTGGAAGATGCCGGAGAGGTGGTCGTGGAGAATCTCGCGATCTCCGGCGGCCTCCGTGGTCACCTGAGCGATGAAGACCCGGGCGCAGGCCTTCTTGTGGCAGGAGATACGCAAGCACTCGTTCGCTTCTGCTCTCTAGGGGGCAATGCACTGGCCGGATTGCTGGTCCGCGATGGGGCGTTGGCCAGGGTGGAGGACAGCAGCCTGAGTGGCAATGCCCGCTTTGGACTGGTGAGCCAGGACCAGGCGGAGGTCGACTTGGTGGGAGTCGTGATTGCCGGAAACGGCGGAGGCGGGGTGTGGGCCTCGGGCGAGTCGCACGTCCAACTGGCGGCAGCCAGGATTGCCAACAATGCGGGCGCCGGCCTGTGGCTGCGTGATGGTGCTGTGGGTGAGGTCGAGGATACAGTCTTCATGGCAAACGAAGGGCAAGGCTTGCGGGTGCAGGAGGAGGCTCGGGCCAGCGTGCATGCCAGCCGGATCGTCGACAGCGGGCTTCCTGGAGTTATGTTGGCCGACAGCGCCCGGGCGGAGCTGAAATACACGGAGTTTGTGGGTAACTGGGATGGTGTGGCGGTAGAGGGACAGGCGAGCGTGCTTGTGGAAGGCTGTGAGCTCACGCGCAGCCGGTGGAATGCCGTGCGTCTGACTGGGACTGGCGATGCTGTGGTGCGAGACAGTGTGCTTGAGTGGGGGAAGACCGGTGTGTCGCTGTTGCACAGCGGAACGGCAGCTCTTGTCGACAACGAGGTGAGAGGTTTCACAGTCGCGGGTGTGTCATCGTTCGGAGGAGCAGTGGAGGGCACGGGAAACAAGATGGAGGGGAATGCAGTGGACATGCTGGGCAACGTGCAGGGCTCCCTGCGGGTTCCGCTGCGCGAAGCCACGCTTTCCGAGACGGTCTACCCACACGAGGACCACCCCTCGCTGCAGCACGCGATCGATGCGCTCGTGGCGGGAGGGATTCTTACTATTCTGACAGGAGCACAAGAAGGGACCGCCACTTTGGGAAAGCAACTGGAGATCAGTGGTGAGCCCGAAGCTGCGCTGGTAGCTGCCAGAGGGGGGTTGCCTGTGTTGTCGCTTGTGGGAGGAGCCGATCTCTTGATGCGCGGTGTTCGTGTTGTCGGCGACTCCGAGGGAATAACAGCCGGAGCGAACGCGCAGGTTGAGCTGGTAGACTGCGTGGTTCGCGACGGCGAGGCAGGGATTCTGCTGTGGGACACGGCGAGCGCCAGTCTGCGCGACTGTGAAGTGCTCGACAACACCGACACTGGGATACGTATATGGGATGAGGCTCAGGCGACCGTGGAAGGGTCGACTCTGCGCGGGAATCTCGAACTGGGGGTGGGGGCGGAGGGATCGGCCTCACTGCGAGTCAGAACTTCAACCATTGCACAGAGCGGGAGGGGGATCTCTCTTGCAGGCTCGGCCGAGGGTGTAGTGGAGGAAACGGTTGTGTCGGACTCTCTGGTCGGCGTTGCGGTGGAGTGGAGTGCTGCGGCCACGTTGACGGAGTGCGTCATCTCGAACAACAAGGCACTTGGTGTTCAGGTGCTACATGCAGCGCAGGCCACGCTCAACCGCTGTGTCGTGAGTGGAAACGGAGGGGATGGCATTCAGCTGCGGCACGCGGCACGAGTGTCGCTGGAGGAGAACCGAGTCCTGGCCAGCGGACGCTACGGGGTAGCAGCTGTTGAGGTGAGGTTCACCGGGTATGTCTCCGGAAGAGGGAACGTCGTCCTCGGCCCCGGAGACCCGGAAGGAAACGCTGCTGGTGCTGTGTCCCCCGAGGAGTTGTCGTTCCTGATGAGCGAACAGGGGGGTGAGTTCGGCCGGGATGGCTGAACCATCTTGTCTGGCGGAGTGCTGGCTTTAGCTTTCCCCATGTGCTTGGGTTGGCTTCTAGCGTGCTCGTTCTCGGAACCCCCTGTTCGCTGAGATCTGCTGAGCACGGTTTGACGGCGAGGTTTGCTTTCGGCTACCTTTCCCTTTGTGATGCGACGCATGGGCGTTGTGGCCGGGTTGCTGCTCGTGGCGGCCGCGGTGGGGCTTTTCTTCCTCTACTCCCAGACAGAGGTTGAGCGCCAGCTTCGCCGTGGAGAGTGGGTGTGGGGACTGGTGGTGGGCATTGATGCTGGGGCTGACGGTGAACCTCAGGCGGACTTCATCGCTGCTGCCGGCGTGGACTCCGCTGGCCGGGCGGCAGTGATCATGGTGCCGGGAGAGGTGGCAGTGCCGCGGGATGGGGAGCTGCTCCCGTTGGCGGAGGTATGGAACAGCGAGAGAGAGGAGGACCTGGCAAGGCAAGTGGAGGGGTTGTTGGAGATTTCACTTTCGTATTGGGCGGTGGTGGACTTCGCTTTGTTTCGGGGTGTGGTGGATGCCGTAGGTGGGGTGGAGGTAGAGGTCGAGGAGCAGATCGTGTATGTAGATCGCTCTCAGGACTTGTACATCAACATCCCCGCCGGCCTGCAGCGGTTAGACGGCGAACAAGCCCTGCAGTTAGTCCGTTACAGAGGCTATGAGGGAGCCCCGGAAACGGAACAGGACGTAGCCAGTCGCCAACTGAGGACTGTGAGCTTCGTCGACAGCCTGTGGCAGGAGTTCAGGGGGCTTTCTTGGGGCACATGGCGGGAGGTGCTCCGGTCAGTGGTGGAGGGTGCGTCCACCGATCTGTCCATCTGGGAGGCGGTCGACCTGGCTCGCGTGGTGAGAGATGTGGACATGGGACAGGGAAGAGTGGAGACCATGCCTTTCTTCGTGGTGGACGGGCAGGTGTTGCCGGACTTCGTCCGTGTGCGGCAACTTATGCAGGCAGTCCAGCACGACGTTGAGCATTTGACGCGGGACAGGGTGAATGTGGCAGTGCTCAATGGTGTGGGTGTGAGGCTGTTGGCACACCGCACGGGGCTGTGGCTTGGCGAACGGGGGTTCAACGTCGTCATGACGGGGAACGCTGACCGACAAGATTATGGGACAAGCTATGTGCTGAGCCTCTCGGATGCACAGGAGAAGGCGCGGATGGTGGCAGACGTGTTGCCGGATCACCTGGGAGTGCAGTTGGCGGAGGGCGAGGAGTGGGGGGTAGACAGGTTGGAGGACCTTCCCGATGACGTCGATGTTGTGATGATTTTGGGTAGGGGGTTTGACATTGGAGGATGAGCTCAGCCTGATCCGAGCAGCGGCCCAGGTGATTGAGTCGCGCAAAGGGCAACGGCTGGTGTTGGTGAACCTGAAGGGGAGCAGTATCCCTACCAGCTACTTCTTGATTGCCCAAGGCGAGAGCGAGGTGCAGGTGAGATCCATTGCCGACGCGCTGCTCGGGGAACTTCCTGTTGAGCCTGCCCGTCGAGAAGGCGTGTCAGAGGGAAGGTGGGCATTGCTGGACTATGGCGACTTTGTCGTTCACGTCTTTGTAGAGCAAGCTCGTGATTTCTACGATCTCGAGGGGCTGTGGCCTGACTTCGTGGTTGATGGTTGGCGTACCTGAGAGCAGGTGGTTGACAAGCCCCGTTCGTCCGGCTAATATCCTCCTCCCGCGGTTCCCTTGATGGGGGTTCCGGGGGAGCTATAATGATGTTCACAGTGTGTGGGCACACAGTCCCAAGGTCATTGAAAAGTGAATAGAGCGTCTGCTACACAAGTATAGTAAGGGCGGACGGTGGATCCCTTGGCAGCCGGAGGCGATGAAGGGCGTGGCTAGCTGCGATATGCCTCGGGGAGCCGCTGAGCAGGCTATGATCCGAGGGTACCCGAATGGGGAAACCCGGCGTGCCGTCGAGGCACGTCACTCGTCGCCGAACCCTAGTAAGCGGCGAGGGCGAACTCCGCGAAGTGAAACATCTCAGTAGCGGAAGGAGTAGAAATCAACCGAGATTCCCCTAGTAGTGGCGAGCGAATGGGGAACAGCCCAAACCGTACATGCGGAATAGGCCACAGCCGTTGCTTGTACGGGGTTGTGGGGCGATGGTGGGAGTCGCTGTGGTGGCTCCGAGGAGTTACAAAGGTCTACGTTAGCTGAACGGCCAGCAAAGTCACTGGAAAGGGCGACCGGAGAGGGTGATAGTCCCGTAAGCGAAAGCGTAGACCCTCCTTGACCATTGTTCCCAAGTAGCGTCGGACACGAGGAATCCGGCGTGAAACTGGGGGGACCACCCTCCAAGGCTAAATACTCCCGGCTGACCGATAGCGTACCAGTACCGTGAGGGAAAGGTGAAAAGCACCCCGGGAGGGGAGTGAAATAGAACGTGAAACCGTTCGCCTACAGTACAGTGGGAGCCCGGAACCCTTGGTCTTCGGACCTCGGGGGAAGGGTGACCGCGTGCCTTTTGCAGTATGAGCCGGCGAGTTATGCTCTGTGGCAAGGTTAAGCCCTCTATGGGGCGAAGCCGTAGCGAAAGCGAGTCTGAATAGGGCGCTAGTCACGGGGCGTAGACCCGAAGCCAGGTGATCTATCCATGGGCAGGGTGAAGTGCGTTTAACCGCGCACGGAGGCCCGAACCCGTTGGCCATGAAACGCCATGGGATGACCTGTGGATAGCGGTGAAATGCCAATCGTACCTGGTAATATCTGGCTCTCCCCGAAATGGCTCTAGGGTCAGCCTCACGTTAAGGGGACCGGGGGTAGAGCACTGGCTGGGGAAGGGGGGAAACCTCCGACTCCGATCAAACTCCGAATACCGGTCCACCGTTTCGTGGGAGTGAGTGTGTGGGGGATAACCTCCATGCACAAGAGGGAAACAACCCAGACCGCCAGCTAAGGCCCCTAAATCTAGGCTAAGTGGTGAAGGCGGTGTGTGCGCCTAAACAGCTGGGAGGTTGGCTTAGAAGCAGCCACCCTTTAAAGAGTGCGTAATAGCTCACCAGTCTAGTGCTCGCGCGCCGAAGATGTAACGGGGCTAAGCCTAGTGCCGAAGCTGCGGGGCGTTCGCCTTAGGGCGGGCGCCGGTAGGGGAGCATTCCGTTGTAGGCCGAAGCTGCGTCGCGAGGCGTGGTGGACGAAACGGAAGAGAGAATGCCGGCATGAGTAGCGCAAGCCGAGTGAGAATCTCGGCCACCGAATGCCCGAGGTTTCCTGGGGAAGGCTGATCCACCCAGGGTTAGGCGGGCCTAAGCCGAACCCGAAAGGGGTAGGCGATGGACGAGCCGGTTAATATTCCGGCCCCTCCGGACTGCGTTATGAGCGAAGGGGGGACGCCGCAGGACCGTCTCCGCAGGTTTACGGCTATGCCTGTCCAAGCACTGAGCCAGAGGAGGTAGGCAAATCCGCCTCCTCGCAACCGCCCTGCTTCCGCTTCGCGGCGGGGGTGGGACGGCCAGGCGAGGTGTGATGGCGAGCCCCTTCGGGGGCGAAGGGGGAAGGGTTCAGCGGCCAAGAAAAGCCTCTAGCCAGTAGTTCCGGAGTCCGTACCGCAAACCAACACAGGTGGGCGAGGAGAGTATCCACAGGTGGGCGAGCCAACCCTTGTCAAGGAACTCGGCAAATTGACCCCGTAACTTTGGGAAAAGGGGTGCCTGCTGGGTCCCCGGGGAGACTTGGGGGCGTGGCAGGCCGCAGAGAATCGGCCCAAGCGACTGTTTACCAAAAACACAGGTCCCTGCTAACCCGAAAGGGGATGTATAGGGGCTGAAACCTGGCCACTGCCGGTAGGTCAAGGGGAGGGGTGCAAGCTCCGAACTGAAGCCCCGGTGAAGGCCGGCCGTAACTATAGGCTGGACTGTTGTAGTTACGTTAATAAACCCAGCTATATGCGGGGAACTCCGTCCCCTAATAGGGGTGTAGTATCCGGCGGTACCGGCGCCCACGCGGGCGTTTGGTCACAATCCGACCGGTGCGGACAATCCGCAGGAAAGACCTCAAGTCGTCTTGCAGGAAGCGATTTGAGGAATCCTCAGAGGCCATACGCTGGGCATCCGGAGACGACGCCGGATGATGAGATGGTCCGATCTCCGTGGCGACACGGAGGGTCCGAGCAGGCTACCCACGGCTCGGACCGCGCAACTCGCTGTGTGCGGGGGGCGTAACGTAAAGAACGGTCCTAAGGTAGCGAAGTTCCTCGTCGGGTAAGTTCCGACCCGCATGAAAGGTCCAACGACTTGGGCGCTGTCTTGACAGGGGGCTCGGTGAAATCGAAGCACGGGTGAAAATTCCCGTGACCCGCGGTGGGACAGAAAGACCCCGTGGAGCTTTACTGTAACCTGGCGTTGAGTTTCGGTATCCGTTGTCTAGGATAGGTGGGAGGCTGTGAAGCCCGGGCGCCAGCTCGGGCAGAGCCGACCTTGGAATACCACCCTTCGGCTGCTGAGGCTCTAACCGGAGATCGTTAGCAGCGGTCTTGGGACAGCGCTAGGCGGGCAGTTTTGCTGGGGCGGCAGCCTCCCAAAGAGTAACGGAGGCGCACAAAGGTCCCCTCAGGCTGGTTAGTGATCAGCCGTTGAGTGCAAGGGCAAAAGGGGGCTTGACTGCGAGGCATACGAGCCGAGCAGAGGCGAAAGCCGGTCCTAGTGACCCACTGGCACTTTGTGGAAGGGCCAGTGATCAGCGGATAAAAGTTACCCCGGGGATAACAGGCTGGTACCGCCCGAGAGTCCACATCGACGGCGGTGTTCGGCACCTCGATGTCGGCTCACCACATCCTGGGGCTGCACCAGGTCCCAAGGGTCGGGCTGTTCTCCCGTTAAAGTGGTTCATGAGCTGGGTTCAGACCGTCGTGAGACAGGTCGGTCCCTATCTACCGTGGGCGCAGGAGGCTTGAGGGGTTCCGCTCTCAGTACGAGAGGACCGGAGCGGCTAGGCCGATGGTGCACCAGTTGTCCCGCCCGGGGCATCGCTGGGTAGCCAAGCCTGGACCAGATAAGAGCTGAAGGCATCTAAGCTCGAAGCTGACCCCAAGATTAGGCCTCCCTATCAGGGCACTCCGAGACCAGGAGGTTGATAGGCCGCAGGTGGAAGCCCGGTAACGGGTGTAGCCGAGCGGTACTAATCGCCCGATCGACTTGTGTAGCGGACGCTCTATTCGCTTTTCGATGGCTGAGGGCGCATGGGGTCATTGACAGGGAACGTCGCCGCCCACCGGCGGTAGCCTCGCACCTTGCGTGCGACGTTGGTCACAGCTTGTCTGCGACGTCCGACACGGCGACGTTGTCCATAGGAGATTCCAGGCGGCATATGGCGGAGGGGAAACACCCGTTCCCATACCGAACACGGCAGTTAAGCCCTCCAGCGCCGATGGTACTGAGCTGGTAACGGCTCGGGAGAGTAGGACGCCGCCTGGTTTTTTTCTGCCTGACAGTAGCATATGAACAGCGCACAGGGAAGGAAGGGGTCCGTTTAGTCACTGGCCCAGAGGGTTTCCAAAAGGCCCTGGAAGAGCCTGGTGAGGCCGGTGATCCCGAAGCTCTTGGCGAACTCCCTTACCGCTTGCTCGACATCCACTTCGGGACCTTCTCTCTGGCGCAGGTAGTACAGGTGTTCGGAGATCCACACATAGAGATCGGCTTCCGTTCGTCCCGGGAAAGCGTGCAAGACTTGTGCTTGCCTCAGGGTCTCGACCAAGGGTGAGTAGACTCTGTCGTACCAGGAAACGACTGCATCTTCGTACGGTATGTGCCGCCCCTGCTCCAGCCCGAGGAAGTAGCGATGGACGTCGATGTGCTCCAGCAGGACGCGGTACTTGCCCAGTTCGCTGAACTCGATGCACTGGCCTGGACGCAGCCAATTCAAACGGGTTTGCTTGAGGAAGGCAGAGTACTCGGCCTTGCGGACCATAGCCTCGGGTGTAACGTCGGCGCTGATGGGGACATCGGGGACGAACTCCACGACCTCGGCGTCCACCACCTGGGCACCCCACTTGCGGGCGACAGCTAAGCGGTGGTGGCCGTCCTCCACGAAGTATGCGTCTCCGACTTTGTACAGGCTTACGGGCGGAAGCTCCTCCCACCTTTCCAGGGCGGAGTCGAGCTGTTGGAGGCGGTCGCGGTCGGCGCGACGAGGAAGGAAGGCGCGGTCGAAGTCCCTATAGCGGTTGACGCTACCCACGATCTTGCTGACGTCCACCTCTTGCATCCCCAACTGCCTCCAGGCCATGATGCGGACGCGGCGCGTTACCCAGCGAAAGGGGAGGAGAGACCGGTTCCTCCGTCGCTGGCGCAACCTCTGGAACAGGCTCTGGCTCAACCTTCGGCGTGGTCCCATGGCTCCAACTCCAGCACCGCGTGTCCCTGTACCTGGATGATCTCGGTGTCCAGATATCTGGAATGTGCGCTCGTCCCACGGCGCGGATAGGTGTGGCCGTGGACGAGGTAGCGGGGGCGGAATCTCTTCAGGAATGACAGAAGCGCTGCGAACCCCTGGTGGGCTGGGTCGTCGTGGTCGTGAATCCCCCGGGGCGGCGCGTGTGTGAGCAGGACATCAAGCGATCTTCCTTTGGTGATCCTGTTGACAAGGAGGCGCGGTGTCATCCGGAGCGCGCTGCACTGCATTTCCCAGTTTGTGTACTGGTAGCGAGCTCCGGGACGGTAGCGGGGGCTTCCCTCGAGGCCTGCGACCAGAACTCCGTTGGTGTCGAGCACTCGGCGGTGAACGTTGATGCAGCCCTGAGGGGATTGCAGGTCGTCTCCATCGGTCAGCAGCGGACGATCGTGGTTGCCGTGAACGTACAGGAGTGGGACATTCAGCGCTGAGACTATGAACTCGAGGTAGTCGTAGGGCAAGTCACCACACGAAAAGACGATCTCGACCGCGGAGAGCCGATCCACGATGGACTCATCGTACACAGCAGGGCTGACCACGTCACTCACCACGAGCACCTTCATCTCAGGGCTGATCCTAGCGGGCGGGTGTGGGGCGTGCCAGGAGCGCCTTGGAACGTCCTAGGTCGGACGCCTATAATCGCAGTTCGTGTGGGGAGGAGCGGATGTGAATACCAATGTGAAGCGTGTGCTTGTGTGCAGCGCCTGGCCGTACGCCTCGGGGGTGCTGCACTTAGGAAACCTTGTTGGATGCCTCCTCTCAGGGTGTGTGTTCAAGCGGTTCTATCGGCTGCGTGGGTTTGACACTGTGCATGTGTCTGGAACAGACGCGCACGGGACGCACATCGAGTTCGAGGCCGCCCGACAGGGGACGACTCCGGCGGAGCTGGCTCAACGAGTTCATGAGCAGATTGTAGATGTGCTGAGGTCCTTTGAGGTAGATATCGATAACTACACGATTACCGAGTCGCCGGTTCATGTGGAGTTCGTCACTGAGATATACCGCCAGATGGACGCCGCCGGGTACATCATATCCCAGGAGGAGGAAAGGGCTTACTGCCAGGGGTGTGGAAGATTCCTTGCTGACCGGTATATCGTTGGGTCCTGCCCTCGCTGTGGGTACGATGCGGCCAAGGGGAACCAGTGCGATGCCTGTGGAGCCCTGTTAGAGCCGGAGGAGTTGTTGGCTCCGTCGTGTGCCTGGTGCGGCGCAAAGGACATCGTGCGGCGGAAGACGCGTCACTGGTACCTGGACCTGGCTAAGCTGGAGCCGAAGCTGAAGGAATACGTGCGCAGCAAGGATTTCCGGGGCAACGTTGCTGAGTTCACCCGACGCATGCTGGATGATGGGCTGCGGCCGCGTGCGGTGACTCGGGATATAGAGTGGGGAATTCCGGCGCCCTTCGCCGGCGCTGAAGGAAAAGTGATCTATGTGTGGGCGGAAGCAGCACTGGGCTACGTGTCGGCCACAATCGAGCACTTTCGCAATGCTGGAGAGCCTGAAAGGTGGAAGGACTACTGGTTCGGGGATGAAGTGTGGCAGGTCTACACTCAGGGCAAGGACAACATACCGTTTCACACCGTAGTGTTCCCCGGGCAGCTGATCTCCTCGCAGCGAGAATACCACCTGCCCGATCAAATAGCTGCCACAGAGTACCTGAATTGGGTAGGCGGAGACCAGTTCTCCAAATCCCGGGGTGTGGGGATCTACGCTGATGAGGCCGTACGGCTTGTGGAGCCTGTGTACTGGCGCTTCTACCTTCTGTATAACCGGCCCGAAGGAAGGGACAGCAGCTTCTCGTGGGAGGAGTTCGACAAGGCAGTGAACGGGATCCTCGTGGACAACATTGCCAACTTCGTGCATCGGGTGATGTCCTTTGTGTGGAACAAGCACGCCGGGCAGGTGCCCGATGAGTCCACGGATCCGGAGGTCGAACAGTCAATTCAGGAAACGGCTGACGAAGTGATTCGGGTGGTGGAGGAGGGGGCGTTGGCCCCGGCGCTGCGCAGGGTGGCTACGCTGGCTGTGCACGGGAACGCCTATTTCCAGAAGAGGGCTCCCTGGCGCGAGGGGGACGCAGTAGCTGTAGCTTCCGCTGCCCACTTGGTGAAGGCCCTGGGGATCCTGCTGGAGCCCTTCGTTCCCATGTTCTCCCGCGAGGTGTACTCGCTGCTGGGGCTTCGCGATCCTCGCTTCGATGAGGTGCAGGTCAGTGCGGCGGGGACCAGGCTTACCCAGCAGCCCCGGCCGCTCCTTGCCCATGTGGACGTGGGCGAACTGAAAGAGAGGTGCCGCGAAATGAAAGAAGAGGGATTGGTGGATATCGAGGAGTTCAAGCGATTGGAGTTGCGTGTGGGCAAGATCGTGTTGGCTGAGGAGGTGGCTAGCGCAGACAAACTGTACAGACTGGAGATCGACGTGGGAGACCGCCGCATGCAAGCTGTGGCCGGGATAAGAGAACAGTACGCCCGAGACGAGTTGGTGGGAAAGCTGGTGGGTGTAGTGACCAACCTCAAACCCGCAACAATCATGGGCATCCGCTCGGAGTGCATGGTGTTGGCGGCTGAGGACGGCCGGCTAGCCCTGGTGGGACCGGAACGAGAGGTGGATCCAGGGGCCAAGATCAGCTAGCATTTGGTTGGCCGTGTCCTAATCCACAGGAACGCGAGGAGGCCGGAATGTACGCTGTCATTGAGGTTGGTGGAAAGCAGTACCGTGTGGAGCCGGGCATGGAGTTGGTGCACGAGTTGGTTCCCGGGCACCGGCTGGGCGACGAGATCACGTTCGACCAGGTGTTGTTGGTGCGAAACGGCGAGGGCACTGAAGTTGGGCGCCCGGCCGTCCCCTCTGCCAGAGTGGTGGGGGTGGTGGAGTCGGTGGGTCGCGGACCGAAGGTGTTGGTTCAGCGTTTCAGGCCCAAGAAAGGGTACCGTAGGAAGAAGGGTTACCGGCAGCCATACATGCGCACGCGCGTCGTGAACATCGAGAAGGGATGAGGCCGTTATGCTGGACGTGATGATCGAGCGAGACAACGAAGGTCGGATTCAGGCCATCGCCCTGCAAGGGGAGGAGGAGACAGCTGAGGGCTTGGCAGCTAGCGTGCTGATTGACGCCTCCCTGGTCACACTCCGCGATTACCTGCACCTGGGCCCGGAGGTCAAGGTGGAGGAGGACAGACGGCAGATGGTGATCGACCGGACAGACCTGTTTTTGGACAGGGAGATCGACGCGGTCCTTGAGGTGGTTCTTCAAGGCCTGCGTACCTTAAAGAGACGCCGACCTGACGGCCTTGAGTTGCGCGATGTGGACATGGACGTCAAGGTATGAGGGAGGTGAGCCAAGATGGCACACAAAAGCAGCCAGGGTTCAACGCAGAACGTACATGACTCCCCGGGGCAGCGGCTGGGCGTAAAGCGATTCGGTGGTCAGAAGGTGTGGCCCGGATGTGTGATAGTGCGGCAGCGCGGAACCCGCTTCCATCCAGGAAGAGGTGTGGGTATAGGCAGGGACTTCACCATCTTCGCCACCGCGGAGGGTGTGGTCGAGTTCGCCGGAACACGCCGTCGGTATGTCAACGTCATCGCGGAGGGCTAGGAGGAATGTTTCCTCCTGATGCGTAGTTGGACGAGGCGAGGATCAATGTATCTGCAGGCAAGGGTGGCGACGGGCTGATCAGCTTTCACCGGACCCGCCGGACGCCGCGGGGGACCCCAGATGGAGGCGATGGTGGGGACGGCGGATCGGTCATCTTGCAGGCCACGGGCTCCATGAACACGCTTCTGCACTTCCAGAATCAAGTCCACTACAAGGCGGAGAATGGTGCCCCCGGCGGGCCGAACAACAGGCGCGGAGCGAGTGGAGATGACCTCGTGGTACACGTCCCTGTCGGGACAGTGGTACGAGACCTCCACACACAGGACATCTTGGCTGATCTGACCGAGGGGGGGCAGGCGTTTACTGTGGCCCGGGGAGGGCGTGGGGGGCGAGGGAACCGAAGGTTCACCAACTCGGTTCGCCAAGCCCCGAGGATTCGCGAACTGGGCGAACCCGGAGAGGAACGCTGGCTCACCCTGGAGCTCAGGCTGCTGGCAGACGTGGGGCTGGTGGGGTTCCCCAACGCGGGCAAGTCGTCGCTTGTCTCTCGCATCTCGCGGGTACGACCCAAGGTCGCAGCCTACCCCTTCACGACGCTGCAGCCGAAGCTGGGGACGGTGGGCTCCGGTGAGCTGTCGTTCGTGGTGGCTGACCTGCCGGGCTTGATCGAAGGGGCCCACGAGGGAAGGGGCTTGGGAGACCGGTTCTTGCGGCACGCCACACGGGCGAAGGTCTTGCTGCACCTGGTGGACCTGGCTGCGGTGGAAGGAAGGGATCCGCTCGAAGACTACATGGCCATTCGCAGAGAGCTGGATGCGTGGGACGAGTTGAAAGACAAGGCTGAGGTAGTGGCGGGCAACAAGGTTGACCTTCTGGACGGGCAAGAGCTCGAGGCTCGGTTGGAGAGCTTCTGCCGCGAAGGGGTGACGGTGCATCCGATCTCTGCCCTCACCGGCGAGGGCGTGCAAGGGTTGTTGGATGCTCTTGTCGAGCGGGTGCAGCGACAACCACAGGGTGCAGCTGCCCCCACGGGCAGGAGGAGCAAGACTTGGAAGCTCACACCGGAAGGGCCGTCGTACTGGGTGGACGAGCGTCATGGCGTTCTTGAGGTGAGGGGAGAGGCGGTCGAACGGCTGGTGCGCCGACTGGATCTGTCTACACCCGATGGCCTTGCCTACCTGCAGGAGCGATTGGCGCGCATGGGGGTGTTGGCTGCCTTGCGACGAAGAGGATTGCAGGATGGTGATCTAGTACGCATCGGGGGTGTGGAGCTTGAGTTTGAGTGGTAAAGTGGGCGTGTTCGGAGGGACGTTCAACCCTGTGCACGTGGGGCACCTGAAGGTGGCAACTGAGGCTGTGCGCCAGTTTGGCCTTTCTCAGGTTGTGTTCGTCCCTACGGGGCATCCGCCGCACAAAGAGGTAGTGGGAGGCGTCTCGGGAGAGCTGCGCTACGAGATGGTGAAAAGAGCGGTGGAGGATTCCCCCCGGTTGACTGTGTCTCGAGTGGAGCTGGACAGGGAAGGGCCGGCGTACACGGTGGATACTATTGGCGCGTTCAAGGAGCTCTACTCCCAGGGAGTGGTGTATCTGGTGGGGGCGGATGTCTTCCTGGATATCGAGAAATGGAAGCAGTGGGACAAATTGCTGAGGAGCTGCCCCTTTGTTGTGGCAGCGAGGGAGGGCATAACTCCTGACGACTTCCGCAGGCCACCATTTGACCAAGCCGAGTTATACTTCTTGGCGATGGAAGAGATCAAGGTTTCGTCTCGTAAGATCAGAGAGATGTACAGCAATGGTGAGTGGCCGAAGGGGCTCGTGCCAGAAGAGGTGGACAGCTTCATCCGAGAGCAAGGACTGTACGGCGTGGCCCAGGGGGGCCGCGTCGGATAAAATCCACACAGAAGGAGGTCGGTGGTAATAAGGCGCCCGTTTCGTGTCAACGAAGAGATCCGAGCACGGGAGGTACTGCTCATCGATGCTGATGGACGGAAGGTGGGCGTCACGCCCATCGAACAGGCCTTGGCGATCGCCCAGGAGCGAGGGGTGGACCTCGTCGAGGTGGCGCCGGAAGCTAACCCGGTAGTCTGCAAGGTGGTGGACTACGGGAAGTACCGGTACCAACTGGAAAAGAGGGAGAAGAAACAGCGTAAGTCTGCCCGCTTGAAGGAGATGAAATTCACGATTCAAACAGGGGAGCATGACTTCCAGACCAAGCTCTCCCGCATACGGGAGTTCCTGAGAAGCGGTGACAAGGTGCGTGTGACGATATTCTTCAAGGGGCGCCAGATCATCCACTCGGACAAGGGCCAAGAGATGCTGAGCCGAGTGGTGCAGGCGACGGAGGACATCGCCAAGGTCGATCAGGAGGCTGTCAGCAAGGGGAGGACGTTGCAGATGTTGCTCACGCCTCTGCCCCGGAAGGGAGGCAAGGATGAAGGGAAAGACTCACAAGGCGACAGCTAAGAGGTTCAAGGTGAAGCCCAGCGGCAAGGTGTTTCACCACAAGGCAGGCTATGTGCACAAGCTGAGCAAGAAGCGTTCGCAGTACAAACGCCAAGCGCGCCAGGAGAAGGAAGTGGCGAGGGTGGACTTGCGGCGAGTGCGAGAGTTGCTTTCCAGCTGAGGAGGACGGCATGCGTGTGCCAGGTGGGACGAAGCACAGTAGGCGCCGCAGGAAGGTGTTGGCGCAGTCGAAAGGGTACAAGGGGAAGCGCAAGAACTGCTATCGCATAGCCAAGCAGTCGGTGATCAAGGCTTTGGTGCACCAGTATCGAGCCCGTCGACTGAGAAAGCGTGATATGCGGCGATTGTGGACGGTGCGGGTCGGTGCGGCAGCGCGGAGTTATGGGATCTCCTATTCCAAGCTCATTGGGGGGCTCCGAAAGGCGGACGTCCGTATTAACCGAAAGATGCTTGCCGACTTGGCTGTCCATGACCCGAAGGCGTTTGAGGAGCTGGCTGCTGTGGCAAAGGATTCCCTCGAAGTATAGGGTTTCGCCTGCCTGAGCGGCCGGGCCGGAGGGGGTACCAAGATGCGAAGGGCCCGCGCGTTCGATGGGCGTGGGTTCGAGGGCGCGACAGCCGAGCCTACCGCCAGTGAACACGGCGGTTCCGCTGAGAGTGTGTCCTCCCCGCCTACGCAGTTGCTGGTCGAGGGCATGCCCTTGGTGCTGCATGTGGGGTGGACCCAGCAGGAACGAGCACAAGCACGCCCTGTGTGGGTTGACCTTGTGTTGGATGTTTCCTACGACGGCTCGGGAGATCTCTCTGGCACAGTGGATCTGGATACAGTGGTTGGCGTGGCGCAGAGCCTGGCTGGCGAAGAGCATCGTCTGGTAGAGGATGTGGCCCAACGCCTGGCCCAGAAGCTCTTGGAGTCCTTTGCAAGGTTGATGGGCGTGCGGGTTGCAGTGAGAAAGCCGTGTCCTCCGGCGGGTGTCCCAGTGGCAGCCACGGGGGCTGTGGTTGTGCGGAGGCGGGATGGCTGAGGCATATCTCGGGCTGGGAGGGAACGTTGGCTCTGTCCGGGAGAGGATCTCGCAGGCCACAAATGAGCTTGCCGCACGAGGTTTGGCGATCATTGAACGCTCGTCGTTTTACTGCAGTGAGCCTTGGGGAAAAGCGGATCAGCCTACATTCGTAAATCAAGTGATACGTGTGAAGACCGAGCTGAGCCCGCATGAGGTATTGGAGACGTGTAAGGATGTGGAAGGAGTCCTGGGGCGTGTGACGCGGGAACGGTGGGGACCGAGGGAGATCGACGTCGACCTCCTGTTGTACGACGACCAGGTGATTCAGGAGGCGGGCATTCAGGTTCCTCACCCTCGATTGGCCCAACGCCGGTTCGTGTTGGTGCCGTTGGCTGAACTGGCGCCCGATGTGGTTCACCCCGCGTTGGGCCGAACCGTGGCCGAGCTGCTGGAGGAGGTCGCGGATGAAAGGAGGGTAGAACGAGCAAGGGAAACTTGATTTTGATAACTGTGCAACGCGGGCCCGCTGGGTTGCGCAAGCGGGTGGCGTTGACGGAAGAGGGCCGGCTGGTGGAAGTCTACTTCGACCTGCCTGGGAGGCGCGTCACCACCGGGAGCATCTACAAGGGACGAGTGGAGACGGTGTTGCCGGGTATGGGGGCGGCGTTTGTAGATGTCGGCGAACGGCAGGCGCTGTTTCTGTCGCAGAATGAGATTAACCCGGCGTTGCAGGCTCACCGGAGCGACCGCCGCAGTGGGCGGGCTCCCATTCAGAAGGTCCTGCGGGCGGGCGACAACATCATCATCCAGGTGCGCCGAGAGGCTATGGGAAAGAAGAACCCACAGGGGACTACCAAGGTGAGTTTGCCTGGGCGCTACTGGGTGTATTTGCCCAAGGAGGACCGGATCGCTGTGTCGCGCCGGATGGGAGAACCGAAGGAGGTCAGGCGGCTGCGCGATGTGGCAAGGGAGCTAAAGGGCAAAGGCGAAGGCCTCATCGCGCGCACGGCGGCAAAGGGGGCTTCCAAAGACGACCTGGAAAGAGACTTTCGCTTTCTTGTCGGAACGTGGAAGGGCATTGAAGAGGAAGCGACGAAGGCGGAGGATCCGCGACTTCTGTATGAGGGCATGGACGTGGTGCGCAGCCTGATTCGCGATCGGTTCACTCAGGAGATAAGCGAAGTGATCGTCGATGATGAGCGTGAGCACAGGGAAATCATTGAGTTCCTCCGTTATCTGCATCTGGACCAGCTGAAGGGACGCGTATCACTGTACAAAGGTCCCATGTCTCTGTTTGTCCGCTATGACGTTGAGCGGCAGCTGCGGGAAACTCTGCAGCGCAGAGTTCCTCTCAAGGGAGGGGGATTCCTGAGCATCGATGAGACGGAGGCGCTGACTGCCATAGACGTGAACACTGGTTCCAACGTCAAGCATCGCAACCAGGAAGCGGCGATCCTCAACACGAACCTGGAGGCGTCTGTGGAAATCCCCCGCCTGCTCCGTCTGCGACGCATCTCGGGCATTATAGTGGTCGACTTCGTAGATATGGCCTCTTCGGCGAACGAGCAGAAGGTGGTGGACGTGCTGCAGGAGGAGTTGGCCAAAGATCGAATTCCGGCTGATTTCATCGACATCACGCAACTGGGGCTCGTTGAGATCACCAGACGTCGACAGGGGGAGTCGCTGGCGGTCACGATGGACTCCATGGAGGAAGACTAGGGGTGGAGAGCGTTTGAGCATGTGCTGTTGGAGGGCTATGATTGGGGTGTAGGGCGGATAGCTCAGTTGGTAGAGCGCTCGCTTCACGGGCGAGAAGTCGGGGGTTCGAGTCCTCCTCCGCCCATTTCCCCTCTATGGCAGGCTACGGTGGGGCACTGGGGGTTCACATATGTGAACCGCAGCCCTACGTGCAGGACCCCGCGTGGCTGCTCGTTCCCCAGCCCAACTCGGACGGCATGTCTCACCTTGCTGAGAAGGAAACCTCGTGCGCTTGAAGTGCCACTTGCTGGTGGGCGAGGCACCTGCGCCGGCCGTCGCCGACCGCGTGGCGGAGCTCTTCGCCCACTGCCCTTACGTGCACTTCGCGGCGACCTTCGAGGCCCAAGTGGTCGTGGTGTTCTACCTGCCCCCCGAGCGCACCTGGTGGGCGGCGGGGATTGCCAACGACCCAGCGGGAACGCTGGGGCTGACAAGGGCCGCGGTGTACGTCACGGATCGGCCAGCGCATCCCAGCGAACGCAGCCTGCAGCTGCCGCAGAAGCCCCTCAACAGGGCTCCCTGCGGATCAGACTGCGCCGTCTGTCCTCACTGGGGGGAGCAGTGCTTGGGTTGTCCAGCCTGGTCCGGCCACCGGCGGTCCGTCAATCGTCCCGATTGGGGGGCCTGACTCAGGCTGCCGGTGGATCAGGCTTGCAGGTGGGGATGACGGCTAAGCGGCCGTCGGCGTCGCGCAGCGTGTCAAACGGCACTCCGTAAGCTTGCTCTAGAGACAGGGCTGTCAGCACATCCTCTGGAGGACCCGACACCAAAGTCCCCGAGGCAAGCAGCCCCGCACGGTGGCCGTAAGCCAGGGCGTTGTTGGGGTTGTGTGAGGTGGCGCCGACAGCGAGACCCTCACGGGCAAGGCGCGCGGCCAAATGGAGCACGCCGTGTTGGTGCGCAGGGTCCAAGTTGGCATCAGGCTCGTCCATAAGCAGAATGTGGGCTCCCTGGGCCAGGCCCCGGGCGACAAGGGCGAGCCTCTGCTCTCCGCCGGAGAGCTCTGTGTACGGGCGTTGACCTAGCTTTCCCAGTCCGACTTGCCGCAGTGCCCACTCGGTGACTTGGTGGTCCCGTCGGGACGGACCGGCCAGTCTCCTGAGATGGGGAGCTCTTCCCATCATGACCATCGCTCGAGTGCTGTAGCTGAAGACGGGGGTGTGCGCTTGGGGCACCAGAGCAAGCTTCTGCGCTCGGTCGCGGGGCGATAGCAGCCGGAGCTCCTGCCCGTCGAGCGACACGGTCCCCCGCTCGGGGTGGAGCAACCCAGCTAGACACCTCAGCAGTGTGGTCTTGCCGGCGCCGTTCGCCCCGAGGAGGAAGAGCAGTTCACCGCCCTCCAGGGCCACCGTGACGCCGCGCAGCACAGCTGAGCCTTCCCGATAAGAGAAGTGGAGATCGTCCGTTGTGAGGATCATCGCCACCCTCGGCGCGCCTCCAGTGTGCGCAGGAAGAGAAACAGGAATGCAGGTATCCCCACGAGGCCGGTGAGTATCCCCAGCGGTATCTCTGCTGGCAGGGCTGTGCGGGCGATGGTGTCGAGCAAGATCGTCAGCGCTGCACCCAGCGACAATGATGCCGGAAGGAGTCGACCATGATCTGGGCCCACCATGGCCCGCGCTGCGTGGGGTACGAGAAGGCCTATCCAGCCAATTACTCCGGCGGCAGCCACGGAGGCAGATGTAAGGAGGGTTCCGGCTGCGATGATGCCGAACCTCCATTTTCGCACGGGCAGGCCAAGTGACTCGGCCTCCAGATCGTCGAGCGAGAGCACATTGAGTCGCCAACGTGAGCCGATCAAAAAGACGGTGCCCAAGGCCGTGGCCCCGAGCAACGGCCACAGGTGGGCCCAACGTACGGTGCCCAGCCCGCCGAGCAGCCAATAGGTGATCGCCGGCAGAGCCTCGGTTGGGTCGGCGACGTACTTCATGATCCCCAGGACGGCGTCAGCGGCAGAAGCAACCACGATGCCAGCTATGATCAGAACCAGTGTTGAGGTCCCAAAGCCGCGGGACAGGGTCCACGTGGCCAGGACAGCGGCGAGCCCGAGCACAAAAGCTGCGCCCTGCACGGCCGGGGTGCTCCAGGCAAACAGCAGGCCCGCCGCAGCGCCAAGGGCGGCACCAGAGCTTGCACCCAGGAGACGGGGCTCGACAAGTGGGTTCCGAAACATGCCCTGGAACGCGGCGCCAGCCACCGATAACCCTGCGCCCACGCAGGCGGCTGACAGCACACGCGGCAGGCGGACGCTAATGACCAAGGCCCGGGTCAACTCAGGGACATCGGCTCTGCCGAGGAGCGCCCGCAGAACGTCACCCGGGGGTAGCCACAAGCGGCCGACGAACAGCGCCCCGAGGCCGGCGACCAGGGGAGCGCAAATGAGCAGAAGCCAGGTCTTAAGACTGCGGTTCATGGAACGCGCAGGCTGGCGACCAGCGCCTCGGGCAGAGAGAGCCCGTAGTAGTGCTCATAAAGGAAACAGGCTTCCTCTGCTGCATCCAGGAGAACGAGCTGTGGGTGAAGGATTTGCGCTAGCCACAGCGTGCCGAGCACAGCGTCGGGGACCGGCGCGTCCCAGGGGGCGGCCACGCGGGGCATCTTGTATACCTTTCCCTTGCGTACCGCGCTGATCCCTGCCCAGTGGGGGTCGTCAAGCAGCGTCTCCGGCTCGACCTGCCCATAGGGGGCGATCACGATCACCTCTGGATCCCAACTGAGCAGCTGCTCGACAGAGACTTCCGGCCAACCCCCGGCCAGCTCGGCGGTCACAGACCGCCCCCCGGCTCGAGCGATCAGCTCTGTCTGCAGCATGGCCCCTCCGGCGACCCGCGAGGGGTTCACGCCGACGAACAGCACCCGTGGGCGCTGTTCGTCCGACAGACCGGCTAGTGCATCGTCCAGCGTTCGCAGGGAACTCTCCAGGCGGCCTACAAGTGCGTAGGCGCGCTCCAGCGCCTGCGGACCGAGCAGGGTGCCGGTCAGCACCACAGCCTGGAGAACGCTGTCCAGCGATTCAGGCGAATAGCCGGCAACAGGCACAGACAGATCCTCTCGCAGGATCTCCAGAATGCCTCTGTTCTTGACTGGGTTGGCGAGCACTAGGTCCGCGCGCTGGGCCACGATGTCTTCCACGGTCGGATCGGAACGCATGAGCTTGGATGAGAAGTGTGGGTCCAGACGTTGGTGTAGGGCCCCCACCTCGCCGCCGGTGTCTGTCAGCGCAACATAGCGGGCGGCGACGAGCCTGTCCCCTTCCCCCAAAGCGTACACGAAGTAGGTTGCAGGACCGTAGGCGCTGACCACCCGCTCGGGTGGCGTGGGAAGGTAGACATGGTGGCCGGTCTGGTCCCTGGCCATGAGCTGGGCTCCTGCCGGGCACGCCAACAGCACAAGGGTGGCGACGATCATCGTTGCTTTCATCTCAGCCCTCCTCCTTCTGAACGTCCAGCACCTGACGACAGTGCTGAAGCCATGCGCGCAGAGCCTTCACCTGGTACTGCCTGAGCGCGAGCGTCAGTGTCCCCACGGCCCTGTCGTCACTGGGCAGCGCGGTCTGTTTGGCCAGCCGTCCCTCCAGCCTCTGGAGGAGGCGGTCCTGTGCTTTGAGCAGCGCCCCCACCGCGTTCGGGGCGGCGCGGCGGAGGATGTAAAGCTTCGCCGGGAGCTCTATGCGGATATCGCGAGCCCGCCGAACGGGTGACTGAGCCCAGGACAGCGCTTGAAGCCGTCCCTCGTCCGTGGCGGCATAGACAACCCGGGCCGGCCGCGTGCCACCTCGCTGGCGCTGAGAAGTCACCAGGCCTTCGCTTTCGAGCCGGTGCAAGGTGGCGTAGTGCTGACTCTGGGCGACCTTCCACACTGGGCCGAGGCCGGCGGCGAACCGTGCCCGCAGGCTGTAGCCGTGGCACGGCTCATCGACAACCAACCCCACAAGAACGTAGCCGAGGGATTTGTCTTGTTTGGCCATCTCTCCTCCTTGGAATAGTCCAGCCTAGAATAGCGCCTGAGGAGGCCACTCTCTAGTCGCCCAAAACGTTTCCTGTCTGAGCTGTCAAGGGACACCATCTTTTGCGACCTTGGGGGATCCCCTGACACCGGTTCTACCACCTGCCGCTACATCCTTAACGCACGCTTGTTCCTTGGTGCCGATGCACATCGGCGCTGTTTTGTGTTGCTCGAACACAGTACCGATGCTCTACCTACCCGGCCTCTCTCTCCCTGAGCTCGATGCATCACGCCCGCGTGTGGACTCTAATCCGTGGGGCCTGCTATACTGCTGTGAGGATACGTGATGGGGCGATGACTAGAGAGGTTGCCGATAAAAGTACTGGTGTGAAACGGCCCGGGGTGCAGTCAGTTCGTCGGGCACTCCAGCTCCTTCGGTGGGTGTGTGCGAACCCTGCAAGAGGCGGTGGGATGCGGCTTGCTGAGCTAACACGCCTTGCTGGCCTAAGTAAGCCCAGCGTATACAGACTGATGAACACGCTCGAGGAGTTCCGCTTGGTCAGCAGGGGGCCGGGGGCAGGCGCCTATCTGCCTGGTCCTGGACTGTTTCAGCTTGCCGACGAGGGGCTTGAGCGTATTGACATTCGGTACCTTGCCGGTCCGGAACTGGATGAGCTGCAGCGCAAGACCAATGAAACGGTGCATCTGGCGCTCCTGGAGGACGGCGAAGTAGTCTATGTTGATAAGAGAGAGAGCACCCAGACCATTCGAATGTGCTCAGCTGTGGGACGTCGGGCGCCGGTGCATTGCACGGGATTGGGGAAGGCGATGTTGGCCTTTCTTTCTCCGACGAGGCAAGCCGAGATACTGAGGCGCCGCGGATTGAAGCAGTTCACAGAAAACACTCTCACCAGTGTGAAGGCTCTGCAACGGGAGCTTGCTGAAATCCGGCGCCGAGGATACGCGTTGGATGTAGAGGAACACGAACCGGACATTTGCTGTGTTGGAGCTCCTGTGTTCGACTATTCGGGCCGAGTGGTCGCAGCCATCAGCGTCACCATGCCAGCGTTTCGTACGAATGTGAACAGCTTGCACTCCCTCGGCAGCGATGTACTGCGCGCGGCACAGTCGGTGTCCTGGATACTAGGGTCCGTTAGCGGAGACGGCCGCGGCGACCAACGAGAAACTGGCTAGCCGGTTGGTCGAGGAGTGCTGCTCGGGCGCAGTAACGTCCTGCGCGCTGGAGTCTTCCGCAGGCATACTCAACCCAGTGCGCCACTTCGACGAGCGCAGCCCATGACCCGAAGTGTCAGGGAGTTGATCAGATAGCTTCACACTGCCCGGACTTGCTCAATGCCCTCGGGGGAGGCGCTAAGGGGTTGGCTCTACGACTACCTTCATATTGCGGTCGAGAAGAGGATTATCGGCAAGTACAGACGGAAGTTGATCCAGCGTTATTCTCAAGGTGATGATCCTCTTTACATCGAGGCCTGACTTCCCTATGAGTCTAAGGACGTTCCGAAGCTGGGAGCGGGTGGCTCCGGTTGTTCCAACCAGGCGCACTTGGCGATAATGCAGCATATTCATGTTCACTGGTAAGACGGCGTTGTCCGCGGGCAAACCAGCGAACACGTTGACTTTGCCGTTGATGGCTACCAGGTCCAGTGCTTGTTCTACAAGATGGGGCACGGGGGCTGCGACGAAGATACTGTCCACTCCTTCGCCGTGGGTGAACTCCAGCACTTTGTCCTTGAGGGCACCATCACCTGCCAGTACGAAGTCAGCCCCGAGGTTGCGGCTGAGTTCGAGCCTTTCCTGGTTCACATCCACCACAAAGGTGAGGCCAGTGCCAAGGTGCTTATTCAGCATGAGGTGGAGGTTGCCCATGGGGCCGGCCCCGAAGATGAGGAGGCTGTCCCCGGGCCTGATCCCCAGGGCTTCGTATCCATTCAGGCAGCAGGAAAGGGGCTCCACAACTGCGGCCTCCCAATAGGAAACATCAGAGGGAATCACTATCAGGTTGCCCCGCGCTACGGGAGCAGCCGGGACCAGCAGGTACTCGGCAAACCCGCCGGGCAGAGTAAGCCCGAAGGCGTTGTAGGTGGGGCAGAGTTGATCGAGACCTTCGCGACAGGGTCGGCAGGATCCGCATCCTACGTTCGGAGCGATGATCACGCGCATACCGCCCCGGTAATACGGGACTCCTTCACCTGTTTCCACTATCTCACCCGCTATCTCGTGACCTAAGACCGCCTCGGCGCCGTCCGAAATCTTCGAGTGGCCAGAGGCGAGGATCTTGCGGTCCGTTCCACATATGGAACATGCCTTTACCTTGATCAGCACCTCTCCCGGTCCCACCTTGGGGCAGGGGACGTCTTCAACGGTGAGCATTCCCGGGCCTCTGTAAACTGCCGCGCGCATGTTCATTTCCTCACTGCTGCGAGCTTCACCGGCTCGCCCGTGCGGATGGAGAGGTTGGCGGCGAGTACTGCCTCCAAAGCCTTCCTTCCCGCCTCTACGCCGACGGTCGGCGTTCGATCTTCCCTGACGCAGTCGATGAAGTGCGCGAGCTCTGCTTGGTAGGCGTGGCGAAAGAGGGTGCGCCAGCTGGGGTTTCCATCGCGGACAAGGTTACGGTCCCTGTTCCACACGACTGTGGTGTACGGGTGGCGAGTCCCGATCATGATCAGCCCTTCGGAACCGAGGATTTCCATCCGGGCGTCGTAGCCGTAGGTGGCGGGACAACACCCGTCGAGCATGCCCAAGGTGCCGTCTTCAAACTGCAGGTTCACCACGGCTGTGTCGTGGAAATGAGGATAGTCCGCGCGGTATTGAGGACACTTGAAGTTCCTGGCCCAGGCGAACGCTCGGTGATACTCACGCCCCATGATCCAACGCATGGCGTCGAAGTCGTGGCTGTTGACTTCGGCAAGGAGGCCGTTGCTCTTTCGTTGATCGGCGTACCAATCGGGAGGAAGACCAGGACCTCGTGTCACCGACTTGGCCAGAATAGGTTCGCCGATTGTCCCGTCATCGAGCAGTTGCTTGGCCCGCTGATAGCTCTCATCGAAGCGCCTCATGAACCCGATCTGATACTTCACTCGGTTTCCTGCCAGCGCGGCGTCGATCTGGTCGGCCTCCTCTAGGGTTACGCATAGAGGTTTCTCGGAGAACACATGCTTACCAGCTTCAGCTGCCTCAACAGTCTGGGCAGCGTGGGCGAATGTAGGGGTGGCGATTATCACCACGTCGAAATCTACGGCTTCCAAGGCCTGCTCCAGAGTCGTAAACACCCGGCTGATGCCTAGCTCTTCGGCAACAGATTGCCCGCGCTTGCTGTCGGCCTCTACTGCTGCCACCAGCTCCGCGCCGGAGCGTGCTGTCCGGAGGTTGTAGGCATGTACCATACCTGCTCGGCCGCACCCGACCAAGCAAACGGACACCGTTTTCATGAACACGCCTCCTGTCTGGTGAGGTCTGTAAGGCTGACCGGTCTAGATTTCATTGGGCTGTATAACCACCATCCACGCTGAGCACGGCCCCTGTCGTATACCCCACATCGGGCCTAGCTAAAAACAGGATAGTCTCAGCAATTTCCCCTGGTTGGCCCAGGCGACCAAGGGGCCTTGATTGCTCGAGCTGGCTGCGGGCGCCTTCAGGATCGGGACTGCGCTTTAGGGCCTCATGTACTAGCGGGGTCTCGGTGGTTCCGGGACAAACCGCGTTCACGCGGATGCCCCTTTCGGCAAGATCCACTGCGCAACTGCGGGTAGCGCCTATGACACCCGCTTTGGCGGTGTTGTACGCGACTTGACCCTTTATTCCCACCAAACCAGCCTCTGAGGACACATTCACGATCACTCCTCCACCGTTCTTCTCCATGACGGGGACAACGTATTTGGTGCACAAGAACACGCTTGTCAGGTCGACAGTCAGCACTCGATCCCAATCCTCCTCACAGATGTGGAGCACATCCCCTTGCCTATAGATACCGGCATTGTTCACCAGAATGTCGATCCGTCCCCATTTGTCGGCTATCCGCTCCACCATTGCCCGCACATCTGATGGAGAGCCAACATCGGTGCGCACAAACACCGCTTGGCCTCCTTCACTGCGGAGTCGCTCCGCGAGCGTTTCCCCGACAGCGCTATCGATGTCCACTACACCGACGCGTGCTCCTTCGCGAACAAAAGCTTGAGCAGCAGCCTCACCGATGCCCCGTGACGCGCCCGTAACTACAGCTACTTTGTTCTCAAAGTGCCCTCTCACGGCTTCCCTCCATATCGAGTACTGCGTTTGCCAACGCCAAGTATATGGCCTAAGAGGGATTGCGCCAAGGCACTCGAGTTCAATCACGTATGAGATGGCGAGCCCGCCTACAAAGCACGGTTACGTGTGACGCAACGCAGTGACTTGACGGACAACGATGCCCGGCCTATAATGCCGGTACCGTGTTCTTCGTATGGGTCGACCTCTTGGGCGAGCTCTGCGGAACAGAAATGCTGAGGAGCGGCGTGGGCGGTAGAGACACTCGCTTTCTTGGTCCAACCGCAAATAGGACAGGCCCTCTTGGGAAAGGGCTCCTCGGGTACCACGGACTGCCCCCTACGTTCATACATCACCGAACGTACACACTTACGGCAAGAGGGGGTGGTGGGCAGGGACTAATCTAGCTATTGAGCGTCTGCCAAAATGCTCTTCTAAGTCTAAGGAGGTAGGGATGAAGAAGCTGAGCATGCTCATGCAATTGGTGCTTTGTTTGCTGGTGAGCCTCGCCGGAATTGGCTATGCGGAGACGGACTACAGGGTACCGCCGATAGTGGTCCCGGAATACCCAGAAGAGGTGCTGCAGGCTTTCGTTGACGCGGGGTATGGAGAGGACTACTATCTGGCCGCCGACCTCGTGACTCCCGAGGAAGTCGGAGCTTTCATCGATGTCATAAGTGCCGAGCCGGAACCCATAGTCGTTCACAAGTTCTTCGAGATAGCCGTGATCATGCCGTCTCTGGACCTTGGGGATGCCTGGTATTCTGGCTGGGTCGCCCTCGAGGGCCGTCTGGAAGAACTCGGAATCAGGGCCAGAGTAGATACTTTCGGTACGGCGGGCGGGGATCACGAGAAGATGGCTGGCTACATCGACGCCGCCATAGCCGCGGCATACGATTACATCGTCGTAGCTCCCACTGAGCTCATGATCATGAAGGAACATCTTGAGAGGATAATGGATGCCGGGATACCTCTGATTGTGTGGAACTACACTACGCCCTACCGGGACTGGGGAACCGAGAGGCGTCCAGAGGGTGGTCAGGCATTGGCATGGGTCGGGTTCGACCACGGTGACATGGGGCTCGGCGTGGCCATCAAGCTCCATGAGGAAATCCTGCCGCCGAATGCCAACATCGTCCTTCTGCGTGGAGTCCCCGGCATCGCAGACTGGCAGAGGAGCGAGATTCCCAAGATTTACTGGGAACTGCAGGGCCACAATGTGATCTACGAGCATCACTGTGACTGGAGCTACGGCCCCGCGTATGACGCCACGAAGTCCGCAATCGCCTCCTACGGTCGCGATCCAGGCGTCGATTTTATCTACTCCGCCTCCTCGGGAGTGGCGTTCGGGACAGTTGCCGCGCTCAAGGAGCTGGGGCTGGCGGGAGAGATCCTGACCAACGGACAGGGCGGTGGCCCGACTGAGTTCTCCCATATGTGGGCCGGGCACCTGTATGCCACCTCCTTCAGAATGCAGGATGACTGGGGAGTGGCTCTTGCTGAAATCATCAAATACCATATTATGGACCGGATGGACGAGGTCCCCCTTGTCATCACCCCACCGTTGCTGCTAGCTGACATGAACATGACCCCGGACGAACTTGCCGCTTACACGGCGTATGCCTACCGGTACAGTGGAGTGCTTGAGTACTAGGGGAGTGTGCGAGGAGCAAGGGCACGTTCGTGCCCTTGCTCCTCGGCGTTTATGCGTGCGCCTGATTAAGAAGTGGTGAGCAAGGTCTCTTATACCGATTGGACTGGCAAAAGGGGTGGAGGTCTGCAAGGTTCACCGCGCTGAACGCGGGGCTCACGTATGACTAGTATTGGGAGGGAAGAAGGAGGTGCTTGGCTGATGTATGAGGATCCACCGATTCTTGAGATGAAAGGGATCGTCAAGCGTTTTGGTGGGTTGACAGCGGTGGACCACGTTGATCTGCAGCTATGGTCGGGGGAGTGTCTGGCGCTGGTGGGAGAGAACGGAGCGGGAAAATCGACCCTGATCAAAACACTGACGGGGATATACCAACCTGACGAGGGACATATCTCGGTGAACGGCTGTGAGGTCAAGATGGCGAGCCGCCGGGACGCAAAAGACTTGGGGATCGAAGCGGTGTACCAGGACCTTGCGCTTGTTGACACGCTCGATGTCGCGAGCAATGTCTTCCTCGGTGGCGAGCTCACTATCCCGGTCCTCGGGAGGTTTCTCCAAATCCTCGACAACAGGAAGATGAGTCGGGAGGCGGAACTCGTTCTGAAGGAACGCCTGGCTATTGACCTGCAGAACAGAAGGGACCCCGTCTTCAACTTCTCCGGCGGGGAGAGGCAGTCGGTGGCGATTGCCAGAGCTATCTACTGGAAGGCCAAGGTGTTGGTCCTGGACGAGCCGACAGCTTCCCTTGGGGTGGAGGAAATAAAGAGGACCATTGAGGTCACCCGCAGGGCGAAGGAGGAGGGAGCTGGAGTTATATGGATCAGTCACAATCTGGAGCAGGTCTTCGCCGTGGCCGACAGGATGCAGGTGCTTAGAGGTGGCAGGTGCGCCGGCGTGTGTAGGCGAGACGAGACAACGATGAACAAGATAGTGGACTTAATCGTCGGTGGATCTGCAGTGGCGTCATAGGCGAACAATGCATCCTGTGAGGGGGTTGTGGAGATGCTAGGGTGGCAATGGCGCAGGCGTCTGATGGGAAACCTGAGCACACTTGGTCCATGGGCTGGAGTCCTGCTAACCTTAATTGTAATAACGTCCATTCAACCGGCGTTCATTTCGCCGGGAAACATAAGTGCGGTGATCGTAGACGTCGCAACCTACATCCTGCTTGCCGTGGGCATGACGTTCGTGATAACGGGGGGTGGGATTGACCTCTCAATCGGTTCAGTGTTGGTCTTGTCGGGTGTCATCATGGCGGTGTTGGTGAAGGATGCCGCGGTAAACCCGGTACTGGCAATGCTCACCTGCCTTGCCGCTGGTGCCTTCCTCGGTTTTGTGAATGGGATGCTTATTACCAAGCTCAAGATGCCGGACATTGTTGTTACTCTGGCTACGGGCATAACCTATAGAGCTCTCGTTCTGGTCTGGGTAGGGCCGCGTGTTCTGGCGGACTTCCCTCTCGAGCTGCGCTTCCTGGGCGGGGCAAGGCTGTTGGATGGGCACCTGCCGGTAGCGGTCATCGTGGGTATCCTCGTGGTGGTTGTGGCGGATCTGCTATTGTACAAGCGCACTAGATTCGGCCGGTATACTATAGCTTTGGGAGCCAACCGCAGAGCGGCCATCCACGCCGGTATCCCTGTCCGAAAATACAAGATTTATACCTACATGTTCTCTGGACTATTAGCAGCGTTGGGCGCAATTCTGTTGGCAGGGCGATTCAATGCCTTCAACCATATGTTCGGTTATGGAAAGGAGTTTCACGTCATAGCTTCGGTCATCATCGGAGGCACCGCCCTCTATGGTGGGGTGGGGCGGCTGTGGGGCTCCTTGGCTGGCGCGCTGCTTATCTCCATGCTCATCAACGGGATGGTATACCTCGGTATTTCGGTGCTTTGGGAGTATATCGTGGTAGGAGTAGCGGTGATATTGGCTGTTTCTTTCTACACTCTCACTGGTGCTAGAGCGTTGGGTCGAAAGGGAGGTGCGGTATGAGCGGCAACACACCATGCGGATTGCCCTGGACTAATGAACATCGGGACAGCGGCATCTCGTTCGGCTCCGGCCATGGCGAGAGGGCAAATGCTAGGTTCATGTAGAAAGGCGGTTCGGGAAATGCCGATGTGGAAAGAAGGCGGACGCAGTCGTCTGCTGCGGTACGTTGACCTGCTTGCTCCCTGGCTTGCAGTCATGCTGTTCTGTGTTCTGATGGCCTTTCTGGCTCCGGGCAGGTTTTTCTGGTGGCGGAACATCATCGGCGTTCTGGTGTCTGCCTCGAGCTACATTATTGTTGCTGTAGGGATGACATTCGTCATGACTGGAGGCGGGATCGACCTGTCGGTCGCCTCAACAATGGGTTTGGCCAGCGCTTTCGCGGCAGTGGCAGTGAAGCACACCGCGATCGATCCTACATTGGCACTGTTCTTGGGTTTGGCCGGGGGTGGAGTGCTCGGGTTGGTGAATGGGCTTTTGATCACAAGGCTGAAGTTGCCAGACTTCATTGCTACGTTGGCCACCATGCTAGCGTTCAGAGGCATCATCTCGGTCTGGCTGCCCGGGCGTATTCTTTTTCGGTTTCCCCCAGCCATAACGTACCTTGGGCAGGCGCGGTGGTGGGGCGTGATTCCTGTGGCAGTTGTTGTGGCTTTGTTCGTGGTGGCTGTGACGGACCTGCTATTGTACAAGCGTACTAAATTCGGTCGCTACACCATAGCTTTGGGAGGCAATCGCAGAGCAGCCGTCCACGCCGGGATACCAGTTGAGCGGTACAAGATATATACCTACGTATTCTCTGGGTTCATGGCCGCCCTGGCCGGACTTCTTCACATGGGAAGCATCGACACGTTTAGCGCTTTCCACGCTGATGGTTACCTGTTGCCGACGATAGCAGCAGTCGTGATTGGGGGGACCGCGCTATATGGTGGTGTGGGACGCGTCTGGGGATCGTTGGCTGGGGCGTTGTTCATTGCTATGGTCATAAATGGATTGGTGATAGCGGGATTGCCGTACTTCTGGCAGCAAGTTGTGCTCGGCACGCTGATAATTGCGGGGGTTGCTGTTTACACCCTCACGGGTCTCAGGGAATCGCCTGGGGTAGGTGGTCGCGGATGAGAGATGGTTGGCGACAGGAAGCGCGCAGAGAGCGTTGTGGGAATTGGAGCTCGTGCAGCGGCCTGACCTAAGCGCATGCTGGCGGGGGAGGGGTGTTGGCCAAACGGTAGAAGTGCCTCATGTAGATCGTGTCTCGACCAACGGTCTCACCTGCGATCGGTGGAATCATGTTTGCCGTGAGCGGGAGCTTGTACGGTAATGGCGGTGTGTGGAGGTGTTGATGGGCGAGTATCTGATCGGCGTTGACGTAGGCACCGCGGGGACGAAGAGCGGTCTGTTCGACACCGAAGGCAACCTCGTGGCCAAGGCCTATGAGGAATCCAAACTGTACTATCCCCGGCCTGGGTGGGTAGAGCAAGATATGGAAGACTTCTACCGCTCTGCCGTCAGCACCATCCGTCAGGTCATCGAGCGATCGAAGGTTGATCCAAGGCAGATCGCCGCGTTGGCCATAGATGCGCAGATGTCGGGGATCGGGATGATCGATCGGGAGTGGAAGCCGACTGCACGCTATGATTCGTGGCTCGATACCCGGTGTGAGCCGTATATCAACTACATGCAGCAACAAGCCGGCGAAGAGGTTCTGCGTAAAACGGGGTGTCCGCCAACCTACGCCCACGGGCCCAAGATCCTGTGGTGGAAAGAACAACGACCGGAGACATACAAGAGAACCGCCAAATTCGTGGTTGCTGGGTGCTATGTGGCGGGGCGGATGGCGGGGCTCAGCGCTGACGACGCTTTCATCGACTACACACACCTGAACTTCACAGGTTTCGCAGACACTCAGAAGTTGGAGTGGGACGAAGAACTATGCCGGGTCTTCGGTGTTACCCGCGACAAACTGCCTCAGATAGTGAATCCCACAGACATCGTGGGACGTCTTTCCCGCAGGGCGGCGAACGATTGCGGTTTGCTGTCGGGCACGCCGATTGCTGCGGGGGCGGGCGACGCCGCAGCAAGCTACCTTGGGGCGGGAGTGGTGGAGCACGGTATCATTTTCGATGTAGCAGGGACTGCTTCCATTCTCTCCACCTGTGCCGGGAGCTACTCCCCGGATGTCGAGTACGGGACGATCATGTGCATGCGCTCCGTGATCGAAGGGCTTTGGAACCCGGTGGCCTTCATCAACGGGGGCGGACTGTGTTTGCGGTGGTTCCGGGATGAGATTGCCGATTTGGAACGGGCAGAGGCGGAACAGAAAGGGGAGGACCCCTACGAGGTGCTTAACCGGTTGGCCGCCAAGGTCCCCCCGGGAAGCGATGGACTGCTGTTCATCCCCCACTTGGGAGGCCGTGTTCTCCCAGCCCAGCCAAGCTTACGCGGGAGCTGGGTGGGGTTCAGTTGGGGGCAGAGTAAGGGGCATTTCTATCGATCTATTCTGGAAGCGGTCGCCTATGAATATTATAGCTATTTTAAGATCATGCGCCACCTTTACCCCAACACAGAGTTTCGCGAGGCACGGGTGTTAGGGGGGGGGGCTAAGAGCGGTTTGTGGAACCAGATCAAGGCCGATGTGCTGAACGTCCCGTATGTGCGCGTGAGCCAGGATGAGCCAGCTATTCTGGCAAGCGCACTCATAGCGGGTAATGCTGCAGGACTGATACCTAGTCTCACGGAAGTATGTCGGCGCAAAGTGCAGGTAAGGGAAACTCTTAACCCTTCTGCTGAGCTAAACCTTTTTTACCGTGAATACGCAGAAGCTTACAGTGCGCTGCTGGAAGGGCTGCGTGAGACATATGAGGAACTCGACCGGTTGAGAACACTGAGCCCGGATGGTCCAAATCCGTAAGGTGATTATGATGAAAGGAGGCGTTCTTGGAACCCTTTAACAGCTACGTGGACTTCTCAGCGGGCGAGATCTTGTTGTGCGACAGCGTTATCGTCCGACATGTGGGAGATATGAGTGGAATGTACCGTGATCAAGAGGCGACCCAGGAGATTGTCAGTCAAGGGAACCCCGTCGTTTACAGAGTGTACAACGTACTGGTCCCCGAGGAGCAAGGGCATCTGCAGCACTGTGTCAGCGTCATCTATCCCGGGAAAGTTGGAGATGAGTACTACATGACCAAAGGGCACTTCCACGCCAAGAGGGACACCGGAGAGATTTACCTGGGGCTCAGGGGAGAAGGGAAACTTGTGTTGCAGAACGAGCACCACGACGTGAGGATCCTTGATATGAAGCCCGGGAGTATCTCCTATATCCCCCCGTATTGGGCTCATCGGACGGTCAACGTAGATGGAAAGCCGTTGGTGTTCTTCGGTGTTTACCCTGGGCATGCGGGTCACGACTACGGGGTCGTTGAGAGAAAGGGATTCGCCAAGCTGGTTGTTGAACGAGGTGGAAAGCCTGAAGTGGTGGACAATCCAAGCTACCAGGGATGAGCGTGTGGACCCGAACAGTACGACAAAGGAGTAGGAGATGATGCAGGGGGGATACGCAGGCAAACTGCTGCGGCTGAACTTGAGCACCGGCGACAGGTCTGTGGAGACGCTGGACGAAGCCACTGCGAAGCGGTTCCTCGGGGGACGTGGATTCGGTGCGTACATCTACTACCGCGAGATAGGGGCTGAGGTCAAGCCGTTGGATCTAGCCAACAAACTGATCCTGATGACCGGTCCTCTTACTGGGGCTCCCGCTCCGGCCACGACCAAGACCTCGCTTGTGACCAAGTCGCCGGAGACCGGCCACTACTTGTGCAGCAACGCCGGCGGGCACTTCGGCCCTCAGCTGAAGTTCTGTGGTTACGACGGCCTCATTCTTGAGGGCAAGGCCTCTGCGCCCAGCTACATAAGCATTGAAGACGACCACGTTGAGCTCAGGGCTGCACGTGACCTTTGGGGCCGGCTGACCACCGAGGTCAATGACATCCTGAGCGATCGCCACGGCTGCCGCCCTGAGCAGGTGCTCTCCGCCGGACCAGCGGCGGAGCGTGGCGTGGTGATTGCAAACCTTCAGGTGGGCGATCGCAGTTTTGGGCGTGGGGGAGCCGGTGCGGTGCTCACCTCGAAGAACATCAAGGCCATCGTGGCCAAGGGTACTGGAACTGTGAAACTCGCCAACCCCGAGGGGTTTCAGGAGTTCGCCCGTCAGGCGACTTTGGACGTGCGCCAATCCAAATCGGGCCACCACCAATACGGGACTGCCCAGTACGTTGGCCCTATGAACGAACTCGGTGCGTTCCCCACGCGGAACTTTCAGACAGCCGTGTTCTCAGAGTACAGAGCCATAGCCGCTGATGCGCTCAAGCAGAAGTACTTCGTGAGGAACAAAGGCTGCTATCGCTGCCCCGTGGCATGCGCTCAGTACAGTGAGGTTCGAGAAGGCAAGTACAAGGGTGCGGCCAGCGACCCCGAGTACGAGACGATAGGGACCCTTGGGGGACAGTGCGGGATCTCCGATCTGGAGGCTATTATCGCAGGGAACATGCTGTGCGACGCGTACGGTATAGACACGATGTCTGTGGGAACGCTGATCGCCCTGGGCATGGAACTGTTCGAGCGTGGGGTCATCGACGAGCGGGACACCGGTGGCATAGGGCTAGAGTTCGGCAACGCCGATGCGATGCTGGAGATGATCGAACAGACAGCAAAGAGGGAGCACTTCGGGGACCTTATTGCTCAGGGGATGCAAGGTATGGCCGCTCGCTTTCCTGAGCACGAAGACATCATGATGCACGTCAAGTGGCTGCCGCTTGCTGCGTATGACCCCAGGGCGTTCTATGGGAATGCCCTGACGTATGGCACGTCCAGCCGCGGAGCCTGTCACAATGTCGGAGGTTGGAGCATCAGGGCGGAGCTGCTCACCAAGGAGCACGATCGGTTTGCGGTGGAAGGCAAGGGCGCACTGATCAAGGAGATCCAAGACACAAGAGGCTACATTGACTCCGTGGGTATCTGCACGGTGGTGCGCAGTGGTTACGGGTTCACCGCCACGCCGGAGGGGCGGGTGTTGGAGGATCTCACAGGGCTTGACCTTACCCCTAAGCTCATGACGATCGGCGAGCGCATCTACGCACTGGAAAGGATGATTCTCAACCGGGAGGGATGTGCTCGCAAGGACGACATGCTCCCCGGTAGGTTGATGAAGGAACCGCTCCCTGAAGGGCCGGCCAAGGGCCACGTGATGGATGAAGCGAAGCTCAACCGATTGCTCGACGACTACTACGCGGCGCGTGGGTGGGACAGGCAGGGCCGCCCCACCCCGGAGACGGTGGAACGGCTCCAGCTGGGTGATGTGGGGCCCGTTGAAGTGACGATCAAGTACTTCGCTCCGTTCAACGAGAAGACTGGGCGGGAGGAGGAGACCGTTGTGCTTGAGCCCGGAAGCCGGCTGGAGGACTTGGTTCGGTGGATGGCTGACCGATATCGGATGCACGATCTGTCTCCTTCTGAGTGTTTGATCACGATCAATGAGAGTGGAGCTCGTCAACTGTCGGGCATGAATACCCAGCTTCGCGACGGAGATCGAGTCTGTTTCATGCCCCCGCTCTCGGGAGGCTGATCGTTGTGAAAGTGCTGGTCACGCCGCGGTCCTTCGCCAAGCTGGATAGGACCCCTCTGGATATGCTTGAAGCTGAAGGGTACGAGATCTCCAGCAACACCCTGCAGCGACCGATGACCGAAGAGGAGATGGTCGAGGCCCTCGTGGGAATGGATGGCGCGATTGTCGGGATCGATAGGCTGGGACGAAAGGCCATCCTGAGCGCCCGTTCCCTGAAGGTCATCTCCAAGTATGGTGTTGGGATCGACAACATCGACGTCGAGGCCGCTACTGAACGGGGTATACTGGTGACCATCACCCCAGGAGCCAACACGACGGCTGTGGCCGATCTTACGGTAGGATTGATGCTCGCAACAGCCCGCAAGATCCCCTTTGCCGATGATCTGGTTAGGCGCGGTGCCTGGTCGCGGGTGGTCGGAGTGGAGCTTTCCGGGAAGACCATCGGCCTTCTGGGCTTCGGGAGGATTGGACGCGAGGTGGCCCGCAGAGTTGACGGGTTCTCAACGCGCATTCTAGCCTTCGAGCAAACTCCCGGCGCCTCCGCGGAGTTCGCGCGCCGACTCTCGGTGGAGTTCACCGAGCTTAGCTCGCTTCTCGCTGAATCAGACTTCGTAAGTGTTCATGTGCCGCTGACCCCGGAGACACGTCACCTCATCGGAGAACAGGAGCTCAGACAGATGAAGAAGAGCGCTTTTCTCATCAATACCTCTCGTGGTGGCATCGTCGACGAATCTTCGTTGATGAAGGCCCTCAAGGAAGGATGGATTGCTGGAGCAGCGTTGGACGTGTATGAGGAGGAACCGCCCACTGACGATGAACTCAAGCTGTTGCCCAATGTAGTGTTGAGCCCTCACATGGGTGCGCACACAGTCGAGGCGGCGAGCAACATGGGGCGTCAGGCGGCGCGGAACCTGGTTGATGCCTTACATGGCAATCTCGATCCCGGTGTTGTGATCAACCGTGAGGTGGTTGACAGGCAGAAGGACTGGAGGGGAGTTCGATGACTACCGTGCTAGTACCGCAGGAGCTTACTGACGAAGCATTCGCTCCCTACGGGGCGATACTGGATCCCGACAGGGCGACGCCGAAGATGAAGGAGCATGAGTTTACCTTCTGGGACAGCTTGGCCGAGATGGACATCCCCGGCAGGACGACAGTTGCCCTGCTTGAGGTGAAGGCGAGGGAGGCAGAGTTCAGCAATATGGAGCGGCATACGCAGACCGAGGAGGTATTCTTCGCGCTCGACGGGCCGGTTGTCGCCATCGTCGGCGCGCCTACTCCCGGGCAGGACCATCCCGATCCCAGCATGGTAAGGGCGTTCCGCCTACAGACTGGGAAAGGAGTTCTGCTTTGGCAAGGGACATGGCACTGGCTACCCTACCCATTGCAGGGCAATGCGAGGCTGTTGGTGATCTTCCGGAAGGGTACTGCTGACGAAGACCTGTACATAAGAGATATGCAGGAGGCACGGGGGATTGGCTTTCGGATAGAGGCCTAAGTGCAGTTGTCCGAGGGCCGACGGGTCCACGGTTCAGGAGGTTGTCTGTTTGACGTTGTTATCGGGGAAGGCTGAGGCCACGCCCTTCGCTGTGTGGCTCCCGGGGGAGGTAGGCATATGGTGCCCAGCTCGACCAGTTGGAGGGAAGAGAAATGGCTATGAATAAGGTCATAGGGCAGCAGCTAGTAGACGCGGGGGCGATAGGGGTCATCCGCGTGGAGTCGGCGAGCCGCTTGGTGCAGATCACGAAGGCTCTGCGGGACGGAGGGCTCGCCTGTATCGAGATCACGATGACCACCCCGCGAGCGCTGCGAGCCATCGAAGACGCGGTGACTCGTGCTGAGGACAGCGTGGTGGGAGCCGGAACAGTGCTGGACGCGGTCACCGCCCGCCAGGCAATACTAGCTGGAGCCGCGTTTCTCGTGACCCCGACGGTTAAACTGGACGTGCTGCAGATGGCACAACGCTACGGAGTTGCGGCGATCATCGGAGCGTTGACCCCAACTGAGATACTGACTGCCTGGGAAGCGGGCGCCGACATGGTAAAGGTGTTCCCTTGCTCTGGACTGGGACCCGAGTACTTGCGAGAGATCCGCGGACCACTGCCTCAGATTCCACTCGTGCCTACAGGAGGGGTCACAGGAGATACGGCTGGGGACTTCATACGCGCGGGAGCAGCGGCGGTCTGTGCGGGGTCGTGGCTGGTCGACAAGAGCGCAGTAGCGGAGGGCCGGTTCGATGAACTGACCCGGCGCGCACACACACTGGTAGAAGCTGTATGCAAGGCTCGAACGGAGAGGGAGAGAAGCCTTCGGGGGAAGTCAGGAGAAGGCAAAGAAGGGGGCTAGGCATGAGTTCGTTTGGCGCACGCAAAAGGGCGACTGAAGCTTTGCATCACCGGGCTCCAGACCGAATTCCAATTGACTTGGGAGCTACGGTAAACTCGAGTATACACGTTGAGGCTTATCGGCACCTGCGCGCACACTTGGGACTCCCTCCTGCCGAGCCGAAGATCGTGAACAGGATGATGTGCGCGGCCAAGGTAGATGAGGATGTCCACCAGGTGCTCGGAACTGATTTCCGCGGCGTGTTCAGGGGTCAGTCATCGGGCACCGAGATCCTGGATGAGCATAGCTACCGTGATGACTGGGGCGTTGTCCGCGAAAAGGATGCTGGCGTCCGCTACTTCGAGCAACGAGAGTTCCCCCTTGCCGGGCCTATCAGCAAGCAGGATATACTGTCGTACAAATGGCCCGACCCCGACGATCCAGGTATCGTCCGTGGGTTAAAGGAGCAGGTTAGGGAACTTAGCAGTGCAGACGCTCTGCTAGTGCTGAATCTTCCGGCCCCATTCGTTCATCAGTCGCAATTCCTGCGCGGGTTTGAGGACTGGTATAAGGACTGTGCGCGCAATCACGTTCTTGCTACTACATTGTACGATGCAGTTCTAGAAGTCACCTTGTCGGTGGCAGAGAACGTTCTCGCCGAAGTGGGCGATATGGTGGATGTTTTGGCAACTGCTGACGACCTTGGCACACAGCGCGGGCCCCAGGTATCGCCGAAGTACTTCCGTGGTGTACTCAAGCCTCGTCTCAAGCGGTATTTTGATCTATTACACAGGCAGTGCCCTGGTAAGAAGGTGTTCTTTCACTCATGCGGTGGTATAGAGCCTTTGCTCGAAGATCTACTGGACATAGGAGTCGATATTATCAATCCTGTACAAGTTACAGCTCAAGGTATGGATTCACGGCATCTAGGCGACACATACGGCGGTAGAGTCGCGTTTTGGGGCGCAGTGGACACACAGAAGGTCTTGTGCAGCGGGACGCTGGACGAAGTAAGAAGAGAGGTGGAGTCCAGAATCATGGATCTAGGGAGGACTGGAGGGTATGTGCTGGGAGCTGTGCATAACATCCAGCCTGGGGTCCCGCCAGAGAACGTTGTAGCAATGTTTGAGTGGGCGAAGACCTATAGCCGACAGTTCTACTCCCGAGGCTGAGTCATCCGTTAGGCTACTCTTCCGCGAATGGGTGAATGGGTGAGGGTAGAAAGGTTTCATCAGTAGTAACCTCGGGCTCGCACCGCTGTGTGAACCGAGCGTGAGTCCATTTTCGGTCTGGTGCTATGTTGGCCTGGGGAGCCCGGAGGCCGCGGCACTGGTAGGCTGCCTGATGGAAGGGAAGCTCCCGAGAGTGTACTTGAGTAGGGCACGATCGGCCGGAGTAAGGGGGGGGTTGATCCGTCTAGCTCATCTTCTACAGTTGGTTTTGAGAAATGAGGGCCTGCAGGGCACTACGAGGCCTGGCCAACTGTCTTGGCACCACGATCGACGTCTCTTGCAGGAGGAGGGATGGCCACCCCCACGGCTTTGAACACGTTGCCTGCGACGCCCTTGAGGGGCGGCCGCAGGACGTAGCGC
>CAZEYM010000002.1:0-119851 GCA_964516385.1 uncultured Thermotogaceae bacterium
TGGGACCAGGCAACCGGCAACCAGCTGGCTAGAATGACTCACACCAGCTGGGTGAGCGACGTCGGCTTCAGTCCCGACGGGAAGCTTGTAGCGAGCTCAAGTGGCGACAGGACAGCGCGGACGTGGCGGGTGCCCGCAGGGGTCGAGCACAGGAATCTTCCCCACCCCCAACTGGTACATGCCGTGGCCTTCAGTCCCGACGGAGATGTGCTGGGTACTGGTGCCGAAGATGGGCGGATCCGCCTATGGGAGATAGAGCGGGGTGTGGAGTTGTGGTCGTCGGCGGGGGAGGAGCAAGGGGAAGCGCTGCGCTGATCGCACCTTGGTTGAAGGCACTGGCTTTGTCGGGAGGCTAGTTTCCAAGGCCCATGCGGGCCAGGAGGTCTTGGAAGCGTGGATCCTCACGGACTGCGTCCAGACATGGGTGTACTTTGGCCCACAGGATCGATCCATCTCGCCGCTCGCAGGCCTCCTCCAGCCAGGCGAAGCCACGCTCGGTCTCGCCGACAGCCATGGTGAGGACAGCCGTGGCAAAGGCGAGGTCGTGATGGGGAGGCATCGAGTTCAGGGAGTCCAGCAATCGTCTCGCTTCGTCTTCTTCTCCCCGTTGAACGTGCACCAGCCCACTCAGAGCTGTCATCCACACCTGCGAAACCTGATCAGCTGGATCCGACAGTCTCTGGGCTTGCTCTAGCGATCGGCGAGCATCATCCACCTTGCCTTGCAGAAGGTAGGCCGTGGCCACGCCGATGTGGATGCCTGCCTTCAGGTAGTTGGGAGAGATCTCCAGCGCGTTTAGGTACTGCTCTTGCGCCTCATCGTACCTACGGGCCAGAGTGAGTAGCTTGCCGGCGTCGGCGTTGATAGCGGGCGACAGCGGGTCGAGCTCCAGGGCACGTCTGATCTCCGGGACTGCTTCGTCCAGCCTTCCTGTAGCCGCCAACAGCAGCGCGTACCAGTGGTGGGCGGTGGCGTAGTTCGGATTGAGCTCGATGGCGTGTCGAAGACTTCGTTCGGCCTGACTGGTGTCCCGTCTGTACTGCCACCGTATCAAGCCCAGCGAGGCATGCGCCTCTGCCAAGCCTTCGTCCAGCCGCAGCGCTTCCAGGGCGGCTTCCTCTGCCAGGGGGTAGCCTTCCTCCGGAGTCATGAACCCCAAAGCTGTGAGCACGGCGAACGAATCTGCAAGTCCTGCGTGGGCGGGGGCGAACTCCGGATCGGCCTCCAGAGCCCGCTGAAAGTAGTCGATGCCCCTGTCCAGCCCCTCCTGGGTTCGCTGGTTCCAGAAGTGGCGTCCCTTGAGGTACAGAGTGTAAGCTTCTACATCCTGGGTCGCTTCTTTGGCCAGTTGCCGCCGCTCGCCGGCCAGGAGCTTCACCTTGAGGGCCTGGGCTACTTCGTGGGCGATGTCCCGCTGCAGGGCGAACACGTCCTCCAACTCGCGGTCGTAGGCGCACGACCACAGATGCTCCTCGGTGCGCGTGTCGACGAGCTGAGCAGTTATCCGCATTCTGTTTCCTGCTTTGCGCACGCTGCCCTCCAAGACCACTCCTACCCCGAGCTCCTCACCGATTTGGGAGATGCGCTTGCGTGCGCCGCGATAAGACATAACCGAGGTATGGGCGATCACCCGTAACCCACCGATCTGCGAAAGGCGGTAGATCAGCTCCTCGGTCATTCCATCGGCGAAGTAGGCGTCAGCTGGGTCGGGGCTGATGTTGGCGAGCGGAAGAACGGCGATGCGGGTCTTTTCCCTGTTGGGCCTACGCCGGGCGGGGGCGTCGCCCGCCACATGGTAGACCTCCACCGGCAGGCGGACGTTCTTCAGCGCTTGTTTGCCCAGGCTTACCAGTTCCACATTCACCCGGTGTTGTACCTGGTCGTACACCTGTTGGGAGAGGGCAATGCCCCCGGGAGGGGCAAGGCGTTCGATCCGCGCGGCGATGTTCACGCCATCGCCCAGGATGTCCCCGTTGTGGGGCACCACCTCCCCCACGTGCAGCCCGATGCGTAGCTGCAGGCGCCTTCCTTCGGGAACCTGCTGGTTGCGCCTTTTCACTGCCTCCTGCACGTCCAGGGCACACTGTATGGCCGACAGGGCACTGGGAAACTCCACGAGAAACCCGTCCCCGGTGGATTTCACCACGCGGCCGCCGTACTGGGAGAAAATCCCCTGCAGGAGCTTGCCGTGTTCCTCCAGGACTTCCAGAGTGCGGTCCTCGTCCTCCTGAGTCAGCGCCGTGTAGCCTACGATGTCCGTGACCATCACGGCGGCCAGCCTGCGGTCGCGCTCCACCGTCACACCCCTTCACCACTCGCAGCCGTTTCAGAGGCCGCGACTGCCAGAAATTCTAGGGGGTTCGCCCGTGAGCGTCGAGCACACCGGGTCGGACCTCCAACCGGACTACTACCTCACGAGCTGCGTCAGCCACTTGGGAGATGTCCAAGCGGGCCCTCAGCTGGCCTTCCTGCAGAGTTACCTGGGGGGCAACCGCCGCTAGCCACCTGCGGGCGGTGTCGGCGGACACTGCCAATCCAACCCCGGCGCCATCTCCTTCCTCAAACGAGCCGCTGACAACGCCCATCACCTCTCCCCACACGTTGAACAGCGGTGCTCCGCTCATCCCGCCCTCGTAACCGCCGTGGACGAACACTAGGTCGTCGAGACGGGCATCGCTTGGGAGCCACGCGCTGCCGCCGACCTGGAGCACTTCGCCCACAACAGGGACTGGCTTGGCGTTGCCTGCGGGGTACCCCACAGCGACTACCATGTCCCCAGGGCCCAGCAACCTCCACCTGGTCCAACGAACGCCCTCCCCCTCTAGCTCCTTGGACTCGAGCAATGCCAGGTCGCGCAGCGGGCTTGAGGCTATTACCTGGGCTCCGTATGCGCGGTCTTGCCAATGCACGGTGATCTTCGTTGCGTCCCTGACGACGTGCTCGCAGGTGAGCACGAAGCCGTCGCCCACAAGTATCCCGCTACCCCACAATACGTTCCCGGGGGAAAGCACTCGGGTGAGCGCAGCGACGAGCAAGGCCGCCGCCAGCGCCAGCGCGAGGAACCCCAGCGCCAATCGGAACCGGCGAGGACGTTCCTCTTCGATGCTGGTGAAGTCAGGTACCCCGTTGGGAAGCTGCCCCAGATTGCTCACTGTGTCACCTTGGGACGGACGGCCAACGACCACAACTCAGCCAGGCCAGGGTGCAGTGCGACCTTCGCCCCCAGAGACGGCAAAACCTGTGCCAGCATGTCCACAAAACGTATGCCTTCGGCGGTCCCTCGGCAAGGCCGCCCGCCCCAGAGCTCTGAAGCGCCGAGTGCCCTACGAGGGACGGAGAGAGAGGCTGACCAGAAGTTCCGGCTGCAGGAGTTTCACCTCTCGCCGCTTGCGGGAGATGATCCCCGCTCGCTCCATCTCTCGCAGCCAGGAGCTGGCCGTTTGCCGGCTGCAGCCGGCCATCTGCCCCAGATCCTTGGCGGAGATCTCCAGCGAGGCAGCCGCTTGGTGAACGCCTTGCGCTTCTCCGTGCAGGCTGCTCAACACGCTCGCCAGACGGGCGCGAGCCCCCGCGCTCGCCAGGGTCACCATCCGTTCCACGTAGCGAGAGGTTTGCTCGGCGAGCTTCTCCACCAGCGCCAGGGTGAACCGCGCGTCGGCGGCTGTCAGGCGGCCCGCAGCCGCACAGTCGATTGTCGTCAGCCAGGCCTGCCCCTCCGTTTGGCAAGAGTAGGGGTGCGTGGCGAGCATAGGTACGGACAGGAGTTCGCCTGGGCCACACAGCCGGAGCAGCACGCTCTTGCCCGTGACCAGCACGTGACTGAGCCGTACTCTCCCAGCGCACAAGATCACCAGCCCCGCCTGCGGAGTACCCTGGTGAAACACACCTGTCCCGGCCACCATGCGAACCTTGCGAACCTGCCAGGAGAGCTCGGTCGCTCCACCTGGCACCGCGCCCATCACACAGGTTCCGAACACTGAGCATCCACCTCTGTCGCACTGAGGGGCAACTCTTGGTACGTTCATGGTCTCCCTCCCGCTGGCAACCGTGGCCCGCCTGTTTCGCGGATGGAGATACTTGCCGCTTACAGCGTAGCTATGAAGTGTAGTAACGTCAAGTACAGTACTCCGATGGTGTGTTCAGCCCTGTCTCTTGCAGAGCAGCTCAGGCCGTCGACCGTGGAGGTTCAGCCTGGCGGGGTTGTTTCTGTAGTGTGAACTTAATCTGCGGAGGGGAGGCGCTTGCAGGCGTGGCGCGGACCGCTCTCAGGTGATGGAGCTGGGCGAGGGGTTGCTCCTTCGATGTGTAAGCGGGAGTGGCGGGGCGCTGTCGGGAGAGCTAGAGGTGCTGGGCCGTAGCTTGCCTATGCTGCGCAGGCCGCTTCCGCGCGTCACCTGCCGCGAACTCGCAGCAGACTGGGGCTGAGTTTCGAGGAGCAGATGTCGAGGGAAGCACTGCCAGCCGCAGCAGGCTCTGCCGCCATCGTTAGGCTTTCGGATCGGACTAGATCGAGGGTGAGGTGCTTGGCGGGCCTTCCACACGTGGGAGCCGTGCAAGCCTTCCCCCGCGTCCCAGGGACTGCGCCGGATCTGTGAGCTGCGGAGACGGGCGAGGAGCCAGACGAAACGGGGAAGGAGGATGCGCAGCCGAAGAGGGGTAGTATACTGCTGATTCGGTCGGCCGAAAGGGGAGGATGGTCAAGGTGAGAGAGAGAATCTTGTCAGGTCCCATTCTGAAGACCATGCTCACATTGGGTTGGCCTGTGATGGTGACCAACTCCATGCAGGCGCTGTACAACCTCATCGACGCCTTCTGGCTAGGGCGCGTGTCCACGGAGGCCGTCTCCGCCCCCAGCATGGCCTGGCCGGTGCTCTTTTTCACGATCTCGGTGGCCATCGGCTTTCAGTTCGCGGGCACTGCGCTGGTGGCTCAGCACACCGGGGCGGGCGACCGGGAGAGGGCAGACAAGATGGGGACGCAGCTCTTTTCCTTTCTGCTACTGGTCTCGCTGGCCATGGGCCTGGGAGGCTACGCTGCGGCGCCCGGGATTCTGCGGCTGATGAACACCCCGCCGGACGTGTTTCCGTTGGCGCTTCAGTATCTGCGGATCGTGTCGTTGGGGCTCCCTTTGATGTACGGAGCGTTCGCCTTCATGGGCCTCCTGATGGGGGTGGGAGATACGCGGACGCCGATGTACCTCATCGGTGCCTCAGTGCTGGCCAACGCTGTGTTGGACCCCCTGCTGATATTCGGCTGGGGTCCGTTTCCCGAGCTGGGGGTAGCGGGGGCTGCTTGGGCGACGGTGTCGTCGCGTGGGGTGGCTGCGGTGGTCGGAGTGTGGCTGCTGAGCTCCGGCCGGGTAAAGGTCCGTTTGCGGGCGAAACACATCGTGCCTCGCTGGGCGTCGATACGCCAGATCGTTCGGGTGGGAGCGCCCAACGTCGTGGACCAAGCGGGCACCTCCCTGGGGTTCGTGATTGTGATGGGCTTGGTGGCGAGTTTCGGCACGGTGGCTGTGGCCGCTTATGGAGTGGGCAACCGCCTGATCAACCTCCTCAACGTGGCCATCTGGGGAGCGAGCACCTCGCTGCTGACAATGGTTGGGCAGAACCTGGGGGCAGACCAGGTAGGACGGGCCGAGGACATCGCTCGCCGTGGCATCCGGGCCACCGTGCTTACGCTGGTCGTCCTTGCAGGGCTCACGGTTCTCCTGCGGGCTCCGCTCTATCGGATGTTTGTCCCTGACCCGGAGGTGGTGGCCGAAGGGAGCCGGTTTCTTCTGCTGTTCGGATTCTCCATTCCCTTCTTCGGATTGTTCGCCTCTGCCAGCGCTGTCTTTCGCGGCTCTGGCCACACGCTGCCCCCCATGGTGTTTTCCCTCTTGCGTCTGTGGGCCTTTCGCATCGGGCTCTCCTGGGCGCTAGGCTATCACGCCGGCTGGGGAACCGCTGGCCTGTGGGCCGGGATGGCGTTGAGCAACGTCCTTGGGGGGGTGGGGCTGTACGCTTGGCTCATGAGGGGTACGTGGAGGCGCAAAGTGATCAGCAGCGCACCACCCCCCCGCCCGCAGGAAGCGGCGGTGGGCGACCGGCCCCACCGTTGAGGTTCGCCGGGTTCGGCTACGTTCGCTGCGGCGAACGCAGAGACGATAGTTCCTCGGCGATCACCTGGCTCAAGCGGGAAATCCCCTCTTCTATCTGCTCGGGGCTCACCAACGAGAATGAGAGCCGCAAGGTGTTCTGCCCTGAGCCGTCGACGAAGAAAGGCTCTCCGGGTACGTAAGCCACTTTGTGTTCCAAGGCCCTGTCCACCATCTGTCGGGCGTCGACCTCCTTGGGCAGCCTCAGCCACACGAACAGCCCTCCTTCGGGTTCGGTCCAGCTGATGTCCTCCCCGCCAGGCATGTGCTGGGACAGTGCTCTGACCATGGCATCGCGTTTCTCCCGGTAGCGTGGGCAGATCTTGCGAATGTGTTCTGTCAAACTGTGCTCCTCCATGAACCGTGCAGCCAGGCGCTGGGTGAGCGAGGGGGTGCACAGGTCTGTGGCCTGCTTCATAGCAACGAACTTGTCCACTATCTCCGCCTTGGCGGCCATGGCCCCCAGCCTGAGCCCTGCCGACAGTAGCTTGGAAAAAGTGAACAGGAGGATGACCCGATCCTCTTTGTCCAGCGAGGCCACAGCGGGTTTGTTCTCTCCGGAGAACCGCAAACCCCGGTAGGGCATGTCCTCCACCACCAGCAGGCCCTCCCGGGACGCGATCTCCAGCAGTCGGAGACGTTTCTCCTCGCTCCAACAGACGCCGGTGGGGTTCTGAAAGTCCGGGACCACGTAGATGAGTTTGAGCTTCCCTCCTGACTTCTTCGCATTACGCACGGCCTGCTCCAGGGCGTCCATGTCCATGCCGTCGTCCAGCAGGGGGACGCCCACCAATCGCGCCTGAAAGGCGCGGAAGGCCTGCGTAGCCCCCAAGTAAGTGGGAAGGCTACACAGTACCATATCGCCTGGGTCCAGGAACGTCTTGGCCACGAGGTCCAGTCCTTGCTGTGAGGCGCTGGTGATTATGAGCTCATCCATCTCATAGTGGATGTCGTCTTCGGCCAGGAAATCGATGAGAGCTCGCCTGAGAGGACGTTTTCCCTCGGTGGTTGTGTACTGCAACGATTTGCGGTAATTCTGCTGGATTTCGTCGTCGGCGATCTCCGCCAGTATCTCCCGGGGGAAGGTATCGGGATCGGGGATGCCCCCGGCAAAAGAGATAATATCGGGTTTCTCCGTGAGTTTGAGCAGCTCTCGTATCACGGAGCGCCGCGCGTCTAGAACACGCTGAGAAAACAGAGACTCCATCTTACCACCTCGCTGTGTGGATAAGCTGATAGAACACGGGGAACACGACGTGGGCCACTATGGTGCCTAACACGGCACCGGCAACGACGTCGATCAGATAGTGATCCCGCAAGTACACTCGCGAGATCCCGATGGCGCACGCGAAGGAGTACGCGGCGGCTAAGACCAGGGGGTGCGGATAAAGATGCGCCACCAAGTACGCCATGCCGAACGCTGCGGTTGTGTGACCGGATGGAAAGGCGAACGTGTCCATGTACCGCCTGCGCGGAGGCCTCCCTTCCAGCGCAGGGCGGGGCCGGGCGAAGAGCGCCTTGAAGGCCCGGAAAACCGTGATCTCCACCATCATCACGGCGAGCCCCACCAACACGTTCAGACGATCCGTCCGGTCGCCGAAGAGGGTGAGGTACATGCCCAACAGCCCCCATGCGTACCCGTCACCCAGCGATGTGGAGGCGATCCACACCCCCTCGAGTCGCCGCATCAGCGGGTGTGTGCTGAGCGAGTCTACGACCCTTTCGTCGGCCACGAGAATGCGTTCGCCAGAGCGATCCAAAAACGACCTGACCTGGCCCAGGGCGTCGGCCAGGCAGCTTCCCACGCTCATCGGCGCTCCCCCACAATGGGGAAAGCGATGACCTCGCGGATGGACCCTGCGTCCAGCAAGATCATGACCAGTCTGTCCACGCCGATCCCCACTCCGGCAGCCGGCGGCATCCCCAGCTCCAGGTCGGCGAGGAACTCCTCGTCCGTGCGTTGGGCCTCCTCGTCCCCTGCGCCCCGAAGCTCATCCTGCTGGGCGAAGCGCCTGCGCTGCTCGTCGGGATCGTTGAGCTCGGAGAACGCGTTGGCGACTTCCCGTCCCGCGATGTAAAGCTCGAAGCGTTCCACCAACTTGTCGCTACCCGATTTGCACTTCGCCAACGGGGAGATGTCACGCGGGAAGTCAATCACGAAAGTCGGATCCCATAGCGTGGGGCTCACGAAAGACTCCAGCAGGTGTTCGAGAACCTTGCCCTTGGGTCCGTCCCGCAGGTTCTCGGGCACCTCTATCTCTCGCTGTCTGAGCTCGGCCAATAGCACATCGAGCGGACTTTCCACGTCCACACCAGTGGACGAAGCGACCACCTCCAGAAAGCCTACACGGCGCCACGGTCGGGTGAAGTCCATCTCCCGGCCCTGATACTGTAGACGAGAGCCCCCACACGCGGCAAGTGCGGTCTGCTCGATTAGCTCCTCCGTGAGCTCCATGGCGTTGTGGTAGTCGGCGTACGCTTGGTAAGTCTCTAGAGAGGTGAACTCGGGATTGTGTTCGGTGGAGACTCCCTCGTTGCGGAAGTTCTTGCCCAGTTCGTAGACCTTCTCCAGGCCGCCCACCAGCAGGCGCTTGAGGTAGAGTTCAGGGGCGATGCGCAGGTACAAGTCCTTGTCCAGAGTGTTGTGGTGTGTGACAAAGGGTCGAGCGCTGGCGCCGCCTGCCAGTGGTTGGAGGACGGGTGTCTCCACCTCCACGAACCCTTGCCCCTCAAGGAAAGTGCGCATCGTGCGGATGATCAGCGCTCGGCGGATGACTACTTCCCGGGCCTCCTGGCGAGACATGAGGTCCAATGCCCGGCGCCTGTAGCGTTTCTCCACGTCCTGCAGGCCGTGCCACTTCTCTGGCGGGGGGCGCAGCGCCTTGGCCAGGATCCGAAAGTCGCTCAACTCTACGGAGAGCTCTCCCTTGCGGGTGGTCATAACGTTCCCCTGCACACCGACGATGTCGCCCAGGTCTAGTTCTGTAACGAACGACTTGAGCCCCGCTTCCCCCAAGACGCCACGCGATGCGTACAGCTGAATGCGACCGCTCATGTCCTGCAAGTCAGCAAAGACTACCTTGCCCATGTTGCGGGATGTGATAAGCCGTCCCGCCAGGCGTACCTCGGTGTCCGTACGCATTCCGGGTGCAAGGTCGGGGTGCTTCGCTCGCACGTCGGCCACTGTGTGGCTGCGCTGGAACCTATGGGGGTAGGGATCCACACCCCGAGCTCTTATGCGCGCCAGCTTCTCCCGCCGAGCGGCGATGAGTTCTTGCTCGCTCACCTCATCCTCTCTCTATACCCAGGACGCGGTAGCGCAGACGTCCTGCTGGGGCCTGAACGACGATGGTCTGTCCCTTTCCCTGCCCCATGAGTGCGCCCCCCACCGGCGAGTCGACGCCGATCTGATTGTTGAGCAGGTCCACCTCTGCGGAGGAGACGAGCTTATACGTGGCCAGTTCCTTCGTCCCCATGTCTTCTAGATGCACGATCGTCCCGATGCCCACCTCGTCAGAGCTCATCTCTTCCTCGGAGATGATGCGCGCGTTCTCCAAGAGTTCTCGCAGCCGGCGGACCTCCTGTTCGACGAACTCCTGTTCTTCTTTCAGGTAGACGTACTCCTTATTCTCCCTGAGGTCGCCACCATGCTCTTTGGCCAAGCGTAGCTTCTCAGGTATTTCCTGATAGAGAATCTTCTCCTGTTTCTCCAGTTCTGCCTTCTTGCGCTCGTACCCTTCTCTTGTCAGCAGGATCTCTTGGGCCACTTGCTACCTCCTGATACTCCCGCACCCAGCTACTGGCAACTTCACCGGGTGACAGCTGGCCGGCCTCAGGCCGTGCCAGGACAACGACATCACGATGCAAGAACAGGTCCTTGTTGGCGCGGAACCCCTCCCGAACGCCACGTTTGACGCGGTTGCGAACAACAACTGAGCCCAGCTTCCTTCCTGTAACTACCAACAACCTTGGCGTGGGGTCCGACTTGGGCAAGACGCGGAACGAAAACAGCCGCCCGTCACGACGTAACCCCTGGCGGAACACCCGATCGATGTCCCTCCTGCGCCGCAAGCGGTTGGATCGCGCAAAGCGCTGGTCCTCAGCGACCACACAATAGCTTATCCACAGTTCCCCTCATACTCAACTGGCACGGGGGCCTGGCCCGCGCTACTCTGGAGAACCATGAGGCGGACCAAGATCGTGGCTACCATCGGGCCGAGCTCTGCTGACCTCGAGGTTCTCACGGCAATGGTGCGGGCAGGCGTAAACGTAGTGCGCATCAACTGCTCGCACGGGACGGCGGCTGAGCACGAGCAGGCTGTAAAGAAGGCCCGCGCTGTCGCCCGCGACAGCGGTTGTCCGCTGGGGATCATGCTGGACACGCGAGGGCCTGAAGTGCGCATCCAGGGTCTGGATGAGCCTGTACGCTTGGAGGCGGGGCAGGAAATCGTGCTGGGCCCGGGTGGACTGGAGGTCTCTCACAGTGGACTGGCCGATGAAGTCTCCCCTGGCGCTCGCATCCTCCTTGCCGACGGCGCGCTGGAGCTTGTGTCCTTGGGGAAAAGTCCTGAAGGGCTCCGCTGCCGCGTGGTCCTGGGAGGTGAGTTACAGCCTCACAAGAAGGTCAGCGTGCCCAGCGTAGCCCTCCGCCTGCCGGTACTGTCTGGCGAAGACATCCGATCGCTGGAGATGGCGCGCGATCTTGAGCTTGAGTACGTGGCTCTGTCGTTTGCGCGCAGTGCGCGGGACGTAGAGGAAGCGAGGAAGACCCTGGGTGCCGGCGGCCCTTGGCTGCTGGCGAAGGTGGAGCTCGCCGAGGCCGTACACAATCTGGAGGAACTGGTGCAGGCCAGCGACGGAGCCATGGTCGCGCGGGGGGACCTCGCTGTGGAGCTGGATCCCTACCAAGTGCCGTTGGTTCAGCGTCGACTGGTGCAGCTGTGCAACCAGCAGGCCAAGCCGGTGGTGGTGGCGACACAGATGCTGGAGTCCATGATTGAGAACCTGACACCTACGCGTGCCGAGATAGCGGATGTAGCCACGGCTGTGTGGCAGGGTTCCGATGCAGTGATGCTGTCCGCTGAAACGGCCGTGGGCCGACACCCGGTTCCGTCTGTGGAAGTCATAGGGCAAGCTGCCGCAGTCGCTGAGTCGGACCGGGAAGCCTTGAGTATCCCCGGTCTTCAAGGCGTCCTTGTGGGGGAAGTGCCGGCCGCGATGGCCGAAGCTGCTGTCCAGGTCGCTGAGCGGGTCAGGGCGCAGGCGATCATCTGCTGTACCTATTCTGGCTGGACAGCGAAGCTGGTGGCGGCGTTTCGTCCCGCAGTCTCTGTGGTGGCCGCAACCTCTCGCGCCCAGGTGGCGCGCAAACTGCAGGTGGTGTGGGGTGTGGAGCCGATTCTGATTCGAGAGGCGTCCGGCACCGACGAGCTGTTGGACGACTCGTTGGCCGTCGCCCGTGAACGCGGGTTGCTGGAGAGAGGTGATCAAGTGGTGTTCACCGCGGGAATGCCGTTCTTACAGCCGGGTACCACCAACCTCATTCGTGTGGTGCACGTGGTGTGATGGATTGGTGGAACCTGCTCATAGAACTGGCCAAACAGGCGCCCAGAGCGCCACTCCACGGGAGGTGGTGGGTTCTTGCGGGCTGTGTTCGTAGGATGAACTCAGCAGGGCTGGAGGGAGTTTCTTCTACGCCAGGAGGTGGTTGAGGTGTACCCGAGTATCCCCGAGGTGTTCGCTCGCAGCGCAAAGAAGTACAGTCGGAATGTGGCTGTGCGCATTCCTGTGGCCAGGGGAAGGCGCATTACCTATCACCAGGCCACCTACCGCGAGTTGTGGGAACTGTCGGGGCGGATGGCTGCATGGCTCTCTGCACAGGGGGTGGGCGCTGGAGACGCAGTGGGCCTTCTGGCCAAGCCTGCAGTCAGCTGGGCGGTGTCGTTCTACGCTGTCCAGCGGTTGGGTGCTGTGGCTGTACCTCTAGATGCGGGCCTGCAGCCTGCTGAAGTGTCCAGGATACTGACCGAGGCCGAGGCCAAGGTGCTCTTCTGCTCCCCCGGCCGATATGAGGAGTTCCTGCCGCTGAGGGAGGGGGTTCCGTCGCTCAGCGAGGTCGTATCCATGGACAGCGCTCCTGGCACGCTGTCGCTGTGGGATGTGCTGCCGGATATGGCCGACGAGGCTCCCGATGCCCGCCCGGACCCAAAGGAGCTGGCCGTTCTCATGTACACCTCGGGCACCACCGGAGACGCAAAAGGGGTCATGCTGAGCCACAAGAACCTGATTTCGAACGTGGAGGCCCTGCTGAAGGTGTTGCGGATCAGCTCGTCCGATCGCATTGTGACCATCATCCCTTGGCATCACATCTATGGGCTCACTACCACGCTGTTGGCGCCGGTGTGGGCGGGGGCCCAGGTGACCTACACGGACGACTACCGCAATCTCCTCGACGTTGTACGCCGTGTGCAGTGCACCATCCTTGTTGGGGTACCGAAGCTTTACCACACGCTGTGGCGCCGAATGAAGGAGAACATCGAGGGGAACACAGTCCGCCGCCTGTTGCACCAGCTCGCCCCGCGACTGTTGGGCTTCTTTCTCAAACGCAAAGTCCTCCACCCCGGATTCCGCTTCTTCGCCTCTGGGGGGGCGCCACTGGCGCCGGAGGTGGGCGTGGCGTTGAGGCGCTTGGGACTGGGAGTGAGTGAAGGCTATGGGCTCACTGAGACCTCCCCCATCCTCACTTTCTGCGAGCCGTTTACGAAGAAGCCGGGGACGGTGGGGCGGTCCCTCCCTGGCGTTGAGCTGCGCATCGAGAGTGCAGATGCCGAGGGTTATGGCCAGGTGCTGGCCAGGGGACCCAACGTCACCGTCGGCTATTACAAGAACGAGCGTCGCACTGCCGAGGTGTTCGCTCCGGACGGCTGGTTTCGCACTGGAGACCTCGGGCGCATCGACGACGAGGGGCATCTCTTTCTCAAGGGCAGAAAGAAGAATGTAATCGTTTTGGAGACGGGGAAGAATGTGTATCCGGAGGAGCTGGAGTGGGAGTTCAATCAGATACCAGAGGTGGAGGAAGTACTCGTGTACGAGAAGAGAAGCAATGAGCGATCGGTAGTAGCAGCGATGGTGTACCCGGACTGGGAGATTCTCAAGCAAAGGGGCATCAAGACCAAGGAGGCAGCCCACGAGTTCATCTGGGAAAGGATCAAGGAAACACAGAAGAACATGGCTGCCTTCAAACGTCTCAAGGGCAAGGAAGAACTGGCTTTGGTGGACGATCCTTTCGAGAAGTCCATCAAAATGGAGATCAAGCGGCACCTGTACACTGAGTGAGCCTCAGAGCCGGGCCGCCTGAGCTACGAGCTCGCAGAGTCTTCATTTACGCGGCAACGTGGAAGTCACTCCGGGGTGCGCCGGGCTGTGTCCAGTGCACCTCCACCCGGTCGACCCGCGCTGCGGGGGGTCCCTGATGGCACCAGCTGATCAGCTCCCTGAGTGCTTGTTCCTCCCCTTCGGCTTCCAGCTCCACTGATCCGTCGGGGAGGTTGCGCACGTAGCCTGTGAGGCCCAAGGTTACGGCTTTTACTCGAGCAGTTGCTCTGAAGCATACTCCCTGTACATGACCGTATATATAAACATGTGCCGCCTTTAACACTCGAGACACCCCCTTTACAGGAGCACACACATCGAGTACACTTGTTTTATGAATTAATCATTGTGCCAGGAGGTGGTGGGACATGACGAGTAGACCCTTACTGTCAGTTTACTTCTCCAGGGACAAGGCTTGCCATCGTCCGGTGGAGAGGCTGGCGAAACTGGCAGAGGAGCGTGAACGCTCAGTGAACTGGCTGGTGGTGGAGGCGATTGTCCAGTACTTGGAGAGAGAGGAAGACGGTGGTCGGCCGCGCTCATAGCAGCTCCCCCGCCCGGCGAAGAAACGCCGTCGCCAGGTGTGCCGTGCTCTCCAAGTCAGAGATGCGCAGCACGGACACCGGGGAGTGGATGTACCGACAGGGTACCGACACCACGCCTGCAAGCACCCCCCCACGCTCAAGGTGTATTGCGCCTGCGTCTGTGCCCCCGTAAGAAGGGAGTTTGTACTGGTAGGCGATACCCTCGTCCTCGGCCAACTGTTCGAGGAAGCTGACCATGCGGGGCCGAACGATGATGGAACGGTCGGCGACGGTGAGCGCCGGCCCTTTGCCCAGCCTCACCGGTTGTTTGGCCTCAGGAACACCGGGGACGTCGGCCCCGATGGTCCCTTCCAATGCCAAGGCCAGCTTTGGGGCAACTTGCCACGCGGCTGTACGGGCCCCCCGGAGGCCGGCTTCCTCGCAGACTGCGAAGTTGACGGCCAAGGTGTACGGCAAGCGCTCTTTTTGCAGCCGCGACAGTGCTTCGATGGCCACTACGCAGCCCGCCCGGTCGTCAAACGCCTTTCCTGTCACGCACTCGCCCTGCAGGGCACGAAAGGGGTAGTGAATGGCGGCGGGAGTTCCCACCTTGAGCCCCCACCTTTCCGCCTCCTGTCGGTCTTGTGCTCCCACGTCTACCGCAAGATCCTCCAGGGGAACAGCCTTCTTTCGCTCCTCAGGGGAGAGCAGATGAGGAGGAGATGCACCCAGCACGCCGTGCAGCCGCTTGCGTTCCCGCGTGAGGAAGGTCACGCGATGGCCGGGAAGGAGCCTTTCGTCCCAGCCTCCCAACGGCGATAGCCTCACGAAGCCATCCGATTCGATCCACCTCACGAGGAAACCAACCTCATCCATATGGGCGTCCAACATAACAGTGGGGCCCTCCCCCCGGATGCAGATGAGATTCCCCAAGGGGTCCACTTGGCACTCGTCCACCAGCGGACTGACCATCTCCTCAATCACGCTCCGGACTTCGTCTTCGAACCCTGCGACGCCGAAGGCATCGGACAGAGCCTGCAACCTGTCGACCAATTCCATATGTGCGATCTCCTTTCTCAGAGCGCGCCCGCACGAGCCGGGAGCCGCTGTTCAACTTGCCCCGCAACGCTGCCGCGCCACGAGGGGGTTGCTCCATCCGAGCGTGCGAGCGATTGTTTCAATGTAGCGGTGATTCGTGCGAGGCACAACGTACTCGGCACGCCTCGCTCCTCGCCGGTTGAACCCGAGGCCTGCTAGGAACCCCAAGCTTGGGGGCGCGGCCCGGGACCAGACGGAAGAGGGAAGGCGCGAGCTGGTCGGCCGCCCTATTCATAGCGGAGGGCGTCCACCACAGGCAGCTTGGCGGCTCGCCGCGCCGGCCATAGGCCGGCGAACGCACCGAGAGCGAAGGAGCCCATCAGCGTAGCTACGATGAGCACAGGACTGGCGACGACGGCCACACGCACGTCGAACATCCGCCCGATCACGTTGGAGGCCACGGAGCTCAGCCCCAACCCCAACACGGTGCCCACGATTCCTCCTACCAGGCCCATCATGCCAGACTCGATCAAAAAGAGGAGCAGGATGTGGCGACTCTTCGCGCCGATGGCCTTCATGATTCCTATTTCCTTGGTCCGCTCCAGGACAGACGTGTACATCGTGTTCATCACGCCCACCCCCCCTACAAGGAGAGAGATCCCGGCAATGCCCGCCAGGAACGCGCTCACTGTGGAGGTTACAGTTCCGATTGCGCTGCTGATGTCGCCGTAGGTGATTGCGGAGACGTTCGAGCCTCGATCCCTGAGAGCAAGCTGCACCCGATCGGCGATCTCGTCCACATCTCCCCCTGGGTCAATGCGGACGAGCGTGATGAGGACATCGTCGGCAGGGCCCCACAGGAGCTCCATGGTCTCGTAAGGGATGTAAACTGTGTCCGCTCGCGTTCGCATTCCCGAGGTGAACCCTTGTTGTGAGGAACCGTCGCTGGGTGTCGCGGCGAACACTCCGATCACCGAGAGGGAGAGCTCCGGCTTGTCCGCATCGCCGGCAACGAGGATCGTGTCTCCTACCCCTGTGTGCAGGCGAGCCGCCACATCCTGCCCCAGCAGGGCCACAAGGCTGTCTTCCTCGCCGAACAGCCGACCGCCAGGTTCGACCTCCAGGGTGCCGAGGAATGACGCAAACGAGGTGGTCAGCTCCGGTGAGAGCCCCATCACCGGCAGAAGACCCTGAGCGCGGCGGCCCTCCGGTCCTACCTGTCCTTGTACGAACCCAGTACGTTGCCGCACTGCAGCTGCCGTCTGGACCCCAGCCAGCGTGCGCAACCATTCCAGATCCAGGGTGTACTGGCTGGACGTGGTGCCGCCACGGGGTGGACCGAAGGTCCCGCGGGGGGTCAGGATGAAGGTGTCCACTCCGAACACCTTGGCCACCTCGTCGTTGATCGTCCGTTCGAGGCCCAGGCCGACGGAGATCAAGGCCACCACAGCAGTGATCCCAATGAACACTCCGATCACGGTCAACCAGCTGCGGACCTTTCGATTCAGGATGCTCGCCCCGGCAAGCGCGAGGAAGTCCCTAAACATTAGGTGCCTCCTCCACGATGCGCCCGTCCCGCAGGCGGACGATGCGACTTGCGATGTGGGCGGCTTCGGGGTCGTGGGTCACCAGGACCACCGTCTTGCCGTCCTCTGTGCTCAGGGTCCTCAGCAGCTCGAGGATCGTCGCTCCTGTCTCCGTGTCCAGGTTCCCTGTGGGCTCGTCGGCTAGGATGAGATCTGGATCATTCGCTAGCGCACGGGCGATGGCCACACGCTGGCGCTCACCCCCGGAGAGCTCGTTGGGCTTGTGACTAACACGATCCGCCAAGCCCACCTTGCTCAGCAACTCCACCGCCCGGGCGGCGCGAACTCTCTTGGGCACGCCGGCGAAGACCATCGGCAGTTCCACGTTCTTTTGCGCCGAGAGCGTGGGCACGAGGTTGAACGTCTGGAACACGAAGCCCACCCTTCGCCCGCGCAGGGTCACCAAACGGGCCTCCGTCATCTCCTGAAGGCTTTGGCCTTCGAACGCTACCACACCCTGCGAAGGTGTGTCCAGGGCTCCCAGGATGTGCATGAGCGTCGACTTTCCTGAGCCGGATGGCCCCATGAGCGCAACGATTTCGCCTCTTTCCAAGCTCAGGTCGAGCCCTCGTAGCGCGTGTACAGAGCTCTTGCCCAGCACGTAGTCCTTGGCGATTCCCTTGAGGTCTACAAGTGGCATCGGCGGACCTAAGGAGAGACGAAAGCGTACTCGACCAGCTCCATCAGGAACACGGTTTGCCACTCACCAGCCTGCAGCCTCTCCACGCGCACCCGCGGTAGCGTGTACACGGGTTTGGAAACGCCCAAAGCCACGGTGGTCCTGGTGTTAGGGTTGCGGGGATCGACGAACAGACCCTCGATGCTGTTGACACCAGCGATGGTCACCGCCGTGACGTCTGTAAACTCCCCTCCGCCGGGAAGCAGGTACTCCTCGCCCTCCTGTAGCCTGCTCCGCTGCTCTACCACAGCTTGGAGAGGAGAAAGGCTCACATCTTGTCCTCCGCCGTAAGCCAGCCCCGCCCCTCCCAGCAGGAACCCGAACCCCGACAGCTGCTCACCCGACCCGGTTGCTTCAACCACCATGCGTACGGTGTACGTGTTGTCTGACCGGGCAACGATCTGGAGTTCGAGCGCTTGGGGTTCGATCAGCTCTTCGGTCATCACGCTGAACACCATCGTGGTTGTCCCCACTGGGAACGACTCGAGCTCTGCCTGCCCACATGCGCAAACTCCTGCGGCGAGTGCGGCTGCCAGCCAACACACAGTGAACCTCAGCTTCATGCTCCCTCCTTGACGGACTCGATCTTGGCCATGCTGGTGATTCTACTGCAGCTGAGGGCCTCCGTTCTTCGTCGGCGGTGTCCCTGGGGGACCTTTGGGGGAAGGCGTTCAGGGGAGAGAGAAGGGATTGGCGCGGTTACCGGACGGAAGACGCACTGGGCGCAGCGCGGCTCAGCCCTGCAAATGACCGGTCCTACCTTACGGAAGCACTCTCCGTGAGCCCCAGCGGAGCATGGTTCTTTCCTAGGACTACTACCGGAAGGCTGGTTTCATGGTGAAGCTGGAGGGAGAGAGGGAGGAGACTCACAGCTTCGCCAACTACAGCTGGACTGAACACATGGGGCGCAAGTGGGGTCAGTGGTTGGACGATCTCGAGGTCGTTTTGGACCAGCTCTGGGCGTGTGGGTTCGACCTCACAGGTGGGGCTGAGGAGCCGCTGGCCATGGTGGGCAGCGGCGAGCCCCAGACCGTCGGCAAAAAGGTCATCCTCAAGGCGCAGGCATCAGTTGCTCTTCTGTGACGCTTTGGCAGCGGACTATGGGCCATGGGCATGATGCGTTGAGAGGCCGGTAGTTGTAGTATGCGCTAGGATGAAACGCTGGATTCGCCCGATCCGGGACACATTTGTGTCGGGGCTGCTGGTGATCCTGCCTGTAGGGCTGACGGCCTATGTGCTGTGGCTGTTGGTGGGGTTGGTGGGCAACGTGGTTGGCCCCAATACCCACCTTTCTCGCCTGCTGACCAGGGCCTTCGGGCACTACGTTCCGGGCACGGAGTTGTTGGTAGCGGTGGGCGTGGTCCTGTTGGTGGGGGCTTTCGCCCGCTACTGGCTGGGAAAGCGGCTACTGTCCGCGCTGGAGAACCGCTTGATCGCTGTTCCTATCCTGAGCAAGATCTACTGGGCTATCCGACAACTGTCCCATGCGCTTCTCAAGCGTGAGGTGGTGCCCGACACGAGCAAAAAGCGGCTGGTGCTACTGAAGTTTCCCAAGGAAGGATCATACGCAGTTGGCGTGTTGACCAACGATCACATGGAGTGGCTGGACGAGGTCTTTGGCAAACCCTCAGTGTCTGTGTACATGCCCACAGCCCCCGATCCGTTCTGTGGCTGGGTGCTCTTCCTCCCCGCCGACAGCGTCACCCCTCTGGACCTCACGATGGACGAAGGGCTCAGCCTAGTTCTTTCAGCGGGCATGGTGCTCCCCGAACGCCTGCAAGTGCCAGCCGGAACCGACGAGAAACCACATAGCGACCCTCCAGAAGTCAAGAAGTGAAGCTGATGCGCCGTGCCCAGCAGGATGGGAAAACGCCTCGGCCAAGCGCACTGCCGGCGGGTCGTCCCGCGCATCGTTTCCAGATATCGACAAGCACTGTGAAGGCTGTATAGCCTGGCGCAACCGCTCTCCGACCACGACGGGCTTCAGGGAAATGCACTCAAGCACTGGGAGCAGGGGGAATCCGTGCTCCATTGAGTAGCCCAAGGTATTCGCCCATCTCTCCCGCCGGCAGATCAGTGAGATCGCTGCCGCAATGCAGTCAGCAGGCGATACGATCTCCTGGGTGATCGCGCTGGAAGGGTTCCCTCCGATTACGGTTGACCGTGTTCGGTAACTCTGTAGACACGGTTCTACAATCGGTCAGGTCGGCTGGTGAGGCTGATCGTCATGACTGAGGTGGTATGGGTAGCACACTTGACGAGGTGGTGGAGCCAACCGGACCGAATGTAGAACCTTCTGGGGCGCTTTTCCCTGGGGGGGCGGGGGCGCAAGGTGCACGATTAGCTCACGCTCATGTCTGCTCGATGACATCCCTGCATCGCGTGAACAGCGAGCGTTGTCCGGTTGCCGGCAGAACGGAGTACAATCTCTCCGGTGATAGCGATGGAGGGATTCCCTCGGATAACAGTTGACCCAGAGATCTGCGGCGGACGGCCCTGCATCCGTGGGCTTCGCTTCCCTGTATCGCGGCTGCTGGGATTGCTGGCTGCCGGCGAGACTAAAGAAACTATCCTGGAAGCGTATCCATACTTGGAAGCTGATGACATAGCTGAAGCACTGCGCTATGCAGCGGCGCTTGCCGAAGAGGAGATCGTCGAGTTCTCCGCATGAAGTTCCTAATCGACATGCCTCTTTCCCCTGCTCTCGTCGAGTGGCTGGAGCAACGTGGGCACGAGGCAGTGCATGCAGCGCACATTGGCCTGGATCGAGCGCCTGACAGGGAGCTGTTGAGGCTGGCTAGGAGAGAGGATAGGGTAATCACCACGGCGGATCTGGACTTTCCTCGCATGTTGGCGCTGACAGGAGCGGCGGGGCCGGGTCTGATCCTCTTCCGTGGCGGGAACTACAGCGAGGCTGAGATGCGGGAGCTGTTTGGTCGTGTGCTGGAGGCTCTCCCGGCGGAGGAGCTAGCACGCTCGCTGGTAGTGGTGGACCGAAGGTCTATCAGGCGTCGAACCCTTCCGATTAGACCAGCAGAGTGATCAACCCTATGGAGCGTTGTTGAGCTGCGAACAACTCATTGGTAAAATCACCTTCCGTTGGGAATCTTCCCGAGTTCTGCATTCGGCCTGGCGGGGATTGGAGTCCCGAACGCCTTGATTCCGTCTGGTGCGGAAGTCAGCGATCTGGTGGAGCCGACGGGACTTGAACCCGTGACTTCTGGCATGCCATGCCAGCGCTCTCCCAGCTGAGCTACGGCCCCTTGTTCAATCAATCTTCCTCTGGCGTGGGGGTTCTGTCAACGTGGGGCTCCTGGGGATGGTGGATGGGGATGACAGCCACGTCGTGGTCCGCGAGCAGTTCCACCAGGCGCTGGGCGCTGGCCCTGACCTGGGGGCTCAGGCCCTCGCCGGTTGCGATTAAGGCAGGCTGCACTCCGATGAGGATTGTCGTCTCCACAGCAGTTTGCAGGAGGGAGAGGAGGAAGGTCAGGGGGAGGCCGTGCGTGCTGGCCAGCATTGCCGGTGCTGCGCTGTGGGGTAGCCTGCGGAACGAGCCAGGAGGGAGGCCGAGCTCCGCTGCATCGACCACGATGAGGGTGTCGGGGGCGTCGAGCTGGATCTTGCCCATGATGTTCTCTGGTGTGGGACCTGCGAGGTACACCCGCCAGCCAATAGCAGCGAGGCGACGGGCGACCCAGGTTCCAACTCCGTCATCCCGGCGGAGAGGGTTCCCCACCCCCAGGACGGCAGGTGGCATCAGGCAAGGTTCTCCCGCAAGAAGGTGCGAAACGGATGCGCGAGGCTGTTCATGTTGTCCATCTTCAGGATGACAATCCGCGGGCCGTGCAGGGCGATGATCTCTCGCTCCTTGAGGTCGGAGAGGACGCGGATCGCGGTCTCGGTGGACACTCCGGCCATCTCGGCTAGCTCTGTTCTGGGGAGTTCAACTCCAATATCCTGTCCCTTCTCCGTCTGTGTTCCAAACGCACGGTATAGCTCCACCAGCACACGGGCGACCCGTTCCTTGGCAGAACGCGATGTGATCTCGACGAGCTTCTCGCCGAACACTTTCCCCTCTCGAGATAGTTTCTCCACCAGGCGCAGTGCAACATCGGGGTACTTGCGCACGAAGGCGAGGAAGTCATCTTTGGGGATGAACATGAGACGCGAGGGCTCCAGAGACTTGGCATAACAGGTGTACGTTTCGCGGTCGAACAGGGTCTTCTCGCCGAGAATCTCACCGGGGCCGAGGAGTTTCAGAATCTGGGAATGTGCAGCTCGGGTGTGCTTGGCCACTTTGACCTTGCCCTGGCAGACGATGTACAGTCCGAAGGCAGGCATCCCTTCGTGGAACACCGTCTCCCCGGCCCCGAGGTCCATTGGGCGCATGGCTGGACTGAGTTCCTTCCACGCGTCGTCAGGGAGGCCGTGGAAAACGTAAGAGCAACCGATCTCGCAACACTTGCAGGGATCAGCCCTGGTCGGCCGGCGTACGGGCGCTTCCCGCATTTCGATACCGTTTGTACCGCAAACGCGTGAGCTCGTCCAGCGGCGCTGCGGTCAATGTGTCCAGGTGCTTGCCGAGCACCTCTCGCAGGTCATCGGCAGTCTTGTGAAGGTCGGTGTGAGCCCCGCCCACCGCCTCAGGGATGACTTCGTCGACGAGTCCCAGCTCCAGAAGGTGGGGGGCGGTGAGACATAGGGCTTGGGCGGCTTGGGAAGTGGCCGAGGGGTCCTTCCACAGGATGGCCGCAGCCCCCTCGGGGGAGATGACGGAGTAAGTTGCGTTCTCCATCATCAGCACCCGGTCGGCGGCTGTCAAGGCGATAGCCCCTCCCGAGCCGCCCTCTCCGAGGATCACGGACAGGGTGGGTACGCTCAGAGAGAGCATGCGGGCGATGCACTCGGCTATTGCCCCAGCGATGTTCTGCTCTTCTGATTGCACTCCGGGATAAGCGCCGGGCGTGTCCACCAGGGTGACTACCGGCAGGCGTAACCGCTCGGCTGTGTTCATGAGGCGCAGGGATTTGCGGTACCCCTGGGGAGTGGCCATGCCGAAGCGACACTGGCGCTGCTCTTCGGGAGTGCTGCCCCGGTGGTGGAAGAGAAGCATAACGCGCTGACCAGCCAGGCGCGCGGGGCCGCCACGTAACGCCGGATCGTTTCCACCCATGCGGTCTCCTCGTAGCTCGTAGAAGGCCTCAGCAAGGGCTTCCACCAAGGGAAGGCCACGCGGCCGCTCAGGATGGCGGGCCAGCTTGACCCTGTCCCAGTCAGACATGCGGGCGTACTGCTCTCGCCGCAGGGCGAACAGCTTGTTCTCCAGAGAGGCGAGCTCCTCACGGAGGTCCACGCCTCCTGTTTCCATCATCTGGCGCAGCTCGGCCACCTTCTCTTCTAAGGCACGGATGGAGGAATCGTCAACCATGTGCACCTCCGGTCAGTACGTGCAATGCCTTGGCGAGCTCGGTCCGGAGCGATTCTCGCGTAACCACTTGATCCACCACGCCGTGTTCGAGGGCGAACGTGGCTGTCTGGAAGCCTGGGGGGAGCTTCTCGCCTGTTGTTTGCTCGATCACCCGGGGGCCGGCGAATCCGATCATCGCCCCCTGCTCAGCTATTGCCACGTCGGCCAGGCTCGCCACCGAGGCCAGCATGCCGCCGCTTGAGGGGTAGGTGAGCACGGCAATGAACGGAACGCCAGCCTGGGCCAGTAGGTTGCGCGCGGCCACGGTCTTGGGCATCTGCAGGAGCGACACCACTCCCTCCTGCACACGGGCTCCGCCGGAGGCGACGACGAGCACGAAGGGGACATGTTCTTCGGCGCACCGTTCCAATGCAGAGGCTATCTCGTCCCCCACTACCTGGCCCATGCTCCCGCCGATGAAGCGGAAGTCCATCACCGCCAGCAAGAGGGGCGAGCCGTCCAGTGTGCCTTGCCCGACGAGGATGGCGTCGTTGAGTCCGGTGATGGCTTGCGCCTCCTCCAAACGCTCGTGGTAAGGGCGACGGTCGACGAACTCCAGCGGATCGCTGGATGTGATGCCGAGGCCCAGCGGAGCATAGCTGTCTTGGTCGACCAGGGAAGCGATCCGCTCCTGGGCTGTGAGGAAGAAGTAGGCGCCGCAGCGTGGACATATGTGGTTCGTTTCCTTGAGCTTACGACGAAAAACCAGCTCGCCGCACTCGCGGCAGCGAAGCCAGGAGGTCTCCTCGATGCGACGAGGCTCTACCTCTACGTATCTTCCCCTATTGTCCCGCCTGATCGGCATCGGGTACCTCCTTTGACGGTCTCTCCCTCTGGAGCTTCTGTGGGACCACCACGCCTCCCGACAGCACAAGGCTGAATCCCTCGTCCATGGTTAGGTTCAGCGGAATCACCTTATCCTCCGGGAGAAACAAGACCCAACCCGAAAGGGGATTGGGCGCGGTGGGAATATAGACGGACACCACCGACCTGCCGAACACCTCGTCCAGACGGGATAGTTCATTGCTAGTCACGATACCCAGCACGTACGAGCCCTCTTTGGGAAACTCAACCAGCACCAGTCTCTTGTGCTGGGCTCCTGGTACCACCTCCCGCTTGAGCAGCGCATGCGATAGCTGGCGCGTGGCCCAGTAGAGCTTGCGCAATACGGGCAGGGAGAGCAAGCCTTGCTCCACTACGCTCACCAGGCGCTTTCCTAGCCAGTACCTGGCTATCGCCCCTATCAGGAGGACCACACCGGCGGTGACCAGGATCTCGGTTCCTGGGATGTACCGGCCGAGCGCTCGGGTGAGCAGCTGAGACAGAGCGGTCTGCGGCCCCACCCAGCTGGCCACAAGCCGGAAAATGAGCCACAGCACATATGCAGTCAGCCCTGCGGGCAGGATTACCAGCAGCCCTGAAACGAACGTGTCACGCAGCAGACGGATCAGGGACTTCATGTCGCCTCCTCCGGCATATGCGGTTGTACGCCAAACGATTGGACTGCGCAAAGCGCGGCGGAGGCGCGACTGGCAGCGCAACGCGTATTGGTTATGATTCGTCGTCGAATTATCCGTGTTGGTGTTCAGCTGAGAAAGGAGGAGTCCCCAAAGTGGCCAAGGGTGAGAAGTGGGTGAAGCCTGATCCGAAGCGGCCGAATTGGTATTGGCCGACGGATGAGGCCAAGCAGAATGCATGGGTTTCCGATCCGGAGATCTATGAAAGAGCGGAGGCGGACCCCCAACGGTTCTGGGAGGAGAGAGCAGAGGAGCTGCACTGGTTCAGAAAGTGGGACAAGGCTTACGAAGAAGCTCCTTACGAGTTCCAGTGGTTTGTCGGTGGCAGGACCAATCTGTCTTACAACTCGCTGGATCGCCATGTGCAAGCTGGCAATGGCGACAGAGTGGCCCTCATCTGGGAGCCGGAGCCTACTGACCAATCTGGGCGCGTGTTGACCTACAAGGAGCTGCTGGCAGAGGTTTCGCGCTTGGCCAACGCCCTGAAGGAGATGGGTGTGAAAAAAGGGGATCGGGTAGGTATCTACCTGCCGATGATCCCCGAGGCAGTGATCGCCATGCAGGCTGTGGTGCGCATCGGGGCAGTGCACTCGGTTGTCTTCTCTGCCTTCTCGGCGGAGGCGCTGCGGGACCGGATGCTGGACTGCGGTGCCAAGGTGTTGGTGACTGCGGACGGCTACTACCGGCGGGGCAAGGCCATTGCCCTCAAGCCGAACGCCGACAAGGCTCTGGCTGGTACTCAGGTGGAGAAAGTGATCGTAGTTCAGCGTTCGCACAACGACGTTCCCATGTCCACAGGGAGGGACGTGTGGTACCATGAGTTGGTCAAGGACCAGCTTACCGACTGCCCAGCGGAAGAGATGGAGGCTGAAGACCTGGCTTTCATCCTCTACACCTCGGGTACCACCGGCAAACCCAAGGGTGTCATGCACACCACTGGAGGGTATGCCGTGCAGGCGTACACGACCTGCAAGTGGGACTTCAACCTTCATGAGGACGATGTGCACTGGTGCACGGCCGATGTCGGTTGGATCACCGGGCACACCTATATCAACTACGGGCCGTTGATGAACGGGGTAGCCACCGTTGTCTACGAGGGGACTCCCGATCATCCGGATTACGGCCGCATGTGGCAGGTTATCGAAAAGCACAAGGTGACCGTGTACTACACTGCTCCCACGGCAATTCGCATGCATGTTAAGTGGGGAGAGGAGTGGCCGGCCAAGTACGATCTGTCCACGCTGCGAGTGTTGGGGACGGTGGGTGAACCCATCAACGAAGAGGCGTGGATGTGGTACTTCAAGAACATCGGTGGGGAGCGTTGTCCCATTGTGGACACTTGGTGGCAGACGGAGACAGGGGCCACCTGCGTGCAGGCGCTGCCTGGGCTTGGGCCGTTCATCGCCACAGTGGCAGGCAGACCGTTCCCGGGCATCCGTGCGGCCATTCTCGACGCCGGTGGGCGGGAGCTGCCCAAGGGAGAAGGTGGGTACTTAGTCCTCAAACCTCCGTTTCCACCGGCGCTTCTCAGGGGGCTGTTCGGCGACCCAGAGAAGTACAAGGGCACCTATTTCTCGGAGTACGGACCGGGCTTTTACTTCACCCGCGACGGGGCGCGCATGGACGAGCTGGGCAACGTGCGCATCACGGGTCGGGTGGACGACGTGATGAACGTCGCTGGGCACCGCCTTGCCACCGCAGAGGTGGAGGACGCTTTGACTCAGCACTCGCTCGTCAGCGAGGTCGCGGTGGTCTCCCGACCAGACGAGGTGAAAGGGGAGGTACCCATAGCGTTCATCTTGTTGAAGAGGGGAGCCCAGGCCTCGGACGGGTTGAAGAAGGAACTCGTGAAGACGGTGGATGAACACATCGGTCCCACGGCCCGCCCGGCGGCGATCTACTTCGTGGAGGACGTTCCCAAGACTCGGTCGGGGAAGATCATGCGCCGTGTACTGAAGTCCTTGGTTCGTGGTGAGCCGCTGGGTGACGTAGCTACGCTGCGTAATCCCGAGTCGGTGGAAGATCTGAAGCGGGCTGTCGGCTACGAGGGCTGAGGCTCTCGCAGCGTTGTCAGATGTTGCAGGTGTGTGCTGGGGGCGGACTGCCGGTCTGCCCCTTTTCTTTGTGAATGGGGGATGACAATGTCCGAACTGAAAGTGTTGGGGTTCCCTGCATCCAAGGGGCGCTGGCTGTACGTAGGTCTGGGGGCACTGATCAACATGTGTTTGGGGGCAGTGTACGCCTTCAGCGTGTTCCGCAGGCCCCTGGAGGAGCTGTGGGACATCGGCGCGACACACAGTGGGCTGCCGTTCATGGTTTTCCTGGGCGTGTTCAGCGTGGGTATGGTCGTTGCTGGCAGAGGGCTTGACCGGTGGGGCCCCAGGCGAACTGGCCTTGTGGGTGGACTTCTGGTGGCCGCGGGGTGGCTATTGGCGGGGCTATCGCCAAACATCGGGACGCTCACAGCGTTGTACGGTGTACTGGGAGGGGCTGGGGTGGGGGTGCTCTACGGCTGTCCAATCGCGGTCTCTGCCAAGTGGTTCCCCGACAAGAAGGGGCTGGCGGTGGGACTGACCGTGATGGGGTTCGGGCTGTCTGCGTTGGTGATGGCGCCGCTTCTCGAGTTAAGCATCCGGGCCCTGGGCCCTCTGTCTACGTTCTCTGTGTTTGGAGGGGCGTTCCTGGTGTTACTCCTCTTGCTTTCCCTTCCCTTGCGGGTACCGCCGGTGGACTGGGGCCTTGTGGGCAACGAGGCGGCCGAACGGAGTGTTGCAAGGCAGGTGGATCTGGACCCGGCCAGTATGCTGCGTACCAGCACCTTCTACGGCCTATGGGGTTGTTTCACCGTCGGTTGTTTGTCGGGGCTCATGGCCATTGGCATCGCCGCACCGTACGGTCAGGAAGTCGCGCAGCTGGATCCGAGCCTTGCTGCTGTGGCGGTATCGGTGTTTGCTTTGTTCAATGCAGGTGGACGCCCTCTGTTTGGCTGGCTCACCGATCTGCTGACTCCCAGACGGGCCGCGATGCTGTCCTTTGCCTCCATCATCGTCGGCTCAGCTTTGCTGGCCCTGTGGGGTGAGGGCAGCCCGCCGATCTACTTCGTGGGTTTCTCCATTCTGTGGCTGAACCTGGGGGGATGGCTGGCGATCGCACCTACGGCCACGGGCACGTACTTCGGTACTAAGCACTACGGCAGCAACTACGGTTGGGTGTACACGGGGTATGGCCTGGGGGCCATCCTGGGTATGGTGCTCTCAGGGCTGCTTCGAGATTTGACCGGGACCTACGTCATGGTATTCCCCCCTGTGATTGGGTTGGCTGTCTGTGGGCTGTTCCTCTCCGTTGTACTGCTCAAACCAGTGCCGGGCGAGCCGCGGGCGGTGGTGCCCAAGACGGCAAGGAGGCGATGAGGGAAGCTAGCGGAGGTGCTTGTCGGCGAACACCACGCCGTCTTCCACCTTCATGCACACCGAGAAACCTCTCCGCTGGAGCAGGGTGATCATGCGTACGTTGTCCGGGGTGAGCTCGCACGCCACGCGCCGGGCGCCCAGCTCTTGAGCCAGGCTCACCATGTGGTTGGTGAGGATGCTACCCAGGCCTCTTCCCTGCCAGGCGTCGGCGACGAAGACGGCAAACTCGGCTAGGTCGTGGTCAGAATCCATGAACAGCTCCCCCTCGCCAGCCAATAAGGACGAGCCTCGGTGCACGATCTCTGCGACCATGACGAACTCCCTTCGATAATCTACACAGCAGTGTCGGCGGGCCATGCGTCGTGAAGGTTCGTGGTGGACGGAGTGATAGCGCAGGCGCAATGATTTTGGGGAAGAGCTGGTAAGCATCGTGTGCCAGAGAGGTACATCATCCGGCCGAATAGGACGTAGTGTCGCCTCGCTACCGTCCTTGAGACATATGGGCAGCACGCGGTCTTCCGGGTAGGGGGAAAGGCAAAGGTGTGGGCCTGCGAGATCGGCGGCTGTCCGGCCCCAGGCACCCAGCGGTGCTGCTTCCCCCCCTGTCAGGCACACTGGGTGGAGCTCGAGCTGTTCGATCTGCGGAAGGTCCAGCGCCAGACGGGAGAGCTTCAACACAAGCTGTAGCAGTCCACTCTCGCCCAAGGGGGGCAGATGCCCAGGGAGTTCGCTCAGCAGCGAGCGCGCAAGCGGTTCGCTGAGTGGGGGCACCCCAACGGCCGCTTTGGTGTCCGGGTCGCCGGAACGCGAAACGAGCAGCACGGTGCCAAACAAAGGGTGGCGCCGTAAACGAAGACAGAACCACTGCTTGCTGCCGAGGCCGCTTGTAGGGCCCAGCGAGATTCCCCAGCAGGCGAGGACCCTGGCCAGCAGTTCAGTCGAGATCTCGCCGGGGGGAAGCTCAGGGAGCTCTTCCCGGTCAGGCCTCGCGGGCAGGCAGCCCCACGGCGAGTGCAGTAGATCGAGGTTGCCGACGTACTCAGCCAAGCAGCCGAGAGCGGCTGCAGCGTCTGCGCTGCTTTCGTACACGGCTATCCCCCTGTCGCGCAGGATCTGAGCCCAGCGGATGTCTTCAGTGACAATGGCTAGCGGCTTTCCTGCCCTGGTGGCCGCTGCGACTACGTCGTCTATGGTAGAGACTCTCAGCCTCGGGGGGGCGCTGGCGAGCAGCATGTGGACACTCGGATCGTCGAGCATCGCCTCCAAAGCCTCCTTCCAGTCACGGTCCGTGGTTTTGGGCGGGAGAAGGGACCGGCCACCGCTGAGGGTGCAGCCGCGTTCGCCCAGGAGTTGCCGGGTGGCCGGAGAAAGCTGTGCGGTCGGCTTGTTGCCCTTCCGCAAGGACTCGTTGTGTTCGGCTGAGACGAGAAGGGCCATCTTGTCGCCGGGGGGAGGATGACCGAGGTGCGACAGAAGCTCGAGAAGATTCAGTACCTCAGTTGTGTACCGCAGAGGGACTCCTCCAACGCGACGAAGGACGGAGGAGAACACTGCCCTTTCCCAATACGGACCGCTTTTGCGGGCAAACAGGGGCCTGTCCCTGGCGAATGCCCACAGCGCCGGCAGAAGGGTCTGTGCAGCGGGGAGACGATCGGCTTCCACTACCAGGGCGCGGACTCGCCCTCGCGCGTGCAGGTAGTCAGCGACGTCTGCTACACTCACGTCGACTTGTTCCCCCAGCGATATCAGGTGGCTGAGACCTACGCGCGCGCGTGCTGCCCGAAACATGAGTTCTTCCCAAAGCAAGGCGGAGGAGGAGATCACTGCCAGGCCTCCGTGAACCGGCATCCCTGGTGTGATGCTGGCGTTGAGCTGCAGTCGGGGGACGATGAGCCCTCTGGAGCTGGGGCCGATGATGCGGGTGGAGGGGTATGCTCGATGTAACTGCTCTAGCTCCCTGATCGAGGCATCTTGGGACAGTATGAGGACGCCGGGAATGCTCATCTCGGCGGCCTCCTGAACCAGCCTTTGCACTTGGTGTGGGGGAGCGTCCAACACAAGCAGGTCAGCTTGGGGCGGAAGCTCCCTCACGCGAGCGACTGTAACGCTCCTGTCAGCGAAGGGCCTCTCACTGCCCACGCAGAACAGCTGGCCTGAGAAGCCGTGGTCCAGCAGATTGGTCAGCGCCTGGCGGGCCCGCCGGGCAGCACCGACGGGTGCGAACGCCACTCCTTTGGGCCTCAGCGCACGATCGAGATTGTGTACACCCACCTTAGGTCTAAGGTTACCCCAAGTCTTTGCGTGCCAGCACCACGCCCTCTTCGGGATGCTGCTCGATGCTGAAACCTCTGCTGCGGAATATGGCCAGCATACGGCGGTTGTCCGGTGTGGTCTCCGCAGTCACGTGCGAGACGCCCCAGCCGGCAGCGATCTCCAGGCAGTAGTCGGTGAGCTTGTTGCCCAAGTCCTGCCCTTGCCAAGGATCGGCAACAAAGACAGCGTACTCCGCAGTGCTGGGATCCGGTCCGGCCACAAGCCTTCCCACCCCGGCCAGCTTGCGCTGGCCGGCGGCCTCGACCTCGGCGACGATGGCCATCTCCCGGTCGTAGTCGATGAAGCAATACCTGGTGGCCATCTCGTGCGTGCTCTCCTTGAAGATGTAGCGAAAGCGAAAGCGAATCGACTCCCGCGAGGAAACGCGGAGCATCTCATGCCACAGCGGCTCGTCTTCGGGACGGATCGGCCGAAGGATGACGGGTGAGCCGTCCTTCATGGTGGACTCGAGCACGTACTCGTCCGGATACGGTCGGATGGCCAAATGCTGGTAAGGTTTCAGCTTCCGACTGAGTTTGTCGGGGTCGATGATCACTCTTGCGTCCAGGGCAACGCTTTCCTGAGGGGTGACCAGCAGAGGGTTGATGTCCAGCTCTGCGATCTCGGGGTGCTCGGCCACGAGGTAGGAGAAGCGCATCAGCACCTCGAGCAGTCTGTCCAGCGCCACGGGTGGACGGCCGCGGTAACCGCGAAGCAAGGGCCAGGCGTGCAGCGACTCCAGTAGCCTGCGGGCCAGCCGCTCGTTGAGCGGGGGAAGGCCCAAGGAGCGATCGCGGAAGATCTCTGCAGCTATCCCTCCGGTTCCCACCATGAGGACGGCGCCGAAGGCTGGGTCGTGTTTGGCTCCCAAGATCAACTCGAAGCCGTGTTTGGCGTCCACCATACGCTGTACCGACACCCCGAGTACCTCGGCGTCGGGTTCGTGCTTGCGGGCGGCCTCGACGATTCTGTCGTAGGCTCGCCGGACGTCATCAGCGTTGTGTAGGTCCAGCACCACTCCTCGCACGTCCGTCTTGTGGGTGATCTGGGGGGATAGGACTTTGAGGACCACCGGGTAACCGATCTCCTCGGCTGCGGCCACAGCGTCTTCGTCGCTGGGTGCCTCGCGGACCTCCGTGACGGGGATGCCGTAGGCGCTCAGCAGTTCCTTTGAGGCTTGTTCTGACAGCGTGGTGCTGGTCTCTGACACTAGATCGGCGAACTTCTCCTTTATGTTCTCTCGGTCCATGGAGAACCGAACTGGTATCTCCCGCGGGGTTTCGTAGAGGATCTCGAGATTGCGAGCGTATTGCACCAGGTACATGAACGCGCGCACGGCTTGTTCCGGAGTGGTGTAGGCGGGGATCCCGTGGCGAGTGAGTGTTTGCAGTCCCTGTTGCACGCTTCGCCCTCCCATCCAGGCGGCCAACAGCGGCTTGCGAGATCGACCGGCCAGTTCCCCCAGCGCTTCAGCAGTGGCCGTGGGATCTGTCATGGCCTGGGGGGTGAGGATCACCAACGCAGCGTCCACTCCCTCGTCGGCGAGCGCTAGCTCCGTTGCTTTCGTGAATCTGTCTGGGCCTGCATCACCCAACACGTCGACGGGATTGCCTCGGGACCAGAAACCAGGCAAGTTCTCGTCCAGTTGGTCGAGGGTTTCACCCGCTAGCTTGGCCAGGATGCCCTCTCTGGCAAGCAGAGCGTCCGTGGCCATGACCCCCGGCCCGCCGGCGTTGGTGACGATGGCCAGACGAGGGCCCCACGGGGCGCGAGCTCGGGCGATGAGCTCAGCGCAATCGAACACATCGTCTATCTCCGTTACGCGCACGATGCCGGCCCGCTGGAGTGCGGCGTCATACACGTCGTCCTCCCCCGCCAGCGCTCCCGTGTGGGAGGCAGCAGCCTTTGCTGACTCGGCGAAGCGGCCAGCTTTGTAGGTTACGATAGGCTTCTCTTTGGCGAAGGCCCGTGCGGCTGACATGAATTCCCGTGGCTGGGTGATGGACTCTGTATACAGGATGATGGAATTCGTATGGGGATCTTCCCCAAAGTAATCGATGAGGTCCCCGAAGTCGACGTCCAGCATGTTTCCGATGGAGACAAAGTAGGAGAATCCGATGTTGCGTTCCAGCGCCCAGTCCAGTACAGACGTGCAAAGGGCTCCGGACTGGGAAATGAAGGCTACATGCCCGGCCTTGGGCATTGCCCCCGCGAAGCTTGCGTTTAGCTTGAGGGAGGGGACGATGATCCCAAGGCAGTTGGGACCCACGATGCGTGTCCCAGGGAAGCTCTCAGCTTCCTGCCTGATGCGCTCCTCCAATTCGCGCCCCTCTTCCCCAGCCTCCTTGAATCCTGCCGATGTGATGACGATGCCCGTGATGCCAGCCTCGCCGCACTCACCTACCAGGCCGCAGACAGTATCAGCGGGCGTGCAGATCACGGCCAGGTCAGGGGTGCGGGGAAGGCTCTCCACATTGGGGTAGGCGTGTATTCCCTGCACCGATTCTCGCTTTGGGTTCACCGGGTAGACCACCCCAGAGTAGCCTGAACCTACTAGGTTGCTGAGCACAGTGTGCCCGACGCTCGCTGGGTTGTCGCTGGCTCCTATCACCGCCACGCGTTCCGGTTTGAAGATCTTGTCTAGGTTGCGTATGCCCATCTGCCCCTCCTTGCCGCCGCGTTACGCGCCCGAGCAGCCTGTCGATGACCTCGGAAGAGGTATCTTCCCGCAGGGGAAGTTGACAGCCTCACCAACCAGCGGGTAGTATTTCACCGCAATTCCGTCTTGGAAACAAGGATCGGAGGTGACTACCCTTTTGGATCCCGTAGCTATGCAGGAGCAGCGTCTGCCCAAGAAGGTGGGCGACGCCTATCACGGTGTGGGGCGCAGGAAGGAAGCGGTGGCCCGCGTGTACATAAGAGAGGGGAGCGGCCGGGCGGCCATCAATGGTCGCCCAGCGGTTGAGTACTTCGCCGCCTTTCAGGAGGCGCCGGAGTACTTGAACCGGCACTTGATGACGCCCTTTTACATCACGGGGACTGTCGGCCGGTACGATGTGCGGGCCCGCGTCAGAGGAGGAGGCCCTACCGGCCAGTTAGAAGCGGTTAGACTGGGGATCGCCCGCGCCCTGGTGGGAGTCGCGCCGGAGTTCAAGAAGTCGCTTAAGGATGCCGGCTTGCTCACACGGGATGCTCGGGTGGTGGAGAGGAAGAAGTACGGGCGTCGAAAGGCGCGCAAGAAGGAGCAGTACTCCAAGCGGTGATCCTAAAATGAAAAAGGACATACATCCTACACTCCATCGGACCGTCATCCGGTGCAGCTGTGGGGCAGAGGTTGAAACCCTGTCCACGAAGGAGGGGATGCGGGTGGACGTGTGTTCAAAGTGCCATCCTTTCTTCACGGGCGAGTCCCGACTGGTGGACACGGAAGGCAGAATAGAGCGGTTCGAGCGCAAGTACGGCAAGGCCTGGCACGAAGACCGCGGGAAGAAGTAGTACATGCCCGTTGGGGGCCAGGCGGTCATAGAGGGAGTGATGATGCAAAACGGCCACCGCGTGGCGGTGGCCGTTCGTACGCCCGCCGGGGAGATAGCAGTGCGCGACCTTGGGCGCCCTCCGAGGTTTCCCCGGGCGGGCAAGGTGCCGCTTGTGCGTGGTCCGCTGCGGATGTACGACATGCTGTCCCTGGGGATTCGCGCGCTCAATGTCTCTGCAGAACTCGCTTCGGGCGACGAAGGCAAGGTGGGCGGTTGGATGATGGGGCTGGTGACTGCAGGGGCACTGGCGCTGGGATTGGGGGCGTTCGTGCTGCTGCCCAACTACTTAGCCACCTTCACTGGCATCCCCAATCGTGTGTTGTTCAACTTGGCGGAGGGGGGCATTCGCGTCGGGGTCCTCCTCGTTTACATGTACGTGATTTCGCGGCAGAAGGATATCCGGCGTGTGTTCCAGTACCACGGGGCGGAGCACAAAGCCGTACACGCCTACGAGGCAGGCCACGGCGTTTCGGCAGAATCAGCACGGGAGTTCAGTCCTGTTCACACGCGTTGCGGGACAGCCTTTCTGCTTCTGTTCATCCTGGTGGCGGTGTTGGTGTTCTCTGTGTTGCCCACAGAGCCTTTCTGGGTTCGTGTAAGTGGCAGGTTGGCCCTCCTGCCAGTAGTCGCCGGATTCACCTACGAGGTGCTACTTTTGGGGGGGCGACACCCGCGAGCGTGGTGGCTGAGGCCGCTGCTTCTCCCCGGGCTTTTGTTGCAGAGGTTCCTCACCACGCGGGAGCCTACGGACGATCAGATCGAGGTGGCGGTAGTGGCTCTTCGTTACGTCACAGAGGACGCGGCAGCGGCAAGCCTGTCCACTACAGCGTAGGGAATCCGCACGCTTCCTAGACTCTCGTTTACGGAGCCGGGCCCGTGATCATCTGAGCCCCCGGTCGGTATTAGGGCCAGTTCTTCGGCCAGCGCGGCCAGCTCTTCCGGGGAGACGTACAGGGGCGCTCGGCCTACCTGGTAGGGGTAGAACACCTCCAAAGCTGCCATTCCCATGCTGCGAAGTGTGGTAAGGGCTGCGTCCCAATTCTCGATCGGCAAGTACGCGGGGTGGGCTAGAGATGCCACGCCTCCAGCTGTGCGTACGGCGTGCACGACCTCGGGGAAGCTGGGACGGGGCAGAGGTACGTAGCAGGGTGCTCCCCGAGAGAGGAACCGCTGAAACGCCTCATCTGCGCTGATGGCAACGCCGGCCTCCACCAACGAGGCCGCCAAGTGAGGCCTACCTACTGAGCCGTCGGTCAACTGAGCCACTGTTTGGTAATCCAACTGCAGGCCCAGGGACAGGTTACACAGAGAGATCATCTCCTTCATCCGCTCCACGCGTGCTTTGGCTATTCCTTCGATCAGCTCTCGCAGACGAGGAGAAGCGGGGTTCACGAAATACCCTAGCACCTCCCCCCGGTGGCCGAGGATGTCTGCCTTGATCTCCACCCCGGTGATCACCTGTGCGCCCTCCATCATCTGCATAGGGGAGGCGAGCTCCGGTCCAATGGTGTCGTGGTCTGTGATCGCCAAGCAGCTGAAACCTGCGGAACGAACACGGCGTACGGATGATCTCAGGTCCAGCGTGCCGTCGGACCAACGGGTGTGGAGGTGTAAATCTGCATCGCGCTCTGGTGGCATGCGGCAAGTCTAATTCAGCTGGGTCCCGCCTGCCAGGCGCATTCTGTCAAGCGGCCGGCTTGCCGGCGGCATCTTTCCACACGCGGTCCAAGATGCCGTTGATGAAGGAGGGAGCCTTTTCTGTGCCGTAGCCTTTGGCCAGCTCCACGGCTTCATTGATCACTACCTCCGGGGGCGTGTCGGTGTGGATGAGCTCGTGCAGGCCCAGACGAAGTAGGCTCAAATCGATGGGTGAAAGGCGGTCAACTCCCCAACCCAGCGCCCGACGGTCGATGATCTCGTCCAACCCTGCCCTGTCTTCCAGGACGCCTTGCACTAGCTGTGCAGCCATCCGGGCCTCCTCAGGGGAAATGTCCTCTTCGTCGTCCAGCAGCTCCGCAGCTGGTGCCTCAACGTACTCGCTCCTGTACAGGGCCCGCAGCGCCGCTTCTCGAGCCCGTCGCCTCACGAGGCCCTCACCCGACAGACTCGGAGGGAGGTGCCGGCGGTCGAGGACTGGCCGTACCCCGGACGGACAGGTTGATCTCGTGAACGGGTATCCCCGTCTTGCTTTGGATCTCCCTGCTCAGAAGGTCCTGGATGCGGTCGGCCAGGTTGGGCGCTTCCTCCTCTGGGGGGAGTCGCAGGCTCACCTTCAGGTAGACGCCATCAGCCCCTGGATGTATGGACACACGGAATCCGCTCAGGCCGAGCTCTCGCGCGAGCAGAGAAGTGGCTAATTCCCTGATGGCGCGAGGCGCAATGATGATCTCGCCCTTGGGACCAGGTCTGCGCACTGCCCGCTGGGCCACGCCATGCTCCATTGCGTACTTGATTGCCAGCGCCGCCCCCCCTACGAGGGACACCGCCAGCACGCCGAGGATCGTCCGTCCCCACCAGGTGGTGAAACCTGGGAGCCAGCCCTCGGGCAGCCCGGCGACGGCCGTCCACACCGCCAGGCCCGCCGCTCCTGTCAGCACGATTAGCGCTACCGCTCCCACCAAAATCAACTCAGACCTCCTCGACGGGCTCGCCTTCCTCAGGGAACAAAAGGCGAGTTAACTCCACGTCGACGGACCTCACCTGCAGGCCTGTCATCCGCTCGACGTCGGCCTTGATTCTCTCCTGCAGTTCTTGAGCTACGTTCTTCACTTGGTGGCCGTAGACCATGGCCACCCTGATGGAGACCTTGACTTCTCCGCCGTCGATCACCGTTTCCACCTGGCGCTTGGCGGCCTCTCCCTTGCGGAATTGCCCTCCTCGAGGGGGCGTAACCCCCTCCACCTCGGCGGCAGCCAGCCCGGCGATGGTGGCAATGACGTCCTTGGAGATGCTGATGGCGCCACTCCCTGCTGTCACCTCTTGCGTGAGGTCCTCTTCCCTCTCTGTGCTCCCCTTTTTCTCAGCCATCGTTGCCCTCCTCGCCATCCAAGACCAGCTCTTCCTCCGGCGGTATCACTCGCTTGATGAACACGTTAACCTTTCCCACGCGGGCGCTGGCTAGTTGCTCCAGGTCCTCGCGCACCGCCTGCTGTACGCCCTGCGCGACCTCATGAACGGGGTAGCCCAGCAGGACTGCGATACGCAGCTCAACGTTGACCATGTCGCCCTGGGTCTCCAGGTGAACGCTTTCCTCACCGCCGCCGAAAATGGCTATCACACCGCCCCCTCCGCGAAGTGGGCGCACTCCCTCCACCTTGTCCAGAGATTTGGCCACGGTGGCGGCCAGGACGTCACTGTGGACTGAAACCTTTCCCAGCGCCAGCTCCATCACCACTTGCTGCTCCGCCATGTCGCCTCCTTAGGGCACCCTTTCCACATACACGCCGGTGCGTGTGTCGACCTTGATCCGGTCTCCTACTCTGACGAACAGGGGCACCTTGATCACCGCTCCAGTCTCCAGTGTAGCTGGTTTCTCGCCGCCCGTGGCCGTGTCTCCCTTGACTCCGGGTGGCGTGTCCACGACCTCCAGTGTCATGAAGCTGGGGGTTTGAACCTTCAGCATTTTCCCTTGGTGGAACAGCCCTTGGACGTCCATACCCTCTAGCATGAACCCCTTGAAGTCGTCCAACAGGGCGGGCGGGACCCGGTACTCCTCGAAGGTGGACTTGTCCATGAACACATATGCACTGCCGTCATTGTACAGATACTGCATCGGCCGCGTCTCCATGTACGCGGTCTCCAGGTGGTCCGAGGCACGTAACGTCTCGACGATCGTGCGGCCCGTGCCCAGGTGACGCAGCTTGGCGCGTACGAAGGCGCTCCCTCTCGCCCTCTTGACGTGCTCAAAGGACACCACTTCGTATAGCTCTCCATTGTACACCAAGGTCATCCCCCTGGTGATCTCGCCGATGGAAATCGCCACAAACACCCTCCTCTGCAGTGTGGCCTGTGCCCCATGCTTACCACCATTGTATAACATGTGGCTGGGCAAGCCGACAAGGCTGCATTAGCGCGCTGTTGCCCGTCTTGTGAATGCCCTATCCAGCATTACGTGGAGAAGGTGTGGGAAGTACAGGCCCGCAGCTGCGGCCGGCAAGTGCCCGCCGAGTCGGGGGGTGGGCCAGTCGACGTCCCAGAGAACGGCGGCCACCACCCACCCGGCAGCTGCCAACCCCAACAGGTAGCCAACACGCGTCAGTGGACCCCAAAGGACAGAGTGCGAGAGGCCACGGTGGCGGAACACGTGAGCGTAGGGACACCACAGAACGCGAAGGGGACCCCATCTGCAACTGGGATCGGTGCGCGGCAGGTCAAGATCGGGGGATAGCAACAGACTGCTTGTGGTGTATGATAGGGTGAACACGACCAGGTCGTGTTGCGCTATGGCAAGGTACGCGCCTGCAGCGACCCAAAGCGGCAGCGTCCCCAGTTCAAAAGCCAGATGCGTGCGTCCTGCGGGCACAAGTCACTGTAGCTCGGGGAGTCGTTGGATGCAACTCTTGACCGGACCAGGGCCAGCGGCTACAATCCGGGCGTTAGCAGCTTAGGCACCCCAGTGCTAAATTCGAGGAGGTGGGTGATGACTGTCAAACCATTGGGGAACCGTGTCCTCGTACGCATCATCGAGGAGGAGGAACGCCGCACCCCTGGGGGGATAGTCCTTCCCGAGTCGGTCAAGGAAGAAAAGGCAGTTCGGGGGGAGGCAAAGGCCCTAGGGACCGCGGAGAAGTTCGATGTGAAGGTCGGTGACAAGGTGCTGATCTCTGCGTACGCCGGTACGGAGATTCGCATCGGTGAGGAGAAGCATCTGTTGGTGAAGTCAGCAGATGTCCTCGCGGTCATCGAGGAGTGAGGGGGTAACGATGGCAGCAAAAGAGCTCCTGTTCGCAGAAGAGGCGAGACGGAAGTTGCTCGGCGGTGTAGAAAAGCTGGCTGAGGTGGTCCGAGTGACCCTGGGCCCGCGCGGGCGGAACGTGTGTATTGAGAAGAAGTTCGGCTCGCCGGACATCGTCAACGATGGTGTGACGATTGCCGAAGAGCAGGAATACAAGGACCCGTTCGAGAACATGGGGGCCCAGCTGGTCAAGGAGGTCGCGTCGAAGACGAACGACGTGGCCGGAGACGGGACCACTACTGCCACCATCCTGGCCCAGGCGATGGTGAAGGAGGGGTTCAAGATGGTGGCCGCGGGCGGCAACCCCATGGCCCTCAAGCGTGGCATCGAGAAGGGCTCGCGGACAGTGGTTGATGAGCTCAAGAAGATGTCCAGGAAGTTGGGGACCAAGGCGGAGACAGCTCAGGTAGCAACTATCTCCGCCAACGACCCTGATATCGGTCAGATCATCGCCGACACCATGGAGGTCGTCGGCGAAGACGGGGTCATCACGGTCGAAGACTCGGATACGATCGAGACGTACTACGAGGTCGTGGAGGGGATGCGGTTCGACCGAGAGTACGTATCTCCGTACTTCGTGACGGACCCCAAGAAGATGGAGGTCTCCCTCGAGGAGCCGTACATCTTCGTCACCGACCGAGAGCTGAAGAACGCGATGGAGGTCATCCCCCTCCTGGAGAAGATTGCCCAGACTGGGAAGCCGTTGCTGATCATCGCCAAGGACGTTACCGGCGAAGCCCTTTCCACCCTTGTGCTGAACAAGCTCAAGGGGACGCTGTCCTCCTGCGCGGTCAAGGCACCTGGGTTTGGCGACAGGCGTAAGGCCATGCTGGAAGACATCGCTGTGCTAACCGGGGGCATCGTTGTGGCCGAGGATGCCGGGATGGAAATCAAAAACACTACGCTGGACATGCTCGGCCGCGCAGAGAAGGTACGTGTAACCAATGAGGACACCACCGTCATCAGCGGGAAGGGAGAGCCGGAACAGATTAAGGCCCGCATTGAACAGATCAACGAGCAAATCAAGACCACCGACTCTGACTACGATCGCGAGAAGCTAGAAGAGCGCAAGGCCAAGTTGGCCGGCGGCGTGGCGGTGATCAAGGTAGGTGCAGCCACGGAGACCGAGCTGGAGGAAAAGAAGCACCGCATGGAGGACGCGCTTGAGGCCACCAAGGCCGCTGTGGAGGAGGGGATTCTCCCCGGCGGAGGAGTGGCCTTGCTTAACGCAGGCAAGGTGCTTGAGAACCTGGAGAAGGAACTCTCTGGGGACGAACGTGTCGGAGCACAGATCCTGCGGCGTGCTCTACAAGAGCCTGCGCGGCAGCTTGCGGAGAATGCAGGTTTCGAAGGCGCGATCATAGTTGAGCGCCTCAAGAGCGAGAAGCCTGCGGTGGGCTTCGACGTGGTCGCTGAGGATTACCGCGACATGTACGAGGCCGGGATCATCGATCCTACAAAAGTCACGCGCTCTGCGTTGCAGAACGCCGTGTCCATTGCTGGGATGCTTCTGACCACAGAAGCGTTGGTGGCGGAGATCAAGGACGAGAAGAAGGAACAGCAGTATCCTACTCCGCCGATGGACTACTGAGTGCACAGTAGCTGAGAAACACTGAGGTGCAAGGCCGGGGCGGGGCGTGGGCGCTTGGTGCGCCAGCCCCGCCTTTTTGCCGAGTCCAGCTTGCGCTGTGCACCGAGGCAACCCATAATCCCCGCGCGATGGGGGGAGCAAACACATGTCCAAAAGATACGTTCTAATCGTTGAATCGCCGACTAAAGCCCGTACATTGACTGGGTACCTGGGGAAGGAGTACGAGGTCTACTCGTCCAAAGGTCACGTGCGAGACCTGCCCGCCAAGGAGCTGGGTGTCGACGTGGAAAACGACTTCACCCCTACATGGGTGGTGCGGGATCGCCGGATCATAAGCGGGTTGAAGAAGGCCGTGGCTGATGCCGAGCGCGTGTATTTGGCCACTGACCCGGACCGGGAAGGGGAGGCAATTGCCTTCGACTTGGCGGAACTGCTGGGAAACAGCAGGCGAGAGCGTTTCGCGCGGGTGTTGCTACATGAGATAACGGTGGACGCAGTTCGCTCAGCCCTGCGGACTCCGGGGAAGCTCGACCCGCACAAGGTGGAAGCGCAGCGCACGAGACGAATTCTGGATCGCCTTGTCGGCTACCAAGTTAGCCCTGTTCTGTCGGTGGTGCTGGCTGGGCGGAGGTTCGAGGGATTGTCTGCGGGTCGTGTTCAATCCGTGGCACTGAGGTTCATCTGTGACCGCGAAGCGGAGATTCAGAGGTTCGTGCCCGAGCCGTATTGGGAGGTGGGACTTCGCTTTCCTTCGCGGCCGGAGTTCACAGCCTGGCTCACCGAACGCATAACGGAAAGGGCGCAGCTTGAAGATCTACAGCGATCTCTGGCTACAGCGGACTTCCGGGTGACCGATGTCTCCGATGAGGACGTCAAGCGGCGGCCTTCTTCTCCGTTCATCACCTCCACGCTGCAGCAGACTGCCGGAGCCGAGATGGGGTTCTCCCCTCGGCGGACGATGCAGGTGGCGCAGGGGTTGTACGAAGGCGTGGAGATCAAGGGCAAGCCGGTGGGCTTGATCACCTACATGCGCACGGACTCCACGCGGGTCTCGGACGCGGCTGTTGCGGAAACGCGCGAATTGGTGAGGAAGAAGTACGGAAAGGAGTACTCGAGCCCCCGGCCGCGGCGGTTCAAGAACAAGCGGCGGAGCCAAGACGCGCACGAGGCCATCCGCCCCACCTCCGTGAAGCTGACGCCCGCGGACGTACGGCAGTACCTGAAACCTGAGCAGTACAAACTGTACGAGTTGATCTGGCGGAGGTTCGTGGCGACCCAGATGGCGGATGGCGTGTGGAAGAGGCGCAAGGTGGAAATAGCGGCAGCTGGGGGGGCCTTTCGCGCCTCCACCTCGTGGCAAGTGTTTCCTGGATTTGCGTCTGTGTATCCGGTGACCAGACTGGAGGACGAGGGACTTCCGCTTCCCGAGGAGCTACAGGTGGGGATGTCGCTTCCGCGTCCGGAAGTCGAGGTAGAGGAAAAACAGACCGAGCCACCGGGGAGATACACGGAGTCGGGACTGGTGCGCAAACTGGAGCGTGAGGGGGTAGGCAGGCCGAGTACCTACGCCCAGATCGTTTCGGTCATCCAGGAGAGAGGCTATGTACGTCGGGAGAGCGGAAGCCTCCGGCCCACCTTGCTTGGGCAAGCTGTGAGCGGTTTTCTCCGGGAGTACTTCCCGGAGACGGTGGAGAAGGGGTTCACTGCCCGGATGGAGGAGAAGCTGGACGAGATACAGGAGGGGCAGGCAGGCCGCTTGGAGGTCCTCCGTGAGCTTTACAGCCGCTTGGAACGCAGGTTGGAAAGGGTTGAAGATGTACTGGCACAGGGGGACAAGCCTTTTCAGGTGCTCACCGATGTGGAGTGTGAGAAGTGCGGCGCTCCCATGACAGTACGTGTGTGGAAGGGGGGACTCTATTTGGGGTGCTCCAAGTATCCAGACTGCCGCAGCACGAGAAACCTTCCACCGACTGTGCCTTTCGGGTTGGGGGATGACCGTATCGAGTTGTCGGAGGCCCTGGCGGAGGCTGACGAGGCCCCTCACGCCGAGTGCCCGGCCTGTGGTGGGACCATGGAGCTTAGGCACGGGAGATATGGGCGTTACATGGCATGTCCCAAGTGTCGGCAGACCACCCCAGTGTACACTGGGGTGACCTGCCCCTCATGCGGTACGGGTGAGTTGGTGGAGAGATTCGCCAGGGGCCGAGGGCCTTTCTACGGTTGTGATCAGTACCCGAGCTGCAAGTTCACCTTGTCTGGGCAGCCCGTGGAGCCGTGCTCTGAGTGTGAACAGGGAGTCCTGTACGAAGATCCCCGCCACGGTCGGCGCTGTTCCAACAAGAGCTGCCCCACGAGGGCAAAGCGAGCCTAGAACTCCTCCTCGCTGAGTAGCCTGAACTTCTCCAACTTGCGAATGAGGTCGGAGTTCTTCAGCTTCTCCAGAGCTTCCTTCTGGATCTGTCGTACTCGCTCACGAGAGATGCCGAAGGCTTCGCCTACCTCATCCAAAGTGCGAGGTTGGTTGTCGTCGAGACCGTACCTCAGTTCGAGCACACGGCGTTCTCGAGGCGTCAGTCGGTCTTTGAGGGCTCGCTGCAACTCCTGCTGGAGGAGCTCCTTGAACGTCTCACGAGTGGGAGAAATGGCCCCGCCGTCCTCGACGAAGTCCCCCAGCACCGAACCTTCATCCTCGTAGCCGATCGGGGAGTCCAGTGAAGCAGTGTATTGAGCTGTCTTCTTGGCCTTGATCACGTTTTCCACTGATGTGTCCAGCACCTCGGCCAATGCTTCCATGGAGGGAGGATTGCCGAACTCCTTTGCGTGGTCGCGCTCGGCCTGGTAGATCTTGCGGATCAGCTCGTTGATGTGTGTGGGAACACGGATGGTGCGGGACCGGTTGGTGATAGCCCTCAAGATAGCCTGTCGAATCCACCACGTGGCGTAGGTAGAGAACTTGTATCCCTTACGCCAGTCGAACTTCTCGGTGGCCTTCATCAGGCCCAGGTTTCCCTCCTGAATCAGATCCAAGAACGGCAGGCCACAACCACGGTACTTCTTGGCAATGGAAACCACCAAACGCAGGTTCGCCGCCGCAAGGTGCTCCTTGGCCTCCTTGTCGCCGGCCTCCACGCGCTTGGCCAACTCGACCTCCTGCTCTTTGGTCAAGAGAGGTACCCGCGATATCTCGTCGAAGTACGTCCTTATTGGATTCTCGGGGGAGCGGCGTTCCACTCCCTCCTCTTCAAACCACTGCACGTTATTCTCCTCCGCTTCGTGTTCGTGCTCCTCGAGCTTCGCCCTGCCGGGCAACTCGTTACGCACACTTGCCACACTCTCCACCGCTCAAACCCTCCTCACAATCTTGTGCCGAACAGGCATAAGTTTGGGAGGCCTTCGCTCCGGCGTCCATCACACTATACCACAAAGGCCGGGCGTTGTGAAGTGAGCGAAAACCCTTTTCGGGGCGTTATTATCTTCCAATTTGCTGGGTGCTTTCTTCCGCTGCTCCCGGAGGCCTCACTGTGGCATCGGCAGCACGATCTCTGCGAGCGCTCGCCGAGCTACGTGCAGGTCTTCCACTTCTGTGAAAGGAATGTCTGGGGGGAGCAGAGCACGTGCCCAATCCTTGGGGGCCGTCATGATCACATGTGGGATGCCGGCGGCGTGGGCTGCCAACACATCCAGATGGGAGTCTCCGATGGCCACTGCCTCCTCCGGCTTGCAGCGGAGCATTCGCAAGGGGGCAAGGAACGCCTCAGCCGCTGGTTTCATTGGGATTTCGTCTCTGCTGACCACGAGGTCGAAGTGTAACCTGTGTTGCGAGAGCACCTTGTCCACACTGGCTCGCGAGTTGTTGGTGACAAGGGCGGAGAGCAGGTGGTGGCGGTGGAGAAACCCCAGTAGCTCATGGGTTCCCGTGATCAGTTGGCCGCAGCGGGCGCCGAGCGCCTCTTGCTCCTCAAGCTGCGCCAGCCCACGAGTTCGCTCGCTAGAGTTTGCGCAACTGAGGTGCTCCACGATGGGGCGCCCGTCGTCCGGGAGCCCGAGGGTTCTTCTCAAGCCCATCCAGTCTACGGGCGAGTCCCATATGGTCCCATCCATGTCCAGAAGCACAACGCGTATAGCCATCCTCAGAATGGTACCGGCGGCGAACAGCTGCCTCAAACCGGGCGAAAGTGGGCTCGAGCGGAAAACTCAGTGCGCCGGATCGGTCTGTAACCAAGCCCAGCAGTACAACGCTCACGCACCTGCGTGTCGGTTGAAGTCCTCGATAAGGCGATCGATCTCGTGGAGCTGCTCGTGCGTTCGACTCCACCACTCCGGCCAGTCGTACCACTGGGAGAGAAGCTCGTCGGTGTCCTTGCCCATCTGCTCCACCCAAGTGAAGTACTTCAGGTTGTGGATGCGGCGGCGGTCCCAGTAGCTGAGCTCAGCCATGTGATCGGTGCTCAAGCTACGCAAACAGGACTCGTGGTCCCGTTCTGCCTGTTGCTCGTCGTAATCTCCCCTTTGGTTGCGAAGCTCCTCCAGGCGGCTTTGGTAAAGCTCTTGGGAGTCTGTGAACACTGTGAACACGGCATCGCGTTCGGAGAGCTCGTAGTAGCGAGCCATCTTCACGGCCGCGATCAGATTCGCCGCTGACGAGATGCCCAGCAAGGGCAGGCTCTCTACGAGCTGTTCGGATACGCCTTGCTTAAGCAAATAAGAGTGACCGGCCGCCTCCCCGGTGAGCCTGAGCAAGCGCATGGCAAGCTCATCATCGATGGCGATCACCATGTCAGTGTTGCGCACGTTGTGGATCCAGGGAACGTGTTTGTCGCCGATGCCCTCGATTCTGTGCGCGCCGAACCCGTTCCATAGAAGGGTCGGACACTGGAGGGCCTCCCCTACAGCGGCCTTAAGGTGGGGGATCCTCTCCTTCATGTAGTCGATACAGCCTGTGGTCCCAGCGGAACCCGACGTGAGGACCAAGCCTGCAGCTCTCTGACCGGAGTGCAACTCCTGGTCCAGAACCTCTTCTATTGCTGGGCCGGTCACAGCGTAGTGCCAGAGGTGATTCCCCAGCTCCTCGAACTGATCGAAGATCATGATGTTGTCGCGGGTACGTTCCAGCTCCTTGCACTTCTGGAAGATCTCCCACACGTTGGACTCGGTCCCTGGGGTGGCGATGACCTCTCCTGCTATACGAGAGAGCCACTGGAAACGTTCCTGTGACATCCCCTCGGGCAGGATGGCGATCGACTCGCAGCCGAGCAAAGCCGCCACATAGGCACCCCCGCGGCAGTAGTTGCCGGTAGAGGGCCATACGGCCTTGTGATAGGTGGGGTCGAACTGCCCGGTGACCAGCCTTGGAGCAAGGCAGCCGAACGTAGCTCCCACCTTGTGGGATCCAGTGGGGAACCACTTGCCCACGAGGGCGAAGATGCGCGCGGGAACCCCGGTGAGTTCTGGAGGAAGCTCTAGGTAGTTGACCTTTCCGTAACCGCCCCCATGCGGTACAGGCTCGTTCTTCCAGGTGATGCGAAACAGGTTGGCCGGATGCAAGTCCCACAGGCCCACACCGGCCAGTTGTTCTTTGATTCCCTGTGGCACGAGCGTGGGGTCTTGCATCTGTCGGAACGTGGGGACCACGATCCGGCGCTCGCGTGCACGGGCTGCTGTGCGCTGGAGTTGGCTGTTGTTTACGCTGAGATCGATCATGGTGCGTATTTAACTGACGACGGGGAAGATAGTCAATGCAGTGGACCGGACTGATGGGTGAGAGCGAGTTCAAGGTGGCTGGGGCGAGCCAGAGTGCGGGGGTACCATACTGGGGCGGTGATTGCTGCCGATCGGTCGGCGAGGGTGCAGATTTCGCGCGGAAGTGGCGTTCCTGGGGGCCAGGGCTGGAGGACGTGATATGAACGAAGAACGGGGCTGCGAAATGACTCCTGAGGAGTTCCGGCATTGGGGCAGGACCTTGGTGGATTGGATTGCCGACTACTGGGAGCGGCTGGAGGGGTTTCCGGTGCTGTCCCAGCTTGGTCCTGGGGAGGTGCGGAGCGAGCTTCCGGCTTCCCCCCCAGTGCAAGGGGAGAGCTGCGAAGATGTGATGCGTGATCTGGAGACCGTTGTACTTCCGGGCTTGACGCACTGGCAGTCGCCCAACTTCTTCGCCTACTTCCCTGCTAATTCCTCGGGGCCCTCGGTGCTGGGAGAGCTTCTGTCCGCGGGGTTGGGTGTTCAGGGGATGATGTGGGCTACCAGCCCGGCGTGTACTGAGCTGGAGACCCACGTGCTCGACTGGATGGCGGACATGTTGGGACTGCCCGAGGGGTTCAAGTCCTCCGGTCCCGGTGGTGGGGTGATCCAGGATTCAGCTTCTAGCGCCACGCTGTGTGCCATGCTGGCTGCGCGGGAGCGTGCCGAGGGGATGACGTGTAGGGAGGGGGGGCTGAAGCTTCCTCTGGTGGCCTATGCGTCGAGGGAAGCACATTCCTCAGTGCAGAAGGCGGCATCCATCGTGGGGATCGGGCGTAGTCGACTGCGCTTGGTGGATACGGACGAGACGCTGGCCATGCGGCCGGACGCGTTGGCCGCGGCCGTACAGCGTGATCGAGAGGCGGGATTGCATCCTTTTTTCGTCTGTGCCACTGTGGGGACGACGTCGTCGCTTGCTGTGGATCCTGTGCCCAAGATCGGAAGCCTCTGTGCCGAGCAGGGGTTGTGGCTGCACGTGGACGCAGCGATGGCCGGGATCGCGGCAGTATGCCCCGAATATCGTGGGCTGAACGATGGACTGGAGCTCGCCGACAGTTACTGCGTCAACCCCCACAAGTGGATGCTGACAAGCTTCGACTGCGATTGCTTCTACGTGATGGATAGGGAGCCTCTCATAGGAGCGCTGACGGTGCTCCCAGAGTACTTGCGGAACGTCCCCACCGAGTCGGGGAGGGTGATCGACTATCGGGATTGGCAGATCCCCCTGGGACGGCGCTTCCGGGCGCTCAAGCTGTGGCTTGTGATCCGTTACTTTGGCATCAGTCGGATACGGCAAATGGTGCGGAATCACGTGGGAATGGCGCACGAGTTCGCCCAGTGGGTGGAGGAGGACACGGAATTCGAACTGGCGATTCCGCGATCCTTGAACCTTGTTTGCTTTCGGCATCGGGGAGGGGAGGAACTGAACCGGCACCTCCTGACGCAGCTGAACAGCTCGGGCCGGCTGTATCTCAGTCATACAGTGCTGAACGGGAGGTTCGCTCTGCGGCTGTGCGTCGGTCAGGCTCGTACTGAGCGCAAGCATGTGAAAGCAGCGTGGGAACTGATAAAGGCCACAGCGAAGGACTTGTGAGCGGGCGACTGGCGGGGAGTTCGCGACTGAAAAGCGCAGAAGGTTCGGAAGGAGGGAGAAGTTGGGATTGGTTTTGCCTGCGGTCTGTGTGGCTCTGGTCGCTGGCCTGGCCATCGCGCTGCAATCGCTGTTCTCGGGGATCATCGGCGGGCGATTGGGCGCGGCGGAGAGCTCGTTCGTCGTCCACCTGGGAGGCTTCCTGCTCTCTGGACTGGTCATCTTGCTGTTGCGGGGAGGTGCGGTCGGGCAATGGCGTACGGTCCCCTGGTACGCCTTGACAGCAGGTTTCCTGGGGGTGGTGATTGTGGGATCGGTCAGCTTTGCGGTCCCCCGCCTGGGACTTGCATCGACACTGACCCTCGCCATCTTGGCCCAGCTTCTCATGGGTGCCGTACTCGACCACTTCGGTTGGTTCGGGGTTGAGCCTCGCCCTGTTGACTTGTTGCGGGTCATCGGATTGACTGCGGTGGCCGGAGGAACGTGGTTGGCCGTTCGTTGAGGTTGTGGTCTGTCCGCTACCCTTCTGGGTACGGCGTGAGTCGAGGAGGCCCTATCGTTGTGGACATTGAGAAAGGCGTGTCGTGAACAGCACTGGGCTGGATGTGCGGACTGCGGCAGCCGTGTTGGTGATGCTCCTTTTGTGGGCTTCCGCTTTCGCAGCGATTCGCGGCGCGCTTGAGGCGTTTCCGCCCGGGGAGCTTGCATTGCTCAGGTTTCTCGTGGCTTCCTTGACGTTGGCTGTGATCAACGCTGTGCGGGGCGTGTCCCTTCCCCAGAGGAGAGATCTCCCGCTCATCGTGTTGCTTGGGTTCTTGGGGATCACTGTCTACCACGTCTCCCTGAATTTCGGCGAGGTGATTGTGACCGCAGGGGCAGCCAGCCTGCTCATTTCCTCAGCACCTGTGTTCACCGCGCTGTTGGCGGCTGTGGGCCTCGGGGAGCGGATTGGCACACGTGGCTGGGTAGGCATAGCGATTAGCTTCGCCGGGGTGGCGCTGATCACTCTGGGGGAGGGAGAAGCGTTTCGCTTGGAGCCTCGGGCGCTGATCATATTGCTGGCTGCTGTTTCCGCCAGTGTGTACAGCGTGTTGCAGAAGAGATCAATTGTCCGCTACCCGCCTCTTGCCTTCACCTCGTACGTCATCTGGGCAGGGACGATCCCCATGCTGATCTTCCTTCCTGGGCTGCTGCCGGCGGTGCGGGCTGCCCCCTGGCAGGCGCTGGCTGCTGTGGTCTACCTGGGGGTGTTTCCGGGGGCGATCGCCTACGTGTTGTGGGTTCACGGACTAAACAAGCTGTCTGCTTCCCGGCTGTCGAGCTTTCTCTATCTCAACCCAGTGTTCGCCATCGGGATCGCGTGGCTGTGGCTCGGGGAGATTCCCAGCTGGCTGACGCTCGTCGGCGGGACGGTCGCCGTATGTGGCGTGGTGTTGGCCAATGCCCGCCGCCGAGACCCACGCCCCCGGGCTGTGAGCTGAAGTTGGCTTACCCCACGTTCTCCAGCTAATCTGGGTGGGGATTGATATGTCCATCGAGCAGGGCATCGTGTTCGGCGTTCTGATCGGCGCTCTGGCCATGTTCGTGTGGGGGCGCTGGCGATACGACCTGGTGGCCGTTCTCGCGCTCTTGGTGGTGACGGTGACGGTAAAGGGCACCGCCGGAGAGGCGTTCGTGGGGTTTGCGCACCCGGCAGTGATCACGGTGGCTGCGGTGCTCGTGATCAGCCGGGGGCTAGCGAGGTCAGGCATCGTCGACGCGTTGGCCAGCCTGCTCGAACGTGTAGGACAGCGGATTACTGTGCAGGTACTGGCGTTGACGAGTTTGGTGGCTGTCCTGTCAGCGTTTATGAATAACGTCGGGGCGCTCGCCTTGTTGCTGCCGGTTGGCACGCGCATGGCCAGAAGTTCTGGTCGACCCCCTTCCACGCTGCTCATGCCCCTGGCTTTCGGATCCCTCCTCGGCGGGTTGATGACGCTGATCGGCACGCCGCCCAACATCATCGTGGCTTCCTTTCGAGCACAGAGTGCCGGCCAGCCCTTCCGGATGTTCGACTTCACCTTGGTGGGGGCAGGGATCGCGCTGGCGGGGGTGGTGTTCGTGGCCCTTGTGGGCTGGCGGCTCGTTCCCAAGCGCAAAGGGCCGGCCAGCCGGGAGGAGATGTTCGAGATCCGGGACTACCTCACCGAAGTGAGGCTGCCCGAAGAGGGCCAGGCGGTGGGTAAGTCCCTCCGAGAGCTGGAGCAGGACGTGGAGGGGGAATTCTCAGTGGTGGGGCTGGTCCGGGGTGAGGAGCGACGTCCTGCGCCTTCTCCCTATGAGAGGCTGAGGGGTGGCGATGTGGTCATGGTGGTGGCCGACTCCGACACGATGAAGGAGTTCGTGGACAAGGTGGGGTTGGAAATGGTGGGAGATGTGGAGCTTGGCGAAGAGGATCTCCGCTCAGACGAGGTGAACGTGACCGAGGCCGTGGTGATGCCTGGAGCCCTCATAGTCGGGCGCTCGGTGGCTCAGCTCCGACTGCGCAGACGGTACGGGGTGAACCTGTTAGCCGTTGCCCGGCGGGGAGCACGTCTACAGCAGCGGTTGGCCGAGGTGCGCTTCCGCCCCGGCGATGTGCTGCTACTGCAGGGCAGGGACGACATGCTGCAGGAAGCCTTGGAGCGCCTTGGCTGTCTGCCCCTGGCCGAGCGGGGGTTGTCCTTGGGTCAGCCGCGGAGGATGTTGTTGGCCGGTGGCTTGTTCGGTGGTGCGCTGGCGGTGGCTGCGGCGGGTTTCCTTCCCGTACCCGTGGCTTTTCTGGCTGCAGCGGCATGCATGACTTTCGCTGGATTGATCCCGCTCCGCGAGATCTATGAGAGCATCGATTGGCCCGTTATCGTGCTGTTGGGGGCAATGATCCCGATTGGCTACGCTCTGGAGACCACAGGCGGAGCGGGGCTCATCGCCGACGGGCTCCTGCAACTGGGCGAACGGCTCCCGGCTTTTATCTCCTTGGGGGTTGTGTTCTTGGGAACGATGTTTCTTTCTGACCTGGTGAACAACGCCGCGGCCGCAGTGCTAATGGCGCCCATAGCAGTGAACGTTGCCCTAGGGTTGGGGGTGGCGACGGACCCGTTCCTGATGGCTGTGGCTGTGAGCGCCTCGTGCGCGTTCCTGACGCCCATTGGGCACCAGTCGAACACCTTGGTCATGGTGCCTGGGGGGTATCGGTTCGGGGACTATTGGCGCATGGGCCTTCCGTTGGAGTTCATCATCATAGCGGTGGGATTGCCGCTTATAATGGTGGTGTGGCCTCTTTAGGGGCTGTAGGGTCCCGGTGGGGCGGTCAGGTTCGCCGGTCGGGCTGCGGGCCATCTCTCCGGTGCGCAAGGCGCGAAGCGCGTCTCGAAGGATCTTCGCAGGTCGCCGTGACGCCGAGGAGGGAGGGATGGTAGTATGCGCAGGCACACCAACTCGCCGCGGGCGCATCGGCCAGAGTCGCTGCATTGAGCAGCCCGTCGCGCTCGAGTGCGCCGACGCCTGGGCGGCGTGAGAGCATGGAGGAATAAGAGAATGGAGAATGTGGTCATTGCCGGGTCAGGCCCGGCTGGCTTGACAGCCGCGATCTACGCGGCGCGGGCGAATCTCAGCCCGTTGGTGTTCGATGGGCATATGCGAGGGGGGCAGCTACTGGTCGCGCATGCGGTGGAGAACTACCCGGGATTTCCCGAGGGAATCTCAGGCATCGAGCTGATGGAAAAGGTCCGCAAGCAGGCCGAGCGTTTCGGAACGCGCTTTCGTTCCGGCAGCGTGACCAACGCGGTGAGGGAAGGGCGGTGCCTGAAGATAGTGGCAGGCGATGAGACGATCGAGGCCAAGAGCTTGATCGTTGCCACTGGGGCGCAGGCAAGACGCTTGCCCATCCCCTCGGAGAGGCGGTTCTACGGCAGAGGGGTTTCGGGATGCGCCACCTGCGACGGGTTCTTCTACCAGGACAAGGAGGTGGTCGTTGTAGGCGGCGGAAACAAGGCCATGGAGGACGCCGTCTTCCTCACTCGCTTCGCTTCCAAAGTGACGATTGTGCATCGCCGCGCCTACCTCAGAGCGGATCCCATTGAGGTCGAGAAGGCACGCAACAACCCGGGAATCGAGTGGATGGTCCCCTGGGTTGTGGACGAAATACTCGGTGACCAGTTCGTCACGGGGATACGGGTGAGGAATACGGAGACGGGCGAACAGCGGGTCGTGCAGTGCGCCGGTGTGTTCGTTGCTATCGGGCAGGACCCGAAGTCCGACGCCTTTCGTCACGTCTGCCAGATCGACGAGGGTGGCTTCATTGTCGTTGAGCCGGGCGGGGTGAGGACCTCGACGCCCGGCGTGTTCGCCTGTGGGGATGTCCGTCGTGGGAGTTACGGACAGGCGGTGGTGGCCGCCGGCGAAGGCTGCATGGCCGCAATGGAGGCTGAGCGGCATCTTGGCGTCAGGGAGTGAGCCCGTCGAGAGAGGCCTCTGTGCATTTGAGCTGCTGCTCTCTCGACGCCTTGCCGGCGGAGTGACGCTTGCAGGGGCGGCAGGAGGTAGACGGGCCGCCACACAGGGAGGCACGTGATGGATAAGGTTATGGTGTTCGCAGTGTTCGGGATAATCATCGGTGCGGGGTTGCTGCTACACATGGGGAGGCAGGAGCCGCCTCCGCTTGCTGCTGTGGAGGAGCTGTCGTTGGAGCGCTACATGGGGACTTGGTACGAGATCGCCAGCATCCCGGCCAGCTTCCAGCGCCGGTGCGTCGAAGGAACTACCGCCACCTACAGCCTGCTGGAAGACGGCACGGTGGAGGTGTTGAACCGATGTGTAGATGCTGAAGGCCGGATCGTTGAGGCTCGCGGCCGAGCGTGGCCCACGGGGGAGCCGGGGAAGCTGAAGGTGAGCTTCGTGTCGCTGCTCGGTTGGGACCTGTTTCCTGCTCCCTATTGGGTGATCGATCTTGCCCCTGACTACAGCTACGCAGTGGTGGGACACCCCTCGCGCTCCTATGGGTGGATCCTCTCGCGGACTCCTACGCTGCCGGAGGAGACGCTGGAGTCCCTGTTCCAACGGCTACGTGCTCAGGGCTACGACCCCGCTCGGTTTCGCATGACTCCTCAGGGAAGCTGAGCCGGAGCGGGTCCGGTTGGAGCGTGACGGGTTTGGCTACCCCAGTGACTCCTTCAGATCAGTTTGGGGATCGCTGATGGGGACCAGGTTATACGCTTCTTGCAGAGCAGCTAGTGCTTCGGGCGTAACGAAGGCGGGAAGGGAAGGACCCAGTCGGATATCTCGCAAACCCAAATGCATGAGGGTCAGCAGGATGCCCACGGCCTTCTGCTCGTACCAAGAGAGGATCAGCGACAACGGGAGGTCGTTGACCGAGCAGTCGAGGGCAACGGCCAGCGCTTGGGCTGTACGGATGGCCGAGTAGGCATCGTTGCACTGCCCGATGTCCAGAAGGCGCGGAATTCCTGCTACGGTGCCGAACTCGAGCTTGTTGAACCGGTATTTCCCGCAAGCCAGCGTGAGGATGACGCAGTCGTCGGGCACTGCCTGTGCCAGCTCCGTGTAGTAGTTGCGGCCCGGCTTCGCTCCGTCGCAGCCTCCGATGAGGAACAGATGTCTGATCTTCCCTGTGGACATGGCTTCAAGCAGAGGCCCTGCTGCCTGCTCCAACGCGTTGCGGCCGAAGCCTACGGTCATTCTGTGGTCGGGGCCGTCGGCGTCGAATCCCGGGGCCGACTGAGCAGCACGGATCAGGGGCGTAAAATCGTGGTCCTCGATGTGGGTGACGCCAGGCCACGCCACGAGCCCGGAAGTGAAAATTCGATCCTTGTAGGCGTTGCGGGGCTCTTGGATGCAGTTTGTGGTCATGAGCACGGCTCCGGGAAAGGCGGCGAACTCGCGCTGTTGCTCTTGCCAGGCCCCGCCATAGTTTCCCACCAAGTGAGGATACGCTTTTAGCTTAGGGTAGCCGTGAGCTGGCAGCATCTCCCCGTGGGTGTACACGTTGATGCCTGTCCCTGTGGTCTGCTCCAGCAGGGTTTGCAGGTCTCCCAGGTCGTGGCCGGATACGGCGATGGCCTTGCCCCTGAGTGGGGTGCTTCGCACCTCAGTGGGTTCTGGGTGGCCGAATGTCTGTGTGTGCGCCTGGTCCAAAAGTTCCATGGCCCGCAGGTTGATCTCCCCGACGCGAAGCGCTGTCTTCAGCAGGCTGTCTTGCGCTGTTTCCTCGGGGAGCAGTGTAGCCAGGGTGTCACGGAAGGACTCGTATAGGGAGGCATCTTCGTAGCCAAGCAAACGCGCGTGGTGCGCGTAGGCGGCCGCACCTTTCAGACCGTACAAGGCGAGCTCTCCCAGACCGGCGGCCTCCGCTCCCAGCGACTCGATCCGCCTGGCCGGCGAGGTCTTCCACGCCTGCTCCAGCAAAGACTCTTTGGCCAGATTCTGCTCCCAGAAGAGCTCCCCCGGCGCCTGTCGAACGGAACGCGGCTTCTCCTGAAGCTCTTGTTTGATCTGCGCAGCTGCTTCCAGCAGGGACACCAGGCGATCCGAATCGAAGTTCACGTTGGTCACTGTGGTGAACAGCGCCTCCAGCAGAAAGCCGTCCACCGATGGGTCGCTCTTTCCTGACTCGCGGTGGCGGCGCGTATGCCAGGCGATCTCCTTGGACGCTTGCACCAGCAAGTCCTGGAGGGCAGCAGCCTGTGGGTCTTTTCCGCACACGCCACGGGTCGTGCAGCCGGCACGTTTGGCTGTTTGCTCGCATTGGTAGCAGAACATGTTCATGGGGACCTTCCTCCTCTAGTGGTGTTTCTGGGGCTCCCTTTCTCTGTCGGCAGCGGGAAGCTTGCCGAACACGCCAGCCACGTCGGCCAGCGTGGTACTGCTGAGGTGGTCGAGCAGCTCTTGGCTGACAGTGCGCATCAGTGAGCCCAGGATACACGTGCTACCGTTACATACAGGCTGGGGGAGCAGGCAGTTGGACAGGGTCATATTGCCCTCCACGGCCCGGTAGATCTGCAACAAGTTGATCCTTTCGGCGGGCAGGGCCAAGGCAAAACCCCCTCTGGGGCCTCGCCCCGATGTGAGGAGCCCAGCGCGCTTCATTCTTTGTAGCACTTTGGCCAGGTGAGCTTCAGAAGCACCTAGCTGGGAAGCTATCTGGGAAGCGGTCAGCCGCGGCTCCGGTGTGGCGGCCAGGAGCGCCCCTGCGTGAATGCCCAATGATGCAGCGTCAGAGATCCTCAGCGCGGTCGGCATTTCACTGTGATTATAGTACGTGAATACCAGAATAGGCAACCGCGAAATGAAGGGGGGCCAAACACCCTGGTTTCTCTAGAATGGGACCTCGTTGTCCTTTGATCCCTCTGCCTGGGCCTTGGACTGTTCGGCGGGCTCGCCCTGGGACTCGCTCTGCTCCTCTTCCAGCCGCTCAGTGATGGTTTTCACCTGCATCTCAGCACGGGAGATCTTCTCCCGGCACAGCTCCAGGAGCCCCGCAGCCTCTTCCACCAGGCCGGAGAGTTCGTCGATGTCGGCCTGCCCTCCTTCAATGCGCTCCAAGATCTCATCCAGCCTCTGCACCGCCTCTGTGTAGCTGGGCTCGGGCGTGCCTGTGGAGTGCGTCGGTCCGGTCATTGTTCTCCCTCCCTTTCTGCGTGGGGTCCCTCCGAACGAAGGCGCAGTCGTCCCTTGCGCAGCTCGGCGATCAGGTGATCGCCTGGTGGAGCTTGCCCCGCCTCGGTGATGACCTTTCCTGCCCCCGATCGCAGGAGGGCATAGCCCCTTTCCAGCACCCGACGGGGGTGCACGAGGTCCAGCCGGCGAGTGCGCGCCTGAGTGCGTTCCTGCTCGCGGGAAACGTGATGAAGTGAAGCGTGGCGCAGGCGCCGGCGGGCTTCTTGCAAGCGCGTGCGCTCTGCCCCCAGCAGATATCCGGTAGCTCGGGGCAGGCCGTCCGCCCTGGTTCGGAGCTCGTGCCGTTCTGTGCGCACGACGGAGGTCGTGCTTTGCACGAGACGCCGGCGAAACTCCTGGAGAACCCGTTGGCTCCTGTCGATTGCGTAACTCACGGCGCGAACGAGCCTTTGCGCTTGACTCACGGTGCGGTCTTCCTCTGTTGTTATCTGCGCCGCCGCGAGCTCCAGCGCCCTTGCGCAGGACCTATGTGCGCGTTCCAGAGTCTCCTTCACGCGAACCTGTAGCAGCTGTGCTGCGGCGGTGGGGGTGTTGGCCCTCCACCCCACCTCGTCGAGCACCGAGCGGTCCTTCTCATGACCTATACCTATAACCACCGGCAATGGGAAGCGCGCCACCGCCCGGCCTAAAGCCAGGGAGTCAAACCAACCCAGGTCTGTGCGGGAGCCACCTCCCCGACAGACAAGGACCACGTCGAACTCCTGCGCTCGGGAAGCGAACCACTCTAGGGCTGCGAGTACTGTGGGTTCGGTCTGTCTGCCTTGTACTCGGACGCCGTAGACGGCGACCTGGAAAGCGTATCCTGACTGCTGCAACGTGTTGAGAACGTCGCGTTCGGCGTCCGATCCCTCGCTGGTGATCAGCCCCACCCTGAGCGGAAACGAGGGAAAGGGTAGCTTCCGGTTTCTCTCCGCCAGTCCTTCTTCGGTCAGGGTGCGCAAGATCTCCTCTCGCCGCCGGGCAGCCTCGCCCAAGGTGTAGGCCACATCAAGGTCTTGTACCACGACTCGGTAAGTCCCCCATTCGGAGTGCAGCTCGACTTGTACCTGCAAGCGTACGGCGACCTCATCCTCTAGCCTGACTGGATCGCCCTCGCGGGACAGTTTGGCTTCGATGGCTTGCCTTTCGCGTTGGAACAGCACAGCGCCTACCTGGGCCAGCACCTGGCCCCCTTCGTCGCGGTCCACCAGCTGGAAGTCGACAATCGGTTTGTGTGCTGACTTGGAGAAGCCGGTGATCTCGCCCACCAACCACACCGGGCTAGGAAATGCCTTGGCGAGCGCGGCACGCGCCTCGGCGTTCAACCGAGAGACCGTGTAGTGGTCCTTGTGGGAGCCCTTGTGTCGTTCGTAAAGCTCGGTTGTGGCGTGGTCGAACTCGAATCCGAAAGGTTCGAGGAGTTCAACCACCTGCACAACCTGAGTCGGGGGTACGGTCCAGTATCGGCCTTGCGGACCGAGGTTGTGGTACTTCCTCCCCGGAATTCCTTTGACCAGCTGCACGAGACTAGGATCGTAGTCGAAGGACACACGTAGGTAGCCGTCCTCGTGGGTTACCTGTCTGGACATGCCGCCTCCCTGGCCTGTTGGATCTCACGGCTAACCGTACTTTGCCTCTGCTCCTTGCACAATCCTGCGCCCCGCTAGTCTCGCCCGGTGGACCTTTCAACTGGGTTGGCCAACGTTCCGATGTCCTGGATGGTTACTTCTACGGTGTCTCCGGGAGCGAGCGGGCCTACGCCGCTTGGGGTGCCAGTGGCAATCAGGTCACCTCTCTCCAGCGTCATGAATGCAGTGATCTCGGCGATGATCTCAGGGATACTCGTGAGGAGCATGCTCGTATCGGCTCTCTGCCGTAGGACTCCGTTGACCCGTGTCTCCAGGGTGAGGGGGAACTCAAGCTCGTCCGGCGTCACCACCCACGGGCCCACAGGGCAAGCTGTGTCGAAGCCTTTGGCCCGCACCCAGTTCCTCTCCCACCTCTGAGCGTCGCGATCGGTGACGTCGTTCAGGCAGGTGTAGCCGAGGATGACATCCTCCGCCTTCCCTGGCGGCACGTCCCGGCAGCGGTGGGAGATGACCACTGCCAGCTCCCCCTCGTAGTCGACCCGGGGAGAGGGAGGCAGCCTTATCGCTTCCTCCGGAGCGATTGTCGACGACGGGGGTTTGAGAAAGAGCAGAGGTCGCTGTGGGACATGGTGCCCCATCTCGCGTGCATGCTCAGCGTAGTTGCGGCCTAAGCAAACCACCTTGCTCGGCCTGGTGGGTACCAGAAGGCGGACTTCCTGGAGAGGCCAAGCTCGCGCGCTGCTGTAGACTGTGCCGTCGGCGTATGTCCCCTCTGTCACCTTCCCTTCGACCAAGAACCTGACGATGCGCATCCGCCACTCCTTTCCACTTGCAGGGGTTAAGGAAGGATAGCGAAGTGAGAAGCACGAGTTGTATAATGGCGTTTGCAGCCGAGGTGGCGGAACTGGCAGACGCGCGGGACTCAAAATCCCGTGGCCCTAGAGGCCGTGTGGGTTCGACCCCCACCCTCGGCACCACCCCGAGCTGATCGCCAGTGGAAGACACTCTGTGTTTCTCCTCCTCTGTTTGCTCCTGCCGCTCGCTGCCCTTGCCCTCCACTGTCTGGCAACAGGGCATGGAGGGAAGGCCGTGGTCGTGTTCGCGTGGGGGAAAAAGTGAGGACGGGGAAGAAGGGGAGGCCCGAGGGGCCGAAAGCCTGTTCGTCGGCCCTGCTTTAGCGTCACACCCGGGGCGCTGTAGCTGGCGCCCATGGCTGTCACTCCGTAGTGACGGTGAACGTGACGGTCACTTCGTAGTCGCCTGGCTCCAGCATCAGGAGGTCCTTGAGCTTGTAGTGCACAGGAATCGCCTGGTTGCGGCGGCCAGACTCCTGGGTCAGCAACGCCTCGAAGTGCTCGGCGTAGTCGCCGGACACTTCGTAGGTGAGGGACCACGAGGTGTTGCTGCGAACCGACAGCTGAACGGCGTTGTTGTAGGTAACCTCGTCCACGCCAGGCTCCAAAGTCCCGAAGTCGAACGAAGATTCGCTTATCGACAGCTCCACGAAGGACGGGAGCGTCCAAAACGCCGTGTTCTGGGCCGTATCCGAGGCAGCGAACACCGACAGCGACATGACCATCACTGAGAACCCAACTGCAATACTCGATAGAATGTTCCTCATTTCGTAGGCACCTCCAGTTGTATTGGTAAAACGTCGGATGCACTTAGCGACCCGGCTACCAATTAGGTGCAAAGCGCGGCAGTCCGGCCGTCTCGGTGAGACCCGTGACTTTGCGTCCCCGGATCGCTCCGGGTTTGCCCTTTTCGCGTTCGTTTCACCCGTAGGCCCGCAGCTTTGCGTCCCGCCCTTTCGGACGGTTTGCCCTTCAGTGCCCCGAACTGAGGAAATCATTTCCCTCGAGCTTTATCCCCTTCTTCACCTGTCAAGGACCGACGCCTTAGTTATGCCTGCGGGAGGGGGTGCGTAGACACACCAGCCTGTTGCCCGAGCCCAGCATTGCTGTTAGGCTGCTTTGCGCCATTGGAGAACGGCAATGTGGAATGATCTGAGAGTGGTCGCGCACTTGGCCAGAGGGCGGCGGGGCCTGTACCAGTACTACACTAATGTGACCTGGAGAACTTGTGAGGACTGCCTGAGCTGGCACGGCTGCATCCGGGCGCGGCCGGAGCTCTTCCCCGACCCTAGCGACGGTTGTGCGCGGCATATCCTTTGTTTTCCGGTGCGGCTGTTGGCCTACTACGCTGCCCAAAGCAAGGACATGGCACAGGTGGCAGAGCGCGAACGCGAGCGCCGTCGGTGTTTCGGACGGGCGAAGGAGCTTCTGAGTTCAGACCCTGAGCGAGCGCTTCACCTTCTCAGAGACGCGGGGCGCGTGGACGTCTATCTTCCCGAGTTGGAGGAGCTCATCATGCGGCACCGGGCCTTGCTGCAGGAGAACGCACAGTTGCGACAGGAGCTGAGAGCAGCGCTTGTGGAATCCTGGCGGGAGAAGTTCGCCCTGCCGAGGTACGAGCGCCTGCCCGAACGGATGAGGATGGAGCATGAACAGTTGGGAGCGCATCGCATCGAAGAACTCCTGCAGCAGCGATGAACTACGGTTCTGGGCCGCTGCGTTGCTCGTGTTCGCCCTCCTGATATACGCAGGGCTGGGGTGGGTTCCCCCGCGCTCGCCGGGGGAGCAGGGTAGGAAACCGGTGACAGTCCGGCAGGTGCTGCAGGTGGACCTGCGAGTTTCGCCTCTGCTAAACGTAAACGAGGCGACAGAGGACGAACTCCAAGAGCTGCCTGGGATTGGACCGGTGCTTGCGCGACGCATCGTGGAGTACCGGCTGAAGCACGGTCCTTTCTCCACGCTTGAGGAGCTGACCGAAGTCTCAGGGATCGGGCTGGCGACGCTGGACAGGCTGCGGGGCTCGATCACCCTGGAATGAGCTGCCTGCAGCCAGCAGCGCTGCCCAAGGGGCGTCTTCCGTTTCCACTACCGAGCCGATAGCATTACCCGCAAGGCGCCGGCCGCGTTCTCCACTTGGTCGACGATCCCTCCCAGCATCAGGACGAGCTGCACCAGGTGGTAACGATTGAAGTCTCCCAGCGACTCGTTGGCGTAGATGGCGGCCACGAGCTCGCGCTCCCTCAGGTCGGACTCGTGCTCAAGCTGGTTTATCCGGTCTACGTTCTCCATTGTCCGCCTACGCAGCTCGGGGGTAACGCCGTGGCGGAGCAGTTGGTCGAGCTCCTCGACGGCCAGGTGGTGTGAGTGCACTGCACGGACGACGGCTTCCCCCAGTGCTCCGAACCCATCCTCCAGTGTTACGTCTAGCTCCGGCCTTCGCAGCGCCATTAACAGAGCCGCGTCCTGGCAGAGATCGGCGATCTCGTCTTGGTACCAGAGGAACTGAAAGACGGCGGACCTGGGCACCGGCAACCGCCCCCCTTCCGTGAGCTGGATGCGGACTTCCTTTTTGGCCAGATCGGCAGCGTGTTCCCTCTCGCTCACCAGATCGGCGTTGACTTGTTTGCGGCGGAGCCAGGCTCTGAGCTGCTTGCCCAGCTCCTCGGCTGCGGCCTCCACAGCAGCGGCGTGCTCCTGCAAAGGAGCAAGTGAAGCCCTCCGCCAGAAGTGGAGTAACCAGGACATATCCACGTTCACCTCCTTGGAACCGGCTCTTGGTCAACCCGCCAAGAACCTGTCCGCCCAACAGACACTGCATGCATCGCCATGCAGGTCATGCCTTACGCGTTGCCAGAGCGATCAGAATGACGTCGGCCACGTCCTCTCCGCGATCGGAGATCTCCACAAGGTGTTCCACGAATTGCCGGACCAAGATTTTCTGGGAAAGAGGGAGCTCGGTGGAAAATAGCCGACTGATGGCCCTGCGTTCCAGCTCGTCCACTTGACCCTCTTTGTGATCGACAGCCTCCACATGCTTGCTGGTTTCCTCGTGGCCGTTCAGCAGCCCTTCGATCGCTGCCCGCACGTCGGCTGTCTGCTGAACGGTGACCTCCACGATCTCCCTGATGATCGGGTGGAGGAGCTCCGGGATACGAATCCGCTGCAACACCAGGAAGCTCAAGGCTTCCTCTGCCGAGTTGGCTAGGCGGTCGGCGCGGCCTACCACGCGTAGCAAGCTCTGCCGAGAACCGGCCAGCAAGGCACCGCGCGCCAGCTCCAGTTCGGTCTTTCGTTGGAGATCGTCTGCCTTACCCTCCTGTCGGTGGGTGTGTATCGACAGCTCCTCCAACTCCTCCCAGCTCTTGCCCTCCACATAGGCGCGTATGGCGCTGGCCATGCTCTGAACGGTATCCTCCACAGCCTGCGCGTGTTGGACAACCAACTCCTTGACTTGCGATGCTTTGCCCCATCGGAGGCGCATGGTCCCTCCTTTTGCCCGTGTCCCCAGGCCAGGATATACTGCATCGGCATTCTCTAAGCAACCGTTGGGGTGATTCTTGATGGGGCAAACACGCAGCGTATGTCTGGTCGGGCATTCGGGGTCCGGCAAGACCACTTTGGCTAGGGGGCTCCTAAACACAGGCGAATCGGTGCCGGAGGTGGCATTCGATCAGTCTCCGGAGGAGCGGAGGCGCGGCTACTCCATTGATCTGGCGGTTGGTTCATGCCAGTGGAAGGGAACCCCAGTCAACATCCTTGTAACTCCAGGGTTGGGGGAGTTCGCCGAGGAGATCTATAAGGGGGTAGTAGCCGCCGACGTGGCCGTTCTTGTTGTCAACGCGGAAAAGCCCGTGGAAGTGGTGACAGAGCAATCGTGGGCGGTCCTCGACAGGCTCAACCGCCCGACGATGGTGTTCGTGAACATGATGGACAAGCCGGATGTTGACCCAGATGCTGTGCTGCGAGAGCTGCGTGAGCAACTCGGAAGCAACCTGTGGCCGGTGCAGATCCCTGTGGGGACGGGCTCGGGCATGAAGGGAGTGGTAGGACTCACTTCCCCCAACGGTGATATCCCAGCAGAGGTCAAAGGGAAGGTGGAGGAAGCCAAGGCGAGCCTGCTCGAGGAGGTAGCGACCTTCGACGATGCGCTGGTGGAAAAGGTACTGGCTGATGAGGAAATCGGCGAGCAGGAGCTGACAGACGCGCTGCGCAAGGGCATTGCTTCCAGAGGGATTGTGCCGGTGTTCTGGGGCTCGGCGGAGCAAGGGCTGGGGGTCCCGGAACTGCTTGACCAGGTGCTGCTCTTCGCCCCGCAGCGAGATGTTCCCCAGGAGCCTCGGATGCTGGTGTTCTCTATGGCGATGGACCCTTATTTGGGAAAGCTTGCGTTCGCCAAGGTGCTCGGACAGGAAGTGAGTGAGGGGACATCGTTGGTCAACTTGCGCACGGGTGACAAGGTCCAGCTGCGGGACATATTGGGCTACAAAGGAACCAAGCTGGAACGGGTGAGCGCGGCCCGATCGGGAGACGTGGTGGCCCTCAGCAAGCTGGATGGCCTGCAGTTAGGGGATACACTGGCCGGATCCTCAACCTCGGAACCCGAGGCTGAGATTCCCTTTCCCAAGCCGGTGTTCTCCCGTGCGGTCGCTCCCAAAGCGCAGGCGGACGAGGAGAAGATGAGCACAGTGCTGCGCGATTTGGTGACGACCAAGGTCACCTTGGGATATCGTCGCGATCCGGTAACCAAGGAGGCAATCCTATCTGGCATGGGCGATCTGCAGCTGGATGTCCTTGCAGAGAAGGTTCACAATCGCTACGGGGTGGAACTGGAGTATCGGGTTCCCAAGATTCCTTATCGGGAGACGATCCGCAAGGAATCCACTGCTCAGTACCGCCACAAGAAGCAGACCGGTGGGAGAGGGCAGTTCGGCGAAGTTCACCTGCGGATTGAGCCCCTGCCGAGAGGAGAAGGTTTCGAGTTCGTAGATGAAACGAAGGGTGGGGTGATCCCACAGCAGTTCATCCCCGGAGTGGAGAAGGGTGTGCGAGAGGCGTTGGAATCAGGCATTGTGGCGGGATATCCGGTGGAAGACGTCCGTGCAGCGGTCTTCTATGGGCAGTTCCATGCGGTCGACTCCTCGGAGATGGCGTTCAAAATCGCTGCGCGAAGCGCGTTCAAGCTGGCAGCGCAGAACGGGAACCCAACGCTGCTCGAGCCGGCCATGCTTGTCAGTGTGTTCACACCTGAAGCGTACACGGGGGACATCATCTCGGATCTCAACTCGCGCCGGGGACGCATTCTGGGAATGGAAAGTGAGTCGGGACGGACTGAGGTCAAGGCGGAGGTGCCGTTGGCCGAGGTGTTGTCCTACGCGCTCGATCTGAAGTCCATGACTCAGGGGAGGGCCACGTACCAGATGGAGTTTCTCCGCTATGACTACGTTCCCAGCCAAATCCAGGAGAAGGTGGTGGCCGAGGCCGGCGCGGCGGAAGATGCAGATTAAGGAGTGGATGCAGAGCGATCCGCCCACGGTGATGGCGGATGCCCCCGTTTCAGAGGCTCAGCAGTTGGCGGACGAGGCCGGTTTGGCCTTGGTGCTGGTTGTGGGAAGCGAGGGGAAGTTAGTCGGATTTATGACGCGAAGAGCTATTGCTGCCGCTCCCACTCCCGAGCTTGCCGTAGGCAAGTTGGCGGCTGCGCCGACGATGGTTCTCTCGCCGGAAGATCCGCTGGAGAGGGCCGTTGTCCTGCTGCAGGAACGTTATGTCCTTTTGCCGGTGGTGGAGGAAGGAAGGCTAGTAGGAGTACTCACACGACAGGGCCTGATGCGCGCCTTGGCCCGCATGTGTGGCTTCGGCGAGGCGGGAACGCGGATAAGGTTGACAGTTCAGAGTACTGGTGAGATCTATCGCGCGTTGGACGTGTTGGCCGAGCACCAGGTGGAACTGGTTGCCGTGGTGCAAGGAGACCCTGGCGAGGTGATCCTGCATGTCCGTGGGTTGGAGGAGCGCGATCGGCTGGGGCAAGCTCTGGAGGAGGCTCTGGGATGACCGGTAGAAACCAGGCAGAGCTAACTGTGCAGTCTACGGCCAAAGACCAGGTGCTGGACGTCACCGCGGAGGTGAACCGAGAGCTGCGGGGGCTAGGTGTGGAAGAGGGGGCGCTGTTGGTTTATTGTCCCCACACGACCGCTTCGGTGGGGGTCAACGAATCGGCAGATCCTGATGTGGGTGTGGACATCTCGGAGGGTCTTGCGGCCATGGTCCCCCGCATGTCTTTTCGGCACGCTGAAGGCAACTCTCCGGCCCACCTTCGCGCCGCTATGCTGGGGCCATCGCTGGTGTTGCCGGTGCAAGGGGGAGAGCTGAAGCTGGGGACTTGGCAGGGAGTGTACTTCTGCGAGTTCGACGGGCCACGCTCTCGGCGGCTGTGGTTGTTTCCCCTCGGCAGCTACCGCCCCACAGGGTACAGCGGGGAGGAAGACGAAGATACCCTTGACAGTGGGCGAAGGGGTTCATAGAATTCTCGACTGGCTGGCCAGTGTAGCTCAAGCGGTAGAGCATCCGCCTTGTAAGCGGAGGGTTGCCCGTTCGACTCGGGCCACTGGCTCCAGTATGGCAAGGAGGGGTACCAAAGTGGCCAAAAGGACCGGGCTGTAAACCCGGCGGCATGATGCCTTCGGGGGTTCGAATCCCTCCCCCTCCACCACCTTGCGGGATAGGAATGAAGGGCGGTACACTTATCTGTAGCGCCCGTGTAGCTCAGTTGGTAGAGCGTTCCGTTGGTAACGGGAAGGTCGGCGGTTCGAATCCGCCCGCGGGCTCCAGGCGATGGTGTAGTCGCGGTCGTTGAGCCACCGCTCGTACAACGCGAGGAAGTACTAAGGAGGTTGTGGGATGGCGAAGGAGCAGTTTGTACGGACTAAACCACACGTCAATGTGGGTACGATTGGGCATATCGACCACGGCAAGACCACTTTGACCGCGGCGATGACTAAGGTGCTGTCCATGCAGGGCCTGGCCAAGGCACGCGCGTACGATGAGGTGGCCAAGGCCGACGCTAAGCTCTTCCGCCGTGATGCGTCGAAGATCCTCACGGTAAACGTCGCGCACGTGGAGTACGAAACCGCTAATCGGCACTACGCTCACATTGACTGCCCAGGCCACGCCGACTACGTGAAGAACATGATCACCGGGGCGGCCCAGATGGACGGAGCGATCCTCGTAGTGTCAGCAGCTGATGGACCGATGCCGCAGACGCGTGAGCACGTGCTTTTGGCCCGGCAGGTGAACGTGCCGGCGATTGTCGTGTTCTTGAACAAAGTGGACATGGTCGATGATCCGGAGCTGGTGGATCTTGTGGAGATGGAGGTGCGCGAGCTCCTCTCGGCCTACGAGTTCCCTGGCGATGACATTCCGGTGGTGCGAGGCTCTGCACTGAAGGCTCTGCAGGCTGAGTCGCCGGACTCGGAGGAAGGCAAGCCCATCACAGAGCTCATGGAGGCGATCGACAGCTACATTCCCCAACCTCAGCGCCAGGAGGATCGTCCCTTCCTGATGCCCATTGAGGACATCTTCTCCATTAAGGGGCGTGGCACGGTGGTCACCGGCAGGATGGAACGCGGCCGGCTGCGCCCAGGTGAGGAAGTGGAGATCGTCGGGCTTACCGAGGAGGTACGCAAGACAGTCGCCACCTCTTTGGAAATGTTCAACAAGGTGTTGGATGAGTCCATCGCTGGAGACAACGCTGGCGTCCTGCTGAGGGGTATTGAGAAGGAGGATGTGGAGCGCGGGCAGGTGTTGGCGAAGCCCGGATCGATCACTCCGCACACGGAGTTCTTGGCGCAAGTGTACGTGCTGTCAAAGGAGGAAGGCGGCAGACACACGCCGTTCTTCTCTGGCTACAAGCCGCAGTTCTACTTCCGCACAACCGATGTGACCGGAGAGGCGCACCTGCCCGAAGGGGTGGAAATGGTCATGCCGGGGGACAACGTGGACAACCTTCATTGCAAGCTGCTCAAGCATATCGCCATGGAAGAGGGACTTCGGTTCGCCGTACGCGAGGGCGGTCGTACGGTGGGCGCCGGTGTGGTAACCAAGATCCTGAAGTAAAATGGCGAAGAAAGACGTTGTGCTACAGGTGGAGTTGGCGTGTTCAGAGTGTGCGCGGCGGAATTATCACACGCAGCGCAACAGGAACAACATCAGGGAGAAGCTTGCGTTGCGCAAGTACTGCCCGTGGTGCAGGCAGCACACGCCTCACAAAGAGGCGTGACCGTTACGCAGGCCCGTAGCTCAATTGGCAGAGCAGCGGACTCCAAATCCGCAGGCTGGGGGTTCAAATCCTCCCGGGCCTGCCAGGGAGGAACGGCAAGATGATGGAGAGGGTGCGGAGGTACTTCCTGTCAGTGCGAGGGGAGGCCCAGCGGGTGAGTTGGCCTTCCCGCAGAGAAGTAATCACGTTCACCGTGTTGATCCTGCTTATGACGGCGATATTGGCGGCGTATCTAGGGGTACTGGATGTGGTCTTCCAGCAGGGTGTCCGTTTCCTCTTGCGCCTCACAGGGAAAGTAAGCTAGAGACTAGGCCGAGGTTATGCAGCGTAAGAAGTGGTATGCCATTCAAACCTATGCGGGATCTGAACTTCGAGTCAAGCGCCAGCTGGAGGAGCGTGTGGGCCAACTCGGACTGGAACGCTATTTCACTCCAATCCCCAGCGACGGTGGCCAGGAGCTGTTTTTCGTTCCCGTAGAAGAGGTTATAACCTCCAGATCGCGAAGAGGAAGAGCGACTGAGTACCGAGTCCCATACGAGTACGACTTGATGGTGAAGACGAACGAGCGAATCCAACGGGGGGACCTGATAGCGCGGCGCCCGCCTCGACATTTGGAGAAGGCAGCGAACGTTCAGGCTGTGGAGTCGTTGTGGTGTGTAGTTGTGGAGCTGGCGAACCGCAGCGAGGTGGAGTACTTGATCCCACAGGAGAGAGGCCTGCGCAGGGACGTGAGGGTGGGGGAGCGAGTGCGTCCGGGGATGCCCCTGACGCGCGACCTCTCCGACCGATATATGGTGGAAGTGCGGGGACAAATAGTAGTGCGCGATCGGGTACGGCGGGTGTCACTGCGCTATGAGGACGGTAACGAGGAGGTGCGCATCGTCCCGGAGGCGTACGTTCCCCCTCGACTGAAGGAGGGTGCGAGACTGCGCGCGGGGGCAGAAATTGAGCGAGAGCACAAGCTGTACTCGCGGGCCACGGGGCTCCTTAAAGTGAAGGAATATAAGGAGAAGCGACTGGTCACCGTGCAACGCATCGAGCGACGGAGGCTCATCCCTGGCTATGTGTTCACCAAAATGGGGTTGGATGAAGACCAAATGCGCCAGCTGATAGAGGGGCTCGATGGAGTGATCCGCTACGTTGGTTCTCGTTTTCACGCCCTGCCGATCGAGGGCAAGGAGATGCAGTTCATCCAGCGCAAGGCCGGCATGGCCGAGATCCCCGTCTCGGAGACCAAGCGTCCGAAGGTAGAGGTCGAATTCGAGGTCGGCGAGGTGGTGCAGATTGTCGAGGGCCCATTTGCTGATTTCACCGGGGAGATCAAGGAAATCGACAAGGATGCCGAAGAGGTAGTGGTCACCGTCAAGATCTTCGGCCGTGAGACTCCTGTCCGTATCAGCTTCGACGGGATCGACAAGGTGTGAGGAGGACGGATGGCGAAGAACGTGGTGGCGAAGATCAAGATCCAGATCCCGGCAGGCCAGGCGAACCCGGCGCCCCCGGTCGGCCCGGCGCTGGGGGAGAAGAAGGTCAACATCATGGAGTTCTGTAAGCGGTTCAACGAGGCGACGAAGAATGAGGAGCCGGGGTTGATAATCCCGGTGGAGATCTTCGTGTACCAAGATCGGACCTTCGACTTCAGACTGAAGCGGCCGCCGGTGGCAGTATTGCTCAAGCGAGCGGCAGGAGTGGAGAAGTGCTCAGCGGATCCCAAGCGGGAGAAGGTGGGTAAAGTCAGCATTGAGCAAGTACGCAGGATTGCGGAGCACAAACTGCCGGATTTGAACACGGATGAACTGGATGCGGCAGTGGAGATGGTGCTGGGGACGGCAAGGAACGCCGGGATAGAGGTGATGCGGTGAAACGGAGCCGGCGGTACGAGCAGGCTGTGGCGATGGTGGAGCGGGAGAAGAAGTACTCGCCACGAGAGGCCATTGAGCTGATGCAGCAGACGGCAACCGCCAAGTACCCTGAGACGGCGGAGGCTGCGTACAGCTTGGGGGTTAATCCTTCGCAGCATATGGTCCGTGGTACCTGTGCTCTCCCGCACGGGACTGGCAAAGAGGTCCGCGTGTTGGTGTTTGCCAAAGGCGAGAAGATTCGTGAGGCAGAGGAAGCGGGAGCCGACTTCGTGGGTGGTGAGGAGCTGGCCGAGCGCATTCAAAAGGAAGGGTGGCTGGAGTTCGACCGGGTGGTGGCCACGCCGGATATGATGCCGGTTGTTGGTCGTCTGGGGAAGATACTCGGGCCGCGGGGCCTGATGCCAAGCCCGAAGACGGATACGGTTACCCAGGACGTGGGGCGTTTGGTGCAGGAGCTCAAGGCGGGGATGATAGAGTTTCGCACGGATCGTACAGGAATTGTGCACGCGCCCTTCGGGAAGGTTACATTCGAAGTGGAACAGCTGGAGGAGAACCTGTTGGCCTTGACCAAGGCCATCCTCGAGAGAAGACCTGAAGGGTTTAAGGGGAGATTTGTGAAGGGCGTATCGCTGTCTTCCACAGTAGGTCCTGGAATCGCAGTCGATGACGTCGCGCTTGCTGCAGCTGCGCAGGCGGCGTGAGGAGAGACCATGCCTAGGCCGGACAAGATTGCACATGTGGAGGAGCTTAAGGATCGTCTGTCTCAGTCCAGCGGGCTGGTGTTGGTGGACTACCTAGGGCTGTCGGCGCCGGAGATGGTGGAGTTGCGGCGGATGATGCGGCGGGAAGGGGTTCAGTTTCAGGTGGTGAAGAACACGCTTGCCCGCATAGCCGCTGAGAGCGCAGGGGTGGACTTCCTGCTGGAGTACTTGCACGGCCCCAACGGGATTATCGTGGGGAGCGACAACCCGACGGCGCCGTTCCGCGCTGCGCGGGAGTGTGCTCGCAAGTACCAGCAGTTTACGATCAAAGCGGGGTTGTTTGCAGGCGATCCGATTACTGCCGATCAGGTGTACTGGGTTGCCAATCTGCCCACACAAGAGGAGTTGTACGCACGACTGGCAGGGGCGCTGAATGGCCCGATTCAGGGGTTGGCTGTGACGTTGGCGGGGGTGCTCCGCAAACTCGCTGTGGCCCTGTCCGAGGTCAACAGACTGAAGACGGAAAAGGAGTGAGATGATGTCCAAAGATGAGATACTACAGGCTGTCGAACAGATGACGGTCAAGGAGCTCGCTGAGCTGGTATCGGCCATTGAGGAACGGTTCGGTGTGTCGGCCCAGGCGGCGGCTCCAGTGGCTGTGGCTGCAGCTCCCCAGGGTGGGGAGGAGGAGGCCATGGCCGAGAAGTCCACGGTGGACGTGGTGTTGACCAGCGCTGGCCAGCAGAAGATCCAGCTGATCAAGGTAGTCAAGGAGCTCACGGGCAAGGGACTCAAGGAGTGCAAGGAGCTAGTGGACCAGCTGCCGGCAACAGTTCGGGAGGGGGTGAGCCCAGACGAGGCCGACGATCTCATGAAGAAGCTGGTCGAGGCCGGAGCCGAGGTCGAGCTTCGATGAGGGAGAGCCGAGGGCGTTTTCCCTTGGTGGACGAAGCCACGAGGAGGTGAAGGGCCGCCTTAGGGTGGCCCTGTTTGCCTATGTCCAGACTTTGGTACGGTCAGTCGCGTGAGTGGATACAGCCGCCGGACCTGGCGGAGGATCAGAAGCGATCCTACGAGAAGTTCCTGAGTCAGGGGATCTCAATGACGTTCGCTGAGTTCTCCCCGATTCGCTCTCCAGGTCGGGAAGGTCTGTACATGGAGCTGGTGGAACCGCACTTGGGGGAACCACGGTATGACGAATGGGAGTGCCGGGACAAAGACTTGACCTATGCTGCGCCGCTTAGGGTGGTCGCGAGGCTGCACTCTGATGGGAAGGTGGCACGCGAAACAGAGCTCTATTTGGTAGACGTCCCCCTCATGACCCCTCGCGCAACCTTCATAATCAACGGCACTGAGAATGCATTGGTGAACGAGCTCACGCGCTCTCCAGGTCTGTACATCACGCGAGAAGAGCCGCACTTGTACCGGGCGCATTTCTTGCCGGAGTTGGGTGCCTGGCTGGAGGTTGACCTCGATGTGCGTCGATGGACGGCAAGGGCTAGTCTCGACAGGAGGGGGAAGGTCCCTGCCACTGCTTTGCTCAGGGCTCTGGGGATGGAGTCACAGGAGATCGTGTCCCGCTTCTCTGTGGTCGTGCCTGTGGACGATTTGCCGGACAGGCTAGGGGAATGGCGGACAGCTATCTTGGCTGAGAAGGTCGAAGTCGGCGATGACACATGGGACGTGGGGACGGAGATAACCTCGCAGAAGGCGCAGGCCTTGGCTCGCCAGGGAAGAGCTGAGGTACGATTGGTCCATCCGGCGATCAAGAAGTCGATGGACGAGGACAAGACCAGCACGCAGGAGGACGCGGTAAGGTTCATCTACTACAAGTTCCGGCCGAGCGACCGACCGGCCCTCGGTCAGATGCTGGACTACTTGAAGAACCTGTATTTCAGCTCGGAATCGTACCGGCTGACGCCGATCGGGAGGTTCAAGCTAAACCGCAAGCTGGGCATGACTCGCCAGGAAGCGCACCTAACACCGGAGGATATCGTCCGGGCCGTCGAGCTTTTGCTCAGGGCGCCGCATGAGCCTCAGCTGCTAGATGAGAAGGACCATCTGGGTAACAAGCGGGTGCGCCTGCCCGGTGAGCAGGCACAAGGGGCGTTGAGGGCAGGCTTGCTGCGGATGGTGCGCATTGCCCAGGACAAGCTCTCTCGTTACGATCCAGAGGACAAGGATGCGATCCGCAAGATCGTGTCGGCAAGGACTGTGCAAGCCGCCATCAATACGCTGTTTTACACGGGCAGGCTCAGCCAGTTCTTGGAGCAGACCAACCCCCTAGCGGAGCTGACGCACAAGCGAAGGCTGTCCGCCCTGGGCGGGGCCTCCTCTGCCCGCAGGGCCAAGATCGAGGTGCGAGACGTGCACCCGTCGCACTACGCGCGCATATGTCCCATCGAAACACCTGAGGGACAGAATATCGGCTTGATAACCTCCATGGCTGTCTACGCGAGGGTCAACGAGTACGGTTTTCTCGAGGCCCCGTATGTCAAAGTCAAGAAGGGTCGTGTGACCAGCCAGTTGGAGTACCTCATGGCCGACGATGAAGAGCACTACCGGATTGCTCCGTCCACGGTGGAGGTGGACGATAAGGGCCGCCTGGTGGGGGACAGAGTCCCTGTGCGCACTGGGCGCGAGCAGGTGGTGTTCGCGGGTCCGGAGGAAGTCGACTTCATCGAGGTGTCCCCGCGGACGATTGTGGGGGCGTCGGCTTCGCTAATCCCGTTTTTGGAGCACGATGATGCCAACCGTGCGCTCATGGGGGCCAACATGCAACGGCAAGCTGTTCCCCTGCTGCGGCCGGAGGCTCCCGTTGTGGGGACGGGAATGGAGAACAAGGTGGCCCGTGACTCGGGTTCCATCGTGCTGGCCGAGGAAGACGGAACAGTGGTGTTTGCCGACGCCCAGAAGGTGGTAGTGCGCGGCCGCCGCGGAACGAAGACGTATCGGCTGCTGAACTTCGAGCGTTCCAACCAGGACACTGCGCTGCACCAGCGTCCGGTAGTGCACGCTGGTGACAAAGTGAAGCGCGGGGATGTGCTCGGCGACTCCTTGTCCACCGTGGGCGGCGAACTGGCCATGGGGACAAACGTTCTGGTCGCCTTCATGCCGTTTGAGGGGTTCAACTATGAGGACGCCATTGTGGTCTCCGAGCGGCTTGTTCGGGAGAACATGATGGACTCCATTCACGTTCAGGAGTTCGAAGTCCGGGCCGAGGAGACGAAGCTGGGTCCGGAAGAGGTCACCGCGGACATACCCAATCTGTCCAAAGAGGACTTGCGCAACCTGGACGAGCACGGGATCGTGAGGGAAGGAACGGAGGTCCGCACCGGGGACGTGCTGGTGGGGAAGATCACACCCAAGGGGGAGGCCGAACCCACCCCTGAGGAGAAGATCTTCCGTTCCATTTTCGGAGAGCGGATGCGCAACTACCGCAACACTTCCTACAAAATGCCGCCGATCACAGGCACCGGCACAGTGATCAGGGTGAAGCGTTTCTCTCGCGAGGCGGGCGACGAGTTGGATGCAGGAATCAACGAGCTGGTGAAGGTATATGTTGCCCAGCGTCGGCAGATTGCAGTAGGGGACAAACTTGCAGGGCGACACGGGAACAAGGGTGTGATCTCCAAAGTCCTCCCGGTGGAGGACATGCCGGTGCTTCCCGACGGAACGCCGGTGGATGTGGTATTGAATCCCCTGGGAGTACCCTCCCGTATGAATCTGGGGCAGATCTTCGAGGCGAACCTCGGGTGGGCAGCTCAGTTGCGGGGACAAACGGTGGCCTGCCCGGTGTTCGATGGCCCGGATGAAAGGAGAATCCTGGAGGAGCTGTCGGAGGTCCAAAGGGAGCGGGAACTGGACGACGGCACTCATGGGGACGGCAAGGTGGTGTTGCGAGACGGGCGGACGGGTGAGCCTTTCAAGTCGCGCATTACGGTGGGGTCGATGTACCTTCTGAAGCTCGAACACATCGCGGCCGACAAGATCCATGCACGGGCGACCGGGCCTTATGCGCTGATTACCCAACAACCGCTGGGAGGAAAGGCGCAGTCGGGGGGCCAGCGGCTGGGAGAGATGGAGGTGTGGGCACTGGAGGCGTATGGTGCGGCGGCCCTCCTCCAGGAAATGCTGACGGTGAAAAGCGACGATGCCAAAGGCCGAGTTCAGCTGTACAAAGCGATTCTCCGTGGAGAGGACTTCCCCAAGCCGGGGATACCGGAGTCGTTCAGGGTGCTGTGGCGCGAGCTCCAGTGCTTGGCGCTTTCGCCCAAGGCGTACGACGGCCAGGGCCGAGAGATGGACATTCTGTAAACGGGAAGCATGGCGACTGAACGGGCGGCGGGGTTCATTTTGTACCGCGACGTTGACGGGCAGCGCGAGTACCTGATTGTGAAAAACCGGGGTGGTGGGGCGTGGGGCTTTCCCAAGGGAAGGCTGGAGCGGGGAGAGGAACCTGAGGGGGCCGCGCGCCGCGAGGTCGCCGAGGAGGTGGGGATAACCTGCCTAGAGCCGGTGAACGGCTTCGAGGAGCTACTCCGCTACAAGTTCCGTCGGGGCGGCGATGTGGTGGACAAAAAAGTCGTGTTGTTCCTGGCACGCACGGATGAGCCCGGCGAGGCACTTCCTGGGGAAATCCAGGACATCGTCTGGCTTCCCTACGAGCAGGCGTTGTCACGCCTGACCCATGGTGAGCAGCGCGAACTTCTGAGGCGGGCCGAGACTGCGTTGGGCGGTCTTGGTTTCTGTCGCCAAGGCTGAGCTGGGACGCTTGTCTTTGCTCGGCCCGGGGGAGATGTGGACTGGCTTGCACTACTCGTAGCATCGGTGATATTTGTCGCCACCTATGCGTTGATGTTCTCTGCCAGGGTTCATCGTGCGATTGCGGCGCTGGCCGGCGCGGTGGCCATGATGGTTGCAGGGTCTTGGGTGGGTTTCCTCCCGGTCGAAGAGGCCCTAGAGCATGTCGACGTAGATACTGTGTGGCTTTTGTTCGGGATGATGGTGATCGTCGGTCTGCTGCGGCGCACTGGGTTCTTCCAGTATGTGGCAGTGGGCGCAGCCAAGGTGGCTCGAGGAAGACCCTGGATTCTCTTGCTGTCCATAGGTGTAGTGGCCGCGTTCCTGTCGATGTTCTTGGACAACCTGACCACGGTGATCACCATAGCTCCGGTGACGCTTTCCATAGCTGAACTGCTGGGCGTTCCGGCGTTGCCCTTCCTCCTGGGTAGCGTGCTCTCGGCCAATACTGGCGGGGTAGCCACCTTGGTCGGCGACCCTCCCAACGTGCTCATCGGTTCGGCTGCCGGCTTTGGCTTCAATGACTTCCTTACTCGCTCTGCCCCGGTTTCTTTGGTGATGCTCGCGCTGACCTTGCTGCTCCTGGGCGTCCGGTTTCGGAGGGAACTGGCCGTTCCGGTTGCCAATGTGGAGACGCTTGCAGCAATGGACCCGCGGGCCGCGCTCACCGACAAGCGGAGCACTGGGAAACTGGTGATGGTTCTGGGGCTGGTCGTCCTGTTGTTTGTGACGCACCAGTACTTGGGGCTGAGCCCCGGGCTGGTGGCGTTGATCGGCGCGGCGGTGTCCGGATTGGTGTTGCGTCCGTCGGCTGAGGATCTCCTCGAGGGTGTGGAGTGGGACATGCTTGTGTTCTTGGGAGGGCTGTTCGTTGTGGTGGGAGGTCTGGAAGAGAGCGGCGTGTTCACGCTGCTGGCGGAGTGGGTCAGCGGTCTTGCTGCACATCCAGTGGCGGTGGCAGTCGCGGTTTTGTGGTTGGGGAGCGTGCTGTGCTGGACCATCAGCGCGATTCCTACTACCATCATTATGATCGCTGTGGTGCGCAGTCTCGGCACGCTGGGTGTGCCCATAGGACCCCTGTGGTGGGCGTTGGTGTGGGGGATCGGGTTCGGCGCGAACGCAACTCCCTTGGGTACGGCGGCGAACATGGCGATTCTCACTGTGGCCGAGCGGGATGGGAAGCCGATTGCACTGCGTGCTTGGCTGAAGGCCGGCTTGCCCGCTGCGCTGCTGGGCTGCGCTGTAGGATCAGTGGTGCTCTGGCTGGGCTGGGATTGGCTTCTGTGAGGGGGGAAAGGCGACATGGTCAGGGTGCAGAGGCCTGACGACGGTCTGTGGATGTTCGACGTGGAACAGTTCGGTTCCGCGGGGTACGCAGCTGTGTACCTGGTGAGCGGAGAACAGCCAGCGCTGGTGGAGACAGGCACCTCTCTGGAGGCGCCCCAGGTGCTGGCCGGATTGCGGCAGGCAAAGCTTCCCCCGGAGGAGGTCAGGTGGATCTTCGTAACTCATGTGCATCTGGACCACGCAGGAGGAGCGGGGACCTTGCTGGCTCATATGCCCCAGGCCCAAGTTGCGGTCCACCCTCGTGGTGCCAGGCACCTACAAGACCCGAGGAGGCTGTTGGCCTCGGTGAAGGAGGCCACCGGTGAGATGGCCGACGAATACGGTACCGCCGAACCCATACCGCAGGACCGAATAGCCCTCGCCGACGATGGCCAGGTCTTCCACCTCGGTGAAAGGCGACTGCAGGCGGTGCATACGCCTGGCCACGCACCACATCACGTCTGCTTTTTCGAGCAGGAGGGGGGATGGCTGTTCACAGGGGATGCAGCCGGGATCTACAGGAATGGGGAGCTGCTTCCGACCACACCCCCCCCGAGCTTCGACCTGGCGGCCACGTTGTCCAGCCTTGACCGTCTGGCCGGCTTGAATCCCCAGGTTCTTCTGTACACGCATTTTGGCCCGAGCTGCGATGCTCGGGGAATGTTGATGAAGTATCGCCACACGGTGGCAGACTGGGTGAAGAGGGTGGAGCAAGTGTGGTTGGAGACCGGCCGGGATGAAGAGGCCACGACGAAGGAGTTGCTGCACGATCCGCAGCTAAGGGGGTGGCCATACAACGACCGGGCACCCCAAGCTGAGCTGGAGATGTGCGTCAGGGGGGCTGTGGGCCATGTGAGAAGGCGGGAGGCGGAGGGGGAGTGATCGCACGTGTGGCGCTTCCCATTCCGCGAGGAGAGCCCTTGGACTATGAGATACCCCCGGGTATGGATGTGGCCGTCGGGGATCGGGTGAAAGTCCAGCTGGGGAAACGCAAGCTATCAGGTGTAGTGTGGGAGATCAAGGAAGAGACAGCTTTCCAGGGGGCGCTGCTTCCTATAGAGGAGAATAAAGGGGCGGTGATTCCTCCGTCGGCTCTGCAGTGGCTGGCGTGGATCGCCGAGCAGAACAGGCTGCCGCTTGGATTCTGTCTGGGAAGGCTCATCCCGCAGGCGGCCCGTAGCCGCCGGCGCCGCTGGGTGCTGAACGTTGCGGCTGACAAAGTCGACGCTGAGCTGGAGGAGCTTCGTCGACGGGCGCCGGCGCAGGCGCGTGTGCTCGAGGCCCTGCGGGAGGGCTGCATGGCGCAGGAGGAGCTGTTGCGCCATGCAGGGGTGTCGGCCAACGCTTTGTCCCGCCTGGCGGGCAAAGGGCTGGTGCGCACTGAGGCGTTCCCTTTTGCGTTCCCTCTGCGCGAGGACTACAAGGTCCGTCGGTTGACCGGGGAGCAAGAGCAGGCTGTGGAGCGAGTGACAGGGGCGCTTGGCCGAGGGGGAACGATCCTTGTTATGGGGCCCGCAGGCTCGGGGAAGACGGAGGTGTATCTTCGAGCTCTCGGCGCAGCCGTGAGGAGAGGTGGCACAGGCGTCCTGCTGGCACCTGAGGTTTCTCTGTTGCCGCAACTGGCGGCCCGCGCCCGTGCGACCTTGGGATGGCAGCCCGACCATTATTTCGGCGAGCTGCCGCGCAGTGAACGGTGGCGGGTGTGGAAGAGAGGATTGGAGGGGAGGGTGAAGCTGGCGGTGGGGACACGATCTGCTGTCTTCCTCCCTTTGCGATCGCCAGGGGGGTTGATCGTTCTCGACGAGGAGGGGGAAGGTCAGTACAAGCAGGAGTTGATGGCTCCGTACTACGATGCGCGGGATGTGGCCGAGCTGCGAGTGCGCTGCGAGGGAGCATCTGTCGTCCTTGGGGCAGCAGCACCATCAGTGGAGAGCTACTATCGGGCCGAGCAGGGGAAGATCGGCCTCGCGCGGCTGACTGAGCGCCTGGCAGGCAGTCGGCCGGAAGTGCGTACGGTTCCAGCGAAAGGTGCTGTGCTGTCGCTTGAACTCCAGGAGGCCATGGAGCGGCATCTGGCAGGAGGGGGGCAGGTGCTGCTCCTTTCGGGTCGGTTGGGCTACTTCACCGGAGCAGCATGCCGAAGCTGCGGTGCCCCACTGAGGTGTGCGGGATGTGGATTGGCAATGGTCTTCCACCTTTCGGATCGCACTTTTCGCTGCCCGGCGTGCGGCAGCACCGCAGGTGAGCCTGTCTGCCGGGCGTGTGGGGGCAAGCGCTTCCGCATGTTCGGCGTAGGGAGCCAGCGGGTTGAGCAGGAGGCAAGAAGGTTGTTCCCAGGCAAGAAAGTCGCACGCCTCGATTCGGACACAGTTTCCGAACGAGGGGACCTTATCGCCGCTGTAGCTTCTGGCAGGATCAGGATCCTCGTGGGCAGCCAGATGGTCAGCAAAGGTCTGGACTTCCCAAGTATCACCTTGGTGGGCGTGGCTAATGTCGATTCGTTGCTGTCTGTACCTGATTTTCGAGCGGGGGAGAGAGCGTACAGGCTGTTGGTCGGGGCTGTGGGCAGGGCTGGCCGGGGAGCGCGGGAGGGAGAGGTGATCGTGCAGACCGACCAACCCGACCACTACAGCGTCCGTCGTGCCCTTGCTGAGGACTACGAGGGGTTCTACCGGGAGGAGTTGAGGTACCGCGAGGCTCTTGGCTATCCGCCTTTCTCCCTGCTGGCGAAGCTCACAGTGGAGGGACGGGGGTGCGACACTCGCGCTGAGGCCTTGGCGAGGGACTTGGCAGGTTCTGGCTTGGAAGTGCTTGGGCCGGCGCCTCTGCCTCCACGAAGGGGGGTGGCTAGACAACAGCTTCTGATACGCGGGGGAGACGATCTCGTTGACCGCCTGGGGGAAGCCTTGCCGGAACTCCCTCGGGGAGCGAAGCTTGACTTGAACCCCGGTTCTCTGAGCTAGAGGTCCCCGTGGCGGCCTACCACAACCATGTCTATGGGCAGCTCTTCTGCCAGGTCATCGGCGGTACCCCGCACAGTGAAGGAGTAGGTCCCCAGGCGAGCGTCCTCACTGGCTCGCAGGGTCAGCGTGCTCCCGCCCTCCTCGACGGGGTTGGGCTCGAATGTCGCTTCCACGCCGGCAGGTAGTTCTTCCACGATCTCCAAGTGGACCGTCGAGGTGAAGTCGGCCCAGCGCTGTATGCGCACGGCGATCGGTTGGGTCTCTTGGCGCGCGAGGGAGACGCTTGCCGGCTCAGCAGATAGGTCGAAGCCGGGAACAGCCTCCACAGCGACGACGAGCTGGGTGCTGCGATCCCTGTCCTCGGAGCGCCCGAGGACAACGATGCGGTAGTCGCCGGCCGGCGTATCTCGCTCGGTGTGGATGTACAGAAGTGCCTCATCGCCGTCTTCCGTTTCTAGCTCAGCCTCCAAGTCCTCTGCGACCTCCGCTAGCTCCAAGAGCACCTCGCCGGTGAACCCGCCTTGACGCTCGACGCGCACGGTAACCGACGTGCGGTCACCCTGTTTCAAGACGAGCGTGGCAGGAGAGGCGATGAGCTGGAAATCCGGACGTGGAACTACACGCAAGGTCACCTCTTCCTCCTGCTCCAGACGACCGCTCTTGGCGCGCACAGTCACGGCGTACGTGCCCGCGGGAGCATCGTCCGCAGCCGAGAAAGTCAGGAGGCTTGTCCTGTTGGCGGTGGAGTCGGGCTCTAGTGTGCCCTCCACTCCTTGTGGAGTGTTTTCGATGCTGAGGTCCACGCTCCCCGTGAACCCTCCCACGCGGTTCAGCTCGATCTCCAGTTCCACCGTCTGGCCTTGAGTGAGCTCGACGTCCTGCGGGGTGAGGCCGAGGTCGAAGCTCCCCCCTCCACAAGCCGTGAGCATCGTCAGGGCTCCCACAAACAACACCACACAGCGTACCCATTTGTGGACTCTCATGATCCGCCTCCAAGGTGATCCTAGCGGCCCGCGGACGCAAGTCAATGGGGGCCCTCCTCCCTGGGGAGAAGCTGAAGCCGCGCTGGGGGGATGGACAGCTTGAGCTTCGCGCCCGGTGCCACCTCTGTGGAAAGGTACACAAGCACCTGCAACTCTTGCTGTTGCGCCCTGACCTCCCACCGGTCGCCTTGGTACTCGGCTTCCAGTACGTGGAAATCCATCCCCCGCCCGATTTCTACGTCCTCCGGCCGGAAGAATAGGTAGACACTGTCCTCAGGCTGTACAGATCCCGGCCGAGCGAGGAGGGTGTGTTCGCCGGCCCTGACGACTGTCTGATCACCGCTGACTTGGAGAACCTGTGCCGGCCACAGATTGGCTCGACCCAAGAAGCCCGCCACAAAGGGCGTCTTGGGGTGGAGGTAGACATCTGGCGGCGGTCCCTGCTGCACGAGCTGTCCTGCGTGCATCACTGCCAGGCGATCAGCCAGAGCCAAGGCCTCACCTTGATCGTGGGTGACGTACAGGGTGGTGACGCTCAGTTCACGCAGCATCTGCCTGAGCTCGCTTCGCAAGCGGAGCCGCAGGGCTGCGTCCAGGGCCGCCAGTGGCTCGTCCAACAGGAGAACCTCAGGCTGGGGAGCCAGAGCCCGGGCGAGCGCCACCCGCTGCTTTTGGCCTTGGGAAAGCTGGTGTGGTCGACGAGACGACTGATCCCACAGGCCCACCAGCCGCAGCAGCTCCTCGGTACGCTGCCTGCGGACTCGCCGGGGCCTGTGACGCAGTCCGTATGAGACATTCTTCGCCACCGACAGGTGGGGGAACAATGCATAACTTTGGAAGACGAGTCCCACAGCGCGAGACTCGGGAGGGGTGCGAGTTACGTCCCTTGTCCGAAGGAAGACCCGTCCGGCATCGGGGGGCTCAAGCCCGGCGATGATTCGGAGCGTCGTGGTCTTGCCACAGCCGGAGGGGCCGATCAGGGCGGCCAGCTCGCCCTGCTCGACAGCGAAGCTGAGATCGTCCACCGCCACCACCGAGCCGAAGCGCTTGCTGAGCTTGGCAACCTCTAGGAAAGTCACTTCTGTTCCGCCTCTTTCGTCCGCCCCAGGCGCTCCCAGATGATGATGGCGAGAGCTGTCACCATCATGAGCACCGCAGCCATCGCTGAGCCGGCTCCAAACCGCCGCGAAGACAGAAAACGGTAGATGGCTAACGGTATCGTGCTCATCCCCGGACGAGCAAGCATGGCTGCTGCTGTCATCTCTCCCAGAGAGAGGGCGAAGGCAAGCGCCCCGGCGACCACAAGTCCCGGCCGCAGGAGGGGCAGTTCCACAGTTCGAAAGGCTTCTCGCCGCGTCGCACCCAACGAGCGCGCGGCCTCCACCAGGGCGGGATCCAGTGACTGCCACAAGGGGCGTATAGACCGGACCACAAACGGGTAGACGATGAGCGTGTGGGCAAGAATGAGGGGCCAGGGCCCCGGGGGGAGGTAGGACAGCGGGGGGCGGCGGAAGGCCAACAGCAAGGCGAGCCCCAGGACCACTGACGAAACGCCAAGAGGGGCCATGAGGAGCGTCTCCAGCGCCTTGGAACGCAATGTACGTAGAGCGCCGCTGACTGCCAGCCCCAGGACCAGCGCCCCGGCGGTGGCCGCTGTGCCTACGATGACGCTCGTGAGGATGCTTCCCAGCGGAGATGCGCCCAGGAAGGGGCTGGTGTCGGCGGACAAGGCCAGTGCGTACCAGTGCAGTGTGGGGGAACCACCACCGGGGGCGGCCCGCAGGAAGGAGTCAGCAACCACTGCTGCCATGGGTCCGACGAACACTGTACTTGCAGGAATCAGATACGCCAGCCACAGTAGTCGCTGAGGTCGTCGCCGGGTCACCAGGGGTACGGTTGGCTGGCGGCGTTCAGCGGAAGTCACCGTGTGGAACAGTCCCCCTCCCCGCAAATAGAGGTAGGTCAAAGCGAGTGACATCGCCAGCACCACCGTGGCCAGTCCTGCAGTTTTGGGCATGTCAACATACACTCGTGCCAACAGGTACACCCCTACCTCCACCGTGGCGTAGCGGGCTCCACCCAGAGCCAGGGGAATGGCGAACGAAAGGGTACACAACACGAACACGAGGGCCAGGGCGGAGAACAGGGCTGGAAAGAGTGAAGGTAGTGTCACTGTGAGGAAAGAGCGCATCTTGCCGGCTCCCAGTACCCTGGCAGCTTCTGTGAGAACTGGGTCATGAGCTGCCCAAGCTACGTTGACGAATCGGGCCACCACGGGAGCGTTGTAGAATGCGTGGGCCAGTACGATCCCCCACAGGGAGTACAGCACGCGTATGGGAGGTTGGGAAAGGCCAAACACCCACATCAAGGCGCGATTTACGTAGCCTGCCTGGCCGAAAAAGAGGACGAAGCCTAGGGCGACGGTGATCGGAGGCAGCACGAACGGCACCAAGGTGAGGGACTGCAAAGCTTTCTTCCCGCGGAAGCTGTAGCGGGTGAGCAGCCAACCCAAAGGAAAGCCGAGCACGAGGGAGAAGACAGTGGACACCAGCGCTTGCTGCAGTGTGAAACTGAGAAGGTGGCGTGTGTATTCGTCGGCGAGCAGCTCTACCAGCAACTCGGGTGTCCATCGGCCCTGGACCTGCAGACCCTCGCGCAGCACTTCCCACAGGGGGGCGAAGAACCCCACTGCGAGGAAGGCCAAGGGGAGGAGCGGCAGGGCCCAGCTGGTCCAGCGACGGAAGCTCAGCGTCCTATGAGAATCGTCTGCCACTGACTTATCCACTCCTCCAAGCTCTGTGCCACGAGTTCCAGGTCGAGGGAGACGGGGTTTTCGGGGATGACTGCGTGTTGCGCGAACGACTCGGGCAGCTCTGCCTCTGCGCTGGCCGGGAACATCCACTGGCTGGTGGGGATGAGCTCCTGGACCTCGCGGGATAGCACTATGTTGAGGAGCGAGTGAGCCAAGTCGGGTTTGTCTGTGGTGCGGACGATCCCCATGTACTCCACCTGGCGGTACCCTTCGCCACCCGGGGTGAGGACCCGATAGCGCAGATCTCCGTGCACGATGTAGGAGTAGGCTTCATCTGTGGAGTAGGAGATCATCAGAGGGGCCTCCCCGGCCTCGAACATCTCGAAGGACTCTGTCCAACCTTTGGTGATCGTCAACACGTTGGGCATAAGCTCACGCCAGTACTGCTTCCACTGTTCCCCGAAGTGATCGATTGTCCACAACAGGAAGGAGAGCCCGGGCGACGAGGTGCGTGGGTCTTGCAGGACGATTTTGCTTTTGAGCTCCGGACGCAGAAGATCGTCCAACGTGCGGGGCACGAGCTCCTCGGGTAACGCCTCGGCATCGTAGACGAATGTCACGTACCCGTAGTCGTAGGGGACTACGTAGGTGTCTTCCTCCAGGCGGAGCTCCTGGGGCACGTAATTCAGGTTGGGGATGAGTTCGGGCTCCAGGGGGCGGAACAGCGCGTGTTCGACCGCCCTGTGAACCTCCACATCCGCGACTCCCAAGAACACGTCGGCTGTGGCAAGGTCGAAGTCCAGCTCGCCTATGAGCCGGGCGAGCATCTCTGAGGAATCTCCCGGGGCTACCCATACAAGTTCGACGCCCGGGTGCGTTTCCTCGAACGCATCTTTGATTGCCTGGGCCGGTCCCCAGGCGACGAACGAATCGTATGTGTAAACCAATAACTGATCGGCTGTCGCAGCCAGACTCGCCGTCGCCAGTACAACTGCAACACACAACAACCCTGCAAGTCTCATTGTCCCTCCTTGTGCGCTCCGCGGTCGGCGTAGACATCCCAGAACCCGTCGTGTTCCGGGGCACGCAAGGGGGTAGTGCGTCCCCGGTTGACCACCACTGAGTTGGGAGACGTGCGCACCACGCCGACCTGTCGAAACCCTTGCTGCACCAGCTGGGTAGCTGCCCGCGGTGAAACAACGGCGAGCACGCTCCCGCAGCTGGTGACCTCCCAGGGGGAGAGCTCAACAGGCTGCAGCAACTCCCAGACCTGGGCGTCGCTTTCCAGGGAGTCCCAGTCTAGTTTTACTCCCCGTCCCATGGCGGAAGCCAGCTCAGCGACCGCCCCCAGAAGCCCTCCCTCGGTAACGTCGTGCATGCATCGGACCCCCGGCAGGGGGGCGGCGTTCAGCGTGACGTCGAGAGCCGAGAGCTGGAAGAAGTTCTCCTCGGCCCAGCGCGAGAGCTCGGGCCGAGTTTGCCCAGGCTGAGTGAGTGCCAGCAACACGGCCGCCTCTAGTCCCGGCGTTCCCCAAAGCAAAAGCGCATCACCAGGCCGAGCCAGAGAGGGAAGACGCAGCTCGCTCTGCCGGCCGACGCCTATGGCTGTAGCCGCCCCGACCCAAGGGAAGGAGACGCCGTGATACCGGGCCGTGTGTCCTGTCACGACTTGCACACCGTATTCCTGCGCTTGCAGGTGGAACGCTGTCAATACCTCTCCCAACGCATCCTCCGACATGTGCTCAGGCATGGCCCAGCTTGCAGTTAGATATGCGGGGTGTATGCCTGATAGCGCCGCATCTACCGTTATCAGATGGAAAGCCAGCCAGGCCGACCGCTCCCAGCCTAGCTCCGGGGACACAGCCAGTGGGTCGGTGGCCATTACCAACGCCCTCGTCTCGTCCAGAGCAACCGCTCCGAAGTCCCCTCCCGGTCTCGGGCCCCACAGGAGCTCTTCCGTGCCCAAGAGCGTCGGAAAGAGTTTCTGCTCCAAGAACAAACGCGACACCTTACCGGCCACGTCCGGGTCCCCCACGAGCCACTGCCTGGCGCAACATGAACACACGTATCCCTCCAACTCGGACCCTCCCGCAAGGGGAGCGAGACAGTGCAGGCGTCTGCTCCCAGGCGCAGGGGTCACCTTTGGCAACTGGAGGTGGGCATTCGCCCTCGACAATGCGGACGTGGGCTGGGCCGCGTCAGGTAACCTTCCCTACGCTGGCATGACCCAGGTCAGGTTCCAGGGGTCGAGGGCGTTGCCTCTTCTCAGCCCTGTTGGGCTCCCCCGGTTACCGCTCAACGCGATTATACGGACGACGCCCTTGGGCACAACTGCAAACGTTGAGAGGGTGCAGCACCTACGGAGCGATGCACCGCGAGCGTTGACAAGTGACAACAGCACGGCTAGTATCGCCGGACATGTCTGTACCCGAGTTCGGAGTGCTGGTACGAAGCGCCCGTGAGGCTCGTGGCTTGACCCTGCGGGAGGCAGCACGCAGGATCGGGATGGACGCTTCGCGCCTGTGGCGGATTGAGCGGGGCGATCGGCCTCCCCCGCGGCTCCCGCAGCTGCGAGCCCTTGCCGAGCTTCTGGACATCTCCTTGGCCGACCTGTTGGTGGCCGGAGGTACCCCGAAGGAGGTGCTGGAGTCGCTGCTGTGGGCAGGTCGGCTGAGCTTCGGAGGGCAGGAGGCCTTCTCTCCTGTCCACCCAGATCTCTGGCGCCGAAACACCTTCCTCGCTCCTGTTGTGGAACAGGTCGCGGGGAGGGTGACCGTGGAGATCGGCGAGGAGAGGCTCACAGCATTGAGTCCTGCGAGGACGGACAGACTATGGGTGGTCATCCCGCCGGAGGCTGTGCTGGTCGTCCGTGGGCGGCCGCCTTTTTTGCTTGAGGCCAACGTCTTCCCAGTCCGTGTTCTGAAGGTTCGTCGGATCGGTCAGCTGACCAACTTGGTTCTCCTGTGTCGAGGGTTCGAGGTGAACGCGTTGAGTGTGTCCGAGGAGGAGGTCGGCGGGAGTGCGAGGTTGGCGGCGGTCATCCCTCCGGCAGCGATACGGACGCTGCCGTTCGAGGAGGAACAGCTATGACAGCGTTCCCGTTGCTCGTAGCGGCGACGGCCTGGGAGTCCGGGAGCTGGAGGTGCCCATGTGGCCGATGCAACCAGCAGATAGCGCCCAGAGTCCGGTGTTGGCTGGTGGGGATGGTGACGTTAATGCGGGGTCGAGGCGCTGAGTCCGTGGAGAAGATGGAACGGGTGCTATGGGTATAGCGAACCGTCATCCTGTGGGGTTAGGCCGGTTCAGCGTACGTGAGCTCGTGCTGGCGGCGGCGATGGCCTCCGTAGGCGGGGCGATGTCCGCCTACATTGGCTACTTGGGCAACATGATCAACCGCTTCCTGGGCGTGCCTTTCGGGGCCGGGCAGATACTGGCTGGGCTACACGTGCTGTGGCCGCTGCTCGCCGCAGGCCTAACCGGTCGGAGAGGGACGGGGACGCTGACTGGGTTGGCCAAGGGGACCGTAGAGTTCCTCATGGGCGGCACACATGGAGTGGTGATTGTGCTGGTATCAGCAGTACAGGGGATATTGGTCGACTTGGGGCTTTCGTTGAGCCCGCGATTGGCTCTATGGGCCTACGTGGTGGCGGGAACAGGCGCCGCTGCCTCCAACGTGTTTGTGTTCCAGGCGCTGTACTTTTCGGGCGTACCTCCCGCCTATGTTCTGTTCATGGCTGGGTTGGCGGCACTGTCAGGGGCTTTGCTTGGGGGGTGGCTTTCCTACGATCTCCTCGGGGCGCTGAGCCGAGCCGGGCTCTCGCGCTCGCCGGTTGCTCGTCCGGGCCGAGCTCGTACGTGGGCGGCGCTGGGGGCAGCGTTTGCCATTGCCGCGGGGGGCGGCTACTACTACTTGGGTATATGGGAACCCCTTGGCGAGGGGGCTTCGCTTCGGGTCGGAGGAGAGGTGGAGCAGCCGGCGAGTTTCCATTACGAAGAGTGGACCGGACAGGAGGTCACAGTGTTCGCCGAGTTGGTGGGCGCGATCACCTATGAGCCTGAGCGACCGTACACCGGCGTTCCTGTGAGTGCCATCTTGCGGGCTGTCCGACCGACTGAGGATGCCTCTGAGCTCGTGGTGCGGGGTCGAGATGGCTACGCGGTGCGGTTCCCCCTGGAGGGGTTGCAGGACGCTCAGCGGGTGATCCTGGTGCGAGAGGGCAATCGGTTGCGGCTCGTCTCCCCAGACCATTCCGGGACCCTGTGGGTGTCGGATGTGGTGGCGTTGGAGGTGAGATGACCGCGCTGGAACTGCGTGGCCTGTCGGTGCGCTTTCCCACCAGGTCGGCTCCCGCTGTGAAAGACTTCAACTGCGCCCTGGAAAAGGGCGAGGTGGTGGTGCTTGCCGGCCCGTCGGGGTCGGGAAAGAGCACGGTGCTACATGCCGCCATCGGCTACATCCCGGAGGGAATACCTGCTGAAGTGAGCGGGGAGGTGTTGCTGGGAGGTGTGCCCGCCCCGCCGGGCCTCGCCCAGCGGGCCCAGAGACTGGGCTTGGTGCAGCAGGACCCAGAGGCAGGCTTGTGCACCCTGCGGGTGCGCGATGAGGTTGCGTTCGGCCCGGAGAACCTTGCGCTCCCCCAGAGGGAGATCTCCGGCAGGGTAGACAGAGCGCTTGCCGCCACTGGAATGGAGCGGCTTGCCGGAAGAGAGACGTGGAAGCTCTCCGGTGGCGAGAAGCAGCGTGCGGCGCTGGCGGCCGCGCTCTCTCTGGACCCTGAAGTGCTGCTGCTGGATGAGCCGACGGCCCACCTCGACCCGCAGGCGGCACAACAGCTCTTTTCGCTCCTCGGCCGGCAGGCCCACGAGGGCAGGGCACTGCTTGTGGCTGAGCACCGACTGGGCCCGTTGCGCATCATGAACCCACGCTTCGTCTGCCTGGGCGGTTCAGGTTCCACAGGGGACGATCGCCAGCAGAGGGCGGCCAACACTCAGCTCAGGCGTCCCGGCCCGCAGGTGCTCGACGTCCGTGCCCTCCAGTTCTCCTACCCTGAGGGGAACGAGCTTCTTGGGGGGGTCTCCTTCGCCCTGGGGGAGGGAGAGGTGTTGGGCGTGGCTGGGCCCAATGGAACAGGGAAGAGCACCCTGCTGCGGATCCTGGCTGGCCTGGTCCGCCCTCAGGGGGGCAGCGTGCGGATAGATGGGTGCGATCCCGCCTCGTTGGCGCCCAAGGCGCGGAGGCGGCAGCTGGCCCTTGTGTTCCAAATGCCTCACCACCAGCTGTTCTCCCCCACAGTGGCCGATGAGCTGGCCCTGGGAGCGGAAGGAGGGAGCAAGTGGCTGAGTCGGGCCGGTCTGTCCGCTCTGGCCGCAGAACACCCACTGCGGCTGAGCATCGGCGAGCGGCGGAGACTAACCGTGGCACTGGCACTGGCGCAGGGGCCGAGAGTGCTGCTCATGGACGAGCCCTTCATTGGGCAGGATAGAGAGAACGCTGAGTGGGTCGCTCGACAGGTCTTGCGGGCCAGCCAACAGGGCGTTGCTGTGGTCATGGTCTCTCATCGGATTCCCATGTTGGCCCGGTTGGCGCACCGAGTTCTGTTCATGGGACAGCAGATGATGCTCGGAGCGGGCAGGGAAGTGTTCGGGCAGCTGCGCTCGTGCGGTCTGGAGGAGTTCACCCCAGAGTACTGGAACGAGCCATGGTGAGTCGAGTCTGTGCTGCTGATGTAGCAGGGGATGCGCGCCGGATGGCGAGGCAGCGGATGCGACATCCCCTGGCGAAGTTCTGCCTGTTGTGCGCACATGCCGCTTTGGTGCTTTCAGCCCCGGGCGTGGTGGTGAAGGCGAGCTTCGCTTTGCTTCCGGCTCTGCTGGGGGGCAGGCGGCTGGTCCGGCGGGGAGCGTTCCGTGCGGCGCTATCCTTTGGCGGATTCCTGCTGGTTTTGCAGGCCTTGGTGGTCCCGGGGAGGGTGGTGGCCGCAGCAGGGCCGCTAACGGTCACCGCTGAGGGATTGAGGTTGGGGGCGGAGATGGCGTTGCGATTCCTCGGCATCCTGGGAGGGAGTCTGCTGTTCGTGGCTACCACCCCTCCGGAGGACTTCGCAGCGGCGGTTTCGCGCACCCGGCTTCCCTATAGGTACACCTACATGCTGGTGCTCGCACTGCGATTCCTGCCTTTGTTCCGTCAGGAGTATGTCCGGGTGCGCGAAGCGCAGCATGTGCGGGGCCTCACGCTGCGTCCGTGGCGCCTTGCTGCACATGTGAGGTGGACGGTGCTGCCGGTCCTGGCGTCGGCGGTGTCCCGCGCGGAGGGGGTGGCGTTGGCCATGCAGGCAAGGGGATTTGGGTTTAGGGGACATCGGACCTCGTTGGAGACTTTGCCTTGGGAGTTGGGCGATGGCCTGCTGGTGGCCATCGCGGGGGCGGCTTTGGCGGCGTCAGGCTGGTTTATGGCAGGAGGGGGCGCGGGATGGCCTTGAGCCGACGAGTGCGCTGGAGCGCCTTCCTGGGCGCTCTGCTTGTCCTGGCGGCGCTGGCGCTCCTTCGCACGGGCCGTCCGCCGGAGGAGCTGTTGGTCGTCCTGGCCGGACCACACGAGATACGCTTGACCTTGGCCGACCTTCAGAGCTTGCCCACAGAGGAGGGTGAGGGTTCGTATCAGAACAGGTATGATAGCTGGTCAGCCTCGGCCTTCTATCGAGGGGCTCGCCTTAAGGCGTTGGTGCAGCACTACTTCCCCGAGCTGTGGCCGAGTCGGATTACGGTTGTGGCGGCTGATGGGTACCGCGTTGACTTCTCCGTCGACCGGCTTGAGGATCCCGTTTTCCCAGTGGTCCTAGCTTTCGAGAAGGACGGACTCATCCCTCCGGCGTGGAGAGAGGGGCCACAGATTGCGGTGCTCCCGGCGGGGGGCCGAGTGAGCAACGAAGCCTACGACGCAGAGTCGGCCGGCGCTTACTGGGTGCAGAACGTCGTCCGCTTGGAGATCGGAGTCGCAGAAGATCGGAGATGAACTCCGACGCAGCAACGCTATCACCAACCACCCAGCAGACGTAACGGCGGAGTTCATCTCCGAGGCTAGGTAGTACGGAGGTGCACGATGAGGGTTCTGATGGTGGCTGCAGAGGTTGCGCCGCTGGCCAAAGTGGGAGGACTGGCCGATATGATGGGGGCACTGCCCCGGGCTTTGGCGAAGCTCGGCGTGGATGTGGCTGTGGCCATGCCCTGCTATCATGGCATCAGAGAGAAGGCGCAGGCCCGCGAGCAGGCACGCTTCTTTGTTCCCATAGGTGACGATAACGTCCGGTGTACGGTGTTCCAAGCGAATCTTCCGTCGAGCTCAGTCCCCGTATATCTTCTTGCCAATGACCACTTCTTTGACCGACCGCAGATCTACGGCGAGGGTGGTGGGGACTACGCCGACTCCCTGGAGCGATTCACCTTCCTCTGTCGCGGAGCTCTCGCTCTGCCAGACGCGCTTGGCTGGCATCCGCAGGTAGTTCACGCGCACGACTGGCACGCAGCGCTGATCCCTCCGTATTTGCGAGCAGGGTTGGCCCCCTGGGGAGCGCGCTCTCTACTCACCATTCACAACCTTGGCTACCAAGGGAGCTTCGCGTGGGAGCGCAGGGACGCGACTGGGCTGGACGACTGTGAGCTCGAGGATCTGAGAAAGGACGGACAGCTCAACTTGCTCAAAGGCGGGATCCGGTGGGCAGACATGCTCACCACCGTGAGTCCAACCTACGCCCGGGAGATACGCCAACAAGGTGAAGGCTTGGAGGATGACCTCGAGGCGCGGGCCAGCGACTTGTTTGGGGTCCTGAATGGCATCGATCAGGATTTGTGGGACCCGGCCTTCGACCCTCATCTGTGGGCCCAATACTGCGCCGAAGACCCGTCGGGCAAGGCGACCAACAAGAGGTCGCTGCAGAGGGCGCTGGGACTGAACGAGGAAGAGGATGTGCCTCTGGTGGGCATGGTCAGTCGCCTGGCGGAACAGAAAGGACTGGACCTGGTTGTGGAGGCGCTGGACCGAATGCTTTCGCTGGGGATCCAGCTAGTCGTGTTGGGAGAAGGAGATCCTCGCTACGAGCAGGCCCTGCGTGAGGCGGAGGGACGAAGTGGCGGGAGGATAGCTGTCCACATCGGGTTTTCCGAGACGTTGGCCCATCGAATCGAGGCAGGAAGCGACATGTTCTTGATGCCTTCACGCTTCGAGCCTTGCGGGCTCAACCAGATGTACTCGCTGCGCTATGGGACGGTGCCAGTCGTACGTGCCACCGGGGGCCTGGCCGATACGGTGTTCGAGGGGGCGGAGGGCAACGGATTAGTTTTTGCGGACTACACCGCGGAGGACATGCTTTCCGCTTTGAGGCGTGCCCTGGAGATATACCGGGACAGGCCGGACAGGTGGACGAAGATCGTCGAGAGAGGAATGCGTGGCGACTACTCCTGGCAGTCCTCCGCCCGGGAGTACGTCAAGCTGTACCGCCTCCTTGTAGGAGGATCCTGAAACCCCACGGGGGTAGTGTGATCTTGCTGGTGCGCAGAGTGCCCCCTTCCAGGGCGTCCCGCCAGGGCCCCGAGGCGGGCAATGATGCTGTGGAGTCGGCATCGCCTGCGTTCCCCACGACCACCGCCTTGCATCCTTCCAGCTGTCGCACGAACGAGGCTACTGTGCCCCGACAATCTCCCCGGGAAAGAGAGCCACGGCGCAGCACCGGCTCCCGTAGCCGCAGCGCCGCCAAGCTCTTGAAGAGCTTAAGCGTCTCCTTGTCCCACTCCGCCTCGTTCCACGGAAAGCATCGTCGGCAGTCCGGATCATGTCCGCCCTGCAGGCCGACCTCGTCCCCGTAGTACACAGCCGGGGCTCCGGGAAGGCCGAACAAGAACCCTGCGGCCAGGCGAAGCCGGCGAGCATCTCCTTTGCTCAAGGTGAGAAAGCGCGGCTTGTCGTGGCTGCTGAGCAGCGTGTAGCAGGCGCGGCCATTCGCTGGCGGATAGCTGCGCCACATGGAGCGGACGAACCCGGCGAACTGAGGACCATCGAGCCGGCCCTCGGCCACGAATCCGGTCAGCCCCTCCCACAGTTTGTAGTGCATCACGCCATCCACTGCTCGGTGCTTGAACCAGGACGAGGCCACCCCCATCACCTCGCCGAGGATGTACGCGTCGGGCTTCTCCTCCTTCGCTGCCTGGCGGACTTCGCGGACGAAGTCCGGGGGGAGGTACTCCACAGTGTCCAGGCGCCAGCCGTCGACATCGTAGGTCTTGATCCAGTGACGTACGACGTCCAACAGGTACTCCCCAACTTCCGGGTTGTGGTGGTTCCACTCGGGCATCGTATGCACTCCTGCCCAACAGGCGTAGTTGGGCTCAGGTTTCTGCACTACCTCATTTCCGCATACGTGGAACCAATCCCAGTAAGGGGAGGACTTTCCCCTTGCCAGCACGTCCTGGAAGAACGGGTGGCCCAGGCCACAGTGGTTGAACACCCCGTCCAGGATGATGCGCATCTTGCGGGCGTGTACCTCGCCTACGAGGTCGCGCAGGGCTCGCTCGTCGCCGAACCGGGGGTCGACCACGTAGTAGTCTGTGGTGTCGTACTTGTGGTTGGAGGGGGAGTGGAACACGGGGGTAAGGTACAGCGCGCTCGCCCCCAGACCTTGGATGTGATCAAGTCCTTGCAGGATACCCCGGATGTTGCCGCCGAAGAAGCTGCTGCGGCCGGGAGGCTCACCCCACGCTTGCACGGCGGACGATGTCTCCTGCGGGTCACCCTTGCGGAAGCGGTCGGGGAATATCTGGTAGAAGACGGCATCTTGAACCCAACCCGGCACTGTCATTCCTTGACCCCACCGCGGGTGAGGCCGGAGACTATCTGGGATTGCAGGGCGTAGAATATGCCTAGGATCAATAGCGCGCCCAGGACTGCAGCAGCGGCGAAGCTCCCCCAGCGGTTGCGGAAGTTCTCCCCGATGAACAGATTGAGCCCCACGGCGAGCGTAAACATCTTCTCACCTCGCAGCAACACACTAGCGAGCAAGTATTCGGAGTACAGTGTTATGAATTGGATAATGAACACCACGGCGAGGATCGGCCGAGCCAAGGGGAGCACTATACGGAGGAAAGCCTGGAACGGCGACGCCCCGTCCACCATAGCAGATTCCTCCAGCGAACGAGGGATCGTATCGAAATACCCCTTCATGAACCAGGTGTTGAACCCCATGGCCCCTCCCAGGTACACGAGGATGAGCCCGGGATGTGTGTTGATCCCCAGCCAGGGGATGTAGCCGCCCAGTCCGAACAGGAGAAGGTAGATGGCCACCATGGCCAGGGTTTGGGGGAACATCTGCACCAGCAGCATGGTGAGCAAGGCTGGTCGTCGCCCGGTGAACCGGAACCGAGAAAAAGCATAGGCCCCTAAAGCGCAGAGGAACACACTCAGCAGCGAGGTAATTCCAGCGACCTTGATTGTGTTCCACAGCCACGTGGGGAAAGCGGTATCCGTCACAAGATGACGATAGTGGTCGGTTGTCGGGTTCAGTGGAATCGCCCGAGTGGTGCTGAGGTTCTGGCTGGGGTTGAACGATGTCCCCAACACAAACACTGCGGGGAACAGGGCGAAGGCCAGAGCCACCCATATAAGGGCGTTACGCAGCAGGCGTTTGCCCCACCAGCGAGCGCCTTTTTGCTTCCATTTATAGGCCACCTGATATGTCCTCCAATGCTTTCGTCCGGAGGAAGCTCACTCCGGAGACCAGAATGACAATCACGAAGATCAGGATGGACAAGGCCGAGGCCATCGACCACTCGTGCCCACGGGCCCCCTCGAAGGCCAGTCGATACGCATACGAGAGCAAGATGTCGGTGGAGCCCGCTCGTGCTCCCACCTCCACGGCAGGACGCCCCTCGGTGAGCAGCCAGATAAGGGTGAAGTTATTGAAGCTGATGGCAAAGGAGCCGATGAGCAATGGGGCGATCGTGATCATGAGCAACGGGAGAGTGATCTTGCGGAATCGTTGCCAAGGTCCTGCACCGTCCACTCGGGCTGCCTCGTACAGCTCCCCTGGGATGGACTGCAGCGCCCCGAGCGACACGAGCAGCATGTACGGATAAGTAAGCCACACGTTGGTCAGCACCAGGGAAAAGCGAGCCCAGAAAGGAGTGGTCAGCCATGGTACCTTGGTACCGAACACACTGGAGAGGACCTGGTTGAACAACCCCAGGTCGACGTTGTAAAAGCCCCTCCAGATGAGTATGGAGATGAATGCAGGCAGCGCGTAGGGCACGATGAGCAGAGAACGATACAACTTGCGAAAGCGGAGCTGGGGGTCATTGAGCAGGTTGGCCAGAGCAAGGCCCACGACAAAGCTGCAGAGAACGCTGAGGATGGCGAAGGCGAACGTCCACCCCAGCACGCGAAGGAACGCTCGATGGTAGAGTGGGTCGGCGAAGAAACGCTGGTAGTTCGCTGTTCCCACGAATACAGTCCAGCCGGGGTCCAGCCGTTCTCCCTCCGGTCCCAGGAAGCGATCACCGGACGCTGCGTATTCGACGCCGCTCCGCCGATCTACCATCACATCCCTCTCGGGGTCGTACTCGTACTGGGGAAGGCGCTTGCGAAACTCCCGCAGGGTGGCCATGCGCAGCCATCCGTCCTCGTACGGAACGCGAATGGCCTGGAGCTCCCCCAAGTGGGAGGCTAGGGCAGTACCTTCCAGGCGGGGTGTGCCGTTTAGGTAGTCGACCTGTCCATCCCCGTCTTCGTCCACAAGCTCGTGTTCTTCCGGCGCTGTTCGAGTTCCGTCGGGGAAAACAACATACTGGCGCTCGTCTCCCTCGAGGAGCGCCGCGTAGAGCTCTTTGTCTGTTCCAAACGCCGTGAACGAGAAGGTCAGCGGGGAGGCGGGTGTGTACTCCCTGGTGGTGATCAGGCGGATGGCCTCGTCCTTGGAGTGGATGTGGCCGGTGGCGTAGTTGGTGAAAGATATGTAGATGTTGTAGCCCATTGGGTACACCACCATGAGGAGTAGGAAGAACCATCCCGGGGCAAGGTAACGGAACGGGTAACTCCGCCTGGAGAGCGCGAGCGCATTGATGGCGACTGTTCCTCCTCCTACGAACGCAAGGAACAGCCAGTTACCGTCGAGAGCGAAGAGGACGCACCAAAAGCCCGCCAGAGCGTCCAAGACACTCAGGACCGCGATCTTTACTACGGCCCGCACGGTGCGCGTAAGGCCCCTTGGTTTGACCATTGTCAGTGGTAGGGGGTGAGGAGACCCACCCCCTACCAACGCATTCTACTCCTACTCGCAGCCCAGCGTCGCGCGGATGTTATCCGCAGCCTGGGACAGCGCTTCCTCCGGAGTGAGCTCCTGCAAGCCGATGAGCTCCATGGCGTCGGTCCACGCACCCCATACGGCAGCCATCTCAGGGATGCCGGGCATTGGCGTGGCGCCTGCCGTAGCCTCGATGAACCCCTGCAGGATCTCGTCGTCAGCGACGGCCTCGGCCGCGGGCAGGTAGGCGGGCGGCCGCGGGTCCTGTTCGAACAGAGCGACCATCGCTTCCTCGGTGATGAAGTAGTTGAACAGGAAATCCTCGACGATGGCTTGGTTTGCGGAGTAGGCTGAGATCATCACGCCCTGCACTCCCATAAACGGACGTGGTCGCTGCCCCTCGATCAATGGGATGGGGGCCACTCCGACGTCCAGCCCGGCTTCCCGCATGAATCCCAGAGCCCAGGGCCCCGTGATGACGGTGGCGATTCGCCCCTCCACGAACAAGGCCGTCCACTCATCCCAACCGAGCCCGGCGGGGAGGAGTCCCTCGCGGAACAGGTCGGCCATGTACTCAACGCCGGCAATGGCACCCTCGCTGTCGAGGCCGACATCGCACGGAACCAAGCCCTCCTCCTCGTCGTAGCCGAAGATGTACCCGCCTAGGGCGGAGACGAAGGGGAAGGAGTGATACGGGTCGGGGTTCTGCACGGCGAAGCCGTACTGAGGCACGCTGGGGTCAGTGAAATCGCGGGCGAACTCAACCAGCTCATGCCAATGTTCCGGGACCTCCTCGATCAGGTCCTTGTTGTACACCAAAGCAATGCCTTCCCTCGCGTAGGGGATACCGTACAGGGGTCCCACTTGTGAGAAGGCCTCCAACGTGGCAGAGTCGAACTCCGCGACCAGGTCGCCCGGAAGGTCGATCTCCATGAGCAGCCCATCGGCTGCCAGCTCTCCCACCCAGTCGTGGGCACCGATGATGATATCCGGCCCTTCGCCCACCGGGCCCGCTGTGACGAGCTGGCCACGGATGTCATCGAAGGGGACTTCGTACACCTCCACTGGGATTCCTGTGGCGGCGGTGTACTCCTCTCCTATCGTACGGAATACCGGAGCTCGGGTGTCGTCGGCCCAGATGGTGAGCACACCGGGTGTGCTGGCCAACGCCAGGGCCCCCAATCCCACAGTAAGCATAAGGCTCAGTAGCAAACTCACGCAGTTACGCATGATCCAATACCTCCTTGGCACCGATCTGATAATCCCTTCGACCTCAAAGGTCGGTCTATTTGGACTCCCCTTTTCCTTCGGCTGCATCACCTCCTTCAGTCGCACTCCACGATGACCGGTAGGAGTTCAGCTTGGGTACCGATCTGTGCGTCGTACCCTCCCAGGATCTCCTCCTGGGTCCAGCCCTCTGGGGCCAAGTAGTCGTAGGTCCAGGGGGCGAGGTCAGGGGCGGGACTGCCGCCGCCTGTCCATTCTCCGGCCTCACGGCCAACGGGACGGATGTGGTTCGGACCGTACCCGTCTTGCGAGGCGACCAGGACGTAATGAGTCCCGCAGATCTGGGGCACCAGCCCCTTGGAGATCTTCACGTACACTGTCCTCCGGACGGGGTCGGATGAGACATCCACTCGGTGTTGTTCGTCCTCAGCAGTGTACAGGTGCCGTCCGTAGTCCGGCCAGCCGGCCACCTTGACAAAGAAGTTCCACGGGTGTTTCGTGGAGAATTTCACCCGCATGGCCTCGCCGGCTGAATCCGTTGTCGTGCGACCTCCCTCCTCCACGTCGAGGTAGATGTGAATGAGTGGATGACTGAAGCCCAAGGGACCGCCCCACGGGTTCGGGAGGGAGGCGAACTCCAGCGCCAGCACCCACGCATCTCCCTGGTCGACAACGGTGTACTGTAGGAGGTCGAATAGGCCTTCCTCGTCGAACACACCCGCCTTGGGGTAGGTGTAGGTGCCCGTGCCGTGGTCGTCGCCCCGCGGGTCGGCCAACTCAGCGACGATCTCCCCGGTGACCAGCGGCGGAATGCGCAGGCTGGCCGGCTGGCCGGGGGCCGTGCCCAAAAGGAGTCCTTCTTGCTCTAAGGCCACCCTCGCCCACAGGACGAGCTCCTCCGATCGGTCGAGCCCCAGCGCCTGCAGAGGGATCTGAAACTCGATCGTCTCGCCCACTCGGGCGATGCGCTCAGACAGATCTTGAATGCGGCTGGCGAACTGCCATCCGCCCGTCCCGTCGGGTGTGTACCGAAACACGTAGCCACGTCCTTGAGCGTCGACGTTGACCAGCTGTAACTGGACGAGCTGGGTCAGGGGCATGCCCAGATCATCGCCAGAAAAACGAGCCTGCACGTTGACTGGGTCTCCGCTTGCGGACTGGCTGGAGGGACCCAGATAGAGCATGACGTTGTGCTCCTGCCCTATCCGCTCGGCGGGAGACATGGCCAGGTCCACGCGGACGTACAGATGGCGCGACCCGTACCCTACCAACGCCTGGGTGATGTCCCCGTTTCCCGGTAGCTGGGCGGCCCTCTGCCACGCCTCCTCGTCGACTGAGCCGTCCACTGCTGGATCCACTTCGCCTGGGGAAAGAGAGATGGGCGACTGGCGAGGAGGGGCGGGCTGAGGCACGATCTCCAACGCCGGCGACTCGCTACGGTGGAACCAGCGATCCACCGCCACCACTTTGTACGCATGGGGGGCCCCGTACACGATCTCCGTGTCGACGAACGAGCGGGTTCTCGGACCCGCTGTGGCCAAGGTGTGCCAGTCTTCGTCCCCGACTCGCCTGAGAATCTCCAGGTGGTCCACGGTGGCGGGCTGTGGGTGACGTAGCTCGAACGTCACGTGGCTGGGAGCATCGAGCCTGCGCAGAGTGCGTGGGGCACCAAGGTCGGGGGCCTCCGGCGGCATTACAGCTGCGTTCAGCACTGCCTCAAACCAGGCCAGCGAGTCGTCCGGATAGCGGGCAAATTGCCAGGTCTGACCCCGGTTCGCAGAGAAACCCAACGTGGTGTACCAGCGACCAGGTCTGTCGGGAACAAAAGTCCCCTGGTACAGATGCCCTGCGTCCGCCGACTCCACGAAGGATGCCTCCTTCCAGCTCCACGTTGTCGGGTCTTCCGATCGCCCAAAGTAGACGCGAGCCAGCAGTGCCTCGCCGGCCACCGCTTCCGTGTCCAACCCGGGGACCCAGACTCGCGCTTCCACTGCGGGGATGCGCTTTCCCACCTCCAGAAGGTGTTCTTGGCCTTGCAGGGGGAACTCGCCCAGTTCGGTCCGGGAGATCGGGGGCCCCGGCACCACAACCACATGATCGGAGAAGTGGCTTGTGTTTCCGGCCTCGTCCACTGCGGTGGCTGTGTAGTGATAACGAACCCGGTTCTCCAGGTGGTCATCGCGAAACTCAGTCTTTGAGAGACCTTGGGCAACCAACGCGTAGTGCCCGCCCGGGAGAGGCGTGCGGTAGACGTTGTAGGAAACAGCTTCCGGCGTCGCATCCCAGCGAAGGGCAGCGCCCCTGTTCACGCCCTCGCCGACCAACCCCGACGGCGCGGGGGGAGGAGTCAAGTCCTGCTTCGGCGAGGTGAGCAACACCGCTCCACCCAGTGGCGGAAGCGACAAGGTGAGGGAGCCGTTTTCGACTACGCACTGCTCGCCTCCCAGCTGATCGACGAATACCAGCCCGTCTCGGGCGAGCTCGGAGACATCGACCACCAGCTCAGCTTCTCCGTTTACGCTGACGGCGACGACGGCGAGCGCATTGTGCTCGGATATCCTAAGGGAGTGAGTGGCATCTTGACTGCTCAGGCGGTACTCGCTTCGGCCGAGCGCATCCTCTTGTCCCACGAGCTTCCGGCCGAACACGTAGGTCGAACCATCGGCATAAAGGGGGATGAGTTCCCCGGTGCGCAGCACAGGGTTCTCCTGGCGGATGTCGCTGGCCGCTCGGAAGTGCTGCAGGAGTTCATTGTCCTCGCTGACCTTGTCCCAAGGCATGGGCCGACGGCATTCTGGGTCGTCGTCGCCGGCCAGCCCCAGCTCGTCGCCGTAGTAGATGGTGGGAGCCCCGGGATAGGAGAAGATGAAGGTGGCCGCGAGCTTCAGCCGCTGGACGGCATTTGCATTGGCTGTCGCGATTTCATCTTCGGACATTCTGTGAGCACGCTCGCGATCGGAGAACAGTTCGGTATCCACGTAGCCAAGCTCGGTGAGAGCGCGGGCGGTGTCGTGTGAGCCGAGGAGGTTCATGAGCGCAAAGAATGACTCCTGTGGGTAGTCCTCCCTGATGCTCATCAGCGTTGCGTGGAACGCCCGGGCCGATCCTCCTCTCAGGAAGTCGAGCAATGCCGACCGAAGGCGGTAGTTCATCGTCGAGTCGAAGCTGTCGCCCAGAAGATAGCGGCTGGCATCTCCCCACTCCTCGGATATGAGCACAGGCTCCCCGAACGGGTAGTCCGAAAGCCCCTGCTCTCCTTTCAGGTGCTCTCGGAGCGCCACCCAGAACTCGTCAGCCATCTCCATGGGGACATCTATGCGCCAGCCGCTTGCCCCGTCGCGGATCCAGCGCCGGGTGATGGACTCGTCATTGCGGATGATGTAGTCGGCAAACGAGTCTAAGTTGAGTTCGCTGCCGCCGGGGGCACGGACCTCCGGCAGGCTCTCCAGGTCCCACCATGCGTCGTAGTCGTACCGCTCTCCTCCGTAGGGAGCCAGGTCTTCTCCCACTATCTCGGGGCGGATCTCGAACCACTCGGTGAACGTGAAGTCGGCGAGCCCCTGGGCTGAGAGCTCCCCCCGCACGCGTTCCTCGGCCTCACGGTAGGGGAGGTCCTCAGCATGAGCCAGGTCGTACACTTGAGCCCAGTACTCGTAGGCGCCGACATCATCGGGCCAACGGCTGTAGCGGTCGAAGTAGCGAGAGTCGTCGCCTACATGGTTGAACACTCCATCTAGAATGAGGTTAATTCCTTGGGCTCCCGCCTGTTCGGCCAGCTGCGCGAAGTCGTCGTTGGTCCCCAGAACGCGATCGATGGACTCGTAGTCGGCAGTGTCGTAACGGTGGTTGCTCGCCGCTTCGAAGATGGGGTTCAGGTATATCGCACTCACGCCCAGATCCGCGAGGTAGTCCAGAGAGTCTAGAATGCCTGGTAGGTCGCCGCCGAAGAAGTCGTTGTTCCAGATGCCATCGCCGTCGTACTCTGGGTTGATTCCCTCCTCATAGGGGTTGTCCGGCATCTGGTCCCAGGTGCGCACTTGGGCCGGCCAGTGTCCCCGGAACCCCCGCTCCACAGCTCTCTCCGCACTGTCAGGAGTGCTGGAACGAAAGCGGTCGGGGAATATATGGTAGATGACAGCGTGCTTCAGCCAGTCGGGTGTGCGAAACTGCGGATCGTGTACTGTCAACTGGAAACCTTGCGGACGGGCGCGCGTGAGCGTTCCTCTCCCCCCCATCTCGCTTGTATCCCCGTAGTACCATCGCTCTCCGTCTCGTTCCAGCACGAAGTAGTAGTGCACAATGGTGGGGTACGAGATGACGAGGGTACTGGACCAGTAGACGACTGCTCCGTCGGGGCTGTGAGCTTCAGGTTCCATTGTTTGTTCTCGTTGCAGCCCGGTGGCAAGGTCCACCCACACGAGTGAGGCGGCATCAACGTCCTCGCTTCCTGTGGCAATGCGGAGTGAGACGGGCTCTCCGGCTGCAACGGCCCCGAACGGATTGCGATAGAGCCGCTCGTGGCTGTTGTGTACGATCAACTCTCCTTGTAGCTCGGTTGTCCCCAGCACCAGGAACGTGGCTACGAAGCAAGAAACCAACACCGCCGACACGCATCTCATACTGCTCCACCTCCTCCGGGCGCGAGCGAGGAGCGGCGGCGCCCGCGTACGCGGAGTTCGCCGTCCTCTCTTGACGCCTGGAAAAAAACCAGTTCTCCCTGCCGCTTCTGCGGCGGGCGCGAGCCATCGGCATGTTCTACGCGCGCTCCGCACGGCGCCCATAGGGCTCCCTGGCCTCCCGAGGAAAGCGGCAGGTGCCATCCTCCCTCCCAGCGCGCGCTCCAAGCTGTTCGCGGAGTGGGGACGAGTTTGTCGGTGAAGCCCAACGGTGCGACTCCATCGCGTACTGGAGCGAACAAGAACCCCCCCAACCCGTTTGGGGGAATGGTGGGCCGGGTGCAACTGACCATGTGGCCTGCCAACAGATCCCAACAGACTGTTTGATCCTCCCCAGGCGGGTCAATCGAGACGCGGAGTGGCTCGTTTGACCTGTTCACAGCCACAGCGTACCACCAGTCACCCGCGGGTGTGCTTCGGCGAGTCCACAGAAGCAAGACGTCCTTACCCAGGGACTTTGTCTCTGGCACCAGGGGTGTATCGGGATGTGCTAGGACCCCATCGTCCAGCAGCGTGCGGCCGAGGAGCTCACCGTCGCTGTGCCCGGGGCCGTCTCCGATTCCTACCGGGCCGCAAGACAGAGCTCTCAACAGCGCTTCCTCGACAGGGCAGACGCCGCCCAGCCCCCCCTGTGTCTTCGACAAGAACAGGTCGTAGAAGGGGGCCAAGCCCAGCGAATCCAGCACCATGCCCACGAGGGCGTTCTGCGTCCGAAGCTCGGACGGGGATATCCATGACTCCAGCAGGTCGGCGTGTCCCTGCTCTGCCGCCCGCTGCAGCGCCTCGCGCTGGCAGAAGAGGAAGTCCGTGTAGCTACGAGCGGCTACGATGTTCTGATGTGACGTGGAGGCCAGAGCCATTCCCATTGTGTGCATGCACAGGATGACGGCGAGCTCTTGCTCGCGCATATGCCCAGCCATGCCTGCAAACCAACGCTCCGCTGACTCCGGGTTGGTGCGAAGCTCTGGCGTCACATGCTGCTGCGTGCGCAGCCAGTCGTGCCAGACGACCTCAGCTCCCTGCAGTCGTAGTTCCTGTGACACTTCTCTGTAGTAGGCGGGGTCTGCGCCAGCAGTCCCGTAGTCGTTGTCCGGCGCCAGGGCTGAAAGGTGCAGTACGTAAGGAACATCGAGAGCTCGCCGCCTATGGTTCAGGCCTTGGGGGTACTTCGTTGGATCGGGGGAAAACCGGGTTGCTTGCCCGATCCTCGAGTATGGATACCAGAGGTCAATTCCCAGGTACCCGACGGGGAGGCCGAGCGCCTGCAAGGACCTCTCGACCTGCTCCAGCGCAGTGGCGTCCAGTGGTCTGAATAGCTCTGTGTAGTAACCGCCGTAGGCGTTCCACCAGCCCAGCCTAGTGTTCACAAGGTGTGACTGCGTCGCTTCGCGGGATTTCCCCGACCGAGACAAAAGCCCGTCTCCCAGCGAGCGTAGAGCCCCGTATAGATCGCTTCCCGCGTAGATCCAGGTCTCCCAACTCTGTCCCGCCGCAAGCCCCGTTGGAGAGGAGGGCACAGCGCGCGCTGTCCCGCCGGGGACGCGCACCATGGGACTGGTGAGTTGAAGGTCGGCGGGAGCAATGGCCAGAGCTGCACTCGGAGAGTGAAGAACAAGTGGCGCGAAGCCCTCCGGCGGGAGGTCAGCGGGAGCTCTTCCCTCCAGGGCGGACGGCCAGTGCCCTCCTGGGTAAGGTTCGTCGGCGCGTCCCTGCCCGAACGTAGTGAGGAAGAACCGTAGGTCAGGGTTCACCGAGAAGGAGGGGGCGAGGAGGAACGGGTTGTCGAACGCATCGGTTCTCGGTTGGGTCGGAAGATCAGCCAGCAGTCGGCAAACCACAGATGCCGATCTCGGCGTACACAGGATCTCCATGGAAAGCACCGGAGACTCCTCCGCACAGAATGTCCGCGTCAGCTTGGTCTCTCCCTGCTTGACAGTCCTCGACCAGCGGCCCGCGCTCAGCTCACCAGAGGCTTCCGGTATCCAGTCGCTGCCGGGGGGCAAGCGGAGGCCTATGGCGGTGATCCAGGGTCGCCCCCGCACCAGAAGCTGTGGATGACCGCCGTCTTCCACCGTCAGGTCAAGCATGGTCTCCCGCGTCTTCGTTCACCAGCAGGTGTGCCGTCGGCAGCCGTCGCCAGCTTCCTGAGCACTCTATCTGCAAGCGGAATGTCATGAGCCCACCTGCACAGGAGGATGCTGAAAAAATCCTTCGGCGACTAGCGTTCCAGCTCCGATGAGAAACCCCTCGTCGCCGAGTTCAGCAGGGACCACCTTCAGCTCCTTCGTCTCGTGGGAGAAGGCGTGACGCTGGAGCTCTGCGAGGAAGCTGTCGAGAAACAGATCACAATCTGCCATTCTCTCACCTCCGAGAACGATGGCCTCGGGGTTGAGCAGATTGACCACGTTCTTCGCCCCCACGCCGAGCAGCCGTCCCATGCGCACGTACACATTGCGGGCCTTCTGAGCTCCATCGCGGGCCGCCGCCGCAAGCTGTGAGAGAGAGTGAATGTGCAAGGCTCGTGCCTCCGCCAGGATGGCGTGGTCAGACACGTAGGCTTCCACGCATCCATTGCCTCCGCAGCGGCAAACTGGTCCTTCAGGGTCCAAGCAGAAGTGCCCCACTTCCCCGGCCCCTCCGAAGCGGCCTCGATACAGGTTCCCCCCTATCACTAGCCCTGCACCGATCCCTTCGCCCACGGTTATGCATACGAAGTCGCGTAGGCGTTTGGCTGCTCCGTATCGCCACTCAGCGATGGTCAGGGCATTGACGTCGTTTTCCACCCACACTGGAAGATCGAGCTCCTGCGAAAGAGGTGTGGAGACCATGACGTTGCGCCAGCCGAGGATGGGTGAGAAAAGGTCTACTCCACGTTGGGCGTCCACAAAGCCGGAGATGCCCACGCCCACACCGAGGATCTTCCCTTCGCGCAGTGCGTCCACCGCCTGGGCAACTTGGGTTAGTACCTGCTGCGGTGAATCACCGGCCGCGAGCGGGCGGCTACCTCTTTGGAGGATCCGGCCGGCCAAGTCGATCCGGGCGACCAGGAGATTCTCTCTTTCTATCTTGACGCCGATTGTGCACGCATAGGTGGGGTTGAAGGCGAGCATTACTGCGCGCCTGCCTCCGCGAGAGGCGCTCTTGCCCGCTTCTAGCACCACTCCTTCCTGGAGCAGTCTCCTCACCATCCTAGTCAAGGCGGAGGGAGCAAGGCCTGTGCGCCTGGAGAGCTGTGTGCGAGACATTGGGCCACTAGTCCGGAGCAAGCTCACCACCAGGCTCCGGTTATGATTGCGGAGCATCTCCAAATCGCCCTTTAGAAGCTGCATGACGTGCTTTCTTCACAATGCGAAGAAAGCACGGCTAGTGTAGGGCGGTGCACCACGCCGGTCAAGTCCTGGGGCATGGGCGAGGTGCCAGCGGGGCGAACAGAAGGGAAGACACACTGAACCGGCGACGAGAGGATGGCCCTCGCGGAAGGGGCGCTATGGCGCGACCCAGCCAGCTGGCGTCGCCCGCAGCCATCCTCTACAGTGCGATGTTGCCTGGGCGCAGAACCGTGTCCGGACGAAAGGAGGATGTGGACATGATCTGGGAGCGAGCGGTGGAGTGGGCGATTTCGTTCGGAGGCCGGGCTATAGGGGCCCTCGTTGTCCTAGTTGCCGGGTACTTCCTGGCGCGTCTTGCGCGGAGGTTGGTGCGCCGGCTGCTCACCAGGTTGGACACTGCGCCTGCTGTAGTCTCGTTCGTATCTCGTTTGGTGCACGCAGCCATTTTGATTCTGGCAGTGGTGACCATGCTGGCCCGCTTCGGTGTGGAGACGGCCTCGTTTGTGGCTGTCCTCGGGGCGGTAAGCTTTGCCATTGGCTTTGCCCTGCAAGGGTCGCTGGCCAACTTCGCGGCGGGGCTACTGATACTCGTGCTGCGACCCTACAAGAGCGGCGACTTTATCTCTGCTGCGGGAGTGATGGGCACGGTGAAGGATATCCAGCTGTTCACCACGGTACTGGCCACACCAGACAATGTTCATGTATTGGTCCCCAACAGCCGCATCTATGGGGACATCATCACCAACTACTCCGTTCTCGACACCCGGCGAATGGACTTGGCTGTGGGCATATCCTACGACGCGCCCATCCAGAGGGCTATCGATGTGCTGCAACAGGTTGTGGCTGCCGATGGCCGGGCCCTTTCTGAGCCGACGCCTCAGTTCCTGGTCAGCGAGCTGGCCGACTCCAGCGTGAACCTGATCGTGCGCCTGTGGGCCGAGAGCGGGAGCTTCTGGCCGCTGAAGTTCGACCTCACACGCAAGATCAAAGAAGCGTTCGACGAAAACGGGATCGAGATACCGTTCCCCCAGAGGGTGGTGCACTTAAGGCCGGCGGAGACCGAAGCAGCATCGTGAGCGGAGGGCGGGAGGTGAACGCTGTACCTGTGGTCGCCCGAAGGGCGAACACAGGTGACGAGCCTCGGGCGGGCCTCGGTCAGGTGGCTCGCCTGTGGTGGCCGCTTGCTGCCAGCTGGCTCATGATGGGCCTGGAGGGGCCGGCGATCGTCGCTGTCGTGGCGCGGTTGGCCGATCCGGAGGTCCACCTGGCGGCCTACGGGGGGCTCGTGTTCCCGCTGGCGCTGTTCATCGAGGCTCCGATCATCATGTTGCTGGCTGCCTCCACTGCGCTCAGCCGGGATAGGGCTTCGTACCAGAGGTTGAACACGTACACCCATCTTCTCAGCGCCTCGCTTACGCTAGGCCACGTCCTGTTGGCTTTTTCGCCTTTGTACTTCGTGGTTGCCCGCAGCGCGATCGGTGTGCCCGAGGCTGTCGTGGATCCGGGGCGGCTGGGCCTCATGATCATGCTCCCCTGGACGTGGTCCATAGCGTACAGGCGGTTCAACCAGGGGCTTCTGATTCGCTGTGGCTGCTCGATGTCTGTCGGGGTCGGAACGGTGGTTCGCCTTGCCGCCAACTTTGGCACCCTGGCCTTGGGTTACCGTATGGCCTGGCCGGGCATCGTCGTAGCTGCCACGGCCACTGCTGCTGGAGTGGTGGCCGAGGCCGTATTCGTGGGGCTTAGGGTGCGTCCAGTACGCCGACAGCGGCTCCCCGAGAGCTCTGATGCGCCGCCGCTTGAGCTCAGGTCCTTTCTTCAGTTCTACATTCCTCTGTCCCTGACTCCACTCATCTTCCTCCTTTCCAGACCGGTGGGCAGCGCGGCCATCAGCAGGATGCCCGAAGCCCTCGACGCGTTGGCCGTCTGGCCGGTGCTCACAGGTTTGGTGTTCCTGGTTCGCAGTCTGGGAATGGCATTCAACGAAGTGATGGTGGCCATGCTGGATCGTCCCGGCACGTGGTGGGCGCTGCGGCGGTTCGCGGGGGTTCTGGCGAGCACATCCGGCTTGCTGCTGTTGGCAATGGCTTTCACCCCACTGGGAGGCCTCTGGCTGGAGCGAGTCTCCGGGTTGGCACCGCGATTGGCAACGCTAGGGGAGAGCGCGCTGTTGTTCGCTGTCCTTCTTCCCTCGCTTACGGCGATCCAGAACTGGCTGCAGGGCATCGTCCTGCACAGCCGCCGTACACGGGCCATCACCGAGGCGGTGGGCCTGTTCTTCCTGGTCAATGGGGCGGTGCTGGTGGGCGGTGTCGTATGGGGGCGAGTGTCGGGGTTGTACGTAGCCCTGGTGGCAATGACCCTTGGGGAGGTCGCTCGCACGGCCTGGTTGGCTTACAGGAGCCGTGCCTCACGGGCTCAACTGCGAGCGCGCGATGCCTAGAGACGCTGTTCAAAACACGCGCTCTTGGACCAGTTCGCGCAGGCGGTGTGCGTTGCCCACCGCGTAGCCTTGGAAATCGTTGTTGAACATGGCCCACACGCTTCGACCGTCCTTCAGCCACCCAGCGGCCTTGTCTGCATAGGCGTGTAGCTGCTCCTCGGTGTAGCGAGAAGAGTAGAGTTCTTCGGGCCCGTGGAAGCGGAGGTAGACGAAGTCGGCGGTGACCGCCTCGTGATCGACGAAGCGATCGCCGGAGTCGGCCACCACCCAGGCGATGTTGTGTTCGGCCAGAAGCTCGAGGGCCTCCGGCTCCGTCCAGGAATGATGTCGGGCCTCCAGGGCGAATCGCCAGCCTTGCGCCGTCCGCTGCAAGGTCTCGACTAAATCACGGACCGTTCCCTCATCGAAGGCTAGGCTCGGGGGGAGCTGGGCGAGCACCGGGCCAAGCTTCCCCTTCAAAGGGGAGAGCCTGTCCAGGAACTTGACCAGGGTCTCCTCGACACCGGCCAGACGTTTCTGGTGGGTGATGAGGCGGCTCAGCTTGGGGCAGAAGGCGAAACAGTCCGGAGTGCGTTCAGCCCAGCCTGCTACTGTCTTCTCTGCTGGGAGCCGATAGAAGCTGGCGTTGAGCTCTACACAGTTCAAGTGCTGAGCATAGTGGTCCAGGAACGCTCGGGGCTTGGTCCCCTGTGGGTAGAAGGGGCCAACCCAGTGCTTGTAGCTCCAGCCGGAGGTTCCCACTCGCAATTCGGCCATGAGATCACCTGCCTTATCGTGGGACGAAAGGGAGGGTCGATCAAGGTGTCCTAACCACTGGATGTGCAAAAGGGGAACTTGCCGTAGAGTATCTGAGCTTGAGGGGGCCCCAGCGAGGGGCAAGCAACCGACAACAAGGAGGTTACGGTGGGCGGCACCGTGTACGTTGTGGTGGGCGCACAATACGGAGACGAAGGCAAAGGCAAAGTGGCCGCGTTCCTCACCATGGAAGCGGCCATCGGCCACGCGGTCCGGTGCGGGGTGGGCCCGAACGCTGGCCACGGCGTGTGGGTCACGCTGCCCCGTGGAACCAGAGAAGTGGAGTGCAGACACGTACCCAGCGGCTTCGCCAGCCCCGAGGCCAGGCTCTATCTTGCCCCGGGCACGGCCGTGGATCCGCAGGTCTTGGAGCAGGAGCTCGGGGTAATGGAGGACTTAGGGGTGGACATCCACGACCGGTTTCAGATCGACGGCCGCTGTCCGGTGGTGGAAGCGCGCCACAGGGAGATGGAAGCCGAGGGAAGCTACCTGCACTCGGAGGTCGGATCCATGGCCTCCGGCTGCGGTGCGCTGAACGCCGAGCGTGCCAAGCGCGTTCGGGAGGTGAGGTTCGCCCGTGAGGTGCCCGAACTCGGCGACCACATCGCCGAGGAGGTGCCCGCTCGACTTATGGAGGGGCTGGTAAACGGAGGGGACGTCCTTCTTGAAGGCACCCAGGGCTTTGGCCTCTCGCTTGTCTACGGGACGTACCCCTACGTCACCAGCAAGGACACCACGGCCAGCCAGTGTCTGTCCGACGCGGGTATAGGGCTCAACTGGAAGGTGAAGGTCATCGCGTGCCTGAAACCTTACATGACCAGGGCGGGAACCGGACCCCTGCTGGGGGAAGGCGACCCCCAGGTTCAGCATGTGAGCGAGCCGGAGATTCGCCCTGGTGTGGTGGTCGGCAGTCGCCGGCGTGTGGGGGTGTTCGATCGAGACTTGGTGCGCAGGGCGCTGGAGGTCAACGGGGCGTCCGGAATGGCGGTCACCAACCTTGACCGTATGTGGCCCGAGGATCACGGAAAGGTCCGTTCGGCGGACCTGTCCGCAGCTGCCCGGAGCTTCCTGGAGGACCTAGAGGACACCTACGGGGTTCCAGTCGTGCTGGTGTCCACGGGCGCAGAACTCCGTCACACGTTCGGAGGAGCCTGACACCAGCGGAACGAAGGGAGGAGAAACGTGAAGGCCCATCGCAAGGAGTTGTGGATGGAGGTCCCCACCCGGAGAGGGTTGCTGAACATCACCCCCCCAGGTGAGGGAAGAGGCCAGAAAGTGCGGGATCCAGGAGGGGCTGTGCCTGGTCAACGCTATGCACATCACAGCCAGCGTGTTCATCAACGACGATGAGCCGGGACTCCATGAGGACTACGAGCGATGGCTGGAGGACCTGGCCTCGCACGAGCCGGTCGGCGCCTACCAGCACAACCAGACGGGGGAGGACAACGCCGATGCCCACCTCAAGCGTCAGATCATGGGTCGTGAGGTAGTGGTGGCTGTCACTGGCGGCAAGCTCGATCTCGGTCCGTGGGAGCAGATCTTCTACGGTGAGTTCGACGGCCGCCGTCGCAAGCGCGTGTTGGTGAAGATCATCGGCGAGTAGGTGCCTGTCTGGCCAGGACTTGTTTCTTCTTGGAGGTGACCGGCGTATGCACGAGGAGAAGCGACGTCTCCATTCCGGGAAGTCTGAACGTGGAGGGGGTGAGGAAGAATAGAGGGTGATCTGCAAGTGTCCTGTGGGACTTGGCTCAGGCAGCCTTGCTCCCTACACTGGAGTAGAAGAGAGCTTACAGGGCTGACTCCAGGCAGCCTAAGGAAGTGGTGCCGATGGCAGACAGCGAGCACCCAAGCCCCATTGCGGACGACCCTCCAACGGGGCCCGCAGGGGTTAATGACCTCCACCCGGGGGATCATCTATGCATCATCTACCAGTCCGAGGATGAACACCGGGAAGTACTCACCGAGTACCTGCGCCAAGGGCTCCGGTCTAACCAGCGGGTGCTCTACATCGTGGATGCACACACGGCCCGGCAGGTCAGTGACTACCTTAGAGACGCAGGCCTCGATCCCCAAGCTGCGGAGCAACGCGGACAGCTCGTTCTCCTCACCCGGGACGACGCCTACACGAAGGGGGGCGCGTTTGACCCCGAGGCGATGGTTGCGCTCCTCCAGCAGGAGACCGAGCGAGCGGTGGCCGACGGATACGCTGCTCTGCGTGTCACCGGGGAGATGAGCTGGGCCCTCCGGGGGTTACCCGGCTCGGAGCGGCTGATCGAGTACGAGAACCTGCTCAATCAATTCTTTCCCGGAAGCTCAGCGCTCGGGCTGTGCCAGTACGACCGTCGGCGGTTCTCGCCGGCTATGCTGCTCGATGTCCTGCGCACCCACCCGATTGCGGTCATAGGGACCCAACGCTTTGATAACTTGTACTATGTGCCCCCCGAGGAGCTCCTGGGAAAAGGTCAGGCGAACGCTGAGCTCGATCGGTGGGTGGCGGAGCTCCGGAAGCGCAAGGATATCGAAGGCTCGCTGCGAGCCCAGCGCGACTTCTCCAACATGCTTGTCCAGGGGGCACCGGTCTTCTTCGTCGCCATCAACCCTGACAGGACCACGCGGATGGTGAACGAGGCCATGCTCCAGGCCCTTGGCTATGAGGCGGACGAAGTTGTCGGCAGGGACTACATGGACACGTTCGTTCCGCCCGAAGACCGAGAAGCACTGGAAGGCGTGTTCGAAGAGCTGGTCGGCGCGGGTCGGCCGACGAGGAATATCAATCGGGTTTGCGGAAAGAACGGCCGGGAGCTTCTGGTGGAGTGGCACGGCCGACCAGTATTCCGCTCCGACGGCAATGTCGATTACTTCTTCGGCGTAGGCGTGGACATCACCGAGCGGGAACGGGCCACGCGCCAACTCACCGAACGAATGAAGGAACTGTGGTGTCTGTACGAGATTTCGCAACTGATGGCCAAAGATGGGGCGACACTGGACAGCGTTCTGCAGCAGATCGTCGACCGCTTGCCTCTTGCATTCCAGTTTCCGGAACGTGTGGGTGCAACGCTAACGCTGGGCAACGAGGAGTACAGAAGCCGCGATCACCCCCCTTTGGGAGAGGTGCTGAGGCAGACACTGCAGAGCGGCGGCGAGCACGTGGGGAAGTTAGAGGTCACTGTGGGGGAGCAGCCTGGGGGCCAGACGTTCCTCCCTGAGGAGTCAGATCTCCTCGAGGAGATAGCCCAGCGCATTGGGCACCTGCTCGACCGTAGGCGGAGCCGGGAGAGGCTTTCCCATCTGAACGCCGTGCTCCGAGCCATCCGAGACGTCAACCAGCTCATTGTTCGGGAGTCGGACGAGGAGAGCCTGATCTATGGGGCGTGCGATTGCCTAACAAGGAGCCGCGGCTTCCCGGGGGCTTGGATCGTTCTGGTCGACAGGCAGGGAGAGCCACTGGTCTGGGCGTCTTCCGGCATGGACGGGGCTATGGAGCAGTTGATGGAACGCTGGCGGCGTGGAAGGCCGCCTGCCTGCGCGCAGGCCGCTTTGAAATCCTCCGACGTGCTCACAGTGGAGGAACCTGAGGGAGTGCACCCGGACTGCCCGCTGGCCGAGGTGCATCGGGGGTCAGGGGCGCTGGTGGTGCGCCTGGAGAACGAGGGCGCAGTGTACGGTGTGTTGAACGTTGCCATTCCCGCACAGTTCTTGGAGGATGCCGAAGAGCGGCACCTTCTGACCGAGGTGGCCGGCGATCTTGGACTTGCCATGCGGGGGATCGAGCGGGACTCGCTGCTACGCGAGAGCGAGCAGCGGTATCGGGTGCTGTTTGAAGAAACAGTTAACCCGATCTTCGTCATGGATGCGGAGGGGAACTACATCGACGCCAACGAAGCAGGCCTGGGCTTCCTGGAGTGTACGCGTGAGTTGCTGAAACAGATGAACGTCGCAGACACGATCCCCCCCTGGACGGACGCACAGGCGTTGCTGCGGGAACATAGGGAACTCTGGGAGAGCGGGGGCCGGAGGGAGACCGAGTACTACGTCAACGGGAGGCTGAAGGTGTTGGACTTGACCATCTCCCCCGGATTGTGGCAGGGACAGCAGGTGATCTGGGGACTGGGCACGGACATCACCCAAAGGCGGCTGACCGAAAAGGCCCTTGCTGATAGCGAGGCGCGCTACCGAGGGTTGTTCGAGGAGTCACCTGTAGCCCTACTTGAGGTGAATTTCTCGGAGATCAAGGCGGAGATGGAGGCGTTGAGGGCGGAGGGGATCACCGACCTGGAAGGCTACTTCCGCGAGCACCCGGAGGTTCCCGCGCAGTGGATCGACCAGGTGCGTTTCCTGAGCGTCAACAAGGCGGCGCTGGAGCTCATTGGGGCACAGGCCATGGACGAGGTGATCGCATTCGCCCGGCGTCAAGCCCGTGGTCTAGGGGCTGAGGCGTTTCGCCATGAGTTCATCCAGCTCTTCGGCGGTCACCTGGAGGTGGAGCACGAGGGACAGGCAAGCGACCTGCGGGGAAACACGGTCGATGTTGTGGTACGGTTGGTGGTGGCGGAGGGGCACGAAGGGAGTCTGGACCGTGTACTGTTCTCCATCCAGGACGTGAGCGAGCAAGTGGAGGCGCGGGAGGAGATCGAGCGCAGCTTCACCCAGGTGCAGCGCGTCTTCGAGGGCACTGTGGCGGCCTTGGCCGGGCTTTCAGAACTGCGCGACCCGTATACGGCCGGTCATCAAAGGCGGGTGGCGCAGCTGGCCTGCGCACTGTGTGAAGAACTGGGCCTGGATCAGGAGCGGCTGGAAGGCATTCGTGTGGCGGCCCTCCTGCACGACATCGGCAAGAACTCCATCCCCACCGAGATCCTGAACAGGCCCGGGAAGCTAAGCCACTTGGAGTTTTCCATGATTCAGGCGCATCCTCAGGTAGGACATGATATCTTGAAGGACATCGAGTTCCCCTGGCCGGTGGCGCAGATCGTGCTGCAACACCACGAGCGCCTGGACGGCTCTGGCTACCCGGAGGGCCTCGAGGGTGATGATATCCTTCTGGAAGCCCGGATCCTGGCGGTGGCCGACGTGGTGGAGGCCATGGCCTCGCACAGGCCCTATCGGCCTGCGTTGGGGCAAGCCTCGGGCTTGGAGGAGATCGAGGCGAGTGCGGGCGCCCAGTACGATGCCCGAGTGGTCGAGGCTTGTCGCCGGCTGTTCGACCGAGGTTTCCAGCTCGAAGAGCAGGGGGCACACGGGTTGTGAGCACCACGGGCTCTGGCTAAGCTGTAGATAGAACTAGGGCGTAGCCAAGTGGTAAGGCAGCGGGCTTTGGACCCGTGATCGGAGGTTCGAATCCTCCCGCCCTAGCCACCTCTGAAACGGCCTTCTCTTCAGCAACACAACGACCAGGGGCTCGAGAGGATTCGAACTACTGGACTGCCGGGGGTGAGCAGGAGATGGCCTATGTTCTGTTACAAGGAAGCGTTTTGCGCCTGCGCAGCCCCCCTAAGCCCTCGTGGTCCCTCCTAATCCTCCCATCCCCGTTCCCGTATCTTTGGAGAGCAGCTCACACATGAACTCGCCATTCCATCCGCTCAAGCAGGACGATCTGCGATAATCCTAGGGGGCGATTCACGATGACCCAACACAAGGTGGCCTGGGCCCCCTTGAAGTGGACGGTTGAGACAGCTCTGCAACTTGACAGGGCATACCTTCCAGGTGTAGAGGTAATCAAGACTGGACGGTCGCGTGGTTGCCGGACCCGAGTGGCCTAGCGCGTGAGAGTTGTCTAGACTTCACGCTGAGTCACCCCTGTTCGATTGCACCATGCCCTGCATGCTCACCTGAGCTCCAGCCGGGGAGGTGAGGCGACGGCTTGACATCGCACGGCGTTGCGTCGCATGACGACGCAACGCATTAGTGTGGTCAGTGGATTCGGACAAGCCGCTTGGTTCCCCTTGCTATTCAGCGTGAGACCATGCAGGAAGCAGATGGTGAGGAGGTGCAGGATGTGCCGAGCGACGATCCGTTTCCTGTGCCGCGTAATCCGAGGAGGTGAACGGTGTTGAGGCGTGTGCTGTCCCTCTGTGTCTCCAGTGTAGTGCTCTTTGCTGTTATTGGCTCGGCCTTCTACGGCCGGTGGCATCTCAGCATGACCCTCGGAGCTCTTGAGGGAGCAGGTTTCTCGGAAGGGCAGTGTTGGTTGTTGGCATACCACAACCTTGAGGTTGATCTCACGGGCGATCAGGTGCCGGACCACGTCATCCATAACCTCATCAGATGGCCGGGATATGGCTGGGTCACCGACGGCGAGTTCATCGATTTCTGTGAGAACATGCTGCCCTTCCATTGCCCCGGAAATCGCCCCGCGGAAGGACTGAGTGAGGTAATTGAGGAGTGGCGGCTTCCTTCCATGCACGCTGTTATGCACTACACACCTGGTGAAAGCTGCGAAGGTTGGCATGCGCGTGTTGGCTGGATGCTCCACGCGATGCAGGACTTCTACGCTCACTCGAACTGGATCGAGGTCTTCCATTGGCATCTAGGCTTCCCGTTCGGCTCCATCCCCTCGTTCACATCGTTTATGAAGTCGCAACGGGGGGAGAACCTGAACCTGATCTTGCTCGAACATGCGAAGGGCGACATGAACGAGGCACGGCGCCTGTACCAGGTGCTGGACACGCATCTTGTGGTGAAGAATCACGACTTGTGGAACAAGGACAGCAACGACCTCGACGACGCGTGCTATGACCATGGGAGCCGAGACCACCACCGAGATGGGGCCGGGCATACCGTTGTCGACTTCCACGCAGAAGCTGTTCGCGTGGCTAGCGCGGAGACGTATCAGCTAGGACTCCAGATTCGGGAGAACATCGTCAGTAGTCCTGATCTAGGACCTGCCGTTTGGACACAGCTTTTTGGGTGTGTGCCGTGGATTGAGGGTAGTTTCGAGCCCTCGTTCAAGTCGGCCATTGACAGACTGGCCACGTACTCCCGGATCTGGGGGGTCTGGGAGTAACCGCGGGAACCACAAGGAGGTATGCCATGCGAAGCAGGGTGGCACGTCTAGCGCGTGTTGCTGGGTTTTTCGCCTGCATAACGGCGACACTGTTTTTCCTGGGGGCAGCATCACCTGAAGGCTTCGGGCCGGGCACACGCGTTGCAGGCCCACACCAAGACGCTGTTCTGATCCTCCGCAACGAGGGGGTCGGCTCAGCGCTGCGTGCGCATGCTACGGGTGGCGGGGCGGGGGTCCTCGCGTCCAGCGAGACAGGGTATGGGGTACATGGGATGACCGACGCTGCGAATCGCAGCGCTGTATTCGGCATCAGCAGTGGAGGAGTCGGCGTTCGGGGACAGAGCGAGACCAATGACGGGGTAGTTGGGACGACCGCCTCCGCTTCGAAGAGTGGCGTGTGGGGGCATAGCGTCGCTGGCGTCGGCGTGGCCGGATCGAGCACGAACAATGACGGAATCGTCGGAACTACCCAGGCGAGCAATAGGACCGGCGTGTACGGGCGCAGCGCACACGGGATCGGAGTCACAGCTGAGAGCTCAAGTGGGACAGCCCTCTACGTTCGCGGTACCTCGATCTTCGAGCGTTATGCAAGCTTCCAGGGTGGACACGGAGACATTGCCGAGAACTACAAGACTGGCGAGGCTCTTGAACCGGGCGATGTTGTCGTCATCTCTGCCCAGGGCGGATTGATGTTGACCCTGGCCAGGGAGGGCAACGACCCGTCCGTGGCCGGTGTCGTTGCTACAGATCCGTCTCTCCGCCTGTCTGGAGGGCTCCCCGACGGAGAGGGTGTACCGCTGGCGATCGCCGGCCGCGTGTTGTGCAAAGTGGACGCGAGCTTCGGCCCGATCGCGCCCGGCGATCTTCTCACCACCTCGCCAACGCCCGGACATGCGATGCTGGCGCAGCCGATCACCATTGGGGGAGTGAACATTTTCCGGCCGGGCACCATTCTGGGAAAGGCGCTCGAGCCGTGCGAAGAGGGAACCGGGCTCATCCAGATCCTGGTGACGCTGCAATAGGTGTGCCGAGTTGGGTGGGGCGCAACCCGATTCACGAGAAGGAGGTGCTGCAGGGAGAGAGGTAGCGCAGTGCCGCGATCTCTGGGTGAGAGCATCCTGTGCAGACTGAAGCTGGGGGAAGGAGCAACTGGCAATCGATGGGCGTGGCCGTCTGCGTGCAGCACGATGCCCTGCCGGCGTTCCTCCATCAGGAACATCCCCGCAGCACCCGGTGCTGGCGTTCAACGTCAGCTTCTGCAAGCCCCCGGCTGGCCAGCTTCCCATGTTCGCCGAGGTTGTGGATCTGCCCTGTTGGACTTCGCGTGATGGGAAGGTAGCCCCCCGAAACGTGGGCGTTGTATGGTGGGTGTGGGAGGCATGTGATGGCTTTGGGCAGTCGATGCGGTGTCGCCTGCGGAGAGGCAAGCCCCGAGCAGACGAATGAGCACAATGGATACCGTGAGTTTCGGTGGGACACGTCAGTCGGCACGTCGATCTGGAGATCCCCAAGCAGCTCAAGGAGACGCACTTCCCGGACAGGCTGCTCCAGCCCCGGAGGCGTGCGGAGCTGGCGCTGGTGCAGGATGGGCGGGCTTCCTGTGCGGGTTGGTGGCACGGGGCCAAAGCGGCGTGAAGCCGGTGATCTCCGATGGGCACGAGGGCCTAGAGCAGGCTGTGGCGGAGCTGCTGCCTGGAGGCGGCTGACACGGGTGATGGAGCAACTGGAGGGGAGGTTCCCTGAGGCAGCGGCTTGTCTGGAGAGTGCCGCCCCGGACATTCTGGCGTTTCGGGCCTTTCTCAAGGCGGTGTGGTGCTGGGCCAGAGCTGCTCAGCGTACAACCGGCTAGTCGGCCAGGCCGAGCTTGGCGAGAAACTGCTGAAACCGTGGGTGTTCCCGCACAACATCGAAAAACGGGTCGACCTTTACGTACATAAGCGCGGAGCGCTGACCTTCGTAGGCCCGTTCGAGCCAGTCGAGACCTCGCTCCAGCTCTCCCAACGCGAAGTACCCCGTGGCCAGGGCAACGAAGCTGACCTTGAGGAGATCAGGCTCCGACTCCCAACGCTCCAGAACCCGTCGGAGCGTCCCGGCCTGACCCATCCGTTCGCGGGACAAGGAGAGCAGGACATCCACCTGGCAGTCGTTGAGCGCGGTCCGCGGCCCTTGTTCTCTGTGGAGCAGGAACTGAGCTTCCGCCTCGGGATGCCGACCGAGATGGAAGAGGGCCATGCCTAGACCGAAGTGAGCGTCCAAGATGCCTTCGCCTGCGGGGAGCCCCCCTGTCTGTGCCAGCTTTGCCAGTTCCAGAACCCGGTCGTAGTGCCGCATCATGAAGTACACCAACCCCAAGTTCTTGAAGATCACGAACGAGTGTGGATCCAACTCCCGGGCACGGTGGATATGAGCCAGTGCATCAGGGAAGCGCCCTTGTTTGGTGAGGAGGAGCGCGTACCAGTGATGGGCCGTGGCGTAGTTGGGGTTGATGGCAAGGGCCCTCTGAAACGCCCGGTTCGCCTGCTCCCAGTCGAACCGTTGCTCGGCGATCCCCGCAAGCGATGCATGGGCCTCGGCCAGGGAATCAGCGAGCTTCAGCGCACGCCGCGCGGCCTCCTCGGCCTGAGGCAGAAGATCCTCAGCGTCAGCAAGCCCGTGCTGGACGAGGATAGAGAGGGAGTCCGCCAGCCCGGCATAGGCCTCGGCGTACTCCGGATCCAGTTCGATCGCTTGCCTGAAGCACGCGATCGCCCGCTCCAAGCCCGCCTTCGTCCTCTGTCCCCAGTGCAGACGCCCCTGCAGGTACAGCGTGTACGCGTCCATGCTCTGCGTGGGCTGTCTCTCGATCCTCCTCCACTCAACCTCGGTGATGCGGGCCTCCATGGCGCGGGCGATCTCTTGGGCGATCTCGGTCTGGATCGAGAAGATGTCGACCATATCGCGGTCGTACGTCTCGGCCCACAGATGCTCGTCTGTCTCGGCGTTGATGAGCTGGGCTACGATCCGCACCCGATCCCCTGCCCGACGGGCGGTTCCCTCAAGGATGTGCGCCACGCCCAGTTCGTCGGCGATCGCCCGGAGGGGCTTGTCCGTTCCCTTGTAGCGCATAATCGAAGTTCGGGAGATCACCTTCAGGGAACCGATCTTCGTGAGCTGAGCGAGGATGTCCTCGGTGAGACCGTCGCTGAAGTACTCGTTCTCGGTATCAGAGCTCATGTTCGCGAATGGGAGAACAGCGAGCGAACGCTTAGAAGCAGAAACGGGTTTCTTCCGAGGCTCAGCCTTCGGTGGAGGCTCCTCCCACGGGTGAACGACCCGGTACACCTTCACCGGACGGGCGATGTGCTTCAGGGTCTGGGGACCGAGACAGGCGAACTTCACCTCCAGCTTGTTCTCCACTTGGTCGTACACCTGGCTCGATACACAGATCCCCCCCGGCTTGGCCAGGGGCTGGATCCGGGAGGCGATGTTCACCCCATCCCCCAGGACATCCCCCTCCCGATGTTCGACATCTCCCAGATGGACCCCGATGCGGATGCTGAGGGTCCGTGTCGCGGGCCGGGTGGAAGCATGGGCACGGAGAGCTCGTTGGACCTCCACCGCGCACCGCACTGCCTGGAACGCACTCGGGAACTCGATCAGGAACCCGTCGCCCATCGTCTTGATCTCGCTGCCCTCACAGTGGGTGATGAGCGGACGGATGAGAGAGCGGTGTTCCTCAAGGAGTTCCAGCGCAAGACGTTCATCCCGTTGAACAAGGCAAGCGTAGCCCACGATGTCGGTGAACATGACCGCTGCCAACCGCCGTCCGGAACTCTCCATGTGGCTCCTCCAGGACGTCGGGGTCTCCGCCCGATCGAGCCATCAGCAGTCTACAGCGCCCGAGCATCCCCGCCAACAGGATGGATTGCCTAGGGCATGGAGGATCTCAGGATGCCCCACGTGGAAGCATCAGGCGTAGGTTGACGAGCCTAGCCAACCTTGAGCGGAACTTGGAATCCGTAGGCTGTCCTGTAGGGCGTGCCTAAAGGTCAGGGGTCACAGAGCCTCGTGCGACACTCTGGAACTGGCCTATTAGATTGTGCCAGAGATGTACCTACTGCATCCAGAACTGGTTTCACGCTCAGGCAAGAGCCAGGACCGACTGCACATCCTCCGCCCGCGGCCAAGGGGGAGTTCCAAGATCGGCCACTCGCCCTAGCCAGCGCTGAAAAGCGCCTTCCATTCTCTTGTCTGGCGAACAGGGGGTCGAGAGGATTCGAACTTCATCATTTGATAAACGGGTGGATCGCGCCTTCCACTACCAAAACTCCGTACACTACGTCCGTGGTCTTTAACCAGGCAGTCGACTATATACGCTGATTGAGCGGCCGCGCCCATCAGTTCTCTACGATCAGATCGAATGGCGATCTCGGCCGCACCTCGGAGAAGTAGTAGTCCTCTGGGGGGTCCCATCGGGCGTGCCAGGAACGTAGGAACTCCTTCTCTTCTCGGGCTGACAGCCTCTCATGGCACACGCTGACCGGCGCATTGACCAGAACGGACAGGTCAACGAGATCGGCGATCTCTGGCCTGCTTGAGTAGGCTCCCTCGAGCACAATCACGGCTGCTGGCCTGCAGCGCGTCAGTTCCCGGCTAAGTGGATACGTGCCGTCGGGGCGGACGAGGGTGAAGTCGAACGCGCGCCACTCCGCCGACGCTCCGCTAAGCAGCGGTTCCAGCGCTTCCGTGCGCAGTCGCTGCCAGTCGATCACCTTGGCCACTCTTTGGCGTGGACTGAGGACGTCCCATTCATCATCCGAGATGTCCGAAGCGTAGAAATCGTCGCTCTGAACCAACGCCGCGCTGAGCGCTTCGGCAACCATCGATCCCAGAATGGTCTTCCCAGACCCGCTGCGGCCGTCGATGGCAACAAGAAGGGGGCGACGTCGGTTGGCGCTCAGGCGCCTAACGCGCGAAACGACCGCATCTCGGGCTTCCTCTAGCTTCAACAGCGAGTCTGGCGTCATAACGTTATGGCCTGGCATCGGAAACGCTCATCTGCGGGCAGGCCTGGGCAGGGGATCAACATAGTTACCTAACCGCCCGCGGCTTCATCGCCGCGTAGCCACGTCGCCCCCAGCAAGGGGTTAGGCGCCGCCATCGCCTTGAGCCGACCAATCCTCGTAGCTGATAGCGAAATCTACCCGTTCTAAGGGTTCGCCGCGAACGGAGTACTCAGCTCGGTGGGGCATCCTTGCCATTTCCGTGAAACCGCACTTCTCTGCACAGCGTATCTTGCGTGTGTTGCCCGTCCAGGTAGCTGCTCTGACTTCTTGGAGCCCCATCTCATGGAATAGGTGATCAACCAGAAGACGTACGGCCTCTGTGCCGTAGCCTCTCCCCCACGTTTCCTCTTCCGGCAAGCAAATGCCGACGTGAGCTCGTTTCGTCTGCTCATCCAGGTGGTAGTAGTTGATCCAGCCGATGTGTCGACCCTCGGCGGTGTCGATCTGCCAAGTGCGGCTATCGGCAGAGGGGTTTCGATGACGCCGTCGGCGTTCTTCGAGTCGCTTGTCGAACTCGTCTCGGCTTATGCCAGTGAATGGCTTGTCGGGTTCGTCGTAGTAGTTCCACTCTTCAAGATTCAGCCAACGGAAGAGATCCTCGTCGTCGGAATCTCGTCTTTCTTCTCGAAGAACGACGCGTGTACCGGTTATCCTCATCGAGGCTCCTTCGAAACGGAAATGCCCAAACTGTGCATAACTCATGGCCTGTCCGGCAAGTACCAGCGAGGGCGTCAACCAGAATCCTATCCCTGCAGTCTTGGTCCGACAGACTGCCAGAGTGCTGAGCCGCGAAGCGAGGTGCGAGCATCGGCAGCATCATGCTTGCTCGGCTTCTTGGCCCAGTTCCTTCGTGAAGTACATGCAGCCTCCCCATTCATCCGGGTGGACGCCCGTTCCGTCTGGGACGTAACCCTGCTTTGGGTACAGCCTCTGGGCTATGGCGTAGTTAGGGGTCACGCCGACACCGATCCCTATGACGCTCCTACCGGTCCGCTGGACGAGTTGCTCAGCTGCCTTGAGCATTCGGGTCCCGATGTCGTTCCTGCGACGGGAAGTCGCCGTGTTCATGTCGTGAATCTCGGGAATCCCCTGCTTGCGGAAGGTCTCGTAATCCGATTCCCATATCACGTTCGTGTACCCGACAACTATTCCATCCAGCAAGGCAACGAGGGTCAGTCGTCTGTCGTCGGCATTCTCCTGCCAGTATCGCTCATACTGCGCCCGAGTCTTGTTCATGTCCGCAAACGCTGCGGCCAATCGGGCCGGGTCATCCTCCTGCATCCTGCGGATCTGGAGCGCTCGAAGGTCGATCATCCGAGTTCTACCGTCTGGCTTAGTCTTCATGCCCCGCAACCTCCGTGGTGTGCCTGGCGAAATCAGTGTAGCAGCTCTTCGGCCCGCGTCGCGCCGTTGGCGCTGTTGACGATGCCCAGCCGTCAGCACCCACTCCCCGGTGACTCCTAAGGTCTCAGCCGGACCAAGAGAGACCATCAGCCCCCGCCGGGGCTGAGAGTAGTCCTCCAGAAGCCGAAAACGATGCTCAGGCAAATTGTAGGATGATATTAGGAGAATTGGGTGCGTACGAACTTGAGGGCGCTCATTGCCTTGTTCAGGGATCCAGCGGCAATCTCTCGGTCATGTCTGTCCACCGGCCAAGCAACTATCTCCACGGCGGTGAACGCTGCGTAAAGTCTGATTCTGCGCGTGTCATGGGCACGCAGTTCTTCCATGAGCGGCATGGCCAGTCTCGATCTATCGTGCAGGCTGTAGATGAGCCTTGTCAGGTCGATCAGC
>CAZEYM010000003.1:0-44877 GCA_964516385.1 uncultured Thermotogaceae bacterium
ACCTGCGCACTACGAGGTCAGCGTGACCGGCGCCGCGCTCAGGACATCTGTGCTCTTGCCTACCCTGACCAGGCGTGCTAGAGTGGTTGTTGCCTAGGCACCATCCTCCCGGCTTATCGCCGGGCGAAAGCGAGGGGGTGGGATGTATGAGAAGCCTGACGAGGTGTAAGCTCTAGTAGTGTAGTTCAGAAAGGTTGGGGCGGCCCAGGGCTGAAAGCTCGGGCCGCTCCTTACTTCCCCGTGCGTTATCCCCCGACGCGCATTGGGGGTCAAGCAGCCGCCCAGGTCCCACTTCCAAGTAATTCGGCGGTATACTGGGCAGGGGGTGATCGCCTGTGTCTTACGGGTCTAAGAGAATCGCCGCCGCCCTCATGGTCTTGTCAACGCGCGCTTCTTGTCAACGCGCGCTTGCTGTAGGAGACCTGCAGCAAGCGGACATGGACATCGTCACAGGGCAGCTCACAGCTCACAAGGACCCACGTTCCGCGCTGCAGGCTGAGGGTTAGGCTAGAATGCGTCCAACCCCAGTTTCACCCGGGCGGTGACCTGGACCCAAGGAGGGCCGCACATGTGCAAGGCAGCAGCTATAGGCGCTTTGTTCCTCTTTTCGGCCACCTTTATCACTTCGAGCCAGGGCGTAGTAGAGGTTCTGGTCCGGACAACGCTCGACGGCCTTCCCGTCGACACCATGGTGATCGCAACGGGAGAGGGGGCCACCACGACGATCGCCTACAGCCGCGCGGACGAGCCCGGACCGGTGACGTTGCCCCTTGCGCCTGGGAGTTACACGCTTCGCGTGGAGCACGGAGCTGGCTTCATCTGCCCTGCCGTGGAGAAGGCCATAACTGTGTCTTCGGACACCACTCTTGAGCTAACAATTTCACTCCAGACCACGTTCTCGCCAGCAGCGGAGTGGGGGTACTATTCAGCCGATCTGCACGCCCATACCACTGCCAGCTGGGACGGGTTCACTCCGCCCGACCAGCTGGCCACAGTCCAACTTGCAGCCGGCCTAGATGTAGGTTGCATAACCGACCACAACACAATCGACGGGCATGTCCAGTTTGCGGCCGCCGCTTCGGTGCGCGGCTTCCCCATAATCCTCGGCCAGGAGATCACCACCTGGTACGGCCACTGGAATGCTCTTCCTTTGAACGGACCGGTTACCTACGATCATCGTAAGTCGCCTGCCCAGTACTTCTCGGAGGCGCGAGCCGCAGGCGCCGAGTTGATACAGATCTGCCACCCGACCTCGCTTGCTACCGGCTACTTCCACCTGCAGGGACGGACCGAGTACGACCCCAGCTTCGACCTCGTGGAGATCTACAATGGTGAGTTCTCCGATGACGACACCCGCACGATCGAACGTTTGTACGCCCTGTGGAACAGCGGCCATCGATACGTGGCAGTCGGCGTCAGCGATGATCACAACTGGCTTGACCTGAGCACACGCTCAGGGCGCGCTCGCACCTATGTTCATGTGCCGGGAGAGCTGACCGCACACGGGTTTCTGGAAAGCCTCGCCCGAGGGCGCGCGTACGCAACCTACGGGCCGCACGTCAACTTCTCAGCACAGCAAGGGACCGCCCGGCCCGGCGACGCCGTCCGCCTTGCCTCGGGGGAGACCCTGCATCTTGTAGCCGAGTTGGCACTGGTTCCACGTTGGGAAGCGCGTGCGCTGTCCCGAGCACAGATCGTGGCCAACGGTCTTGTGCTGAAGGAGTTCGAACTGAGCGGAGATCGGGCCACGATTAGCTGGGCTGGCGAGCCGAGCGCCGACGGTTGGTACGCCGTACGCGTTCTGGCCGACGATGCTGACCAGGCCCACACCAATCCCATCTGGGTGGAACTAGCGGAGGAGTAGGCCCGACCGGCCGCGGCTAGCGCTTTCGTCAGAACTGAGACAAGAACCGGGGATCATTCTGCAGAAACAACCTGATGTCCTCAATCCCCCAGCGCAACATGGCCATGCGCTCCACACCGAGACCGAAGGCAAAACCAGTATACATTTCCGAGTCGTAGCCCACCTCTTCCAACACCAACGGGTCGACCATTCCTGCCCCCATGATCTCCAGCCATCCTCCTTGTTGTCGCCCTTCGGGGGCCCCTGCCCGGCGTCGGATGTGCACCTGAGCGGAAGGTTCAGTGAACGGGAAGTAATCAGCGGCAAAACGCATCTCGTACTCCGCCCCGAAGAAGGCACCTACGAACTCGCCGATCACCCACTTGAGATGGGCCATTGAGAGCCCCTCTTCCACCCACAGAAGCTCCACTTGGTGGAACAGCTGCGCATGGGTAGCATCGGGGTTATCCCTTCGGTAGCACTTCCCGGGGCAGATGATGCGGACAGGCGGCCGTTGCTGCTTCATAACCCTTATCTGCACAGGGGAAGTGTGGGTCCTCAACAGCAAACCTTTGTCAACGTAGAACGAATCCCATTCATCTCGCGCGGGATGGTCTGCAGGAATGTTCAGGGCCTCGAAGTTGTGGTAATCAGTCTCCACTTCAGGCCCGGCGGCTACAGTGAAGCCCAGTCTGAGAAAGATGTCCTCTATCTCCAGTCTCACCTGGGTGAGAGGGTGCAGGGTCCCTGTTGGTCGCCACTGCCCGGGCAACGTCAGATCATAGCTCTCTGCGAGAAGCCTCTTCTCCGCTTGTCCCTTCTCAAGGGCGTACCGACGCTCCTCCAGTCCTCGACTGACCTCCTCCTTCAGCGCGTTCAGAAGCTTCCCCGCCTGCGCTCGCTGTTCGGGAGACACATCTTTCATCCTGCCTATCAGCGCCGTGATCCTGCCCTTTCGCCCGAGGAACCGAACGCGTAGCTCCTCCACTTCCTCCGGGCCGCCGCGCATGGGCATCGCCTCGACCCATTCCCGCCGTACCGCCTCGACCTCCCTCCTCAGTTCCTCCAGTGACATGAGCCGCATTATAGGCGCGAACCGGCTTCTTTGACAACTAGGTGCATGAACCATAGAATTGAACAGATGGACGTCGAGAATGGGGTACGCCAGTTCACTCGGTTCTTGCGGGCGAGCAGGCTTAACGTTACCGAAGCAAGGCAACGCGTGGCCAGCGAGGCCCTCTCCATGGAAAGCCATTTCGAGGCCGCTGAACTGTGGGCGCAGTTGCAGAGAACGTCGAACATCTCCTTTTCCACCGTCTACCGAACGCTGAGCCTCCTGGTGCAGGCAGGGCTCCTCCGTGTGATCGACCTCGGAGATCCCCATGCCCACTTCGAGGCGGCAGACGAAGGTCACCATGAGCATCTCGTGTGCTCACGCTGCGGACGTGTGGTGGAAGTGGAGGACCACTCCCTGAACCAAGCCATCAGCAAGGTAGCCAAGGAGAGGGACTTCCAGCCCGAAGGACATAGTCTGCGGGTGTTCGGCCTCTGCAACAAGTGCAGACAGGAAGGATGAACACGTGAACTACGCGCAACGAAGAGAGCTCCTCTCCCGCCGGGTCGCAGAGCACGCCCTCGACGTGTTCTTGGTTATCAACGCGGAGAACTCCGACCGGGCCAACCAATACTACCTCACTGGGTTCACCGGAAGCCTGGGGGTCGTGTGGATCGGGGGCGAGGCCTGGCTTGGCACAGACAGCCGCTACGTTGAGCAGGCAGCTGGGCAGGCCGGAGAGCTGACCATCCGGAAGGTCGAGGGCCGCTGGCGTGCCTGGCTGGCGGAGCAAATAGGCAGTTCAGGCGCTCGCCGAGTGGGGCTTGCCGCGGCCCACACTGACGTCAAGCTGCTACAAGACCTGCAGACAACTTGCCCCGGAGTGGAGTTCGTCCCCACGCCTAGCTGGGTAGAAGAGAATCGCCAGGTGAAGGAGGCACAGGAGATCGACCGCATTGCTGAGGCAGCCCAGCTTACCGACAGGGGCCTCAAATGGATCCTAGGGAGGATCCGTCCGGGCATGTCCGAGCGAGAGATCGCCCTGGAGCTGGAGATGTGGTATCGAAGGCAGGGCGCCGACAACATCGCCTTCGACCTGATTGTGGCCTCGGGCCCCCACAGCTCACGTCCCCACCACAGCCCCGGCGACAGGAAGCTGGCCGACGGCGAGGTGCTGCTGTTCGATGTGGGGGTCCGGTTGCAGGGATACTGTTCAGATATGACTAGAGTAGTCGCGCTGGGCGAGGTCCCCCGCCACGTGCGGGACGTGTACGAACACGTGCTGTCCGCCAACCAAACGGGCCTGGAAGCTGTCCGGGCCGGGATCACTGGGGAGGAGGCCGACAAGGCGGCCCGCTCGGTCCTGGCCGAGGCTGGGCTGGCCGAGCACTTCGGGCACGGACTCGGACACGGCGTCGGCCTGGAGGTGCACGAAGGACCTCGCCTCGCCCCTGCCGCAGAGGACATGCTGAGACCGGGGATGGTGGTCACCGTCGAGCCCGGCGCGTACGTGGCAGGCGAATTCGGAGTGCGTATCGAGGACCTGGTGGTCGTCCGTCCCGATGGATGCGAGGTGCTTTCCGCCTTCCCCAAACAAGAGCTGTTAACTCTGTAGCGCACCTACCGTCCATGGTGTATCCTCGCCCGCTAGTGCGGGGAACCCGGCACTCATCAGCAGGGAGGTGGGAATGGAGCTGCAGAAGCTAGCCAAGGCGGCTGGCACCAGTTCACGTACTCCCGTGAGCCCGCGAGACTTGGAGCGCCTCTTGTCCGCACTTCTCACTTCGGATGACATCTGGGAGACCTTGGATCTGTCCGACGTTCCCGTGATGGCTGCGTGTGAGCTCATGCGTCAGCTACACCGCGAAGGGTGGCTGGAGTGGAACAAGGGACGAGTCTGGCTGACTGCCTTTGGCAGGCAGCAGTGTCAGACGCTCGGGGTGCAGCCAGCCCTCGAGCTTCTTTGCTCTCGCTGCCAGGGTACAGGCGTTGAGCTCGGCCCAATGGCGGCTGTGGCTAACGCCTTCTCACAGATAGCCGCCGACAGACCACAAGCACTGCAAAAGTACGACCAAGGCTTTGTTAACGAGGCGGGTACACTTTCTCGCGCCGCGTTCATGTGGTCCAAAGGAGATCTTGCCGGCCGGCGCATAATAGTACTGGGAGATGACGATCTCCTCTCATTGGCCATAGCCTTGACTGGGGCTGCTCAACGCGTGGTGGCTCTGGACATCGACCCTCGCATCGTGGGCTTTCTCGCTGATGTAGCCCGCCAGCACCGCCTTAGCCTGGAAGTCGTCCAACACGATCTACGCCGACCTCTGTCGACCGAGCTCATTAGTTCGTTCCACACGTTCGTGTGCGATCCCACTGAATCGCTCAGAGGCTTCCTCGCTTTCGCATGGAGAGGGATGTCCGCTCTGTTGGGACCGGGCTCCGCCGGCTATCTGGGCCTCACCCGGCGGGAGGCTTCACTAACCAAGTGGCGCCACATCCAAGAGGAGCTCCTGAAATCTGGGGCAGTGATCACAGATCTGCGAGATGATTTCCACACCTACGAGAACTGGGCTTACTTCGAGAAGATGGTAGCCTGGGAGAAGCTCCCTACCCGACGAGTGCCAGGGCCGCAGGAAGCTTGGTACCGATCTGCTTTGATCCGCCTTGAGCTCCTGGAGTCCCCGAAGTACCCCCAGGAGGAACTGGAGGGGGACATGTTCGACGACGCGGAGGCGGCCACCACCTAAGGGCGAAGGGGGAGGAATGCTGGGAAAACAGGTTCGACACGCATGCCTGGTGTCCGGCAGCGCAGAGGGCGCCACTGAGCTGAACGCCTTCGACGGCGCGCTGCTTGCCGGCGGTATCGGTGATCTCAACCTCGTTCGGGTCACCAGCATCATGCCGCGCCACGTGGTCTTGGTCGACGTGCCACCGAAGCTGGAGCCGGGTGAGTTTGTGCTTGTGGTTTACGGCTCGCGGACATCGAGCGTTCCTGGCCACACAATCGCCTCCGCGGTGGCAGTGGGGCGAGCCGGAGATGGGTTTGGCGTGGTGATGGAGGCGCAAGGCGCCTCAGCAGCCGAAGTGGAAGCCGATGTCCAGGCCAAAGTGGAAGCCGCATTTCGGATTCGCGGACTCAAGCCAACCCAGGTACGCGTCGCGACAGCCGAACGCCGCGTCGAGCGGTGCGGGGGCGTGGTCGCCGCTTGTCTTTTCTTCTAAAATGCCCCTGTGACGATACCACTTGCACCCGGGGAGTGGTCAGGCCCTTTTGGGCGTAACCCAGAAGGGCCGTTCGTGTGTTTGCTTATTCGCCCGGGGGAGGAGGTGACAGATGAAGGCACTAGGCAAGCAGCTCGTGGTGGAGATGTGGGCGTGTGAGCGCAACATCAACGAGCCCGACGCACTACGCAGGGCGTTGCAGGAGGCGGTGGAAAAGGCACGTGCCACCTCGCTGAGCATCCAGGTGCACACGTTCAACCCAAGCGGGGTGTCAGGAGTGGCGGTGATCGCCGAGTCGCACATCTCTGTGCATACATGGCCAGAGCTGGACTATGCTGCGGTGGACGTGTTCACCTGCGGGGACAAGGCTCTCCCCGAGGCGGCTCTGGACGTGCTGCGTGACCTATTCCGCCCCCAGCGCGTTGACGTGGTGGAGATAAGGCGGGGAATACAGCTATGAGTAGCGGAGGAAGACGCGAAGAAAACTGGTTGTGCGAACAGCAGACCGAGGACGTGCGGCTCTGTGTGAGGGTCGCGCGGAGGCTCGTCCGGCGGAGGACTGAGCTGCAAGAGCTTGACCTGGTGGAGACAGATGGTCTCGGCCGGGTGTTGGCTCTGGACGGCAAGCTCATGCTCTCCGAGCGGGACGAGCCTTTTTATCATGAGATGCTCACTCATCCAGCGATGCTCACTCATCGTGACCCGCGAAACGTCCTGGTGGTGGGCGGCGGAGATGGAGGCACGCTGCGAGAGGTGTTGCGCCACCCGTCGGTGGAACAAGCTACACTGGCGGAAATCGATCAGGGGGTGATCGATGCAGCGCGGGAGGCCCTCCCGGAGGTGCACCAGGGGGCACTCGACGACCCGCGGGTGACCCTGGCAGTGTGCCCCGGGGAGGACTTCTTGCCCAGCAAAACGGGAGCCTACGACGTCATCCTCGTCGACTCCACTGACCCCGTTGGTCCAGGGGAAGCTCTGTTCGCCGAAGGCTTCTTTCACGACTGCCACGCTGCTCTGCGCCGGGGGGGGATGCTGGCTCTGCAAGCAGGGACGCCGTTTTACTGTCCTGATGAGCTTGCCGATGTGGTCAGGCGCTTGTCCCACGTCATGGCACACGTGTGTGTCTACTTGGGGCATGTGCCCGTGTACCCCTCGGGGATGTGGGCCTACGTGCTGGCCACCCACGACGACCCACTGGCCGAGCTGAACCACCTCGAGGAACGCTACCTCCGCCGCAACCTGTCCACAATGTACTATACCCCGTTGCTCCATCGGGGGGCGCTTGCTCTGCCCAAGTTCGTGGAGGAGCTGGTTGCCAGAGCCAGAGACAAATCATGAACACAAAGCAGCTCCGGTTCGTGGGTGCAGTGCACAATCCAGAAGAAGCGCAGGTGATGGTGCTGGGCATCCCCTTGGAGCGCACCGTGTCCTTCCGCGGAGGCCCGGGCCAAGGACCCACTGCCATTCGTCTCGCCTCAAGCTCGCTGGAGACTTACTCACACCTGTTCCGCCGCGACCTGGCCGATCTCGCCGTGGCCGACGTTGGTGACGTAGACTGCGATACATCTCTGCTACAAGCCCTTGATGGGGCAGAGCTCGTCGTCAGAAAGGTGTTGGCCGGCGGGGCGAAGCCAGTGGTGCTGGGTGGTGAGCACACGGTTACCCTGTCCGGCGTGCGGGCCGCCGCGCACCGTGGACCCGTGCAACTCGTCGCCTTCGACGCCCATTCCGACCTCAGGGACGAGTACCGCGGCGAACGCATATGCCACGCCACGGTTCTGCGCCGCTGCGCAGAGGTGGTGCGCTCGTTGCACATAGTGGGCGCGCGTTCTCTGTTCGGGGGCGAACTGGAGGAGCCGTTCTTCACCGGTCCCGAAGAGCTCACGCACAGCTTGGTTCCCCAGATCCCGCTTTGGATCTCCATCGATCTCGATGCACTGGATCCCAGTGAGTGCCCGGGCGTGACCAATCCCGAGCCCGGAGGCCTGAGCTATCTGGAGGTGGTTCGCATACTAGAGAGGCTCCGGGGCTGGCCCGTTGTGGGGGTGGATGTCACAGAGCTCGCCCCGCCGTTCGACCCATCGGGTATCTCTTCCATATGCGCAGCCAAACTGGTCATTGAGGCCATCTGCGCGCTGTTGTGAGCAGGCGGGCCCTCGGTTCCAGCCCTAGAGGCGCTGTAGCCCAGCAGCGCAACTGTCAGGGCAAGCACCCCCTGCCCCCAAAGAGGTGCTTGGCCGCCCCTGTTGTGTTAACCTGAAGCCGATGGGGAAGCTGATCATCGTATCCAACCGGTTGCCCATGGTCGTCCGTCACGAGGGCGGGCAGTTCTCCTTTCAGCCCAGCGTCGGCGGCTTGGCCACTGGTCTGGGCTCCTTTTACAAGAGCTACGACAGCGTATGGGTAGGCTGGCCAGGGCTCAGCCGAGAGGAGCTGGGGCACAAAGAGGAAGCGGAGTTGCGCGCAGGGCTGCAGGAGGAAGGCTGCCTCCCCGTGCTGTTGGAACGCAGAGACTTCGATCTTTTCTACAGGGGCTTCTGCAACAACACAATCTGGCCGCTGTTCCACTACTTCCTCCTGTACGCTGACTACCGCCAGGACTACTGGGAGGCGTACAAGCGAGTGAACCAAGCGTTCGCGGACGTCGTACTGGAGATAGCGGAGCCTGAAGACACCATTTGGATACAGGACTACCATCTTCTCATCCTGCCGGGATTGATCCGTCGGCGGCTGCCACAGGCCACCATCGGCTTCTTCCTACACATACCTTTTCCCTCCTCAGAGGTGTTCCGCCTTCTCCCGTGGCGGGAGGAGCTTCTGGAAAACATGCTCGGCGCTGATCTCATCGGGTTCCACACCTACGATTACCTTCGCCACTTCTTCGCCACCGTGCGAAGGCTCCTCGGACATGACCAAGTGTTTCCGGGCAAGCTGGTGCTGTTGGCAGGGGATCGCATTGTGCGGATCGATGCCTTTCCTATGGGCATAGACTTCAAGCACTATGCTGAGCTGGGCGACAGCCCAGCGGTGAAGACGGAGAAGGTCAGGATGCAGGAGTTCGTCGGGCCACGAAAGGTGATCCTGTCGCTCGACCGTCTGGACTACAGCAAGGGGCTGATCCAGCGCCTGGAGGCGTTCGACCTGTTCCTGGAGCGTTACCCGCAGTACAGGGGGAAGGTGACCTTGGTGCTGAAGGCCATCGCTTCCAGGACGGGCGTCAGGCAATACGCCGCGCTCAAACGCAGGCTGGACGAGTTGGTCGGGCGGGTGAACGGAAAGTACGGGTCGATCTCCTGGATGCCGATTTGGTACCTGTACCAGTTCCTGCCCGAGGAGTCGCTCGTCGCCTTGTACCGGATGGCGGATCTCGCTCTGCTGACGCCCCTGCGGGACGGTATGAACCTGATCGCCAAGGAATTCCTCGCCTCACGTTCGGATGAGTCCGGTGTGCTGGTCCTCAGCGAGATGGCCGGTGCCGCCAAAGAGCTCCCCGAAGCGCTTCTGGTAAACCCCAACAACACGAGCGAGATCGCCGATGCCATCAAAAGGGGGCTGGAGATGCCCGCTGACGAGCGGCGCGTGAGAAGCCGAGTGATGAGAAGACGACTGGAGCGCTACCACGTGGTGCGCTGGGCACAGGACTTCATGGACGGCGTGGAAGAGGTCAAGAGCCTTCAGGCGGAGTTGAGCGGCAAGCGCCTCACAGCGGAATTGCAGGACGAGGTGGTCGAGCGTTTCGCTCGTGCAAGCCGACGGCTCATACTACTGGACTACGACGGAACTCTTACGCCTTTCGTTCCGACACCGGAGGAGGCAACCCCGGACCGCCGGCTGCTCGAGCTTCTGAGGGAACTCGCTGCTGCTGAGCAGAACGAAGTCGTCGTGATCAGTGGGCGAGACCGCGCCACGGTGGACCTCTGGTTCGGCGAGCTCCCGGTTGGCCTCGTAGCTGAACACGGGGTCTGGCTGCGCCCAGTGGGCGAGAACTGGGACACAGTGGAACCCCTGGATGACAGCTGGAAGCAGGAGCTCCGCCACGTGCTCGAGTTCTACGTGGACCGTACCCCCGGTTCCTTCCTGGAGGAGAAGGACTACTCCCTGGTATGGCACTACCGCAAGACAGACCACGAGTTCGGCGCGATCAGGCTTGGTGAGCTGAAGGAGGACCTCGCACACCTCACAGCCAACTTCGACCTTGGCATACTGGAAGGCAATCGGGTGGTGGAGGTCAAACATGCGGGGATCAACAAGGGCAGAGGGGTGGCCCACTGGCTCAGACAAGGCAGCTGGGACTTCGTGTTCGCTGCCGGAGACGACCGCACGGACGAGGACATGTTCGCCGTGTTGCCCGAGTGGGCCTACTCAGTTCGCGTAGGGCTGAAGCCATCTCAGGCCCGATACCACCTTCGCGACCCGCAAGAGATACGGCAGTTCTTGGAGAGACTAGCCAAGACCTCGGCAACAAGCGGCTCTCGTTGAACCCTAGCACACAGCGATGACAGGAGGTGGCAGCGCAATGCGCAGCCTAGTGGGCGTGATCACTGGTGGCGGAGTAGCAGCGTTCTTCTTCTTCAGCTGGGTGATCCAAATGCTGTTCAACGGCATCGTGGTGGGACACCTCGGACTCCTGAAACCTCTCAACTACTGGCAAGCAGCTGGCCTATGGTTCTTACTCATCGTGCTGTTCGCTCCGGTGGGCATCGGGAGACCCCGCCTCGGCAGCAAGCACCGCCTATGACAAGCTGGCGGAGGGAGAGGGATTCGAACCCCCGGGGCTTTCGCCCAGCGGTTTTCAAGACCGCCGCCTTCGTCCGCTCGGCCATCCCTCCACATGGACGAGGTCCGTGCATGTTCATCAGCGCGGGACCACGCACCGGGAAATTGTACTCCTAACCGCGCGAAACAGCAGGGGCAACTCCCTAAGCGTGCCGCTCCATCGCCGTCGGGCCGCGGATGAAGTCAACGCCAGAGAGGGAAGGCATGGCCGAGGTTTCCAACACGGCGCGGTCGTCGAGAGTGCGCAGCACAGTGCGCTTGACTCCCCTCCGTTCAACCTGTGGGAGGCCACAACCTTGCCCCCCCCCCCTACGGCAAGCACCAGGCGGCCTCCCACCAAGGACCAGATACCCGCCGGGGCCGCTAAGGGAGAAGGACATCGAGACGCTCTGTACGGGAAGACGAAAGGGATCGCCTTGCCGCATGGATCTCGTCCACGATGACAAAGTCAACCGCAGCCAACGTCTTTCCCGAACCAGTGGACGTCAAGGGGAGGGTGTGTTCCCCCGCTACATTGTGGGGCCAGGCCAGGCTCTGGGGAGGGGTGGGCGGCCCCGCCGCACACGATCTTCTCTGTACCCCAGAGGAGCCTGTCCGCTTGGTGCTGGCGTTTGGAGCGCTCACCACCTAAACTTGAGACGAATCCCAAACTGAGTGAGGTGGAGCGCATGAGAACCCTGGCCCAGGTCCTGGAGAAGGCGGCCGCCGACTATCCGGAGCGTCCAGCGGTAGTCTATGAAGAAGACACCACTAGCTATGGCGAGCTTTCCCAGGCGGTAACGCGTCTGGCAGCAGGCCTGATCAAGCTGGGGATCGAGCCGGGGGACAAGGTGGCCATCTGGATGCCCAACCTTCCGGAGTGGATCACCGCGTACTTCGCCATCGCCAAAGCCGGGGGGGTGGTGGTCCCCATGAACACCCGCTACAAGACGCACGAAGTCCGGTACATCCTCAGCAATTCCGAGTCCAAGGCTGTCTTTTTCACCCCGGGATTCTTGGGCATCGACTTCGCTGGGATGTTGCACGGAGTGCAGGAGGAGCTTCCGGAGCTGGGCGAACTGATCGCCGTCGGAGACAATCCTGAGGGCGCAAGGAGCTTCCAGGAGGTACTCCAGCTGGGCGAAGACGAGGAGGCGCAGGCGGAACTGGCGCGCCGACAGGCCCAGATCGACCCGAACGACTGCGTGTTCATCCTGTACACATCTGGGACCACGGGTAGTCCCAAGGGGGCAATGCTCTCCCATTACAACATGGCCGAAAACGCACGACAGATAACCGAGATCCTAAGGACACACCCGCAGGACAAGTTCCTTCTCGTGGTCCCCTTCTTCCACTGTTTCGGGTGCGTGATGGGCATCCTGGGGGCAGTGACATGGGGCGCTGGCATTGTCCCTATGCCCGTCCCCCGCCCTGAGGAGACACTGAGGCTCGTCCAGGATGAGGGCGTGTCCATCTTGTACGGCGTCCCCACCATGTTCGTGCAGTGGCTGGAGGCGCACCGTGCCGCCAAGAGAGAAGGAGGCGCGTACGATCTTAGCTCACTGCGGGCGGGCATCATGGCTGGCGCCCCCTGCCCGGTGGAGGTAATGCGCGGGGCGATCGACGAGCTTGGCTGCAATGCCTGTATTTGCTACGGCCTGACCGAAGCATCACCGGTCATCACCATGACCCGCTTCGACGACAGCGTGGAGCGCCGCGTGGAGACTGTGGGGCGCCCCCTGCCCGGTGTCGAAGTGCGGATCGTAGATGACCAACGGAAGCCCGTACCGGCAGGCGAGCCCGGAGAGCTCGCCTGCCGTGGGTACAACGTGATGCTTGGCTACTGGAAGAACCCTCAAGCCACCGAGGACATGATCGACGAGGAACGATGGCTTTACTCCGGTGACCTTGCAACCATCGACGAGGATGGGTACGTACGTATTGTCGGCAGAAAAAAGGACATGATCATTACCGGCGGGTTCAACGTCTACCCGGCGGAGATCGAGGACGTTCTGTTCACCCACCCCAGCGTGCAGAACGTGACAGTGATCGGCGTGCCAGACGACGTCATGGGAGAAGTGAGCATGGCCTTCGTCATCCCTCGGAAGGGGCACGATCTGAAGCCACAACAGGTGGCCGACTTTTGCGCCGAACGAGTGGCCGGATTCAAGGTCCCTCGCTACGTGGCCGTAACCAGCGAATTCCCCATGACCCCTTCCGGGAAAGTACAGAAGTTCAAGCTCAAGGAAGAGGCCGAGAGGCTCGTCAAAGAAGGCGTTGTGCACAAGCTGGACACCCGCAAGAGACAGTGAGCTCCCCGCTGCATGAGCTATGGTCTGTTGAGCTTAGTTCCTCAAACCGGCTCGCTTGTGTCGGGGCGAACGCTGAACAACGCTCGAAGCTCCCGACCTGTTGCTAGGGGCGTGGGGTCATGTTCTTCGCTCTACCATGGCCATGGCAGTCAGTGTCTTGCCATCCCCCAACCCGTCCTGGACCAAGTCCATGATCTCTCTAGTGGAGAAGAAACGTGCTTCGGCCACCTCCGCACTGCCGCGGGCCTCACCAGTCGCCCCTTCTGCAAGGTAGAAGTGGATGCGCTCGTCAGAATAGCCAGGCGTGGGATAGGCAGTTCCCACAAACGCCCATCTGCTGGCTGACACACCTGTTTCTTCCAACAGCTCACGCTTGGCTGTGGCCAATGGTTTCTCTCCCGGCTCCACTGTGCCGGCCGGGATCTCCCACATGTCCCGGTCCGCAGGAGCTCGAAACTGACGGACCAACAGAAGTCGCCCCTGTTCGTCGCGTACCACAACCGCCACTGCTCCTGGATGGCGAACCACCTCGCGCTCGCCTTCCGGTGTTTGTACGATCTCCACACGTATCAGCCGTCCCTTGTACACCAACCTTCCCTCAGGCATGCGTCCCTCCTCCAGCCACAGCGTGCCGTTCCACGCACCCGAAAAAAAGGACATCGCGGTGTATCGAGCCTGCCCCGTGTACCGCGCCAGGGGGACGCCAGCCGTGGCGCCCCCGCCCGCCGGAGTCCAGTGGGAGAGCTGGCACGACCGGTGCGCAAGTATCCAGTTGTCCGCTCAGTCGTCCGACTCGCTGCCAAAGCGAGAGGCCTGGCGCACCAAGGGTTGTCACTTGACACCGTACTCACAGCAGGTGTACTGTCCTTCGCTTGGCTTCCTGAAAGGAGGTGGGAGGGGTACTACCCGAGGCGAGCGGCTCCGCCCAAACCGTCCACCGGGCATTCGTCCCCGGCGACAAGCGCTCAAGGAGCTATGAACCGGACTCGGGAAGGAGCCTTCCGCCGCGTCGAGTTGGACACCTCCCTCGTACATCGTCTCCTCCTCACGGCGAAGACTACCCCTCTGGTTTGTAGCGTCGTCGCGAGCCGGCCTGTGGAGTCTATGGCAGCGCTTTTGCCGCTAGCCGGAACGCGTGTTCGATGAAGGGTGGACCATGAATATTCGAAGGTTGCTCATGTGTTTACTAGCTGCCCTGTTGTTGGTGGGCTCTCTGGCCCTCTCCCAAGACAGCCAGCACGACCCGTTCCTTCCCCACATTGTGGCCATAGCCCAAGCACAAGCGAGCGCCGCAGCACAGGCGGCGGCCCAGGCACAGGCAGCATCAGAGGATGCTCAAGCCCTGCTCAACGAGCTGGACATAGTATGGCTTAGCAACGCTTCGGCAAGCGCCGCAAGCGAAGCCCAGGCGGCAGCAAGCAGCACAGCACAAGCAGTGGCTCTGGCCACGGCGGAGGCAGAGGCATTCGCTGCTGCATGCTCCGACGCCGTGGCGGGCGCACGGGCCAGTGCTGAGGCTTCAGCACAAGCGGCAGCCGCTGCACGAACCGCAGTCCAGGCATTCGCACTAGCCTGCTCCGCGGCTCAGGCCGACGCCCAAGCATCGGCCACGGCGTGCGCCGACGCCCAGGCAACAGCCCTAGTGTATGCGGAGGCGGTGGCCGAGGCCGTAGCCCAAGCTCAAGCAAACGCGGAGGCCAGTGCAGCTGCGTGCGCGTCAGCAGCTGCTAATGCTCGAGCTTACGCCCACTCCGTAGCTGAGGCGCTAGCTCTGGCGGAGGCGGAGGCCTACGCGCAAGCCGATGCAGCTGCCAATGCAGTCGCGACCGCCCGAGCCGAAGCCCGTGCAGTTGCTGAAGCTGCAGCTTCGGCAGCGGCAAGAGCACAAGCCATAGCCAATGCGCGCGCTTACGCCGAGGCCCAGGCCGCCACGTCCGCGCTGGCTTACTCGGAAGCGCAAGATGCTTCTGAACTGGTGCAAGAGATGATTCAGACAGAGGTCCCCTGCGGTCAGGTGGTGACCGAGGTGGGCGGCGTGGTGGAAGCGCTGGCCACGGCGACGGCGCAGGCCAGTGCCACCGCCCGCGCGGCAGCTCAAGCCACAGCTCTCGCCGAAGCCTCGGCGATGGCACGCGCTGAAGCAGCCGCTGCAGCGCAAGCCCGAGCAGATGCCCAAGCCGCAGCGGCTGCTGCCGCCTACGCAAGAGCCGAAGCCGCCGCTCAGGCAGTGGCATACGCGCGTGCCGAGGCGGAAGCCATAGCCACCGCCGCCGCTCAGGCCATCGCCCAAGCCCACGCAGCTGCTCAAGCGCAGGCGAGAGCGTGTGCGCTAGCTTACGCCGACGCACAGGCGGCAGCTGAAGCGGCTGCTCAGGCAATCGCGCAAGCTCAAGCTTCGGCCACAGCCGAAGCGAGTGCCGTTGCGCAGGCATGCGCCCGGGCCCAAGCAGCGGCCCAAGCCACGGCCCAAGCGCTGGCACAAGCCCAGGCCGAGGCAGACGCACAAGCCTTGGCTGCAGCACAGGCATGCGCCACAGCTCACGCTGCCGCCGAGGCAATGGCAGAAGCCCTCGCAGAGGCCGACGCGGAAGCGCAAGCCAGCGCCCAGGCTGCTGCAGACGCCCACAGCCGCGCTCGCACTGCTGCACGATCTCTGAACGTGGCCGTTGCGCAGGCAGCGGCCGAGGCAGCCTCCCATGCCCAGGAAGCAGCGTCCGCAGCCGGGGTAGCCCAGGCCGAGGCCGACGCTTGCGCCGAGGCTGCATTGGTTGTGCGAGCATCAGCCGAGTCCACTGCCAGCGCGGCTGGCACGGGGGAAGCCTATGCCACAGCTTACGCCTCTGCTGAGGCCATGGGTGCCGCAAAGGCCATCAACCACGCGCAAACCGCAGCGGCGGCGGCGGCGCAAGCAGCTGTCTCAGCTCAAGCGGCGGCCCAGGCACTCGCCCAGGCCGAAGCAGCTGTGGCCTCCGGGGTGATAGCAGTAGCCCAGGCCACGACCGAGGCCCAGGCCAAGGCACTCGCCTGCGTGCAATCTCACGCCAAGGCCGAAGCTCAAGTCACAACAGGCGTCAGCGCGATGGCAGAGGCGCTGAGCGAGGCTGAGGCAGCTGCCTACGCAGCAGCATCGGCATCGACGGAGGCCTACGCTCAGGCTTTCGCCTCCGCAGAGGCACTCGCTGAGGCTCAGGCAGAGGCACTGGCTGCTGCACGCGCCGCCGCCTTGGCCCAGGCCGAGGCAGAGGCTGAGGTTGCTGTCGGCGTACACGTCGCCGCTCAGGCACTGGCCGAGGCAGCTGCTGCGGCCTACGCAGCGGCATCGGCCGAGGCGGAAGCCCAGGCTGAGGCATACGCCACGGCTCAAGCTTTGGCTTCAGCGGAGGCCCAGGCCTATGCCAGCGCCCAAGCTTGCGCTCTGGCCCTAGCTCGTGCTGACGCAGCGGCGGTTGCCGTGGCAGACGCCCACGCCCGAGCCTCCGCGGCTGCTGAGACCACAGCTGAGGCACTGGCACAAGCTCAGGCGATGGCCCAAGCAGCTGCCCAGGCGGCCGCCACAGCGAGCACATCGGTTGAGGTTGTCCCCTCCATCGAAACCTCAGTTCGTGCGTTCATCGACCCTGAATGCCTACAGCCTGTGTGTGAGGAGTACGTCTCCCCAACGCCTATCCCGCCAGATGAGCGCCAAGGTTGTCCTGAGACGCAGGATCTCACTTGGGATTACGGTCAGGTCACCCCTGGAACGACAACCACCGTGGCCCGGAGCATGCCCAGCGAACTTGCCGATCGCATCGTCGCCCTAGGTGCGACAACTGCCGAGCTCGTCGGCTCCAATCTCCCCAGCAGTCTGTCCTTTGAGCTTCTTTTGCCGCAGCGGCAGGGGAGACTCAGCGGTACCGTGCCCACAAGCGGCGGAACGTGGACAGCGGAGTACCTGTTGTGGGACAGGCAGCAGTGTCCTGTAGCCTGGTTGGCAATCACCGTAGGCACGCGCACAGCCGACTCAGAATGTCCGTCCCCGCTGGGCCTTACGTGGGACTTCGGAGAAGTACGCGGTGGAACACTACACTTCCTCACCCTTCGAGAGATCCCGGCTGACATGCTGTCTCAGATCCGCCAAGCGGGGATCATCGGAGTCCAGAGACTGTCCAGCTCGCTCCCTGAGGAAGCTCAGTTCGACATCGACTTGAGCCAAGGGGTAGGTGGACTCACTGGGTACATGCCAGCGGAGGAAGAATCCTATCAAATCGTGTTCGCCCTCACCGATCAGAGGCGCTGCGAGATCTACCGGCTGGTCGTGACACTGTACGTTGGGGGGGGAACTGCCACAGAACCTGCCAGTCCAACCATACGCATCACCCGAGTGTACTCTGAAGCAGCGTGCTCAGACGACTACAGTCACAGCATCTCCGTGGCCTGGGAGGCCAGCGGGGGACAAGCTCCGCTGAGAGTGGGCCCCATCACCCTGGTCTATCCCGACGGGCGAACTCAGACCACAACAGGCAACTTCCCCACATCGGGATCAGCCACGCTACGGGTCAGCTTCCCGCAGGGAGGCACAGCTCTAGTACGGATTCAGGTGACAGATGGAGCAGGCCGGACGAGGATCGCTGAGGAGAGCGTGGAGCTTAGTTCGTGTCTGATCGGAGTCGTAATACCGCCAGGGGGAATCAGGTTACTGACCGTTCAGGTCGACGTGCGCGCAAGACGTCCCATCTTCACCACCCCTGGCTACCAAGAACTCGCCATCCCTCTGCAGGTCCAAGGAGAGGAGGAGCCACGGACCACTCCGTTCACCCTGAGCAGAGTCGTCGGGTCGGAGTTGGTGTTGGAGGCGCCTGCGCGCAGCCAGGTAGCTGGCACTTACGGGATAGGGTTCGTGGGTTGGGATGTGTGGGTCGGAGACCAAGAGGAACCCACACGGTACCCAGGGATCCTGGATGCCCGTCGCGACGTGTACACACTCACCCTGCCCCTCCGCGGCAACGTTCGCATTGTGGTCATGTACCAAGACATAGTCGGATAGAAATCGTATTCAAGCGGGGCCTCACGGCCCCGCTTGTTTTTCCTCCCAAGGGCCCGGAAAAACCTCTCCCCTGAGCAGAAGATGCGCCGACGCGGCTCGCTTTCGTGCCTGGCGGGGTGTACAGTGGGAAATGAGGTAGTGCGCGGCAGGCGATATCCTTCCTGCCCCACAATGGAGGAACATGAGCGAGTTTCGTAAGCGGATGAACGACGTGAGCCACCTCGGTTTGAAGTGCGCCGAGTGTGGGACGGAGATTAAGGAGCTGCCGTTCGTCCCCAAGGATGATCGCCCCGTGTATTGCGGGGAATGCGCCCGCAAGCGGCGTCCACCCAAGGGGCCTCGATCGGGCTTCGGCAGAAGGTAGAACAGGCGAGTTAGGACCAAGCACCAAGGCGGACAACCGATAGCCGCTTCTGTATGACTGAGCGCCGCGTCGGAGTGCGCTTGGGGGCATTCGAGTTCGGGCTCCATGAGCTGGGGGGGGCCTTGGGCGACTTCGGCACGTTGTTCCCCCTGGCCGGGGGGGTACGTTGTGGCTTGCAGCGTGCCGGCGGCGGGGTTGCTTGTCACCGTAGGCCTGTCCAACATCGTCACCGGCCTCGTCTTCCGCCTCCCGATGCCCATCGAGCCGATGAAGACGCTTGCCGTGGTGGCCATCGCCCACGCCTGGCCCGCCGACAAGATCTTCGCAGCTGGAATCGCCATGGGGATTGTGTGGATCCTCATGGCGGCCACTGACGCGATGGGGTGGGTGGCCCACTACACACCCGCGTCACATTTGGCCCGCCTTGCGCGACGGCGGCCTAGCTCAGATCCCGTTGACCGCAACCAACGCAGTGATCGCCACCACCGCCCTGATCGCCCACTACTTCCCCAGTCGAAAGGTAAGCGAGCGACAGCTCTCGGGGGGGATGGGACTGATGAACATCGTCCTGCCGTTTTTCGGCGGGGTGCCTTTGTGCCACGGTGCAGGGGGGCTGGCTGCCCAGTACTACTTCGGGGCGCGCACCGGGGGGGCCAATCTGCTTGAGGGGAGTGTAAAGCTGTTCCTGGGGTTGGCCCTCGCAGGCAGTGTTGGCGTACTGATCGGATCGTTCCCGCTGGCTATCCTGGGAGCGATGCTGATCGTGGTGTCCCTAGAGCTAGCCAAGTTCAGCCGTGACCTGCGCCCAGGCTGGGAGCTGGTCCCGGCGGCTGCTACACTGTCCGGTTCGCTCGCAGCGAACATGGCAGTGGGTTTCGCCTGCGGCCTGGTTGCCCATTACATCTTGTTCCGGGACCCAAGAGGCACCAAGCCCCGCCTCACAATCTCTGGCGGTCACGACAGCTAGGAGAGAAAACGGCGGTGGACGCGCTGCAGGCTTTCGTCGCTACCCGACAGGACTAGGACATCCCCCTCCCGGATCGTGAAATCCGGACCGATCTACACCTGCGATTGCCACCTCTCTCCACAGCCAAGACCGTGCATCCGGTGTAAGAACGCACGCGCAGGCCTCCCACCGTCTGACCTGCCAATCGGCCCGCCGGGACCCGCTCGATGCGGATCTGCTTGCCGAAGGCGAGCAATTCCCTCCCCAAAAGGTGTGCTGCCAATGCGCGCCGTCCCACCACCGCCAAGGCAAGTACATAGTGCGCTCCGGCCTGATACATGCGACCAACCATCTCCTCTTCGCTGGCGCAGGCCACGATCTGTGCCTCCGGGTTCAATCGCCGGGCCACCAGCACGCTGCCCTCGCCAATCCGCGTGACTGGGCCGGGCGAAAACACGAACTCCCCTTTCGCCCAAAGGCCGATCACTTTGGCCCCCGTCTCCTCTCCTACCTCAGCGTCTCCCAGTGTGCGTCCTATGAGCGTGCTGCCCGGCAGGACTGGAAGCTCAGCAACCTCGAGCCCCGGAGCGATGTGAGCCAGATCCTCCAGATGAAAGGGGCTGCCGGTGAGGGCCTTGTCAGTCAGTGCCAAGGCAGTACTCTCCCGGGGGGGACAACTACGTCAGCTTCTGCATAGGAGAGACAAGCCTTGGAACGAGGGCTTCCGGCAACTGCAAGCACGTACAGATGCGGAAAGGCCGAGGAAGTGAGAATCGTAGCAGCGTTCGTCTCGTCCGACTCGTTAACCACTAGCGCTCTGGCCCGCTGGGCACCCGCCCGGCGCAGGTCCTCCACGTGAGTCCCGTCCCCGTAGATGGCCGGCCAGCGGGCCTCCAATCTTGCAGCGAGTTCAGCCTCTCGCACCACGAACAGCACACTTCTGCCGGCAGTTGCCAGTTCCTGTGCGAGGGTCTCCGCCATCGGGGAGCAACCACACACGATTACGTGGTTTCGGCCCTTCCGAGGTGCTTGCGTCGGTATCCAGCGCCACCTGAAGCGCTCCTCCAGCCACGGGAAAACGAACAGAGGGAACAGCATGAGCAGAATGACTAACCCAGCGAGTTGCATGGTGATGACGAAGATGTTGAGTTGTGGACTCTGCCAAGGGGCGTCCTCGCCGTACCCCACCGTGGTGACGGTTTGCACCACCGCTTGGAGAGAAGAGAGGAAATCACGCTCCCTGCCTTCAAAGCAGATCATGGAGAGTGCGGTACACGGCCGTGTAGGCCAGCAGCAGCGCCAACACCGCCATCAAGTACTTGGCGAGCAGGCGGGTCCTCCGTCTCGGCCAGTACGCTTTGGACACCACCACCACTATTGCACCGATTGGTCGCCGCTCGGTGGGTTGAGCTACCATGGGCGCCGGAGGAGGGTTGGACTATGCCAAAGCCACAAGCGCTGTTTTATGAGAGGGCACACCAGTTCATCTCGCAGTTCTTGGAAGAATCGCCAGTCTCGGCCACACAACTGGGGGAGCACCGGTTCGACCACAGGCTCACCGACTACAGCCGTTCTGGTTTGCAGCGACGACGGAGACAGCTGGCCGAGGCCAGCGCAGAGCTGGAAGCCATCCCCGCCGCAGCCCTCGAGCTGGATGCGCAAATCGATCACCAACTCATGACCAACACGATAAGGATGGCGATCAGAGGATTCGATGTTCTGCGAAGCTGTCAGCGCAACCCTGGCGAGTACGTCGACGAGTGCATGGGGGGGGTGTTCCTCCTTCTCATCAAGGAGTTCGCGCCCTTGCCGGAGAGACTCAAGGCCGTGGAGGGGCGACTGGAGCAGATCCCCCAGGTAGTGGCGCAGGGGAAGGAGAACCTGATCCCCGATGAAGTACCCCTTGTGTGGGCCGAGGTTGCGCTGGACAGCGCCCGGCAGGGTCTTGCTCTGTTCAAGAGCGTGCTGCCGGCCATCGGGAAGAACGTGCCCCAGGGAAAGCAGCTGATCTCGGCTTCGGAAGGAGCAGCCGAGGCGTTGGAGGGCTTCTCCCGGTTCATCGAGGGGACGATTATGCCGCGGGCGCAGGGGGAGTTCCCGGTGGGAGAAACGCTGTTCGACGAGATGCTGCGCCAGGATCACATGGTCGATTACTCGGCCCAAGAACTCCTGGCCACCGGGAGGCGGCTATTCCAGGAGACCTGGGACCAGATGGTTTCCCTCGCCGCCACCATCTCCCCCGACAAGGACGTGGGGACCATCCTGGACAAAGCCAAAGATGATCATCCTGCCGCTGAGGATTTACTCGACACCTACCGACAGGAGATGGCACGGGCCCGCGCGTTCATCGCCGACCACAACGTGGTAACCATCCCCGAAGGCGAGCGGCTCCGAGTGGAGCCGACGCCTCCCTTCCTCCGTGGCATCATACCCTACGCTGCCTACATGATGCCGGGCCCCCTCGAGGAGCTGCAGGAGGGCGTCTTCCTCGTCACACCCGTGGATCCCGAGTCTCCCCCCGAGGAACAGCGCGCACAGCTGCGCGGCCATCACTGGGCCAAACTGCCCACCACCGCAGTGCACGAGGCCTACCCCGGCCACCACTTACAGCTTGTCTACGCAAACAGCGTGGGGAGCCTGCCCAGGAAACTAGGTTCACTCATGTCCACCCTGTTCATCGAGGGCTGGGCTTTCTACTGCGAGGAGCTGATGGAACGGCTGGGTTTTCTGGACAGCCCCTTGCAGCACCTGGGTAGACTGCACGACGGGTTGTGGCGCTGCGCACGCATCATCCTGGACGCATCACTGCACGCAGGCGAGATGACGGTCGAGCAGGCCATCTCCTTCCTGGTGGAGCAAGTTGGGTTGGAGCGAAGCAGCGCCCGTGCTGAAGTGCGCCGCTACACACTGTCTCCCACCCAGCCCATGAGCTATCAGATGGGCAAACTGGAGATCGCTTCGCTAATGGAGGAGTACAAAGGCCTGCACCCATGCACCTCCATGAGGGAGCTGCACGACGCTTTCCTCTCATGTGGATCCCTGCCCCCTCGGCTCATGCACCGCAGGCTGCTGGAGCGCCCGGCGATGTGAGAACACAGTGCAGCTGTCTGCCCACTTGCACGATCGCCTAAGCTTCGTGTAGGTATTAGGGAGGGTATGTTCAGGCCAACGCCACCCAGCCCTCGCTGGGTGGTCGTTTTCTGTTGATAGGAGGCCTTGACGTATGGTGGCGAAGATTCTGGTGATCACCGGGTATCTAGGGCTGCTAGTGGGGTTGGGCTGGTTTGCCAAGCGAAAGGCGATAGGGTCTGCTGAGGACTACTTCGTGGCCTCGCGGACGCTGTCGCCGTGGCTCCTCCTCCTGACCATGGCAGCCACCAACTTCAGTGCGTTCACTGTATTTGGCTTTTCGGGAGCCGGCTGGCGCATCGGTTACGCCTTCTACCCAGTGATGGCTTTCGGAACGGGGTTTATGGCCGTCGCCTTCTACTTCATCGGCCTGCCTGTGTGGCGGCTGGGACGCCAGCGTGGGCACTTCACGCCGCCTGAACTCGTAGGAGCTCGGTTCCAGAGTACCACCGTCCGGCTGCTATTCTTTTTGGTCATGGCCGTGTTTACCCTTCCGTACCTGGCCATGCAACCCATGGCAGCCGGCTATGCCTTGGAGAGTCTGTTGGGCATCCCCTACTACGCAGGGGCGATCCTCGTCACTGTGGTGATGATTACCTATACCACCCTGGGCGGCCTGCGCGGGGTCGCCTGGACCGACGTCCTGCAGGGAACATTGATGCTTCTTTTGCTCATGGTGGTGCTGGGCGTAGTGGTCGCCCCCTACGGCGGCCTGGGAGAGGCCAACAGCCAGGTGGCCCAGCGCTGGCCTGAGCTATTCAGGCGTCCGGGGGGCGGCGCCGAGCTCACGGTTGGTGTGTGGCTCGGCTACATGCTCCTCTGGCTGTGGGCGGACCCCATGCTGCCACAGCTGTTCCAACGCTTCTTCGCCGCCAAGAGCCCCCGTTCGCTGAACACCACGATGATCATGTACCCAGTGATCACAGCCGTGCTGTTCCTGCTGCCGGTGACGATCGGCGTCGTCGGGAGACTGACCTTTCCCGAGCTTGCTGCCGGAACCGACAGCGACAGAATCATCCCCCTGCTCCTCACTGAGCTTGCCCCAGGCACCCTGGAGGCTCTGTTCACCACCTGCGCGGTGGCCGCTCTCATGTCCACACTAGATTCACAACTGCTGACGCTCTCCTCGATGTTCACGCGCGACGTGTACGAGCCTCTTACGGGAAGAGCAGCCCCTGCGTGGGCAGGTAAGGCCTTCGTGGTGGCGCTCGCCGGCGGCGGCCTGGCCATCGCCTGGCAACCGCCCGCCACTTTTCAGGCCATCGCCACGCAGACCTTCACGGGACTGGCAGTGCTGCTACCCGCCACGTGCGCAGCGCTGTACTGGTCGCGCGCAACGGCTGCCGGGGCCGCGGCCTCCATCGTGGTAGGAGAAGCGCTCGTCATCTGCTACTTCCTAGAGCTGCTGCCATCATGGGGAACCCTGCCCGTCGTGCCGGTCGTGTTGGCGTCCACGTTCGTGCTGATCCTGACCAGCCTGCTGACTGCACGCCGCGGCCGTCTCGCCCCTGTCAGCCTCCCCGGGAGCAAGTGGCGCCGGTCTCTCTGGGCTGTGGGACTAGCCGCGCTGTTCGCCCTGGGAATAGACTTCTGGGCCTGGGGGCACGGTCGCGCTTGGCTGTGGGGCCTCCCCTGGTGGGTGTGGTACTTCATCGCACTGAACGCAGTCACCGCGGTCGTCTTCTGGGCGCTGTCCCGCCAACCCGAGCAGTTCGTCAGTCCAAGTGTTCCACAGCGGGATCTGGAGCCTCCATGGAGCGATACACGCTCTGGAAGTCGATCCGGTAGTTGAAGTCATCGTGCTCCACCAGGCGTTGTCCGTGGAGGTCCAAGTTACGCACAAGCAGCACTTCCTGCTTCACGTTGGATGCCTGCAGCAGCCGCATGCCCGAGGGAGCCCAAAGTCCGCTCCCTCCCCAGAACATAACCCCGCTGACGTCGTGGGTGCCCACGGCGTTTACTCCCAGGCTCCACACCTGATTGTACGCAGCCTTGGAAGAATTCATCAGGTCCCAGAGGAATCCATAGTAGTGATCAGTCTTGATATTCATCAGCGGATACTCTCGCGTAGCCTCCGAACGCCACGAGGCCAAGGTTACAATGGCGTCCACATGGTCGAGGAACGCGTAGCGCCGCCCCAGCTCCACAAAACAGAGATCGTAGCAGATCATGAACCCCAACCGTCCCCACTTGGTGTTGATCGTCAGACGTTTGTCGGATCCCCGTTGGAAGTAGTGTTGCTCGTTGTGCGGTATGAAGATCTTGTCGTAGATCAGCTCCTCCGACATGTAGTCCACGCCCGGGTGGAGGATGAACACGGAGTTGTAGAGGCCCCCACGCGCTTCTCTAACGTTTCCCAAGAAAACGTACTCCAGGCCCTGCCCATCGGTTCGCAAGCTGTCCAACACATTCTGCACCCAGTGTCGCAGGTTCGACATCTCTCCAGCGCGCAGGTGATCCATCACCTCCTCGTGCCGAGGTGTATCCCACACATACCCACTCACAGCCAACTCTGGAAACATCACCACGTTCACACGATGTTCGTGGGCAAGTTCGATTACGTCCTCCAAGATACGCAGGTTCTGCGCCACGTCGATGGTGCCATGCAAGTTGGCCAGCATCACAGTGGGGCTTTCTTCCCGTTCAGAGTAGATTCGCTCCACCAACCGAAGGTCCAACCCCACCTCCTTGGCCGCCTCAGCCCGCCTGACCGGCTATCAACTTGCGTTTCCAGGTTCCCCGGAGGAACCATACGGCAATGGCCGACGCTCCGACAAGCTTGGCCGTGAAGATTGCGTACCAGATGCCGTCCACTCCCAGCCCCAAGTTGATGGAGAACGCCGCTGACAACGGAATCTGCAGAGCCCAGATGCTCAGCAGCAAAAACAGCATCTTGTGCATCGTTTGCCCAGCTCCATCCAAAGCGCCACCGAGCACCTGCTGGATTGCCAGGAAGCCGTAGGCCGCGGCACCCCACCGCAGATACTGCACTCCAAACTCGATGACCTCCACGTCCTGCGAGAAGAGACGCATCACCAAACCCGCGCCCAATTGAAAGGCCAGCACTACCACCGCCATGATTCCAACGTTGACCGCAACACCAGTCCACGCAGTTCTGCCTGCCGCCTGCGGCTGATCAGCGCCCAGGTGCTGGCCCACCAACACACCCGTCGCTCGGGCAAACCCCATGGAGGGCATGCGGATGACAGAAAGCACCCGGTTTCCCACACCCCAAGCCGCCAACGCGTAGGTACCGAACGTGGCGACGATGGATGTCATCACGGTCATAGCCACTGCCACCGCTGATGTTCCCAGCGCCGCCGGGGTACCTATGCGAACGACGTCCTTGATCAGCGACGGTCGCGGAACCAAGTGCCTGGGCCGGACGACGAGGCCTCGCCTTCCGCTGACCAGTATGTACACACCCACAGCAGCAGCAGCGAAACGAGATGCGACTGTTGCCGCCGCAGCTCCAGCAATTCCCATTTCTGGAAAGATCCCCCAACCGAAGATGAGCAATGGGTCGAGGACGATGTTCATGAGCACGCTGGCGACCTTCAGCTTCATGGGGGTGATCGTGTCCCCCGTCCCCTCGAGCACTGCAGAGAAAACGAAGAACACAAAGATGAGAGGAATGCCCCCAGTGAGGATGCTGAAGTAAGTCCATGCCAAAGGCAGAACCTGCGGACCAGCCCCCACCCACCCGAGCAGACTCCGTCCGAACACCAGGCCGAGGGCCGCCAGCGCAAGGGCCAGCGCCAGCGAGAACCCGATTACCTGGCCTGCAGCGAGGCTAGCTCGCTCACGCTGATCTGCGCCGCTATGTTGGGACACCAACGCGACGCCGGCGATGGAAAACCCAGCCGCCAGCGAAAACACGATGAAAATGATGGGAAACGAAATCGAAACAGCCGCCAACGGCTCGGCCCCAAGCCTCCCCACCCAGAAGGTGTCCACCAGCTGATACGTAAGGTGCAACAGGTGCCCCACCACGATCGGCCAAGCTAGCCGCACGAGCGTGGGGAGGACAGGCCGGTCGACCAGACGAGATCTGCCGGGGCCTTCCTTCGGCCGAGACGTCACAGCCACACCTTCGATCTATCCATCGTCCTGTAGATGTTTACACACAGCCACATCGTCGCTTGCTCGATTGCCACCCTAGCGTAAGTTCAGCTTGCTGTCCACGCTGCCCTGGTTCTGCTGCCCTTGGAGACAATGGCCGGTGGCCAAAGGCGTTCCTTCAGCCCGTCAACGCCCTACAGCTCTCCCTCTGGTCTGATGACCTCAGCGACCCACCACGCCCTGGGGTCCTCTTCGGTCGCCTGGTGGAGATGGAACAAACGCAGTACGCAGAAACCGGATAATAACCCCTCCACCTCCTCACGGTCGCTGTAGTGATGCGGCATTCCAGCTTCCACTCCCTCGTCGGGAACATACGTGTGTTGCTCAATCTGCGTTCCGCGACCGTAGCAAGAGCTCTCCCGGGACTCGAACGTAATCAGCGCAGCACCTCCCGGACGCAGCACCCGGCGGATCTCCGACATCGCCTTGCGCACCTGGGATGACGTGCCGTGACAGATTCCTGAAACGCAGATGACCCCGTCGAAAAGACCGTCCCGGTAAGGCAAGAACGTCATTTCTGCCCTGCGGAAATCGGCCTCCAATCCTTCTCGTTCCAGCCAGGCTCTCGCATGGGCAAGCCCCCCAGGGCAGGTGTCAACTCCGTACACCTGGAAGCCCTGGCGGGCAAGGAACACCATGTGGCGTCCCCGACCGCAACCTACGTCCAAGACCCGTCCAGCCCCACACCTACGCAGGACACTCGTAAACTGAACCACCAGCCCAGACGGCCGCCGCCAATTGTGTTCCTTTTTTCTGACCAACTCGTCCCGACTCGCCAGCTCTTCCTCCTTCATCACAACCCCGCCCTAAGAGGATGAAGACTCGTATTCATCCCTCAGGAGGCCCAGCGTGTGGACATCGTGATACTGGCCCTCCCGGTACAGAGCCTTCCTGCGAACGCCTTCCTGTATAAATCCCAGCTTCTCGTAACACCGCATCGCCCGTGGGTTGAAGCTGTAGGTCTCCAGCTCCACTCGATGCAGGTTGAGCTCATGAAAGGCGAAACGCAGCACAACGCTCCCGGCATCTGTGCCGTACCCCTTCCCCCAGTACTCCTTCTCCCCCAACACCATACCCAAGGTGGCCGTACGGTTCTTCCAGTCAACTCGGTGGAGCCCCAAGTTGCCGATGTGAGTCCAGCCATGTGCCACTGCAGCCTCAATGGCAAACAGGAACTCATCCGTCCGCCCCAGCATCCTCTCAAACCACTGCTCCTCTTGGGCACGTGACATGGGCCCGTACATCATCAAATACCGTCGCACTTCCGGATCGTTGAACCAGCGCACGAAAGTCGGTATGTCTTCGCGCTCCATCCCCCTTAGACGCGTCCGTTCTCCGTACAGCACCTCATCCCCCCCGTGCCTTCCATGCCCACCGACCACTGCAATGGTAGGCCGTGGCCTCCAGCCGCTGCGCCTTCATGTCCATCACTATCCGCGGCTACCCAAAGCAGCGGTGATCTCCGTCAACATCTCCTCCGGGGTCCGACCCAGGTGAGCGGCGAGCTCATCGCCAATGCGGACCACCTCTGGGTATGCCTCCTCCAGCACCTCCTGATATCGAGGATACCTTTCGAGCAAGCTGTTCCAACGCTCCTCCAACCCCACAATCCGGTCCTCCTCCACCAGCTTGTCAGCGTAGTGGACCACTTTGGCCTCCCAAGTGAGATCATCTGGCGGGTGATCGAGCAGAGCGGCCGCAACATGCAGCTGAGCGATGGAGGCGAGGTCTCGCTGCCCAGCACGCCGCAGCCACAGCGCCGCCAACTCCCCGTGCCTGTGGTCTCCTTGTAAAGTGGCCACCTTATCTAGATCGTGCAGCAATGCGCCCCGATGAACGAGAAGAGGATCGATGTCCAGACCACACGCTCGGAGTCTCTCAGCCAGGAAGAACGCCACCACTGCCACCGTCAGGCTGTGACGCACCACCCTCAGTGACCCATCCTCTCTCAACAGAAGGAACATGCAATCGGCGACATCTGGCAACGGGCGCTGCGCGACAGTCCGCGGGAGATCTTCCGGCCTACTCAGCTCGCCATCGTGCACCGGATGTGGTAGCGGACAGGGTTCACACGCCGGGTTGTACCAATAGGCACGCAGACCGCAGCCCTTGGCCCCCACAACGTCGGCAACGTAGTCGTCCCCGACCATGGCGGCCCGGCGGCCTTTCACAGCAAACAGCTTTAGCAGGCTCCTGTAGAAATCCGAACTGGGCTTCGCTGCTCCCAGCTCCCCGGCGGTAGCCACAAAAGTGAGTGACCTCCCATAGCCCGCAACATCCAAGGACGCCCGGGTTTCTGCTCCGTCCCCGGCATTACTCGCCACCACCACGTCCAGCCCCGCGGGAAGCTCTGGCAAAGCCTGCCGCACCCCTGCCTCGATGCGCCCGTTCACATCGATCAACGTCCCCTCCCAGTCACAGAACAGAACTTGCACGGTGTTCGAGTGGCGGAACACAGGCCGTGATCTGCTCCTCAATTTCATGCTCAACATGATACCGCACCAGTCGGCATGCCGGGACTGGTAGCCCCCGCAGAGCCAGTGTACAAGTAGGCAGGAGGTGGAAGATGTCGACGAAGGAGATCGCCTCAGGGATCTATTGGGTTGGGGTCAACGATCGGGAGACTGACCTTTTCGAGGGGATGTGGCCGCTCCCCCTTGGGGTGAGCTACAACGCCTACCTGGTCGTCGGAGAACGAACGGCTTTGATCGACACGGTGAAGGCGCCATTTGTGGACGAACTCTTGGCGAACATAGGTCCAATTACAGATCCCACGAAGCTTGACTATATCGTTGCCAACCATCTGGAGCCAGACCATGCTGGGGGGCTACCCGCACTGCATCGGCTGGCCCCCCAGGCCGAGGTCATTGTCACCCCGCGCGGCAAACCCATGCTGCAGAACCTGTACGGAATAAAGGAACGGGTGCGGGAGGTAGCAGACGGAGAGGGACTGAACCTCGGGGGACACACACTCACCTTCCACCACATACCCTTCGTACATTGGCCGGAGACAATGGCCACCTACGAGCAGTCCCACCGCGTGCTGTTCTCGGCAGACGCTTTCGGCGGGTTCACCGCCCTGGACGGAGTGCTGGGCGACGACGAGATCGATGTCTCCACCTATGAGGATGAGATCCTGCGGTACTTCTCCAACATAGTCGGTCTACACTCCCGGCCCGTTCTCAAGGCCATTGACAAGCTGTCGGGGCTCACCATCAACCAAATAGCGCCAGCGCACGGACTCATCTGGCGAGAGGCCCCCCAGCACATTGTCGACCTCTATGCCCGTTGGGCGCGCATGGAGGGAGAGCCAGGGGTCACGGTCGTCTACGGCTCGATGTACGGAAGGACTCGTCTGGCAGCAGAGGCCGCGGCGCAGGGGGTGGCCGAGGTAGGCGCTCACGTGCAAATGGTAGACTCTTCCCGCACCCACGCCAGTTACATTGTTCGAGACGTGTGGAGGCGCCGCGGGTTAATACTTGCTGCCCCCACCTACGACGCGGGGGTGTTTCCCCCCGTAGACCACGCGCTGAACCTGTTGGAGAGAAAGCGCTTGCGAAACAGGGCAGTGGGGCTGCTTGGATCGTACGGCTGGCAGGGAGGCGCCATGGCCAAGTTGGAGGAGAGAATAAGGGCGTTGGATTGGGATCTCGTCGGCACCCACGCCTTCGCCGGCCAGCCCACACAGCACGACCTGACGGTGGCCAAGAAGGTTGGCAGAGAGGTAGCAAGCAAAGTGGCCTCGTAAGGCCCGGTTGGCAGACGCCCTCACGCGAGCTACGATGGGACGGTCGGCGATGTACTCGTTAGCTCTGAGGACGCGGCCGACGGGGGTTGGAGCTATGCCACAGTGGAAGCGGCACGTCGAGCGAGAGTACCTAGAAACGGACAGCCGGTTTGTGGAGGACATCCTCCCCATCGGCACAGTCGACAGCGGCTCGTTCGGGCTGATTGCTGATGCAACCCAATACATTCTGCGGGAGAAGGATGGCGAGGTGTGCATACGGGCCGAGGTCGCCGCTTTGGAGGAGGTTATCAACTCTCTTTCCCGTAGCGGATCCGCGGCAACCAAGGAAGATGCGCTGCAGGCGGTGCAGCGGTTTGCTGAGGAGTGGGAGAAGTTGATTCGCCAGCGGGGGAAGTGGGCCGATATGGTGGCCACAGCCCGCGAGCACGACGAAGTGTTAACCGGACCCGCAGACCAGCCGCGATCGAAGCGCCGGTGGTGGCGCCGCAACTGAACTCTGCTCACTTCTTCGGCGCAAGACAGCAACGCCATCAGCCAACACAACGATGCCCTGCGTTCGCCGTACCGAAAGGCGGGATCGTCACAGGAGATAGGCTATCATCGCAGGGGATGGCAACTGAACAGCTGCACAGCAAGTTGAAATTCCTCCCGTCCGAGCCGGGAGTGTACGTGTTCCGCGGATCGGAAGGGGAGGTGTTGTACGTGGGAAAGGCCAGTTGTCTGAGGGACCGGGTGGCAAGCTACTTCCACGCTCCCGGCAGTCTTCCCGACCGAACACGCAGGCTAGCCCGAGAAATAGAGGATGTAGAGATCATCACCGCGACCTCCGGTGCCGAGGCCTTGCTCCTGGAGGACACGCTGGTCAAGAAACACCGTCCCCGCTACAACGTCCGGCTGCGCGACGACAAACGTTATCCATACATCAAACTAACAGCAGAGGCCTTTCCGCGAGTGCAGGTGGTACGGCGTCCCGCCGGCGACGGCGCACGGTACTTCGGTCCTTTCACCTCTGCCCGAGCGATGCGTCGCATGCTCAAGCTGGCCCACAAGCTGTTCCCGCTGAGGACTTGTCGCCTGCAGATAGGAGTGGACAAGACGGAAAGGCCTTGCTTGATGCACGACCTGGGACGTTGTACTGCCCCGTGTGTGGGACTGGTGACGCCGGAGAAGTACAGACATGCTGTGGATGAAGCGGCCCTCCTGTTCGAAGGGAGGGTGGACCAGGTGGCGGAGTCGCTGCGGGCAGACATGGAACAGGCAGCAACAGCCGAGCGCTTCGAACATGCGGCCCGTCTGCGCGACCACATCAACTCACTGCAGCGCATCAGCCAGCGCCAAAGCGTGGTTCTCACCGAGTCGGTTGATCTGGACGCGGCCGGCGTGGCAGCGCAGGGAGAGAAAGGGTACGGCGTGATCATGGTCGTGCGGGGGGGGCGCCTGATAGGCCGCGAGGGCTTTCCGCTGTCTGTCCCCGGCGAGATCGTGCAATCACACCTGCTCAGTTCGTTTCTCGACCAATACTACACCCGCGCCACAGCGATGCCTCAGGAAGTGCTGCTGCCAGAACAGATACCGGAAGCAGAGCTGCTGGCCGACTACCTCAGCCGCCGCCGGGGTTCCCGTGTCCGCGTGCGACGGCCGGCGCGAGGAGAGCGGGCGGCCCTTGTGCAGATGGCAGAGCGCAATGCTTACTACGCAGTGAAGCGCGCTGAACTAGAGCCGATGGCAGAGGAGCAAGACGCTCTGGAGCTGCTGGCCGAGGCCCTGGGTCTGGAAACCCGACCGTGGAGGATCGAGGCCTACGACGTGTCCAACCTGCAAGGGGAAGAGGCCACCGGTTCCATGGTGGTGTTCGTAGGTGGTCAGCCGCGCCCCGATGCCTACAGGAAGTTCCGCGTGCAGTGCCTCACTACGCCTGATGATTACGCCATGCTCGCCGAGATACTCCGCCGCCGCCTGGCCCGGGGACTGGCCGAGCTCCAGGATCCCACCGTATCCCGCGGGCGATTCTCCGACCTTCCCGACCTCATTCTCGTGGATGGCGGCGCGGGGCAACTGGGCGCCGCAGTCCGCGCGCTGGAGGAGTTCCCTTCGGTGGACGCGGAGTTGGCAGCGCTGGCCAAGAGACAAGAGCTCGTCTTTCGACCAGGAAAGAAGCAACCCATCCGTCTGCCGTCTCGCTCTTCGGCCCTCCGCCTCCTACAGCAAGTGCGTGACGAGGCACATCGTTTCGCCGTAGACTACCATCGCTCCCTGCGCGGGCAGCGGGCACTGGAGAGCTTGCTGGACAACGTCAAGGGGATTGGCCCCCGGCGAAAGGAAGCGCTCCTGCGCAGATTCGGCTCCCTCGAGGGACTTCGTCGCGCCCGTATGGAAGAGCTCCTCTCCCTGCCAGGGATTCCCAAGGGCACGGCCGAGCAGCTGTACAAAGCCCTCCACAGCGGGTAGATTCCTCCAGCAAGAGGGGTGAGCACGATGGAGCTACATGTTGTGAACGTGGAGAAGCCCAACGATGTGAACGTCATCTTGGGCCAAGCGCACTTCATAAAGACAGTGGAGGATCTGCATGAGACATTGGCAGCCCAGGTACCAGGCATCCGGTTCGGACTCGCCTTCTGCGAGGCCTCCGGACCAGCACTTGTCCGTTGGTCCGGAACTGATGAACAGCTGACATCGTTGGCACGCGACAACGCTCGCCACCTGGCTTGTGGGCATCTGTTCCTGATCTTCCTGCGGGACTGCTATCCGATAAACGTCCTCAAGGCAGTGCAAGCTGTTCCCGAGGTCTGCGGCATCTACTGCGCTACTGCGAACCCACTCCAGGTGATAGTGGCAGAGACGGATCAAGGTCGCGGGGTCCTGGGAGTGGTCGATGGAGTGCCGAGCCAAGGCTCGGAGTCGGACGCTGAGATCTCCCAGCGCAAATCGTTCCTACGCCAGATCGGCTACAAGTTGTGATGGGCGGCCGACTCCAAGTCGTACTTCTCGACCTGGGAGGGCCAGTACTCAACGAAGACCGAGAGTACGAAGCCTGGGATGACCGCTTATTGGAGCTTTTGGCCAACGATGGAGTTGCTGCCGACCGTGACTCCTATCTGAAAGCAACTGCGAAAGCTACACGAGCCTGCCATCCGCAACCGCGGGTGAGCGCTTTGTGGAACCTGGTGAAGCCAGACGTTGTAAGGTTCAAGCGACTGAAGGACTCTTTTCGGCTGTTTACAACGCGCCCAGAAAGGCACTTAGAGACGAGTTCGCTGCGTCCCGGAGCCAAGGAAGCTGTGTTCACTTTGGCTCAGCACTATAGCGTGGCGCTGGCCGCGAACCAACCATCGGCAGTCCGTCGAATCCTAGAACGCGAAGGCATACTGGGTTCTTTCAGTTGGCAGAATGTGTCCGAAGATATGGGCGTCGCTAAGCCCGACCTTCTGTTCTTCCAGATCATCCTCGACGCCCTTGACATTCCCCCCTGCTCAGCAGTGATGGTGGGTGACCGACTGGACGCTGATGTACTCCCAGCAAAAACGCTCGGGCTACGCACAATCCGGGTCCTCCAAGGCCCCTACGCCCGACAGCAACCTCCCACCCCCCTGCACCAACCTGATAGGACGGTGGACTCCATCTCTGAGCTGCCCTCCGCTGTGGACGCCCTGGCCCGTTGAGGCGGTCAGCTGGCCAGCCCGATCCTCACCATGGCAGTGTGGTAACGAGGATCCCTTCGCACAGGCTCGGAAAGCGGTATCAGACTGAGCAAACGCAGTGCTGCCTCTCTCCTTTGCAGTGAGCGCTCCAGCGCGGCGAACCCTTCCTCCAGCTCGCCGAGAAGGAAGTGAATGACCGCAGTGACAAACAGCTTGTTCGGTCCCTCATCGAGCTGCGCCACTCGCTTTAGTGCCGTTCGTACTTCCTCTGGGCGGCCCATCCAACTGAACACGAAAGCCTGACCTAGGGCCGTGTCCTCATCCAGCAACCGATACCCCATCCCCACCAACTGATCGGCCTTGCGGATCTCGCGCAGCGCTTCCTGGAAACTGCCTCGGGCAGCGTACGCCAAGGCCAAGCCTATGTATCCTGGCTCGAAAGAGGGATTCTCCTCCACTGTGCGTCTAGCGAATTCCAACGCCTCGTCCGCCGAGCCGGTGAACAGGTGGACCAAGGCCAACGCGTGACTGACTGACGGATTGTCCGGCGCCAGCTCGACTGCCGTTCGCAGCCGTGCTATTCCCTGCTCCTGCCTGCCTGTTACCACCAAGAGCATTCCCAAGTCGGCATGTGCACGGGCGAATTCCGGGTCCAACTCCACCGCCCTACGCAGCACCTCCTCGGCACGCTCCCACCGCCAGGTCTGCTGGAGCACCTTGGCCAGAGAGCAGCGCGCACCAGTGAACCCAGGGCTGAGCTCTAGCGTCCGCTGGAACTGCTGTTCTGCCTCGTTGAACCTCCCGGCCATGGCCAACATGTCCCCGTATTCGCTGGCAATCACCGGTGATAGAGGATCTAGCTCCACCGCCCGACTACCTTCCTCCAACGCACCCGGCAGATCGCCCATGCGCAGAAGAAGCGTGGCATACCAGTGCCGTGCCGTGGCGTAGTTGGGGTTCAGCTTGAGAGCCACCTCCATCTCTGCCTTGGCCTTCGGGTAGTCGCCGTCCATCCCGGCGATGGTGATGGCCAAGGAGACGTGGGGTTCGGCTAACGTGTCGTCCAATTCGAGGGCCTTGAGCGCTGCTTCACGAGCCTTTACGAACCCCTCGGCCTGGGTTATGTACCCCCAATCCGCCATCACCACATAGCAGTCCGCTACCCCAACGTAGGCCAGCGCGAAGTCCGGGTCGATGTCTATGGCCTCCTGGAAGCACTCCATCGCCTTGTGCACAGCTTTCTCCGTGCGCATATTCCAGAACGAACGCCCCTGTAGGTACCTCATATAGGCTTGAACGTTTCCGGGAGGTTGTCTACTCAACCGCTTCCGCTCCGCCGCCTGGAACCGGACCTGCAAAGCATCAGCAACTCTGCCGGCGACGTCGCTCTGCACCGCAAAGACATCCTTGACCTCGCGATCATAGGCTTCAGACCACAGCAGACCTTCGGAGGCGACATCTATTAGCTGCAGGGTGATTCGCACCCGCTCCCCAGACTTGCGGACAGAACCTTCCAGCACAGTCCCCACCTTCAAGTCGCGCGCTATTTCCCCCACCGACACACGAGCTCCCTTGTACTTCATCGCCGAAGTCTGCGCGATCACCTTCAGGCCGGGGATGCGGGAAAGAGTGTGTATCAACTCGCCGGTCATCCCATCGGCAAAAAAGTCGTCCCCACCCACCGCTGACAGGTTCACCAACGGGAGGACAGCCACCCGGCTCACGTCGAACGGATGCGGCACCTCCTCCTCAGGCACCTCCCCCCCCGCGAGTTCCACCCGGTACACATCGACCGGCCAGGGGATGTTTCTCAGTTCCTGGCTGCCCAAGCTGATGAAGTAGGCCGGCACACGTCCCCGAACCTGATCGTATACCTGTCGGGACACACAAATACCCCCCCGGCCCGCCAGGCGCTCTATCCGAGAGGCGATGTTGACCCCATCACCGTATATATCTCCGTTCCGGTAGATGACATCGCCAAGATGAACTCCCACCCGTAGCCGAATCCACCTCTCCTCGAGCTCCCCTTGGTTCCTCTCTTGCAGCGCTCGTTGAATGTCCAGCGCGCACTGCACAGCCTCCAACGCGCTGGAGAACTCCACCAGAAACGCGTCCCCCATGGTGTTGACCTCACGCCCCCCGTGTTGCTCAAACAGCGGGCGCAGGAGGTCTCGGTGTTCTTCTAGGAGCTGCAAAGCCAGCGACTCATCGCGGTACACAACTGCACTGTAGCCGACAATGTCGGTGAACATGATCGCTCTGAGCTGCCTCCGTCCTATCTCCATCGGCTCCTCCCCCCAGGACCAGGTTATAGCTTGGCCTGTCTCATTGCGCCAAGCATCGCAGGCCCCCGGCGCACGCGGCGCAGTCCTCCCAGCTCAGCCCGAGCGCTCTCCCTGTGGACCCCAGCCTTCCCTCTGCACAGGGGTGGACGACGGCGGACGGCTTCCCCCATCGCCGCTATACTTGCTCAGAGGGCGGAAGCATTGGCATCGGAAATCCGCATCGGCACATCAGGGTATAGCTTCCAGGACTGGGTGGGAACGATCTACCCCCAGCGCCTGCCCAAGGGGAAGTGGCTAGACTACTACGCCCGAGAGTTCGACACGGTGGAGATCAACGCCACTTACTATCGCGTCCCGCCGCCAGGGATGCTGGAGGCCCTCGCACGCAAGGTGGACCCGAGGACGTTTCGCTTCGCGGTGAAGGTCCCCAAGGAGATGACCCACGAGCGGAAGAAGCTACACGATACCGTCCCCGCCTTTTTCGAGGCGATTCGGCCGCTGGAGGAGGCAAGATGCCTGACCACGCTGCTCGCCCAGTTTCCATATTCCTTCAAGCACTCCCCAGAGGGCTACCGACACCTCGAACTGCTGCGGGAGAAGACCCCTCCCGACCTTCCTCTGCATGTGGAGTTCAGGAACCAGTGGTGGTACCGGCCCGAAGTGCTCGAGTTCCTCTCCGCAAACGACCTAGGTTTCGTCAACGTAGACCTTCCTCCTCTTCCAGGGCTCCCCACAGGCAAGACGTCCATCGTCACCAACGGCATCGCCTACTTCCGCTTCCACGGCCGCAACGCAGCTCGGTGGTGGGACCACCGAACCCCAGGGGAAAGGTACGATTACCTCTACTCGGACAGGGAGCTGGCCGAATGGCTCCCCACCATCAACAAGGCAGCCCGGCAAGCGCGGATGACGCTCCTGTTCATGAACAACTGCCACCGGGGAAAGTCCGCCATGAACGCTGTCCAGCTCCAGCGGCAACTCGGCCTGCGTGATCCGCAGGACCGCGCCGCCTGGGAGGTCTTGGAGCGCAAGCTCTTCTGACCTTCCTGCCGCGCAGGCGCTCCTCCGTCTTCCCCTGGAGGCCAATCCTGAGGAACGTCTCTCCTTCGAACTTTCATTGCACTCTTCTCCTGTCCGGTTGCCCAAGGTCCCCTTCCCCACCAGGAACTCGGCCCGTTGACAAGCGGCCGCCCCCAGGCTACACTGCCCGCTGACAAAGCAGTGTTTACTGAATACTCAGGAGAGATAGATGCTACAGAACAGGGGAGAGGCGAAACAACGGGGGGCTTGTTGCTCCGTTCAAGCACTGATAACCGTGGACGAGCGGGGCCAAATGGTTCTTCCCAAGGAGATTCGGGACAAGGCCGGCATTCGGGGCGGGGACAAGCTCGCCTTGAGCACGGTCGAAGCCCGGGGAGCCGTGTGCTGCCTCCTGCTCACAAGGGCAGCAGATCTGGTCCCTGCCGTGCAGGCAACGCTGGGACCGCTTGCCGACGCCATCACTTCGGGCACTGCTACAGAGAAAGAGAGGTAGAAATGAAGGCGGATCAGACACAAAGAGCCGTACGGCAGCGGTATGGGCAGCGCGCCCGAGGAGGAGGTCCCTGCTGCGACGGGCTCGGCTGCTGTGACACAAAGTCGGCGGCCAGCAAGGAACTGGGCTACACGGACGAACAGCTCAACTCACTTCCGGAGGGAGCTGATCTGGGCCTTGGCTGCGGCAACCCGCTAGCCTTCGCCTCGCCCAAGGAAGGAGACGTGGTGCTCGACCTCGGATCAGGGGCCGGCATCGACTGCTTCCTGACAGGGCAAGCAGTGGGCGAAAGTGGGCGGGCCATAGGGGTGGACATGACCCCGGAGATGATCGAGCGAGCTCGCGACAACGCCCGCAGAAGCGGGGTGAGCAACGTCGAGTTTCGCCTGGGAGAAATTGAGAGTTTGCCCGTGGCGAACTGTTCGGTGGACATCGTCGTCTCCAACTGCGTGATCAACCTCTCGTCGGACAAGCCCCGGGTGTTCGCCGAGGCGTACCGCGCCCTGCGGCCTGGTGGGCGGATGGTCGTCTCCGACATCGTGCTTCTACGGGAGCTTCCTCCCGAAATCGAGGACTCCGTCGAGTACTATGTCGGATGCGTGGCCGGTGCGTCGAAGAAGAGCGATTATCTCGCCGCAATGCACGCAGCCGGGTTTCAGAATATCCGCATCCTGAAGGAAGTGCCCGCCGACTCCGCCCCCTCCGACTCAGCGCTACAACGGGAAGGCCTAGGCTCCACAATCGTGAGCATCACCTTGGAGGCGACCAAACCGGACTGACGCCAACGGCCACACGCTACGATGTCTGAGGGGTGATGAACACGTGGTCAGCCCGCTTGTGCTGCGCTTCCTTCTCCTTCCCCGCTGCTGCAACCAGCTGTACAGGAGTCTATCCCCCCAAAGGAGCCTCAAATGGGGCAAGTCGTCGTCTCCAGGAGCTCCGAAATCGCCCCGATGTACGGCCTCCTCCCTGCGAACGTCCACCATCACCGAGCGGATCAGTGCGCAAGCCTCCGGGATCGGCAGCCTATTCTCACTGGCCATAGCACGGCACAGCCGGTATGGAGCTGGTAGAGCTCCTCTTTGAGCTCCGCTGTGACCTCAGGCCCCCTCCTTTCAGCCCTAGTCTCTCGAACACTATTCTTATGGTCAGTAGATTGCCCAACCATCGTCTGTCCTACCTCCCCCCGCCCAGTCCTACGCACAGGCCGCCTCCCACAACCCTTCTCAGGCCGCTCACCTGCGCAAGACCACCCACAGCAGGAGCTACACTATCGCGCTCAACACAAGGCAAGTAGTCAGCCGGAGGTACAGCGCGAACCCCTGTCGCTGGACGACCAGGTCTCGGGCAGCTTGCCCAGCGGGATCCGGCACCCTTAGATCAACGCAATGCCCAGTGCAAACAGAACCAATCTGGCCACTGCCAGCAAGCACTCCAATTGCTGCAGAGCCACAGCAGTTCCGGTCCCTCCGCTAGGACGGATCTACCTCGTCCGCTGCGTTGAGCTTGCCGACCGGGGCCAGGTAGACGGCGAACTGCTCCTGTCCGTCGAGCCCGAGCAGGGCGTCCGTCTTTCCCTGGTGGTAGGCCCCGATGGCGCACGTACCCGCCTGAATGGATTCACAGGCCAGGTAGAGGTTTTGACACACATGGCCTGCGTCCAGTGCGATCACCTTGTGCGAGCGGGCCCCATAACGCCACTCCGTCCGGTACGGTACTGCCACCCATGCGAACACCACCGCCGCTTGTCCCACAAACTGCTGTCCCAAACAAGCTTCGGTGACGCGCTCCGCCATGTCCGGCACCGAACCAAGGCGGCACAGCCTGTGTTGCAGAGCAAGGTAGCGGTACAAGCCTGGTTCCAGACCTTCCACTCGCTGCACCAACAGATAAGTTTCGAATGGGTGCCTCGCCCCCGCGGAGGGAACCGTGCGCAAGGCCGCGTACCCGTCACGGATCACCCGCTGCACACCCTGCGTCGCCCAGAGCAAGAAGGAAAGCTCCTCCAAGGAGAGCGGCTTGTCGCCGAAGCGTCTCCGGCTGCGCCGCCCCCTGATAGCCCGAGCCAGAGTCACATCTCCCGCAGCGAACCCATCAGGACGCACCAGCTCGACCTGCGGAGCGCCCTGGGGAGGCGGCAGCTCAAGTGGCGGCTGCGGCAAGCCACGCTGCTGGTCGCTCTTCGCTCCACCCTCCTGCTGCCAGTTGACCGCCTTCAAAAAGCCCCGCCCGACATCGAACTCGCTCATCGTCTCCCCACCTCCCAGGCAAGCAGCAGTCCAGCATGCATACTACGGCCACGCCCGTTCGCGCTCCAGCTGAGTTGGCACGCGCAAGCTCTCAGAATCCCCTTCCATGCAGCACAATGAAGGGCTTGACACCAGCTGCAGCAAGTGTACAGTGAGCACAGAGCCAACAGCCACGCATCGCCTCATCACCAATAGCGTTTCTCCATGCAGGTCACACACGATCCCGATCCACCCTGCTCATCATTCGGGGCACGCCCAAGGAGGTGAGTCCAGAATGTGGCGTGTCACTTTGTGGGTTTTGCTCTTGTTGGTCAACCTGACGAGCATTGGCTCCGCTGTGGCGTCCGTGCCCGGCGGCACTCGTTGGGAAGTGGAGGGGACCGTGGCCTCAGCGGAAAGCGCAGAGATGCTATCCTACATACCGGCCTGGCGCTCCATCATGGACCGGGTCTTGAGACGCGCCCTTCGCCGCGGCACGGCTGATCTCCTGCCCAGGATCCGTGCGGCTCGCTGGAGGGCTATACACCTGCTCAGTTGTTCAGGTTACGGTTGCAGCGCCCTGTTGGCGAGTCTGGTGGGTCCGGCAGGGCGCGTTTGGAGCTGGGCATTGTAGCCGGGCGCCCTGGCCTAGGCTAACAGGGCCAACAGAACGCCGGCGGCCACAGCCGAGCCCAACACCCCGGCAACATTGGGGCCCATCGCGTGCATCAACAGGGCGTTTCGTGGATCCTCAGCGAGGCCGACACGGTTCACCACCCGTGCGGCCATGGGCACCGCGGACACCCCGGCCGCCCCGATGAGAGGGTTCACCCTCCCTCCACTGAGTGCGTTCATTAGCTTGCCCAGGAGAACGCCAGCAGCGGTGCCCACAGCAAAGGCAAGCAACCCCAGAGCTAGAATGCCCAGTGTCTCTACCCTGAGGAAGCTCTCCGCCTGAAGTCGCGCTCCTATGGCCAGGCCCAGCAGGACGGTGACGATGTTGATGAGTTCGTTTTGTGAGGCCTTGGCCAGGCGTGCCACCACACCGGATTCCTTGAGAAGATTGCCGAACATGAGCATTCCCACAAGCGGCGTAGCCTGCGGCAAGAGAGCCACACACAGGCCCAGGACCACCAGCGGAAACAGCACTCTCTCCAGCCGGGACACCTCCCGCAGCTGCTTCATGGGGATGGCTCTCTCCGCCTTGCTGGTGAGCAGGCGCATGATCGGCGGCTGGACAATGGGGACCAAGGCCATGTACGAATAGGCAGCGATGGCGATCGCTCCCAGAAGCTGCGGCGAGAGCCGTGACGCCAAGAAGATCGCCGTCGGCCCGTCGGCTCCTCCGATGATACCGATCGCCCCTGCGTCCTGGATGGTGAAGGCAAACCCCCAGTACCGCGAAAGCAGCAACGCCCCGACCATAGTGGTGAAGATCCCCACCTGGGCGGCCGCTCCCAACAGCGCGGTAAGGGGATTGGCGATGAGGGGCCCGAAGTCGGTCATCGCACCGACCCCGAGGAAGATCAACAACGGGAACACGCCCGTCTCCACACCGAAGCTGTAAATGAGGCCCAATAGCCCCTCGGGGCCGGCTATCCCCGCCAAGGGAACGTTGGCCAGGATCCCACCGATGCCTATCGGAAGGAGCAGCGCCGGCTCGTACTTCTTGTGGATAGCCAGCCAGATCAGGAGAAGCCCCACAACGATCATGGCCAGTTGCCCCAGCGTCATGGAGGCAACGCCCGTCGAATGTAGAAGGGTTTGCAGCGCCTGTAGTAAGTCCATCTCCGCTCCCTCAGCCGATCCAGGCCACCGTCTGCTCGGCGGTCACTTGATCGCCGGGGGCCACGGCGAGTTTGGTCACCGTTCCGGAGACGGGAGCGGAAACTTCTGTCTCCATCTTCATGGCCTCGACAACCACCACCGCATCACCCTCTCTCACGCGCTCGCCCTCCCGGACCGCCACGCGCAGCACGCTGCCGGCAAGCGGCGTCTTCACTTCCGTCCCCTCTCCTCCAGCCAAAGCCTGCTCAACAGCTCCCTCGGCCGCGGCGACTTCCAACGCATACTCTCGCCCGTCCACCACCGCCCGGCCTTCCTGGAGCACCACGTGGAACGGGCGGCCATCCAGGCGCACCATGTAGGCGTGCGGGACCTTCGACGGCGCTTTCCTCTCCTCACACTCCCTCTTGCGCAAGCGCGGTGTAAGCTCTCCTTTGAGGTACGCTACTCCCTTCTCCTTGCAGGTGGCAACGATGAACTCATTCTCGTCAGTCACCGGTAAAGCTTCTCGCTGCAACACACTTCGCGCTGCGTCCATCCCTTTGTCCGGGTCCGCGTCGTTGAGCTCCAGAGGCGTGACCGTGCACGGTTCGCGGCCGAGCTGTTTGGCGGCGAGCTCCACGATCTCCGGATCTGGGTCCACGGGAGGCCGTCCGTAGTACCCGAGCACCATCAACCCATAGCCTTGGGCGATCTGCTTCCACGGTCCCAGAAGCACGTTGTTGTAGGCCTGCTGAAAGTAAAACTGCGATACCGGGGTCACCGAGGTCCCGAAGCCCCCTCGGCGGACGACCTCCTCCATGGCAGCGATCACCTCGGGGAAGCGCTCCAGCGTCCCGTTGTCCCGCATCATCTGGGTGTTGGCCGTCAGCGCACCCCCAGGCATGGGGGAGAAGGGGATGCGCGGCTCCACCGCCTTGGCCTCCGGAGGCAAGAAGTATTCGCGCATACACTCCTTGAGCACCTCCTCGGCCTGCATGACCTTGGCAATGTCCAATCCAAGATCGTAGTCGGTGCCCCGAAGGGCGTGCCACATGGTCACCACATCCGTCTGGCATGTACCTCCGGACACCGGAGCCAAGGAAAGATCGATCTGATCGGCCCCCGCTTCCAGTGCAGCCCTGTAACAAGCCACACCAGTGCCGGCCGTCTCGTGCGTGTGAAACACGATGGGCGTCCGGTCCGACAAGATACTGCGTGCCCGGACGATGGTGTCGTACACTACTTGCGGTGGCGCAGTGCCCGAGGCGTCCTTGAAACAGACGGACGTGTACGGAATATCGGCATCCAAGATCTTCCTGAGGACCTGTTCGTAAAACTCGGGCGTATGCGCTCCACTGAGCCCGGGAGGCATCCCCATCAAGGTGACGCACACCTCGTGGTCCAGCCCTGCGTTCACAATGCACTGGCCGCTGTAGATGAGGTTGTTGACATCGTTCAAGGCGTCGAAGTTGCGTACGGTGCTCACCCCATGCTTGGCCAACAGCTGAGCATGGAGTCTGATGATGTCGCTGGGCTGGGAGTCCAGACCCACCACGTTGATCCCACGGGCCAATGTCTGAAGCTTCACCTCAGGACCGGCGGCCTTGCGGAACGCGTCCATCACATCAAAGGCGTTCTCCGCCGCATAGAAGAACGCTGACTGGAACGTGGCGCCTCCCCCGGACTCGAAGTGGGTTACCCCAGCCTGCCGTGCGGCCTCCACCGCCGGCAGGTAGTCCGCAGAGCGCACCCGGGCGCCGTACACGGACTGGAAGCCATCACGGAACGCCGTGACCATGACCCGCACGCGCCTCTTGCTCACTGCCGCTCCTTCCTCTGTTGGGCGAGAACCGCAGCCACCACCGCGGCCACAGCGGCCATCTCCCGGTCTTCTCCGCTCACGGCTCCTCCATCTGGGCGCCACCGCTCCCACAGCAAGACAGCCTTTCCAGTGGCCCACAGTACAGCGACCAGTAAGGACAGGAAGGCAAACACCGCCCCCAAGCCGACCAGCATCACCTGCAGCCCCTCTACCAGCACGTCAGATCTCCTGTTGTCACGGCGTGGCGCTCACCGGTGTGGTCTTCCACCAGCAACGCTCCGTGGTCGTCCAGGTCGACCGCCCGCCCACAAACCGTGCTACCCCGATGCTCAACAGCCACTTTCCGGCCCCAGAAACAAGCCCTTCGCCGAACTCCTTCCCTTAGGCGCTCTGGCCCTGTGTGGTCCACTCCGTCTACCGCAGCAGCGAAAGTGTCCAACACTTGCCGCGCGAATCCAGTAATGTCGACGGCCTTCCCCAGGACCTGGCCGACCACAGACACAGCAGCGCCGCTCTTGCGCGCCTCCTCCGGCGGCATGTTCAGGTTGACCCCGACTCCTAAAGCCACGGCAGCGGGATGTCCCTTCTGCCAGCGGGCTTCGGCCAGCACACCAGCCACCTTGCGCCCCTGCAGAAGAACATCGTTGGGCCATTTGATCCGCGGAGTCAAACCATAACCCTCCAGGACTCGACACACAGCTACAGCCATGGCGAGCGTAAGCCAGGCCATCCCCCACTTGTGCAGGGGCTCAGGGAGGTCCTTGAGCAACAGAGTCATGTACAGATTCCCCTCCGGAGAGTGCCAGCTCCGCCCCGCCCGCCCCCTGCCGGCCAGTTGGCGCTCGGCCACCACCACCGTCCCATGAGGCAGGCTGTCTGCATAGCGCAAAGCGTGAGCGTTGGTGGAGTCCACCTCGCCCAACTCGAGGACCGTGAAACGGAAGCGGTCGTCTGGATCAGAACTAGCCATCATCGACTCCGAGCCCGATCCTAACTCTGCCTACCCCCCTGTCAACCCAGAAGCCCCTCACACCCTCACACCTCACACCTCACACCTCACACCTCACGCCTCACACTATTACGCCGGC
>CAZEYM010000003.1:44977-119569 GCA_964516385.1 uncultured Thermotogaceae bacterium
CCTCACACCTCACACCTCACACCTCACACCTCACGCCTCACACTATTACGCCGGCACCACCCCCAGCGAGGCGGTTACGTCCACCCCTCTCCGACGAAGCTCGTCGACGAAGGGGTTGATACCCAGCGAATCGCTGGCTATGTGTCCTGTCACGATCAGGTTGACCTTCTTTGACTTGTACTCCTTCGCTAGACGGCGAGCATCGTGAGGCCGGCAGTGAATGTAGATCACTGTGCCCACTCCGTGGTCGAAGTAGGCCTTGGCAACCGGGTAGCCTCCGTTGGTGCCCGCACCGTGTGCAACTACAACGCGGCCGATCTCGTTACGTTCGTCGCCCACCACCGCTTCGATGCTGGTCAGCGCATTGCGGAACTCACCGAAACTCCTTTCAAGGTGACCGATCAGTTCCCCCACCTTGGCCGTCGCAGGCAGGTTGGCCACGCACCCGGCCATCCTGGCACGACCGACCTCGTCAAGGGGCGTATGGACGTTCATGTAGGCGATCCCCAGCATGCGCGCCACGGCCGGCGCTCGATCGTAGTTGCGCATCCCGTTGAGCGCTCTTCTCTCTGCGATCAGGTCCGCTACAGCCTCCCCAGCTCGCTCCTGGGAGACACCCACAGCAACCATCTGCTCTATGTGCCGTTCCAAAACCCGGTGGTAGTGCACCACCGCTGTACCACCCGCAGGGTGATGGGCAATGGCCAGATCGTAGCCAAGCTGCTTGGCCAACAGGAGCTCGGCCTCATCCAGATCTATGCCTACCAGAACCCTGTTCAGATCATCTCCCGGGACGTACACGGCCGAATCCGCTGGCACCTCCGTCATCCCGGCCACCTCCAAAGCCACCTGCATGACCTCGTGCGTGTTCACAATCGTCCCCCCCTCCTCCTTGTGGCATGTTAGCCCAGACGCGTAGGACAATGCACAAGACCTCACCCCAAGGGTCGGTCAGGTCCCTTTCGTAGATCCACTGCTAGACTGCCGAGCTTCGACCGACGGAGGTTGCTGACCCACACAGGGATCTTTTCGCCGAGCTGCTTGCCTCTGGGGATGGAGGCGTTACTCAACTGCTCGTCCAGCAGCCACTCCCCTCACCGCCGAACGACAACGCGGCATCCTCAGCACAGCACGACCACCTGCGGGGCGCTGCTACACGTACAGACAATGATCTCCACAGCATCAAGCACCTTACAGGAGCGAAGCGAGGGTGGTTTCCCCAAGCCGGCCTACGGCCAGCTCCTCAACGTCCTTGAGCGTGCGCCGAAGCGGACATGTGAACGCGTTCGCGCACAGCTCCCCCCGGAACACACACGGGGCGAAATCGAGTTCTCCCTGAAAGAGCTCTATGACGTCGGTGAGGATGATCTCCTGGGGTCGTTTGGATAGCCTGAACCCACCCCGCCGCCCCCGGAACGACTCCAGGACCCCATGGCGGGCTAGCTCTTGCAGAATCCGACGAAGGTACGACCGTGGAATGCTGAGCTCGGGAGCCATCTCAGCCACGGACACTACACCCTCGTCCCGTTGTGCGAGATAGCGGAGTGCGCGCACTGCGTAGTCCGTGTCCCGATTGATGAGGCTCACGTCACACAAGGATAGCCTCTGTGTGTCCTTTGTGCACCACGATGGTGATGCGCGTAGGGCGCAGTATCCTTTGGCCAACATCTACAGCCTAGCTGGAGCGTGAGACAATGGAAGATTCGACCTACGAGCAAACAGCGAGGTTTCATGGTCACAGCTGCCTGGGGCTGGCCATCGGCTACCGGATGACGGTGGCCGGGCTGGAGGCCTTGAGGGTAGAGCGTGCCGGCGATGAGGAGCTGGTGGCGATCGTGGAGAACGATGCCTGCGGGGTCGACGCCGTACAGTACGTGGCCGGTTGCACGTTCGGCAAGGGCAACCTCGTGTTTCGGGACTACGGAAAGCCCGTGTACACGTTCCTCAATCGGCGCACCGGCCGCGCGGTGCGCGTATTGGGCCATCGACGCGGGCTTCCCGAGGACCTACGCGGGGACCGCGAGGCGTCCACGGAGTGGCTGCTCACAGCGCCTCGCAGGCAGGTGCTTTCCTGTCAGCATGTGGAGATCGAGCCCCCTCCCCTGGCCCGGTTGCATGGCTCGGGCTACTGCGCCGCCTGCGGCGAGCGGGTGATGGAGACCCGCCTGCGGGAGGTGGACGGGCGCCTTCTTTGTCTTCCTTGCGCAGAGGAGCGGTCGAGCTAGAAAGTACATGACGTATTGGCTATTATGTACATATGGTAAGGGCATCGGTATCGCGGGCAAGAAACAAGCTGAGTGAGCTTCTGGACAGAGTTCGATCCGGAGAGTCCGTGCTCATCACCGATCGCGGCAGGCCGATCGCCCGTCTGATTCCCGCCTATCCTGAGCGGGGAGAGCTCGAGGGGTGGCTCGAGGCGATGGAGCGCGCTGGCATCGTGCGAAGCCGGATTTCCCCACTGCCCGACGACTTCCTGACTGGAGAACTCCCGGCGGCTCGGGCAAGCGCTGTCGAAGCGCTCGTCAAGGACCGAGAGGAAGGACGTTGAGGTTCTGGGATAGCTCAGCATTGGTCCCTCTCATCGTGCAGGAGCCCGCAACGAACACAGTCAAGGAACTCCTGGCCGCAGACCCGTCGATTCTGGCCTGGTGGGGGGCTGAGATCGAATGTATCTCAGCTTTGAGCCGACTGGAGCGGCAGGGCGCTCTGGACGCTGCCGGCACGAGCGCCGCAGCTGGACGCCTGGGGATTGTGCACCGAAGCTGGCACGAGGTGCAGCCGACTGAGCGAGTTCGCGAGACCGCAGTTCGGTTGCTCCGCGTCCACGATCTTAGGGCGGCTGATGCCCTGCAGCTGGCCGCCGCGCTGGTGGCAAGCGATGCTCGGCCTGCGGGGTTGCCGTTCGTCTGTCTCGATGAGAGGCTGCGCAGGGCAGCAGATCGGGAGGGTTTTCCGCTCGTTCCGCAGTCGTGACGCTGTGGGGCAGGCTTGTTGCACGCCTTGCACTTAGTGTCGGCCCGCACGGCGGAGGCCGAATGCGCCTGCCTGGGCGAGCACTTGGTCGACCTCGTCGAACGTGGGCCGGCGGGCGAGCTCGGGGTAGTCTCGGGCGCGGTGAACGGGGTAGTACTGGGCCATGATGTTCACGAACGTATGAGGGGAGATGTCCTGGGCCAGGAAGCGCAGCACCTCCTCGGAGCCGGCGAGATCCCCCGGCAGCACCAGGTGCCGCACCAGGAGCCCGCGCACCGCGATGCCACGTTCAACCCGGAGACCCCCTACCTGGCGGTGCATCTCCCGCACCGCCTCCTTGGCGACTTCCCAGTACTGCGGCGCAGCGGAGTACTGCGCGGCCGCCTTCGAGTCGCCGTACTTGATATCGGGCATGTAGATATCCACGACGCCCTCCAGAAGTCTGAGTGCCTCAATGGACTCGTACCCTCCGCAGTTCCACACCACGGGAATGCTCAGGCCCCGGTCCCGAGCTAGCGTGAGCGTCTCCACAAGCTGCGGCGCTTGATGGGTGGGCGTGACGAAGTTGATGCTGTGGCATCCCAACCTCTGCAAGGCCAGAAGCCCTCTGGCCAACTCATCGGGAGAGACCTCCTCGCCTGCCCCTTCCTGGGAGATGTCGTGATTCTGGCAGAACACACAGCGCAGCACGCACCCGCTGAAGAACACGGTGCCCGATCCCCCGGAACCCACGAGAACCCGTTCCTCCCCATAGTGGGGGCCCACACTAGCCACCCAGGGACGTAGCCCCGCTCCGCAGAACCCTTGTTCGCCTTGCTGTCGTTCAACACCACAGCCCCGCGGGCACAGCCGACAGGGGGAGGCCAGCGCGCGCAGCGCGCCGGCCCGCTGCGACAACCCAGCAGGCGTCAGCGCAAGGTACAGCGGCTCCGCTGTCCTGTTCATGCAGCCAGTCTAGCTCAAGCGCACGGCTCCTTCAGTCTACGTCCCCGGGGTAGCAGGGGCAGTCCGACACTCCCGTGTGAGTGATTGAGGTAGGGATTCTACCGGCCTCTGCCCCCTCCAGGCAGCGGCGTGGGTCGCCCACGACGTCGGCGGCGGAGGCAAGCCCCGCCTCTACGCCACTTCGGATGGCATTGCGCCTTGTGTGCGGCGCTCGGCAGGGGAGCGTCCACAGTTCTCTCTTGGTGCACGCGGCGGGCGGGATCAGGTAGAATGGCGCGGCGAAGGAGGAGTAGATGACCGGATGGGTCGTGCTCGGTCTGTTGGTGCTGTTGTTTGTGCTCGTCGCGACGATGTACAACCGCCTGGTGCGGCTCCAAGTTCGCGGCGAAGCCTCGTGGCGGGATATCGACACCTTGTTGCGCAAACGCGCCGACCTGATACCGAACCTTGTGGAGACGGTGAAAGGTTACGCCACCCACGAACGCGAGCTTCTGACAAAGGTCGCGGAGGCGCGGTCGGCGTCACTGAAAGCGCGTTCGCCCAAAGAACAAGGACAGGCCGACGATATGCTGCAGTCAACTCTGAAGACCTTGTTCGCCGTTGCGGAGAACTACCCCGATCTGAAGGCGAACTCGAACTTCATGGCCCTCCAACGTTCGCTGGAGGACCTGGAGGGGGAGATCGCCCGCTCGCGGCGCTACTACAACGCCGTGGTCCGCGATCTCAACACCGCCATCCAGGTGTTCCCACAGAACATGGTTGCCAAGCTCTTCCGGATCGACGGGCGTGAGTTCTATACGCTCCCCTCGGAGGATATGCGGGAGCCACCACAGGTGAGCTTCTCCACATGAGAAGACTGCTTCTACTTGTGCTGCTCGTTGCGTCTGTGCCCGTTCTCTCCCAGACCATCGAGCATTTCGGCGTGGTGGTGGAAATCCACGCTGACGGTTTCGTGTCCGTTTCCGAGCAGATCTCCGTCCGCTTCGACACAGCCAGGCACGGTATCTTCCGCGAGATTCCTTTGCAGTACCGGCTGCCCACTGGGGAGAGCTACCGCCTGCGGGTAGAGCTTGGTGGAGTGTTGGCCAACGGAGAGCCCGTTCCCGTACGTCGAACCACAGAACAGGGATACCTGGTCCTGCGCCTCGGCGATCCCGACCGGCTGGTGCGGGGGACGGTCACCTACACCATTGAGTACCGGCTACAGCGAGCTCTCCGGCAGTACGGCGACGAGGTGGAGCTCTACTGGAACGCCATCGGCCACGAGTGGGAGATGCCCATCGAGGAGGCGTCCGTGGAGGTGCGGGTGCCTGCGGAGGTCAGCCCAAATGACGTGCGCACCACCGCCTTCATCGGTCCTCCGGGGAGTAGGGCGCCTTTCGAACTGGGCTGGGAGGATGGCACCCTCACGGGCGTCACCGAAGGCCTCCGCCCCAGTGAGGGCATCACAATAGGGGTGCGCATTCCGGCCGAATCAGTGCAGCTTCCGGGGGGTTGGCAGGCGCTGGTTTGGTTTCTGGCGGACAATGTCTATGCTGCATTTCCACTTCTCACCTTGCTGGGCATGACTGGACTGTGGCTGTACCGAGGGCGCAGCCCGGAGAGGGGAACCATCTCCCCGGTGTTCGTCCGCCCGAAAGACCTCGGGCCGGCGGAGGCGGGGACGCTGGTGGACGACCGGGTGGACACACGGGACATCACCGCGGGGATCGTAGATCTGGCGGTAAAGGGACACCTTCGTATCCACGAGATATGGGAAGATGATCGGGGCAAGGAGCCGCAGGACTTCGAGCTCGAGCGCCTGCAAGGCGAGCAAGCAGCGACAGCTTTCGAGCAAGCTCTTATGGACGCTCTTCTGCAGGGCGCCGAGCGGAAAAAGCTCTCCGAGTTACGATACAAGCTGTACGACAAGCTGCCAGGCCTGTCCACCCGCCTGTACAAGGACCTCTCCCGACGCAAGTACTACGACGGTAATCCTGACCGCGTGCGCAACGGTTACCGCACCCTCGGCGTGCTGGGGCTGGCTGGCGGCGTGGCCGCCGGCGTCCTGACAAGCTCGCTGTACCTAGGCGCGTCGCTGGCGGTCTCCGGTCTGGTGGTGGTCGCCTTCGCCCGCATCATGCCCCGCAAGACACACCGCGGGATGGAGGTCCTCCGGGAGGTGCTGGGGCTGGAGGAGTACATCGCCCGAGCTGAAGTTGACCGAATGGAATTCGCCGCCGCCGAGCGCCATTTCGAGGAGCTGCTGCCCTACGCCATCGCCCTCGACCTCACTGAAGTGTGGGCGAACAAATTCGACGGTCTGCTGCAGCAACCTCCGGGATGGTACGACGGGCGGTTCCCCACGTTCGCCCCCTACTGGCTGGGCTTCCGCCTGGGGGCTCTCCAAAGATCCGCTCACAGAGCAGCCACCACAGCGCCCCGACAAACGAGCGGCGGGTGGCGAGGAGGGTCGGCCTTCGGCGGCGGTGGTTTCTCCGGAGGAGGCATGGGTGGCGGGGGAGGGAGGGCCTGGTAGAGCATGTCCCCTACGCTCTTCTTGGCGTTGGCCTTCGCGGTATTCTTGGCCACACTCGGCTGGAGGTCTGTACGGCGGATGCGTCGACTCGGGGGGCAACTGACCAACCTGCGCAGTGCTCTCACCACGACTGTCCGCAAGCGGAAAGAGGCGGCGGAGCTGTTCACCGAGGCGCTACGCGAAGCAGGATACGCACCGCGTTCCCACGTTTCTTTGCAGGAGGCTACAGGTGGTGTGGCCGCTGCTCAAGAAGCGGGACTCCAAAAGCTCGCCCTCGCCGACGAACAACTCAAACAGGCCCTGCTACAGGCCTACCGCGCCCTGCCTCGGGAGCAGCTGCGAGAGGTGAGTGAGGCGCACGCGGAGTTGGTTCGGGCAGAGGAAGAGCTGGACCTCGCCCGCAGCCAGTACAACGAAGTCGCCCATTACCACAACTCGATGCTGAACCGCTTCTCCTATCGGCTCTTGTCCCCCTGGATCGAGGGATCGCCAGCGGAGTACTACCTCGTCCCGGGGGAGGAGAAGGCCTTCATCCGGCGCTACTCAGCCAGGCGCCCCTAGACCTCTCTCATAAGGCCGACAGGGGTTTGTGCACGGCACCCCACACCTCTTCCGGACAGTGTAGGAAGAACGGATAGTGGCGAGAGGGCAAAGCCCGCTCCTCAGCCGAGGGCTCGGCCAACTGGAAGGTCCCAGTGAGCCACCCCCACGCGGGGGGCTGCTGTCTCCACATGGATTCCCAAAGGCTGTCCACGCCGAGCTCATAACTCGCCCCTCCCGCACCGTGCAAGAAAAAATCGCATAGCAGAGCCCTGACCGCCAGGGTGAGCATGAGGGCGCGCGGGACAAGCTGGGTATCCCCTTCGCCAGCCGGGACTCGACGCCCTTCGTACAGCGCCCAGAAGGGAAGCTGGCCTTTCGCCAACGGACGCACCCCCGCCTGTCGACAGGCACTGTCGTAGGCAGCCAAGAACCTCTCGCGCTCACTCAGGAGTACTCCCACAAACTGCCCGTAGGCCTCTGTGCGCGACAGCTCGAGCACGGACACGCGTCTCACTCGAGGCGATATTCTTCCCCATGCGCGACGTGCGCCGTCGACCCACTCGCTCCACGGCCCCTGCGCTCTCGGGAACAAGTCCCACGAAGCACTCGCGTGCGCGAGAATGTGTTTGTTGTGCAGGGACCGCAGGCGCTGTTCCACCCGCTCGCGCATGGAACCGCTCCCTTGCGGAACATCCAGCGCACCCAGGGCATGACGGGAGGCGTTCTCCAGGAGCACCAATCGATGGTAGGTGTGTCGACGGCGTAACAAAGGCACAGGCACAGAGACCTCGGCCGGGGCATCGCTGTCCACCACGATCCACAGCGGGAATACGTCCTGAGGAAGGTTCTCCAGTAGGATCTCCCGCAGGGCGATCCCCGGGTGTACGAAAAGGGGCTGGTGCCCGGAAGCCACTATGGGGACATCGAGCGGCAGATCAAGTTCCTCCCGGGCACGCCTGCTGAGACAGGCCAGCGGGCCCGTATCCATCCCCTCAGCGCTGCGCCGGGCCTGCTCGAGAAGGCCTCCTCCCCAATCCCAGGCGACTGCCCCGTGTTCCGCCGGGACGGAGGGCCTCACCCTGGCAGGAGTGTTGCAGGATCCCATATCGCCAACTCCTCCGGGGAGAAGATCGGCTCGCCGTAGGGTACACCGATCCGCACCCCATAGAAACGGGCCGTAGCCGTAAGGGTGTCCCGTACCCTCTCCTCCCGGTCACTGAACTGCGTACTGTATGTAAGCACTGCCTCCAGCTTGCGCTGAAAGACGTCGCTGACGTCGACGACCGCCGTCGGCTGGAACACTTTGCGCAAGTGGCTCGTGGCAAACTGAAGCAGGGCAGGAGGATAGTAAGGATCCCCGGCCATGTCCGTCTTGCTTAGCTTGGCATAGAACCGCGCATGGCGCACCACCGCCGCAGCTACCACGTGGTCGGGATGCTGGTCCAGACCCAGGGGCGCAAATACAAGCCGTGGATGGTGGATCCGCATTACCTCGGCGATGGACTGCCGCAACTCCACCGTATCCATGAGGTAGCGATTGGGAAAGTCCAGCAACACTCTCTCCCTCACGCCTAACACCTCAGCCGCGCGGCTGGCCTCAGCCAACCGCTTCTCCCTTGTGCCGCGGGGAGTGGGTTCACCATCGGTGATATCCACAATGCCCACGGATAGACCGTCGTCGGTCCAACGGGCAATGGTGCCCCCTAGGCCGATCTCTGCATCGTCGGGGTGTGCAGCTATGACGAGCACGTCCATCTGAGCACCTCCGCAGCAACCGCAAGATAGTGAGCCAGTCGTTCCCGGGTGGGCCGGGCACCAACTCCCTTGCCATAGTCATGGTAAATCAAGGGAACTGCTATCTCCTTCACACTGAGCCCGCAATGGGCCGCCTTGATCCACAGTTCAACCGGAAGCGCATAACCGGAGTCCTGAAGGGAGAGCTTCTCTACGGCCTCCACTCGGTAAGCGCGAAAACCACAGAACGCGTCAGTAAGCGGATAACGCGTAACGGCCTTCAGCAGTTCGGACACAACCTGGTTCACCCAGCGACGGTCCTCCGGCGGCTCGTCGCGGGCCAGACCAGCATCTAAGTAGCGGGAGCCGGAAACAATGTCCACGGTCGGGCCGAGTAGCTCCAGGAAAAGAGGGATACAGCCCGGCTCATGCTGCCAGTCAGCGTCCATGGTGATGCACCACTGCAGGCCCCTCTCCGCCGCCCAGCGGAACGCCGTCCGCAGCGCTGCGCCGTAGCCATAGTTCTCTTCGTGCCGCACCACCTGTACATCGTAGTTGGCCACCACGCTCGGCGTCTCATCGGTGGAGCCGTCGTCGACGACCAGGATTGAGCCCGACATGTGCCGTTGGGCTTGCTCCAACACCGCTCCCACGCGCGGCCCTTCATTGTACACCGGTATTGCCAACACAACGCTCCGCTCCATGGGGGACAGAATATCGCACATCGGACCGGAGCGCTGCCCGCACTGTGCACCGCCCTATGCGGGCGCACAGACGAATACACGCACACTGCCCGTCCGGATGCAGGTTGTCAGAACTGCGTACGTTAGGGGGAGGACAGATAGCGGAAGATGATCTCCTCCAGAGCGGATGGACTACGACGGTCGAGGGCTGCCAGCAGGTCATCTCCTGAGGAGATGCCCCACTTGTGGGACTCCAGGTAGTCTCTCAACGACGCGGAAAAGGCCTCATCACCCATCTCCAGCCGAACCTCATGCAGCATCAGGGCGCCCCCGGAGTAGACGATACCTCCGTAGCCCACTCCGCCGGGGAACTTCCACAGTGGACTGTCCACGCGGGCGCTTGAGTTGCGCTCTCGTCCCAGGCGAAAGGTGTCCCCCCAGTACTGAATGATCTCCTCCAGTCTCCCTTCCTCTTCGAAGTAAAGCCCCGAGGAGTATGTGGCGAGAGCCTCGTCCACCCACGGTTCGTCCACCTGATGGCTTCCGACCTGAGCGAACCACCATTGGTGCGCGATCTCGTGGGCGAAGATCATGGGGAAGAGTAGTGGTTCCTCATGCCAGCGCGCGTAGTACGCCTCGCCTGCCAGGACGAGCCCGGGGTATTCCACCCCCGCCGCCCTGTGCAGAGGGACCGCGACCACATCGAGAGAGCAAAACGGGTACGGACCGAAGGCCTCCTGAAACAACTCCAGCGCTCTGCCCACTACCCGCAGGGCTTCAGCTGCCCCCGCGGCATGAGCGGGGAGGCTGAAGCTCCTCACCGTCACCCCTTCCACCTCCATCGTCTGAACGACGTATCCCCTCACCAGCACGAAGCTGAGTTCCCGCAATCGCTCCCCCTCCACCAAGCTCAGCGTCTTGCTCAGCGAGATCTCTCGCCCCCCGGACACCACTGTCCAGCCTTCCGGCGCATCAACCACTGCCCTGTAGTCGGCTACATCCGCCACCACCACATCTCCCCACCCAAGAACTGGGCCGGTCAACCACTCCTCGTCCCAGGCGGCCAGCATCGGATGCGCTGCTCCCAGAACCACAGCCTGGTCTGAAACCGCGAACGTCCCGTACCGACTGCTGGCGGAGAAGGGAGGTACCCGACCGGAGAACTCCGCAGTCAGCGAGTACGTCTGGCCGAGTTCCAGCACAACGGGGACTCGGAGCAATGAAGGGTCGATCTCTTCCCACTCCAAGCTCACACCGCCTACCTCGATTGAGGTCACCGTGAGCACTCCTGGCTGGTAGATCCGCAGCATGAGCTCACTCCAGTCGTCCGCCGCCGCACCACTCATGGTCAGCACTCCGTCCAGCTGCCACTCTGCCGACAGCGTCAGATGGAGATCGTAGGCAAGTATCCTGGCTTCGCACGCGTGGCCAATCACCAACAAAGGGACAGCCACCAAGATCATGGCCAGCGAGCGGGCTCCCCAGTTCACGATTCCCGGCGCCGGAGGAACGCGGGGATGTCCGAGTCAGCCATCCTGTGGTCCTTTGGCATGGCAGGACGATGGGGTGGCTGCCGTGATGGCGGCCGAGACGGTTCCTCCTCCTCCATCGCTGCTTGCAGGAAATCAGCTGCGATCACCGTCACGTGCACCTTGCCGGCCATCTCGGGCCGCAGCACTGTGCCGAAGGTGAGATCGGTCTCTGCTCCGATCGCCTTGCGGATGGCCTCCGCCACCTGCGTAACCTCAGTCAACGTGAGGTCCTCACCCCCGGTAATGTTCAGCAGCACCTTGCGCGCACCCTTGATCGCCCCCCCCTCCAACAGGGGGTTGGCCGCAGCAGCCTTCGCCGCCCGAATGGCCCGGCCTTCGCCGTGCGCTTCGCCTGTGCCCATCATGGCTGTACCTGCCTGGCGCAATACTGCCGCCACGTCGGCGAAGTCCAAGTTCACGACCCCGGGGACGGTGATCAGGTCGCTTATGCCTTGCACTCCAGTCAAAAGGACATCGTCCGCCAACTGAAAGGCTTTGGGCAAGGCCATGTTCGGGTTCATCTCCAACAACCGGTCGTTCTTGATCACGATGAGGACGTCGGCCTCTCTGCGCAGGCGTTCCAGCCCTTCCTGAGCCTTCTGAGCACGCACAGGTCCTTCAAACGAGAAGGGAAGCGTAACCACACCCACGCACAGAGCTTCCCTCTCCCTGGCCACGCGGGCCAGAACAGGAGCAGCGCCGGTTCCAGTACCTCCCCCCAGACAGCAAGCCAAGAACACTAGGTGAGCCCCTCCCAAGACGTTCCCCAACTCCCAGGTGAGCTCATCCGCTGCCGCTCTCCCCTTATCCACGCTGCCGCCTGTGCTGCGGCCATGGGTGATCGTACGCCCCAGTTGAAGCTTGAAGTCGGCTCGGCAGTTCGCCAGCACCTGACTGTCCGTGTCGGCCGCAACCAGCCTCACGCCACGCAGCCGCGCCCTCCGCATGCGCTCGAGGGCGTTTATCCCTCCAGCCCCCAAGCCGACAACCACGATCTGAGCAGGAGTGTCAGGAGCCACAGGCGCTTCCATCTCCTCGATCAAGGGAAGCTCGGTGACCCTGATAGAAACTTCTCCAAACACCGGCCGCGCCACTTCCTGCAACTTGGACACCTTGCGCAGGCAGTAGTCTTTCTTGAACCGCGAGTCCACCTCGATGGTGAGCGTCCCCTCAGCCAGTTTGAGCTTCTCCGCGCTGTTTGGAAGACAGGCTCGCAGAACGCGGTCCTGTACCCCTGAGAGGAACTCCCGCCACCGTTGCGCTAGCTCACCGCCCCTTTCACGCTGCATGGACACAGAAGCATTGTGGCCATCCGCCCCGCGCTCGTCAACTCCTGACACACCTCAGCAAGCGGGGTATTTGACTGAAGCCACTCGCTACGTGTGCGGCTGCGCGACCCACCTCAGGGTGCTTCGGCGCATAGGCGATCCCACACCCCACCAACTCCAGTACAGGCACGTCGTTCAGGTGATCCCCGACGAAGGCAACTTCGGAAAGCTCAAGCTTCCGTTCCTCCGCGCACTGCCTGACCCTTTCCAACTTCTCCCCCAAGCCCACGCGGACGATCGCCTCCCCCGTGAAGTGTCCATCCGCCGTCAGAAGCTCGTTGGCCAGAGAGAAATCCATACCCAGCTCCTGGCACACCCGATCAGCCACCATGGACACCCCAGAGGAGATGATCCCCAGAACGTACCCTTTACTGCGCAGGAAACGGACCGTCTGCGGCGCGCCCTCAGCGTAGGGAGGGGGGAATATTGCCGAGGCCACCCATGATACCTCCACCCCCCGGAGCAGTGCCGCGTTCTCCTTGACCCACTCCTCATAGCTGTCCGGCTGTGGCAGGTAACGCTGAAGGAGCTCCCCCCACGCCTTCTCGAGTCCCGCAGCGGCCCCGACGGCTCCCCAGCTGGACTCGTAGGGCACGCCCCGGTAGCGAACTAGCGTACCATCCAGGTCGAAGAACACGGCTCGCAAGGCCACGTCACTGCACCAAGCTCACTGGCTCCACCAACTCCAGTTCGTCCAGCAGGCCTGCAGGCATCTCCAACGCTAGGCGGAAGGGCACAGGCACCTCATAGGGGGACTCCGCCCCGGGCTGCACCGACTCCCTTGCCACAAACGAGCCGTCCGAAGCGAACAACAGCACATCCATGGGGAAAAGAACGTTCTCCGTACGCAGCCGCAACATATCAGCGTCCCAACGTGAAAGCACTGCCAGATCCTCAGCCAACTGCTCGGGGACCCCCTGCAGCCTGATGAAACGTGCGTGTGCCGAGTCGGCAACCAACACCCGGATCTCCTCCCGTCGGCCCTCATCATCCTCCAGCACGACCGTTTCACGGTCAAGTGTCGTCAGCAATCCAGGAGGGCCGGGCAGGAAGCCAAAGCTCACCAGCGGCGCCTCGTCTTGCAAGCCCCCTCCCAAATCCATAGGCACATCACCGATTCCGGTGTCCTCGACCTCATTGCCCTCGTACGACGAGTACCAGTTGCCTCTGCCCTGCGGACCCCAGCTATTGCTGCCTACATCTCTCGCATCCAACGAGCAATCCCAGAAAAGGTTCTCATAGACACGGTTGTCGCGCGACTCGCTGCCTAAGTACAGCCCTTCCCACGAGCGGTAGAGCACATTGTGGCGCAGCGCATTCCCAGTTGGCGACACCCGTCCGTAGGTCTCCGGAAACAGGATGGCGATATCCGCCTTGGCAATTAGGTTTCGCTCCACAACACCGTACGATCCTGACAAGTACAGGCCGTAACCTACGTCCACCATGGTGCAGTCTCTCACGACCGCATCGCTCACCAAGTCGCCTATGGAGATCGCGATCTCCGACTCAGATACAGCCAGTCCCTCGACACGGGGACCGCGGGAGGACTCCACTTCCACTCCGTACTTTCCCCCGAAGATCAACCCGCCTGTGATGTCTACTTCTCGGGATCCTCCCTCCACCCACACGCCCACTTGGTTCCCGGCGTAGATGTTATTACGCGCAACCACCCGATCGGATGCGTTGATGTGTAGGCCCACCGAGTTACCGTACAACCCCACTCTCTGTACGACACTCCGGTCGGACAGCCACAGCATGACTCCAGCTTCAGCGTTGTTGGCAACCCTTTCACAGTCCTGGACCACCGTGTCAGGGGAAGACACCGCCAACACGCCAGGCCCCTGATTCTGAAACAAATCGGCTTTCTCCACCGTCACAGCTTGGGAGAACGCCACCGTTATGCCGTCTCCCCCCTGGACAGACGCCCCACGAATGGTGACGTCCCGCGAGCCTGCTATCGTGACGTGCCCAGCCTCAACACCCTCCAAAACCTCACCTTGCAGACCGTAGTAGTAGTAAACCCCCTGCCCGTTGACGGAGTTGGAGGGATCAATGTGATGGCGGAAGTCCTCCGCCGTGGCGCCCACGACCTGAAGCCCAAGACCAGTGACGAAAGCGTAGTTGTTATGCATCGTGATGTCCTGCGAAATCGCAATTCGGAAGCCGTTTCGGCTATGCTGGACGATCGAATCCTCGAGTGCCCCGCCTTGAACGTCCTGTAGGTAGACAGCTGCACCCTCAGGATGGTACGCGCCGCTCACCACGCACCCGTCGACCACGAAGTGGCGAGTCGTCCCTTCCACATGGATACCGTACTCCTCCCCGTCGGGAACTTCGATTTGCCACCCGGAGATCCTGTAAGGGTCCTCCGCTGTCCCCGAGCCTGCAACCACGCCATTTCCCTCAGTGAACTCGTCGTCGGAGAGGATGGCAATTGGTCCCCGCGGCGTACCGGCAAGGCCCATGACCATCACCGCCATGGCTGCAGCCACTACCAACAAAGTCTTAATCACGCGATCCCCCTTTTTCCGCACATCGATGGCGCTACCTGGCGAGAGGTTAGCCCTGCCGGTAACGTGGAGCAACCTGGTGAAGGCAAGGAGGAAGTGTTATGGAACTTCACAGGATGACCTGGACCGATGCACGGGAGGCGTTGAACGAGAGAACGCTGGCGCTGCTGCCCGTAGGTTCCACAGAGCAACACGGGCCACACCTCCCGCTGGGTACGGACACGCTGACCGCCGAAGCCCTCGTGCGTAAGGCCGGAGCGTGTGGGCCTTGGCTAGAGCTTCCTAGCGTTTCTTTCGGTGTATCCGAGCACCATCGCCAGTTCTGGGGCACCTTGTGGATCGATCCGATGGTGCTCAAGGAATACGTGAAGGGGATTGCCAACAGCCTGCTCTACCATGGAGTGCGGCGTCTTGTCCTGGTTAACGGCCACGGGGGGAATACACCCGCGCTCGAACAGGCCGCGCGTGAACTGCGGATGATCGGTGTCGCGGCCTACGTTTTCGTCTGGTGGCGCGCCATTGCCGACACCATAGCCGAGGTGGTGACCACTGGCGGAAGCCACGCCGGCGAGATGGAGACTTCCGCAATCCTGGCACTCCACAGCGACCTCGTGCACCCCGAACGATATCCGGAAGCCTACTCCGGGGCTTCGCAGGCTTGGGGACGCTGGCTCTACGGTTCGAACGTAGCTTTCGACACCCTCGACTTCTCAAACAGCGGGTGTGTTGGAGACCCCTCCCCCGCCAGCGCCGAGAAGGGCGATTCCCTGCTGAACGCCGCCTCAGACAGACTTCACCGTTTGTGCGCGTGGCTGAAAGAGGAAGATCTGGAGAGGCTCCTTCCCAGGGATCACCTGCCTTAAGCCGACCACGTGCTCGTCTACTCCGGGCCGACCTGCGCGCTGTGCCCCGACCACGGGCCCCACCTGATGTTGACGACCAGCCACGATGCTGCGGACCACATGTTTATGCACCTGTTGCCAATAGAAACTATGCTCTTACTTAATCCTTGACAGTACATGATATGATTGCTATAATTGGTCTCGGATGGAGACCCTGCTCAGTGGGAGCCCGCTGAGCATTCTGGAAGGCCGCGCGAACTGGATGGGCGTCGTAGTGCTCGGGGGGGGGCTGCGACGCTCATACCTTCTTGAAGACGTTATGCTTGCCACCACTCGCCCTGCTCGCCCCGAGCACTTGAAGGAACTAATGGTATCGGATATATTCTAAGTGAACGGCATGGTAGCAAGGAGGCCATGTGCAGACGACCATCTACTTCGGCGACGGCGACAGGTACCTGCTCGACCTGCTCGATGCGTTGGCCCGGCAGGAACGAAAGTCTCGCTCGTCTATGATCCTCACCATCCTCGAGCAGCATTTCGAGCGCGACCGCAGGGTGGGGGAGATCCTGATCGACATAGGGGCTGCTTCATCAGAGCACGTTGAGCGCGCGCTACGAGCTCAGCAAGCTCAGTCCGAGTGGAGACCTCTGGGAGAGATCATGATCGAACAGGGTTCCGTGAGCCACCAAGACGTAGACCGCGCTCTGCTGATCCAGGCACGCTCACGCCTGAAACCCTCATCCCGAGCTTACTGAAACTTTGCCCCGGTCGTCGCACTCGGTAACATGGAAGCATGTACGGTGCCCACTCCTTGCGCTGGCGCTCCAAACTCGCACGCAGGAGCGCTGTCGCTGAGGCAGAGGAGAACTCTTGAACTTCGCTCATTTCGGACTCGTCGCTCTTGTTGGCTTCCTCCTCGGGGGAGTCCCCACCGCCTACCTAGCCGGACGTCTGCGAGGAATAGATGTTCGCATGCACGGGTCGGGGAACGTCGGCGGGACCAACGCGATGCGTCTGCTGGGCTGGAAGTGGGGTGTTTCAGTGATGGTCTTCGACCTCCTCAAGGGTTACGTGCTGACCCGCTGGCTGCCGACGATCATGGATAGTGGAGCCGAACAAGTATATCTTGCGCTCCTCGCTGGGACAGCTGCTGTGCTGGGACACGTGTTCACACCGTATCTGAAGCTGCGCGGAGGCAAGGGCGTCGCCACAGCCGCAGGCATGTTTCTGGCCCTGTCCCCTGCCTCTGCGGCGCTCGCAGCCGCCGTTTTCTTCGCAGTCGCATTCGGAACACGCATCGTGTCACTCGCCTCGCTGGCCGCCTCTTGCACGCTGCCACTGGCGTCATTCCTCCTTAACCAATGTGGTGTCGCGTTCGTTCACCCTGCTGTGCAGTGGCTGACAGTGGCCGTGGCCGCGCTCGTCGCCTGGACCCATCGGACCAACGTTCGTCGGCTGCTTGCCGGAACCGAGAGTCGCTTCGGCCGACGCTGACCGCTCGACGTCTCATGACGCCCCCCAAGGCACAGCTGTCCGCTAGCACCCCCCTGACCAATCGCGTTAGAATGATGACGGGGGAAAGGGGATGCAGTGCTGAAGCAGTTCACTTCTGCGTTGGAGTCTCAGCCAATGGGTTACGCTGACGCCCGCTGGGAGCAAAACACGCGGATAACCATCACGTTTCGTGGTTCTGCGCTCACCGACTGCCGCACCTATGCCACCAGCGGAGGGCACGTGCGGAGCTTCGCAGGCGGCGGAAAGGCCTTGTCATCGATTACAGACCCGCATGATGCCGAGCGCGCGTTGCGTCGGGCAAGTCGGTCTGCGCAGGCAATAGGGACACAGCGAGGTCGCCCGATCAGTCTGGCCAGCGAGCGTACCCTAGTGGGGAGTTACACTACGCCCACTGGCCGGGATCCGCGGCCAGTGCCCCTGTCGGAGAAGATCGAGCTCCTTGCTCACTACAACCGCCTCGCCCTTGGAGTCAAGGGCGTATCCACTACCAGGGCTGAGTATCAGGAGTGGTCATCACAGCGATGGTTCGCCTCCACTGAGGGAGCCTGCGTGGAGTACGACCTAATTCTGGTTAACATCGTGTTGCGCATCACTGCGCGGAAGAACGGAATTGTACAGAATACGGCGGTGTCGTTCGGAGGTTCAGCGGACTATGACCAGCTGCTGAACCGCGACCGGGAGGTGGTGCAGCGCGCAAGAAGAACGGCAGAGCTTCTTTCTGCACCTCAGGCGAGAGCGGGGCTGTTTCCAGTTGTGTTGGACCCGGATGAGGCAGGCCTGTTCATTCACGAGGCGTTCGGCCACCTCTCTGAGGCCGATGGAATCCAACACAATCCGAGCTTCCGCGCAAGGCTAACGTTGGGAACGCAGATCGCTTCTCCGAACCTCTCCGTCACGGATGACCCCCAACTGCCTGGGCTGCCGGGAACATACGAGGTCGATGACGAGGGAGTGGTTGGCCAACGCACAGAGCTGATCAAAGAAGGGAGGCTGGTTGGCAGACTCCACTCCAGGGAGACGGCAGCGGACTTCGACGAGGCCCCCTCGGGGAACATGCGCGCTGTCGACGCCTTCTACACTCCCATCGTGCGCATGTCCAACATCTTCATCGAGTCTGGAGACGCCGAGTTCGCAGACATGGTGGGAGCAGTGGATGATGGCTATTACCTCGTAGGGGCGAAGGGGGGACAGACCTCCGGCGATCAGTTCACGTTCGGAGCCCAGTACGGGTGGCGGATCCGCAACGGGCGGCTGGCTGAGTTGGTACGTGATGTGAATATGTCCGGAGACTTATTTAGAACTCTCCGTAGGGTGCGCATGGTCGGGCGTGATCTTGCGTTCTCCGAACGAGGAGGGTGCGGGAAGGGAGGCGTCGGCCCCATGCAACTGAACCCCAAGTCCGGCAAGGGAGCCCCTCACATTCTGATCGATGAGGTCACGGTGGGAGGTGCGCGATGAGAGAACTCCTCACTGAGGCGCAGCAACGTGGGCTATCGGCGGAGATCTACTGGACAACTAGAGAGCCCTTGTCGGTGAGATTCGAGGGAGGGCAGCCCTCAACGGCGATGCAGGATTGCGTTGACCAGTGTGCCATACGAGTGATCCGAGAGGGGCGGTTGGGAATGGCCTGCGGTAGCCGGCCTGATCGCACAGTTCTCGCGGCAGCCGAGGAGGCCGCCAGAAGAGGAGCACAAACATCGCTCACCTTCGCATCGCACGCCAGTACCATCACTCAACAGGTCAGTGCTCCGCAGGCGGACACGCAAGCCGAAGAGTTGCTGGAGACAGCCGCAGAACTTCACAGCAGTGTGTTGACAGAGCGCCCGGAGATTGCGTTGGTTGTGCATGCGAATCGCCATCGCGAGATCGTCCGCATTGCCACCACCGAAGGCTTCGAAGCGGAGCAGACGCTCACTTATGCCACGGTCACTGTGAGCGCGCCCTTCCACGAAGCAGGAAGCAGGGTGTGGAAGACCAGGCTTTTGGAAGGCAACACTGCAGGGCTGCAAGCCCTCGCCGAGGAGTTCCTCCTGTGGTACGGTTGGGGCGATCGCATCTCGGCGCCGCCAGCTGGGCGCCTCCCTGTACTGCTGGCACCTGAAGGCTCCTTTTTGCTTTCGATGCCTCTGATGGCAGCCCTTTCTGGGGAAGCTTTGCACCAACAGACCTCCCCGCTGGAGGGAAAGCTGAACCAGCAGATCGTGGGAGAGGAGCTCACGGTCATGGACGCTCCTTTGTCCGCCGACGCTTCAGTCGCTCGCAGGTTCGACGACGAAGGCACGCCGTGCATGGAACGGCCGCTGGTGGAACGCGGAGTGCTCAAGGGATACCTCTTCGATCGGCGCACCGCGGGCCTGCTCAGCCAAAGGCCTACGGGGAACGGCTTCAAGCGAGCGCTTTTCGGAGGAGGCCCATGGGAGGCACCCAACCCATGGCCGGCACGACTGTCGGTGTCGAGGGGGGACATGGGCTGGCGCGACTTGCTGGCAGGCGTGGACCAAGGACTGTTGCTCTACGGCGGAATGGGGTTCCACTCTGCCAACTACCTACAGGGCAACTTCTCAGTTCAAGCCTTGGGCTACCATGTGGAGAACGGCGCAGTGCGCGGGCGACTCCACGGCGTGATGGTAGCTGGGAACATCTACGAAGATTTGCACGGTGTGGCAGTCAGCGAAGAGATGTTGCAGCTTCCCGACTATGGGTGTCCGTACATCTTGGTCCCGGAGCTTCAGGTAGCGCATGGCGGCTGACCGCCGCGCCGCATAGCGCGCTCGAGAGGTGCCAACATGAAACTATCTGAGAAGAGGTTGATGGAGTGGTGGGAGGCGCCCGGGATCGCTGGGCGCGAAGACTTCGATGAGGAAATTCTATATCTGAATAGTTTGGCAGAGCAAACGCCCGACCTGCCTCGTTGGGCACTGAGCGTGCGCGACATGATGCCTCGCTGGGGTTTTGAGCCTTGCGCACACCGCTTTCCGGACGGCCTTGAGCAGGTCATGAACATGATTGGCTTGGGCCGCGCTTACCCCAGGTTCGGCGAGTGCGGCGACGTCCCACTCAGGGTCCAACGTTCGCTGGAGTACTGGGGACGGTCGTTGGTGCGCTGGGCCCACGGAGGGAAACTGAACGGCCCCTTGGCCGGGATCTGTTCACGGTGTCCCGATCCACACGCAGCCCTAGCTGCGGGGGAGGCCGTGCTTGCGGTCGGACAGGGTAGAGCAGCGCTGGACGCCACGCTAGAGCTCTGGGCTGAGCAGACTAGCAGCAGCTTGGCGCAAGCGCTCACCGACGGCGACGAAGCACCGCTCACCGCTGTGCTCCGCCACCCGTGCTGTTTCAATGTGGCGGCCAACCTGGAGCGGATAACGCGGGGAATCGTCAATGAAGAATTGCCGACAATCCTCGTCTGCAGAACCGCGTTGCGCGAGGCACCAGAGCTCGATCCCGGCCGCCTTGTCTGGATGCGCGGCGTTTTGCGCGCTCTGGGGCGATGGGTGGATGGACGCCCCCCAGGCGACGGGTTCTGCGCCGCTGTCCACGCCAAGCTGGGCTCGCCCGATCCCGTGCGTCGCTGGTTGGTGGCCTCACTGTACAAAGCGCTCAAACTTTGGGCCCGATATACAGACAGCATGCACGGGGCTCATCACCGCTACCGAGCGCTTGTCTGACGCTTGCGCCTCCAGGGGCAGCGGTTACCCTACCGGTTGGCCATGGAAAACATCACCATCGTCCGCCATCCGCTCATACAGGCGAAGCTGACAAGGCTTCGCGATCGCAATACCGACAGGTTCCAGTTCAGGGCCATACTGGAGGAACTCACCGCCCTGATGGTGTACGAGATCACCCGGGGGCTCCCTGTGCAGCGAGTCTGTGTGGAGACCCCGCTGGAGAGCACCGAAGGCGTCGAGCTGGTCAAACCAGTGGTTCTGGTTCCCATACTACGAGCGGGAATAGTGATGCTGGACGGCGTACTGGCTCTCATGCCCAACGCAAGAGTAGGACACATTGGAGTGTTCCGCGATCCGGACTCTCTGGATCCTGTGGAGTACTACGTGAAGCTCCCCCCTAACTTGGCCGATGCGCTGGTGATCGTCGTCGACCCTATGCTGGCCACTGGGGGTACAGCTGCTCACGCCGTCTCCATGGTGAAAGAGCGTGGGGCGTCCGACATCCGATTTCTCTGCTTGGTCGCAGCACCGGAAGGAGTGGCTACGTTCGGCAGGGTCCATCCTGAGGTGCCGATCCACGCCGCGGCGCTGGACCGTCAGCTGAACTCCCACGGCTACATCCTGCCTGGGCTGGGCGACGCCGGGGATCGCCTGTTCGGAACGTAGTGAAAGGAGGCATAATGAGACTTCGTGCGCTGATTACGGGCGGTTCGCGCGGTATCGGGGCAGCCACAGCCATCCGCCTCGCCCGACAAGGTTACGATGTGGCACTCAGCTTCCGCAGCAGCAAGCAGGACGCCGAGGAGACAGCTGCCGAGGTCGAGCGCATCGGCTGCCGCGCCGTGGTGCTCCAGGCTGACTTGACCGACGGAGAACAGGGACGCGACCTGGTCAGGTCCGCCGCCGACGCACTGGGCGGACTGAACGTGCTTGTGAACAACGCAGGCTATGTGCAACGCATCTCTTGGGACGAGGTGTCCCTCGAAGACTGGGACAGGATGCTTCGCGTGGCTTTGACTTCTCCTTTCGTCTGCGCGCAGGTGGCAATTCCGTACATGAAGGAGGCCGGGTTCGGGCGCATCGTCAACGTGTCGTCCCTGCGAGCGCTGACCGGCTCTGCTCACGGAGTGCATTACTCCGCCGCCAAGGCAGGGTTGTTGGGACTCACCCGCTCGCTGGCCCTCGCCCTCGCCCCCTTCAACATCACGGTGAACGCCATATGTCCGGGCTACACTGCCACCGATATCAACCGGGAAGTCCTGGAACACCAGCCGGAGAAAATCGCCAGCCAGGTTCCCCTCGGGCGAGCCGCTGAACCGGATGAGATAGCCGCGCTGGTAGCTTTTCTCTGCTCGCAGGGAGCTGCCTACATCACCGGAGAGACTGTGAGCGCCAACGGCGGCGTCCACATGCGCTGACGTGCACAGCTTGCGGTTCGGAATCACTGCTTTCTTGGGGTCCTGTATCGCTCCAGAGGACTGGATAGAGCCAGCAGTGAGTGCCGGGGTCACGTCGCTGGAGATCCGGGCCGAGCCAGGCTTTGCCCACCCAGCAGACATGAGTGCCAGCTACGCGCGCCATCTCCGCCGCCTAGCTCGCGCTGCTCGTTTACAGCTGTCCTTGCACACCCCATTGCACGACCTCAATCCCGCCAGTGCCGTACCGTCTGTCGCTGCGGCAGCATGGACCGAGCTTGCATCATGCTTGGAGCTAGCCGTCAGGCTGGAGGCGAAAATCCTGGTTTTCCACCCCGGCACGGTCCCCCATGACCACCCCCAAGGCTACCGCGAGCGCGCAGCTAAGCGGTTCAGCTTCGGCCTACAGCTGTTTACGTCCATGGCCCAGGCCAACGGGGTGCAATTGGCGCTGGAGAACAAGCAGCGGGGCAAGGGCGAAGATCTCGTGTACACTCCCGAAGAGCTCCTCCACTACCTAAGACAAGCCCCCGGACTGGGAGCCTGCCTTGATCTCGGACACATGAACACTCTTGGTCTCGACCCGGCTGAATACATCGACAAGCTAGGAGGACACCTCGTACATGTACACATTCACGACAACAAGGGAGAGCGAGACGAGCATTTGCCGCTGGGTGAAGGCACCTTGAACTGGCGAAAGGCACTTGCTAGGTTGAAAAGAAACAGATACAAGGGAACAGTGGTACTGGAATTGCCCGATCTTAAAGGAATCGAAAGCAGCCTCGCACGCATCAGAGAGCTGAAGGACGAATTGTGAGACAGAAGCACTGGTATTGGTCTTTCTTCGCCGCCAACAGCGTGGCGGGAGCGGCCTCCCCCTTGCTTCCACTCTACGTCTACTTCTTAGGAGGAGGGCCAAGGGAAGTAGGGCAGTTGGCTTCGGTGGCCAGCGCCGTCGGCGTGTTGGCCAGCTTGTTGTGGGGGCGTGTGTCCGACAGAACCCAGCGAAGGAGACCGATGATCCTGGTGAGCTTCGGAGGCCTTGCTCTGGCCTACGCAGCATTCCCCTTTCTCAGCCGGGTGGACCATCTCCTGTACCTCAACGCATTCGTCAGCTTGGTGTGGATGGGGTCGGTCACTGTCGCTGTACTGCTCATCATGGAGACGAACATGAAAGCCGACTGGGAGAGGGAGATCGGCAGATTCAACATCTACAGCGGCTTGGGTTGGACAGGCGGGCTCGCCCTTGGCGCCAGCTGGACGAGCCTGGTACTGCCTTTCCTCGGAGAGGGGTGGGGACTTCGATCGTTGGGCGCCAGCATCTCCGTCGTCGCAATGGTCGCCACTGTGCTGGCCGCGCTTTGGGTACGCGAACCTCCACTTCACTTCTCAGTCCGTTCGTTCCGCGGGATGGCAGTTACAGCAGGTGCGTTTCTCCACGAGCGCTTCCGGTACGCACCAACTCACCTGTATCATCTGCTCAGCCCCCTACAGCTGGTGCGCTTCCTGCAAGGCCGCTCCCCCCTCGGCCCCGAGCTTGCGCTATGGTACTACGGCGCCCTGCTAGCGTTCACGGGGTTCTCGATGGTGTTTGTGCTTCTGCCCATCTTTCTTCGTTCAGTGCTCGACTGGCCCACCGAACTCGTCTATGCGGCTTACCTCATCCATCACGGAGTTAGCGTGCTGGCGTTCGGTTGGGCACGCAAGGCTGTGTCACGCTGGGGACACCGGCCGGCGGTGGGGCTGGCGCTGCTAGTGCGCGCTTTGGCGTTTGTCGGCTGGGCAGGTGTGGGTACGATCCTGGGGGGATGGGCTGTACCAGTGTTGTTCGGGCTGGCTGGATTAACCTGGTCGTACTTCCAGCTGGCCTCCACTGCCGTTGTCTCCAGGCTCGCCCCCGCCGGACTAAAGGGGCACAGCCTTGGGATGTACAATGCACTTGCCGGCCTCGGCAACGTGCTTGGGGCCCTGACCGGGGGGTACCTCGCAGATTCCTTCGGCTATCAAGCACCGTTTCTGGCCGGCGCGGCGCTGGTCATGCTTGCGCTGCCCATCCTGCTCGTTGAGGGTCGGCCACTGGTGGCCGATGAGGGGTAATACACGGGGTCATTCCTCTTTCGCACTGACTTCCACTGCCTGCATTCCGTTGTAATATCCACAGTGAGGGCACACACGATGCGGCAGGCGCAGCTGGCGGCAGTGCGGGCAAATGCCCGCCCTCGCCATCCCCGCCCGCCAGTGAGCTCGCCTGGTACGGACCTTCCTGTGAGACCGTCGTGTCTTGGGTACGGCAGCCATGATTCCCTCCTTCCGGTGATCTATTGTCCACCAGGAGACTCCAGGATCAAGGTGACTGGTCCGTCGTTCACCAGCTCCACCTCCATCATCGCCCCGAACTCCCCTGTGCTCACGGAGACGCCCTGCTCTTGGAGCAGCTGCACAAACCGTCGGAAGTACCCGGCAGCTCGCTCAGGGTTGGCTGCACCTGCAAAGCTTGGACGACGGCCTCTGGTGCAGTCGCCGTAAAGCGTGAACTGCGATACGCACAGTATTTCTCCCCCCACATCCTGCAGGCTCCTGTTCATACGCCCGGCGTCGTCCCTGAACACCCGCAGCTGGGGGACCTTACGTGCCCAGTGGGCCATCTCCTCCTCACCGTCCGACTCTCCCACTGCCACCAGGAGCACAAGGCCACTTCTGATCTCTCCCAGCTTCCGACCTTCGCTCCTCACCTCGGCCCGCTTGACCCGCTGCAGCACAATCCGCACTGCTAGGTCCCCGTAGGTCGCAAGCTGCGGATGTAGGCCAGCACCTTCCGCAGCTCATGACTGGTCAGCTGTCCCACCGCTGCCTCCACCTGCTGACGCAGCGCTCCTCGCTCCCGTTCTTCACGCGCATGCTCTCTGAATGCCTCTGCCGCCAGCCTCTGCGCCGCCCGATTCCCGTCCCCTTCTATGTAGTTCACCCTCCACTTTGGAAGCTGTTTCAGAATTCCCACAGCAACCTGGTTGAGATGCTGTAGATGGGGTTCTCTCGGCTGGCAAAGGCCGTTCAACTGGTTGGCCACTGTCTGATCGTCGGTGAGGAAGACCACCTCTTCAGGTGAGTATGCAAGCACGTGTTGCGCCCCACGTATGAGCGCGTTGTACTCAGCCATCTCCTGACTCATGCGTCCAATGCGCTCACTGAGCTCTTCCACCACCTTGCCCCGCTCGTCAGCTATGATCACGCCAATAGCCGCAATCCCAGGGCACCCTTGCGCACATCCCTCCACGCTAACAAACAGCTTCAGCATGTCCGCTCTGTGGGCCCGGCAGGGTTCGAACCTGCGTCCGACCGGTTATGAGCCGGCTGCTCTACCCCTGAGCTACGGGCCCGCACCTCCCATCTTAGCCAGGGTGCCACAACCAGGCAACCACAACCAAGCACACGCCGATGCTGCGCCCGACCAGCCGCTCCAGCCAACGCAGCGCCCGTGTTGCCGCGTGCTCGCGACGGCTCACAGGGCGGACCAGCACAGCTCGCAGCCCAGCCACGCGAGCTCCCAGGACATCGGTGAACAGCTGATCTCCAACCATGGCTGCCTGAGCAGGCTTCACGCCCATCGCCCTGACGACCCAGCGAAACCCTCCGGGGCACGGCTTCCTTGCTGGCCAAACTACGACCATGTTCAGTCTTGCCAGCCTAGTGAGAAGCTGTTGCCGCCTTGCCAGTCGACCGTTGGAAAGGACCGCCAACTGGAAGCCGCGGTGCTGGAGGCTTTCCAGGAGGGCCTCTGTGGCCGGGCTCAACGCGTCCTCTCTCCAGCGGCACAACGTGTTATCGAGGTCGAAGACGATGGCCCGCACGCCCTCCCTCCACAGAGCCTCATAGTCCACCTGACGTACCGAGCGGGCTTCTGTGTCCGGCCGGAGGCATCTCAAGGCTCTACGCGTATCTCTCCCACAGGGACATAGCGGCGCATCTCCCGGAGCAACCTGCAGACCTCGGACACCGCGCCAGGTGCTGCATAGAGTTTGAACAGCTTCCTGCCTTCCCAAAAGGCATACTCCCGACGCACATTCACAAGGCCATCTTCGGCCGCGAACACTCCGTCCACAATGTGCACAGCGTCGTCAGGCATCTCCACCCACAGGACCGCCGCCTCGCCGGGAGGCTCCCTGCTTGGAAAGTGCTTCCGGTTTCTCACCGCGTCCCACAGTGCATCTCTAGCCAACGCCGCAGCGCGAGCTCCGGTTCGACCTGCCACTTGCGGGCCAGCGCCACCACCTGCAGCAGAAGCTGTCCAATAGTTGCCTGTGAATCGTCGGGCGTGGCATCGAACCTCAAGCAGCCATCCTCTGGGATGGAAGGAGCAGCTCCGCCGGCTTCCACGTGCTTGCGGGCTGCCACGAGTGCCGGGCGCGCCAGATCGGGCAGCGCTCCCTCCTGTCGCTTGACGTCCTCCCATCGTCGGCGTACCTCCCCAGCATCCTCGGCCACCGCAGAGCCGAACACGTGAGGATGACGGCGAACCAGCTTGTCCTTCAACTCTTGCGCCACATCGGCCAGGGTGAACGTTCCCTGCTCGGCCTCGATGCACGCATGGAGGACCACCTGCAGAAGCAAGTCGCCCAGTTCCTCTCTCACCTTCCCAGAATCCGCTGCTTGCAGCGCCTCGACCAGCTCGTAGGCCTCCTCAAGGAGATACGGCACAAGGCTTTCGTGTGTCTGTTCCCGGTCCCATGGGCACCCATTCGAGCCGCGCAGGCGAGCCACTAGGTCCACAACCTCCTGGAGCGCCTCCCCCTCTCTGCCCATTCGCTCACCCTTCGTCCGATGACTCTTGCTCAGCCCCGTCCGGCGTCGCCTCATCCTCATGCCCGTCTTCGGGCTCCTCCCCGGGAGCGCGGATGGTGCCACCGAGCTCTCTGAGCAGCGGCTCCACCTCATCGGCCCGGTATTCCGGATCCGTATCGTGCACCCGCTGCAAGTCGGAGCGTGCCTGCTGAAGCTCTCCCGCCTCCTGCCGAAGCAGCGCTCGCTGCCACAACGCCTCCAAGCCCACCTCAGTCAGCGGCTCATCGGACCCCGTCGCTCTCTCATCCGCAGTTATCAGTTTGTCGTACACAGCCAGTTTCTCTGCCCGCGTCTCCGCCGCATCCAGAGCCCGATTGTAGCTCTCCACCGCCGAGCCATACTCTTCCTTGCTCAAGTGGTAGTCGCCAATGCCCAAATGGGCGTGGATGTTGTGGGGTTCAATGTTCAGTATCTCTTCGTACTGAACCGCCGCGGCCTCATCGTCTCCCATCTCTTTCAAGAATCCTGCCAGCCGAAATCGCATGTCTACGTCGTCAGGCCGCAGTTCCACGATCCTGCGCGCGATGAGCTCTCGCGTGACAACGTCCGGAGCTTGACGCAGGCCCAATCGGTACTGCTCCACTGCTCTGTCTTCTTCCCCCCGAGCAGCGTAGATATCCCCCAAGCCCACATAACCTTCGGCTCGATAGGGGAATTGCCTGAGAAGGTTACGGAAAGCGCTCTCAGCCTCATCTTCCCTGCCAGCTGCAGCAAGCGCGCGAGCGCGCCTAAGCTGGACTTCGGATGTTGGGTTCCGCTGATATGCAGTGTCATAGTGCTGCAACGCCCCTTCGTACTCTCCTTGGTCCATCAACACGTCGCCCAGCAGGGTCAAGGCGGTGACGTTGCGCTCGTCCTCAGCGAGGACTCCCTCCAACAGCTCCTCAGCTCGGCTATGGTCGCCGTTTCGCAGGTGCGCCTCTGCCAGCTTCACCTGCAAGCTGAGACTGTCCGGGCTGAGATCCAATGCAGCGAGGTAGTACTCAGTCGCCCGCGCGTACAGACCACGAGCCATGGCCACGTCGCCCTGGCCTATGTAGGCAGCCACAAACTCAGGATCCAACTCCAGAACGCTCTCGTACTGCTCTCGCGCTTCTACGTACTCGCCTCTCTCCCGGTATACCTCTCCCAGCCGATAGCGAGCGACCACCTGATCGGGATTCAGCTGCAGGATCCTCTCCAATACCCTCTCGTCGGCTTCTCCGGTCTCCACAAACCCCAAGTAGTACTCCAGAGCCGCGTCGCGATGCCTGCTCACCCGCGCACGCGCCTCCTCGAGGTCAGCCTGTTGGTCTGGACTTAGCTCCTCCAGCTCCTCCAGAGAACTCACCTCGCCCCTGGCTGTGTCCAGCAACGACTCGTGCATCCGCCCCAGGTAGAGCTGCGCGTACAGATCGGCTACGTTGCCAGTCCCATACTCCCGCTCCAGTATCTCTAGGCCTGCCTCGCGGTCTTGCCCGTAGGTCACGAAGGCTTCAAGCAAAGGTTCCCGTATATCCACATTGGTGGCCCGGCGCAGATCTTGGTACCACTGTTCCCACCTTCTGTTCCTCTCCTCCTGTGCATAGCTTTCCAGAACCTCGTCCCACACCTCCTCCAAGGGGGAGTAAACGGCGTCCCGCCGCTCCAAGAGCCTGACGAGGTGCCAGTTGTCAGCGTCCTGCACGAGGTCCACTTCTCCTACATCCATCGCCAAAGCGGCCCTCTCCACTACAGAAGGGAGCCCCGACTCGCCCAGGCTGAACCAATCGAGTTCTCCGCCCTGTTGCCGCGTCTCCTCGTTGACGGAATGCTCCTCAGCCAACGCCGCCCAGTCGGCTGCCTCTCCTCGCACTTCCTCCAGCAGGCGCTCTCCCAGCTCCTCGTCCTCAAGCTGAATGTGGCTGATGCGTATCTTCTCCGGCTCCTCTCGGTACCGTTCTCGGTTCCGCTCGTAGTAGCTCTCCAGCTCCTCGTCGGATGGTTCGATCGGCCCCGTTACAGTGACGCGGAGTCGCTCGGACCTCAGCTCTTGCTCCACTCCGGCCCGCAGTTGGCGTTTGAACTCTTGCAGGGTCAACCCCTCGGCCGCCAAGTACTGCTCCAAGAGCGCCTCATCCCCTTCTGCCTGATCCAGGTATCGCTGGTACTCTTGCTCAACCCCTGCGTCGACCTCGTCTGTGGGGACACTGATGCCGTATCGCCTTGCCTCCTGCTCCAGCAGTGCCTCACGTACTATTCCTTCGGCCACCTCTGCCAACAGCTGCTGCCTGCGGAACACTCCTTCCGTCCCTCGCAGCTGGGCGGAGAAGTCCATCCCATACATCTCGTACAGCTGTATGTAGTAGTTGAGGAGACGCTCGTAGCGCTCGCTCAGCTCCTCCCTGGTCACGTCCCGTCCAGCCACCGAAAGGATCACTTCCTCGGCGGTCCCGGGTTCCCCAGGGAAAAAACGCTGGAACATCCCCATACCAACTATGCTTAGGGCAAAACCCACAACCACCGTCCACACGATGGCCTTTCGGTAGCGATGGAAGAAACGGTTCATCCTCTTTCGTCACCCCCGTGATCATGCAGAGTACGAGAAATGAGCCTCCAAGCAGACCATAGCCCCGAGGACAGCCCGAGCACAATCCCCACCAGACGCCCGGCGTGCCCGCCGGCAAGGAGGTCTACCCCGTACCCTATACCATATCCTACAAGCAGCCCACCGACCACCACGAACCCCAGCTGCCCCACGTGGGCAAAGGTTCGTAAGGCAGTGGACCAAATACTAGATCTCTCCCTCTTCAGGGAAGCTCCCCCCCTGACGGGTCCGCGGCCTCAGTCTGGCCACCGGGGTCCGCGACCTCACAGTGAACTTGACCGCGGTCTTCATCTCCCCGGTGATCTCCACATCCACGAAAGAAGGGACGAAAAACAAATCCAGACCACTGGGCGCCACGTACCCACGCGCAATCGCCACGCACTTAACCGCTTGGTTCACCGCTTTAGGTCCAATGGCCTGCATTTCTGCAGCACCCTCCTCCCGGATGGTGTTCGCCACCGCGCCAGCAGCAGCGCTTGGGTTGGAGCCCGAAGCGATTTTCAGAGTGCTCACCTAGTCCTCCTTCAACTCAGCGTGCCGTCTCCACATACTGAGACTGCCGAATAACAGTCACTTTGATCTCCCCGGGATACTGGATCTGCTCCTCGATCCGCCGGGCCACATCATACGCCAGCTTCGCAGCCATATCATCGGAGGTGTTCTCCGGCTTCACCATGACCCTGACCTCGCGGCCCGCCTGTACAGCGAACGCTTCCTTCACCTGAGAGTATGATCTGCACAGCTTCTCCAGATCTTCCAGTCGCTGTACGTATCTTTCGTACGTTTCCTTGCGAGCACCGGGCCGGGCCGCCGACAGCGTGTCCGCTGCCTGGATCAGAACCGCCGTGATGGTCGCGGGTTCAACGTCCTCATGGTGGGCAGCAATGGAGTTAACGATGGGCCACGGTTCGCCATACCGCCGCGCCAAGTCCGCACTGATCAAGGCGTGTGGTCCTTCCACATCGTGATCCACAGCCTTCCCGATGTCATGGAGGAGCCCTGCCCTCTTCGCCGGTTCAGGATCCACCCCGATCTCCTGGGCCAACAGGCGCCCCAAGAAGCTCACTTCGAGCGAGTGCTGGAGTTGGTTCTGCCCATAGCTCGTCCGAAAATGCAGCCGGCCCAGGAGCACCAGAAGCTCGGGCGGGAGGTCAACTCCGACTTCGAAGGCAGCTCTTTCCCCATGCTCGCGGATCAGCTCCTCCATGCGCTCCTTCGCTTTCCGTACCTTTTCCTCTATGTGGGCCGGATGGATCCTGCCATCATCCACCAATCGCTCGAGGGCAAGGCGCGCCACCTCACGGCGTATGGGATGAAATGACGACAGAACTACCACGTCCGGTGTGTCATCTACTAGCACCTCCACACCGGTCACGGCCTCGAACATTCTGATGTTACGGCCTTCTCTTCCGATGATCCTACCCTTGAAGTCATCGCTGGGAAGAGGAACTGAAGTCACGGTAGCTTCCTCCGCGTAGTCCACGGCATACCGCTGAACAGCGTTTGCCAGTGCCCTACGCGCCCGGCGTTCGGCATCCTGTTTCGCCCGACGCTCCACGTCGGCGATCTTCTTGGCGAAGTATCGTTCCGACTCCGCCTCCACAAGCTTCAACAGGTATTCCTTGGCTTCCTCCTGGTTCATGCCGGACAGCCTCTCAAGCAACGATCGTTGTTCCGTCAGAAGTTGTTGGCCTGCCTCCAGCGTACGCTGAAGTTCGGTCTCGTCTTTACGCAAAGAGTCCTCCAGCATTTCCAAATGGCTGCTGCGGGCCACCAACCGTTCCTCCTTCTGCAGGACCCGTTCCGCCATCTGCTCTAGCTCTGACTCCTTGCGACGCAGGCGCTCCTCCTCCCGCTCCCGCGTCTCCTGGATTTCCTGCTGTGCAGACAGAAGCGCCTCTCTACGCGCGTGCTCGGCCTCCTCACGAGCCGCCTCCAGCACCGCCTCGGCGCGTCTTCCTACCAGTCTGTTACGGAGTTCAACGATCAAGATACCGCCGGCCAAACCCAGGAGGAGTGTGATAAACGCAATGAGCGCACTGATGAGCACGTGCATCACCCTCCTCGGGCGTTCACCAGCCGTCTAGGATTCTTCACTTTAGTCCCCGCGACGGCGGCGCTCAACCCACAAGCTGGCTGCCGGGAGGAACACCAGGCTTCCCATGAGGGTGAAACCGAGGCCTATGAGAGCCGACGTTCCCAGCAACCGCAAGCCCGGAGTGCTTGCCGAGATCAGAGCTCCGAACACCAGCATCGTCGCCAGTGCAGTCACTCCCACCGGCACCGCGGACGATGAGGAACCCCGGGCAACCGATCCGGGTCCGCCAGGTCTCTCCTCCTCGATGCGGTGCAGGATATGAACTGCAGAATCCACACCGATGCCGATCAACAAAGGGGACACAACTATGTTGGTGAAGTTGAAGCTTATGTCCAGAAGATGCATTCCTGCCAGCATCCACACGTACCCAAGTACGAGCGGCGCCAACGCCAGCAAGCTTTCTGCCAAACTGTTCAGGCTACGCCAGATCAGCAGCGCGATCAGCAAGGCAGCCAAGGCTGTGGACAGCAGAAAATCACGTTTCATGTATGACTCAAGGTACACCTGGATCTCCGGCAGCCCGAAGTAGTCCACTCCCAGTCCTCCAGCCCAATCCACAAACTCCCGCAGCTTCTCTGTGCCGTAGATATCTGGGCTCACTTGGGCGCGCAGCACATAGCGTCCTTGTGGCGTGTAGTACTGTCCCCTGACCTCTGCCGGAAGCACCTCCATCAGCTGCCCCAGCAGCTCCTCCTCAGGCGGTAGTGCCTCCACACCCTCCACCAACGACCGAACCACTTCCAGGTCCTGTTCCAGAGAAACCAGCAGCGGCAGCATCTCGTCGGGCTCCAGCCGCTCCAGTTCATCCAGCAGCGCAATCAGCTCCCCAGCCACTGAAGAGAGCTCACGCGCTTGTCTTCCCCAGCCCGACAGCACTGCCATCAGCTCTAGCTGAGAAAGCTGGGACACCCACCGTGCCGCAGTTGATGTGACTTGGGGCAACGTGTGTAGCGTTTCTTGCAGGTTGGCCAGGGCCTCGTGCGTCTCCACCACCGGCAGATCCACCAGCGAGGCCCGTCCTCGCAGGAGCTCCTGGGGCAAAAGGTAGCGCGCTGAGCGGGTGGCCAAGACTGGCGACTGCTCGCCTATCTTCTGTTCCAAAGCCGAAAGCTGGGCGGGCGACTCGGCGAAGAAGACGAAGTAGTCGCCGAGTTGGATCTCCACATCGAACTCCTGCACGATCTCCTCGCCCACCTGCTTCGCCCTGGTCGACGGTGCTAGGTCAGCCGAAGTGAACTCAAATCCAACTTGACCGGCTTGATAGACAATTGCCAGAGTCGCCAGCAGGAAAACGCTGACCACCACTCTCCGCTGCACAAGCAGATGTTTGTAGCCCTGACGCAGCATCGCCTGACCCCGAGGTTCCACTTCTCTAAACCGTCTGCGAAACGCAACATATGCCAGAACAATCAAGCTCGGGGTCAGCAGCATCGCAGCCAAGTAAGCTATCACCGTTCCCATTGCCATGATGATCCCCATCTCCACCATAGCGGGAGAACGGGACACCAGAAGGCACAGGAACACCGCACAGGTGGTAAGAGCCGCAGTGAGCGCTGCTACACCTTTGCGGTGAATTGCTGTGGCCGTAGCCTGGCCAACCGTACGCCCAGCAGCTCTCTCCTCGGAGTAGCGAGCCAACAGATGGACTGTGAAGTCTATCCCGTACCCAAGAACAAGGGCTGGGAGGAAAGCAGTTACTAGGTTGAAACCATCGACTGCCAGTCTTGCCCAAGCCATGGTAAACAGCGCCGATATCAACATCGGCACAAGGGCCACCACTGTGATGAACAAGCTGGAGAACGTCACCAACAGAAGGATGAGCACACCGACCGATGAGATGATCGTGGTAACGTACATGTCCGCACGGATGACCTGGTCCGCCTCCGTAACAACCGCGTAGATGCCAGTCAGCGCGGCCTCGACGTCTAGCTCTCCCAGCTCTGCTCGCTCAACTGCCTCCTCGACTGCCTGCGTCACCGTCCTGCTGTACTCAACGGATTCATGCGCCGGTCGCTGCGGGAACACCTGAACCAGCAGACGCGTGTAGTCACGAGAGAAGAGTACCTCCCCCCCATCTGACGGAGCGGGGCGCTCCTGTATTGTGCGTATGAGCCGTGCCGCCTCATTGAGCAACGGCTGGACATCGGGCAGGCGTTCCAGGGTATCCAACCCAGACCTTCCGGTGTTCACCAGTCGACTCAAAAGCAACACCAGCTCGTCCACACCGCGTGCGGTGCGCGGCTCGGACAGTTCTCTCAATCGCTCCACTTGCTCCACGATGTCCAAACGCCCATCATCGGGAAGCATGGGCAACCGAGCGAGTACTTCTTCCGCTATCTCCCTCAGCCGCCTGATGTCTTCCGGTTCTAGAACCCAAAACAACAACAACCCTTCAGGGATCTCCAAGTCCTCCCCCACTCGATAAGAGGCTGTTCTGACTTCCGGATGATCGAGCTGTCGCACAAGGCGATCCCCTGCCTCGGTGAGTTTCTCTCTACGCTCCTCCAGGCTGTCTGGTGGGGGGGAGGTGGTGAGCAGTACAGCCATGTAGTCAACACCCTGCAGCTCCTCCTGCTTGCGTTGGTAGTTCTCCACAAGAGGATCTCCCTTGGGAAGTAAACCCAAATAGGAACTGCGTATAGGAAGATCGCGAATGTAGTACAGAGACAACCCCGCCAGCAACCCCACCACCACAACCACGGCCAGTGCTTGTCGCCTGGAGAGGTATACGATGCCGTCGAGTAGGCGCCCCCGCCAGGGACGCCTGTCAGGGGGTCTGAACTTCATCTCCGGACGGGGTCCGGATCTGGATACTATATCCGGTCAGCTTGGCGGCCAACTCCACGCTCTGCCCATCACGGCCGATGGCAAGAGAAACCTCATTGGCCGGAACAGTCACCGTCGCAGCACGAGCTTGTTCATCCAACTCGATTGCCCGCACGCTGGCCGGGGCGAGACACCCTCGGATTATGTCCCTCAGGTCCTCGCTCCAACGGATGATGTCCACCTTCTCCCCGGACAGCTCACGGGAGACAGCGCGGATGCGGCTCCCACCAGCTCCCACACACGTGCCCACAGGATCGATACGCGGGTCCAAACCTCGCACCAACACCTTGCTGCGCACGCCCGGTATGCGAGCCACCTCCACTACCTCTAGCAGGCCCTGTTCCACCTCGGGTACTTCCAACTCCAACAGCTTCGCCACGAACTGCGGGTGTGCTCGAGACACGAACAGCCGTGGATCACCCTGCGTCTTCTCCACTTCGTACAGATATCCTCGCAAGCGCCGACCTGGCACGTAACGCTCGCCGGGAATCCTTTCTCGTTCGGGCATGAAGGCTTCTGCCTCCCCGAGGTTGATCCACACGCTCCGGCCCTCAAACCGGTGTACCGCGCCGTTTAGTAACTCTCCCACCCGTTCGGAGTACATGTCGTACAGGATCTCCCGCCGGTGCTTTAGAATCTCCTGTCGGAAAACCTCCTCTGCCCGGCGCGTCGCAATCCGGCTGAGGTCCTCCCACTCCAAGCGTTCCCCGTCAACCCGTACATCGCCGGAGTTACGATCGATGCTCACCTCGTCTGGGGTTCGTCCGAACTCAAGTGTGTACGCGGCCGCTATCCCCCGCTCCATGGCCATGTAGGCAGCCTCTCGGTCGATACCTCGCTCCCGGGCCATTTCCTCTAGCGCCTCAAGGAAGTCGATGTTCATCGCCCCTCCTGCCTAGGTTCGAAGACGAGCTGTGCCCGAGAGATCTGCGCCAGGGGAACCTCGATAGTCTCCCCGTCGACATTCACAACGATCGCTTCGCCAGACAGCCCCTCAAGGCGCCCGGCAAGCTCCCTGCGTTCCCCATTCGCATTGCGAAACCACACCCGCATTTTCTTCCCCACGGCCCGCCGGTAGTGCCACAGCTCATACAGCCTGCGCTCGACGCCTGGAGAGGAGACCTCTAACATGTACGGTGAGCTTAGTTCCTCGTCTTCGTCGAGTAGCCTCTTGATGGCCCGGCTGGCACGCTCGCAGTCCCCACTGGTCACCCCATTCGCGGCATCGATGTACACCAGCAGTCGTCCTTGCCCTCCCCCACCGGACAACTCCCAGTGATACAAGTCCACCCCAGCACTCGCGGCGGCCTCGCAAAGCAATGACTCCAATTTTTCCGGGAACATGACCATGTTTTGCCATTATACTTACCCCAAGCCATGGTCACAAAGGATCCCCATCGCACAGATCGCCTGTCAGTGCTCCCCGAGGAGGATGGTCAGCGCATAGACCGACTGCTCGCCCGTCGCCTCAGAATACCGCGCTCGTATGCCCTGTCTCTGCTCAAAGCCGACCAGGTGCAACTGCAAGGTCGCTGCCCCCAGCCAAGCCAGAAAGTCAAGGAGGGTCAGAACATCGATGTTACTTGGTGCGGGCCGGGCCTCCAGCCAACGCCCCATCCACTGACCATTCTGCACCACGACGACGATTTGGTGGCAGTGGACAAACCACACGGGATTCTTGTCCACCCTGTGGGGGCTGCCGACCGTCAGGTGACAGTTGTGACAGCGCTCCTCTCTGTAACGAGCCTATCTGGGGGCCCTCCGCTCCGGCCGGGAGTCGTCCACCGACTTGACGCCGCCACCACAGGCGTGCTCGTACTGGCGCGAAGCGAGACGGCCCACGCCACACTCGCGGCTCAGTTCCGCGACCGCACGGCAGAGAAGGCTTACTTGGCAGTGGTGGAAGGCGAGCTCCATCCCGACGAAGGCACAGTGGAAGGGCGGATTGCGAGAGACCCTCGCCGACCATGGAGGATGACGGTGAGCCCAACAGGTCGCTCAGCCACCACGCACATCCGCGTGCTGCGTCGGCAGGATGGGCGTACCCTCCTCGAGGTCCGTCCCCACACCGGGCGGACCCATCAGATTCGGGTTCACCTAGCCGCCATCGGCCATCCTGTAGTGGGCGATCAACTCTACGGCTCTGGGCATTGCAGTTTCCTCCTGCACTCTTGGAAACTGGGTATCATCCACCCTCGCACCGGGGAGCATCTGCCGCTGGAGGCCCCCCCTCCGGAACCGTTCGGTCCCTGGTTCGCACCAGAAGGTAGTACCCACCGGCGATGAACTGCGCCACGATCGCTCCCCACAGAAGCCACCCGCCCCACTCAGAAGCGAGGATAGCCACCGCGGCCACAGCAGTGACGAAAGCGGCCAGCTTCCCTGGCCAACGGGCGCCGAACCTCCGCCGTTGCTTCCAGAACACCGCCGCACCAATGGCTATGCCCATCTGCGGCGCCAAAAACAGCCCCACGGCCACCCACGAGACTGCCCCAACGTGGGCCAAAGCAACCAGCAACCCCATGTAGAACAACTTATCTACGACTGGGTCCAACCACTTGCCCAGCTCAGTGACCTCATGTCGGGTGCGCGCTGCCAGCCCGTCGAGCACATCTGTCCCCGCAGCGACCAACAAGAAGATCAGAGCCAGCGCGAACCGATCTGCCAACACAGCCCACACAGTGGGCGCCAGCAAAAGCCCGCGCAAAAGCGTAAGGCTGTTGGCTAGAGTCATGCACCCATCATATCCGCAGCTTCCTGTCAGGCCAATTCGCCATTCACTCGCTTTGCTAGTATAATCCACGCAACCCGCCAGTCCTTATCCTAGTGAGGTGATCAGATGAGTGGCCGCAGGATCGTCGTCATGGGCGCCGCTGGGCGTGACTTCCATAACTTCAACGTTGTATTCCGAGATAACGACGCTTACGAGGTAGTAGCTTTCACCGCCACACAGATTCCCGGCATCGAAGGGCGGCGCTACCCGCCGGAGCTCGCTGGCAAAAGCTATCCTGAGGGGATTCCCATAGTCCCCGAATCGGAACTCGCTGACCTGGTACGCCGGCAGAACGTTGACGCTGTTGTGTTTTCCTACTCGGATGTGTCCTTCGAGTACGTCATGGACAGGGCATCTGTCGCCGTTGCCGCCGGCGCCGACTTTTGGTTGCTGGGCCCACGGGCGACACAGTTGGTATCCCGAGTGCCCGTGGTGGCTGTGTGTGCAGTACGCACAGGATGCGGCAAGTCTCAGACGACCAGGCGAGTCGCCGAGATACTCAAGCAGAGCGGCAAGACCGTTGCCATCGTCCGCCACCCCATGCCTTACGGCGATCTTGCTGCCCAGGCAGTGCAGCGATTTGCCAGCTACGAGGACCTCGCTGCTGCTCATTGCACCATCGAAGAGCGTGAGGAGTACGAGCCCCACATCGACCGGGGCAACGTTGTGTTCGCCGGCGTGGACTACGAGGCGATCCTGCGCCGAGCTGAACAAGAGGCAGATGTCATCCTCTGGGATGGCGGGAACAACGACATGCCCTTCTTTCAGTCAAAACCCCTCATTGTGGTGGCGGACCCCCTAAGAGCTGGACACGAGTCCAGCTACTGGCCCGGAGCGGTGAACGCCCGCGCCGCGGACGTGCTTCTAATCAACAAGCTCGACTCGGCGTCCGTGGAGCAGGTAACCGAGCTCCGTGATTCTCTGTACAAGCTCAACCCAACCGCTATGATCATCGAGGCCGCATCCCCCATCACTGTGGAGGATCCCGAACTGGTGAGAGGCCGTCAGGTCTTGGTGGTCGAGGACGGGCCCACGGTAACCCACGGGCAAATGGCATACGGTGCGGGAATGGTGGCAGCCCGCAAGCTAGGGGCCAAACCCATAGACCCGCGCCCCTATGCCGTAGGCTCGTTGGTCGATGTGTTTTCCTCCTACCCCCATCTGGGCCCGGTCCTTCCCGCCATGGGGTACGGCGAGCGCCAGATCTCTGAGCTCAAGGAGACAATCTCCCGCGTACCTTGCGAGGCGCTGGTGGTGGGCACCCCTGTGGACCTCAGGCGCCTGCTGGAGGCTGACGTTCCCGCAACCAGGACCCACTACGAGCTTCAGGAAATCGGCCGCCCCACACTGGAGGACGCTCTGGCCTCCTTCTTGTAGACACTCGTCAGCGCTGGCCTGGACAAAGCGGACCTGGTATCCCTTACATCCTTCCAGGCATTGTGGCCGCCACACCGGTTAGCCTGTCCATGAGGAGGGCTACCGTGAAGAAGCTTCTGACAGTGGTGGCGGTCTCGGCAGTTCTGGGGTTGACCCCCACAGGAGCAGCCGGACAGGAGTTGGGCTTCGGCGGGACCTTGGGGATGGAGTTCACGTTCACTCCGCTCCCCCCTGCCGGCTTGGACATCACCGCGGACATCACCCTTGCGTTGAGCTTCGGGAATGCCGAGGTGACGAATCGTACACGTCTGGCGTGGGACGGCCTGCGGGAGGCATGGCTCGGCTTCGGCCTGGATTTCAGTCTCTTGCAGGTGGAAACCGCAATGCGCTTCGATCCCTGCTTTTCCATGTACAGGCTTGCGCTGCGAACCACGTGGTGCCCGGTAGAGCTAGGAGGGTTGATCCTCGTGGAGAACCTCGGAGTCCTGTGCGAAGAGCCGCCCGACTACACCGTTGGGCTCGTACTCGATCTGACATTCGCTCTGGAGTCCGGGTACTGGCTGCGGAGCCTCACTGGTTTTGGGGTGTGGGACCTGTACAACCTAGTGGATGACGATCCCCGCACCGACATTTCCGCTGCGCCAGGATGGTTGTTCGAGGAAGAGTTACTGGGAATGGGATTCCACTCTCAGTGCTTCCTGGTGGACAGCTGGATACTGTTCACCGACCTCGGCTTGAGCTGGGCTCGCTTGGGAAGCGCGTATCGATGGTCCCAGCCTGATATAGAAGTGGGGGCGAGATTGTGGTGGTCGGGGGGGTGGTTGTTCGATACAGCCGAACTTTTCGTGGCCGGAACGATCGATCCGGTCACGCTGCGCTCAACTACAGTGTTCGACCTCACTGGGTTCCTGATGCAGAGAATCTACGTTGACGTCACATTCTCTGGGATCACCATCTACGCAGAGTCGGTGTTCGACTTCATCGGCCTGTTGAAGCAGATAGTGGGGATCGAGCTCCGCTTCTAGTCGGGATGGAAGACCTCGACGCTCTGGCCCAAGAACTGCGGGATCACCCAAGCCCGGAACTCCGCAGCCGGCTGACCGGCGCTGCGCTCCACCTGGTGGAGGAAGTGGCTGACGAGTTCGGCGCCAGCGGCGAGCCCCGCGATGCACTGCTCAGAGCCGGCCACCTTGGGCTGCTGAATGCCGTCAGCAATGTGAACCTGGACCGGCGCGACGACTTCAGCGAGTTCTCCCGGAACCTGATCCGCGGGGAGATGCGGGCTTGCATCCGAGAAGGAACCCCAGCGCCTCAACCCCCTCCCTGGCTAGAAACCCTGGGCAAGCACATCGAGGTTGCACACGCAGAGCTGCTCAATGCGTACAGCCGCCCCCCCAGCTTGGCAGAGCTGGCCGATCGGCTTAACCTGACCGAAGAGGGACTGCGGGAGGCGTTCAAGGCTCGGGCCACTTTCCGCTACACCTCGCTGGGCAAACCCGAGCGTTCCCGCGACCCGAGACCCGACTACCAGCCGGACGTCGTGCAGGATGCCACGCCCTCAACGCTCCCATGGCCCGCCCGCGCCCGCCTCGCCCAAGCCCTCCAGCGTCTGCAGCGGCTGGCCGAGCGCCTTCTAGAACAGGTCCTCCGGCAAAGAAAGGATGGTTAACAGTGTGTAGAGGTTGTACAGCACGGAAGGTAATGTATAACACTTGTCAGCATGTCGTTTTTCACGTATAATGCCTGTGTAAGGTGGGCGAAAAGGCAAACTCGGGGCGACCCGGGGGCGCAAAGCCCAGGGCCTCCTCAGGGAGGTTGCCGGGCTGCCGAAGCACCTCCACACACTCAGGAGGTGTTTTTTGATGCGTAAGTGGAGAACAGCAGGTGTTCTGGTGGCGGCAGTACTCCTCTCAGTCATGGTCAGCCACGCTGAAAGCGAGGATGCCGAAGTCAACGTCACGTGGAGTTCCCAGACGTTCATCTGGCTCAGCATTGATCAAGGCTCAGTTGACCTAGGAACGGTGGGGGGAGAATCGGGCCCAGGGTCGTACGACCCGGACACCGACCAATGGGAACCGCTGGAGAGCATCGACAATACTGGCTACGCCCTCACCAACAGCGCTGGCGGTTTTCAGGTCACTGTCAGCGCAACGACATCGGGTTCCCCCGCAGCCGACCTGACCAGGTTCATGATCCGCGGCTGGGAGATCACCGACTGGCTGGCCCTGGACGAGACCAGGACCCTGGGCACGCGTGGGACCGCCGGGAGACAGAACTTCACTGACATTGGCTACCGGTACGAGCCCAGCTGGGAAGACGAGCCGGGCACGTACGAGGTCGTCGTCACTTTCACGGCCACCACCCAGTAGGAAACTCAGAAAGGCATGACGACAGGCAAAAACACAGCCTAGAGCGGCCCGGGGTGTCTTATACCCGGGCCGCCTGGGCATAACGAAAAGTGTGATGTTGAGAAACGGTGTGCTTGCGGTGGCAGTTGTTTTGGCTCTGGTGGCGAGCGGAGACGCTCTGCAGATAACGCAGCTTGAGTTCGAGTTCTCCCTCAGCCGCGGCGAGGCGCGGGAGTTCTCGTTTCAGATTCGCAACGACGGCGACAGTACCCAGCGCATAACCACACAGCTGGGGGACTGGGAGCGCGACCCGGAGGGGAACCACGTCTTCCTGAACCCCGGGGCCCTACCCCGCTCATTGAGCACCTGGCTCCAGGTGAGTCCCCGCTCGTTCACCCTCAGCCCGGGCGGAGTACAGGAGATCAGCGGCGTCGTTCGTGTGCCCTCAGATCCTCAGCAAGGCGGGGGGACGTACTGGGGCATCATCTTCGTACAGGGTGAGCCACGCCTTGAGGAGCGCGAGGGAGCCATGATCCTGGCAGTGGAGAGGTTCGGGGTCAAGGTGCTCGTCGACCTCCCTCCCCACGAACGCGACTTGCACATCGCGGAGCTGCAGCCGCGGGGCCTTGGCCCTCTTTGGGTAGAGCTGGAGGTGGCCAACAGGGGAGACACCAACCTCCCTCGCATCGGGGGCCACGTCTCGGTGTACGACTCCTACGGGGAGGAGCTGGGAGTGTATCAGCTCAACTCATTCCCCTGTCTTCCAGGAGCAACCCGCAAGGTGCACATCGAGACAGACATCTGGCTCACCGAACCCGGCGACTACAACGTACTGGTGACCGTGGACGCCGACGTTGACCATCTCATCGCCGCCCAACGCATGGTGCGCCTGCGCCCTCTGGCTCTACAGCCCCTGGAGGATGGTCGCGGCACCCCGCAAGACCTCTCCGGTGACGGCTTGTACGAAGACTTGCTCGGGGACGGATCGTTCCACCAGGGAGACGTTGACTTGCTCGCCGAGTACCTCTACCACCCTACGGTGCAGCGCAATCGCAGAGCGTTTGACTTCAGCAACGACGGCATGGTAGACGAGGAAGACGTAGCAGCTCTTGCCGAGAGACTCGAAGCCTGGGAGGACTGATTCGGCGCCCACGTCCCCAAGGGAGGGTAAGCACGTCCTACCCTCGAGAGGCATCACACAATAGCTTGGCACCATGCGGGTGCTTCTCTGCAGCCTGTTGTGTGCCGGCTTTGCACTTGCCAGCCAGGCGGCCACTGTCTCGCTCACTTCCCCGCCCCGGGTAGTGGGGCCAGGGGACTTGGCCCTGCACGTTTTCCGCGTGGCTAACCCCACCGACGCCCCGCAAGAAGTGCGCCTATCGTTGGAGCTCCCCCAAGGTTGGAGCGCTTTGCCCATCAGCCCCACCCTCAGTCTGGAGCCCGGGGACGCCGAGTCCCTGTTCGTCACCGTCCAGGTCCCTCTGGGGGCTGGTGCGGGAGACTACACTGTGCGATTGGCGGCCAAGTGGAACGATGCGGAAGCATCGGCTACCGCCCAGGTGACCGTGCGCCAGGTGGCTGGTTTGGAAGTGGACGTCCCTCAAGGGCGGGATGCTCTCCCTGGAACGGTCGTCTCCTACGAATTCGTGCTGATCAACCGGGGCAACACAGTGGATCGCTATACGGTGACTGCTCAATCTTCGCAGAGGCATTCCGTACGCGTGCACCCCGCGCAGTTGCCCCTGGCACCGTTGGAGCGAGGCACAGTGGTAGTGGAAGTGGAAATCCCTCCCACGGCTCCCGCTGGACGGGACAGGTTGCTGGTGGAAATCCAGTCGACTGCTGGCCCTGCTGTAAGGCACGAGGCTGTGCTGTTCACTACGGTGCTACCCCCGCATCCAGAACTGATAGTCGGCTCCACAGAGGCGGAAGTCGAGGCCCAGCTGGAAGGCCGGCTGGAGTTCGACCTACTGGGAGGGTACCGTTACTCACCGCTTTCCTTTGCCGGCCGCACATACCTGCTGCAGGGCACCCTTTCCTTCGATGTGAGGACGACAGGACCCTGGGGCAACCCCCCGCTGAGGTTGGACACAGCATCGCTGTCCTACTCGCACCCCCGGTTCCTTCTGCGCGCCGGCGAGTTCACCACTGCCCTGCCTCCCTTCACTGGGTTGACCGTCTCAGGCATGGGGCTGGATCTGTTCGGGGATAACGCTTCGCTGTCGCTGCTCAGCGGCTGGCGACAGGGCGAAAGTCGCTTCGCGGGAGCCATCACGCTGTCCGGCAACCGGTACGAGCTGGGCACCGCGTACAGGGAGACCCGCAGCGAGCAGGAACGCTTACGCTCGCTGGCCGGTTGGGTCAGCCACACCCTGGGGGAGCACGTGGAGATCGAGGTCACAGGGAGCCTGAGCTTGGGACCCAATACACTCGCCGGGGGGCTGCGAACCGCACTGCGCGTGGAGATCGACCCCTTGGTCCTGCTCAACCTTGCGTGGCACTCCGTGGCGGAGAATGTCCCCAGCCCCCTGGCCGACCAGCACGGGATGAGCGTGGCGGGACGGATATCCGTAAGTCCGCTTGCTTTCCGATTCTCATCGCGCTGGGTGTGGGACGGCCCACAGTGGGGCTGCCCCGCAGATGCCCCGTTTCGGGCCGAGCTAACCTCTTCTCTGGATTGGGCCCCCGAGGACTGGCCAGTGTCTTTTTTCGCCGCGTTCTCCGGCCGCCGGGGATGGAGTGAAGCAGGTGAAGAACTGGAAAGGATTCAAAATGCCCAGGTTGGCTTGAGGGGAGGACAGGCCCCCCTGACCTTCTACATTGCCGGCGTCCTACGGAAGGACGAGAAGTTCCCCAACGGCAATGCTGTCGTTCGTACGGATTACGAACAGCGCTTCACCCTGACGGGGGATGCCGGCGAGACGACCCTCTCACTTCAGCAACGCGCCACGTTCGACATGGATGGAAGTGCACTAGAGCGCAATTGGCAGATCGGTCTGTCCGCCCGCCTGCACAACTCGCCCTACGCAGCACTGCTGAGCTGGAAGCACGAGAGTCCGAACGTTCGGTTCGAACTGGGGTTGAACGGCCGGCTCACACAGGGGTTGGAAGCCGGCTTCACCGCGTCTGCCGACTGGAACGAACAGGGGCGAGTCGCCTCTCTGAAACTGGGAGTCTCCTTCGAATACTCCTTCCTGTGTCTGCCTCCTTTCCTCCCCGCACGAGGCTGGCTGGAAGGCACGGTGCTGGCTGATCAAAGCGGCGTGGAAGGAGCCGTGCTGGTCGCAGGTGGTCACAAGGTGGCCACCGATGCAGAGGGACAATTTTTGTTTCCGCCACTAGAGCCCGGAAGATACGCCTTGTCCGTCGAGCGCCTCCCGACGGGAGTGCGCCTCGTCGACCCTGAGCCAGTTGAAGCTGTTGTGGAGCTCGACCGACGCACACAAGTCACCATACACTGTGAGCGGCTGGCCGAGGTGCGAGGGGCTGTGTTCGACGACCGCGAGAAAGTCGGCGAGCGCCGGGCTGGCGATCCGGGAGTGCAGGGGGTGGTCGTGGCTCTGCTCAAAGGAGAGCATCGCCTGGAGTGGGACAGCACAGACAGCGCCGGACGCTTCACCTTTCCCCAGCTCTCTCCTGGGCAGTACGCGATCTCCCTGGATGAAGCCAGCTTGCCCGAGCGTTACGAGCCGACTACCCCCAGCGAGCTGACGGTGGAGGTCGGCCCCGGCGAGACGAAGGAAGTGGAGTTCGGGGTCTGGCAACGGCCGCGTGAGGTGCTGGTAGCTCCCACCCCTCCGCTGGCCGACTTCGATTGGTCTCCTCTTGTCCCCAAAGAGGGGGAGATTATCGCCTTCGACGCCAGCCTTTCGGTCGCAGGCGACGGCGAGATCGTGGCCTACCAGTGGGACTTCACCGGCGACGGGCAACCGGATGCCACTGGACAGAAGACATCTTGGACTTTCTCCGACTCAGGGGTGTACTGGGTGACGCTGGTCGTGCAGGATGAACTGGGACAGCAAGACGAACTCGCTCTGCCGATCGAGGTCCGCCCCGGCGACTGAGCAGGGAGCCTAGTCGTCGGGCAAATGGCGTACAGACGACGGCTTGTTGAGTAGCTTCCGACCTCGCCAGAAGTACTCTCCAGCGGAGGCTACGGCAAGCCCCACCGCCAAGTACAAGAAAACCTCGCGCAGCACGTCTCCCCACGGCCCTACGCCGAAGTAACGCGAAGCAAGGATGAACATGACCAGTCCCGTGTGCGAGAGTGTCTTGGCCTTACCCAAGTATGAAGCGGAGATGACAATGCCCTCTCCCACCGCCAACAGCCTGAACCCGGTTACCAAAAACTCGCGGGCGAGAATCACCACCACCGGGACAGCGGCCAGTTTCCCCAGCTCTACAAAGGAGACCAGCGTAGCTGTGACCAGCAACTTGTCGGCGATAGGGTCGGCGAACACCCCAAACGGCGTCTCTTGCCGCAACGATCTTGCCAGGTACCCATCCACTACGTCCGATGCCGCAGCAAGCGCGAACAGAACGATGGCCAAGAACTTGAACACCGTTCCCTCCGCGAAGATGAAGTACATCAGTAGCGGAATGGCCAGAATGCGAGCCAAGGTTATGCAGTTGGGAATCGTCCAGATCATACGAGCAACCAAGCCTCCCCGTCTCTGTTTGTCGATCCTACGCTCTTTGCGAGGAGCGCCCAGCGTCGGGCGAACTCTGCCGTCATCTCTGAACGGCAGCACACTGGGAGATCTCCCAAAATGACTCCGGATCCAACGAGGCCCCCCCTACAAGTGCGCCATCCACGTCGGGGAGTTCAAGAAACGAGCAGGCGTTGTCTGGTTTCACAGATCCCCCGTACTGAACACGCATCTGGCTACCCATCGTTCCGAAGCGTGCCACCAGCCATCGACGGACGTGAGCGGCCATTTCCTGCGCGTCCTCCGGCTGGGCGGCCTGTCCGGTACCGATGGCCCACACGGGCTCGTAGGCCAGCACGAGTCGCGCAGGATCCTTCAATTCCACATCCTCAAGTGCCGCACCCAGCTGGTTCTCCACCACGAGCCAGGCTCGGCCTTGCTGCCGCTCCTCCAGTCCCTCTCCCACACACAATATGGGAACCAGCCCAGCCGTCAGCGTGGCCTGCACCTTGCGCGCCACCAACGCGTCGTCCTCCCCAAACAGCGCGCGGCGCTCGGAGTGGCCGCAGATCACGAACTGCGCTCCCTGTTCTTTAACCTGCATGAGCGACACTTCTCCAGTGAACGCTCCCTCCGGCTCGGGTCGAGCGCTCTGGGCACCCAAGGCTATGGGGCTCCCAGCCAGCAGCCCCCCGGCCACATGCAGAGCTGTAGCCGAAGGGCACACAACCAGCTTCACCCTCGGCGAGTCAGGGATGAGCTCTAGCAGGCGCCGAAGGTAGGTTTGTGCATCCTGTGCCGTCTTGTGCATCTTCCAGTTGGCCGCCACCACTGGCTCTCGCATCACTTCCCTCCTTCCGTTGACAACCGCCATCCTAGGCGCCTATCATGGCCAACGCAACCGCAGGCAAGAGGAGGGGACCATGTGGCTGACTGTGGTGATCATCTTTGCGGCCGTGGGGCTGTTTCTGGCCAGCGCGATCCGCATAGTGCGCGAGTACGAGAGAGGCGTGATCTTTCGCCTGGGACGCCTCATCGGCGCCAAAGGGCCGGGTCTGTTCTTCATAATCCCTCTGGTGGACTCCATGGTCAGAGTGGACCTCAGGACCATCACCCTGGACGTGCCGCCTCAGGAAGTGATCACCCGAGACAACGTACCGGCCAACGTAAACGCCGTGGTCTACTTCCGGGTCATGGATGCCCAGGCATCGGTGGTGGAGGTATTGGACTTCATCGAGGCCACCCGCCAGATATCGATGACCACCCTTCGCTCGGTACTCGGCCGGGCCGAGCTGGACGAGATACTCGGCGAGCGGGAGAAACTCAACCGTCAACTGCAGGAGATCATCGACGAGCACACAGACCCATGGGGCATAAAGGTCATAACGGTGGAGATCAAAGATGTGAAAATCCCTGCCGATATGCAGCGCGCGATAGCCGCTCAGGCGGAGGCTGAGCGGGATCGGCGGTCCAAGATCATCCACGCCCAAGCAGAACTGCAAGCAGCCGAAAAGCTGGGGCAGGCAGCTGATATCATGAACCGCTCGCCCGGTGCCCTGCAGCTACGCTATCTGGAGACGCTTTCCGACATTGCCTCCGAGAACTCTTCCACTGTAGTGTTCCCCGTGCCAATCGACCTTCTGGCACTCCTGCAAAAGGGCAGCCGAGATTGAGGTTCTGCGCGCTGGCCAGCGGCTCCACAGGCAACGCGACCTTGATCGAGGGGCCTGCAGGCCCTGTCCTGGTCGACATCGGGATCTCGTGGAGAGAGACGCAGCGCCGCGCCGCTCGTGCGGGCGTTTCCACGAGCGAGCTGAGTTGGGTCATCCTAACGCACGAGCACAGCGACCATGTGCGTGGCCTGAGCGCGGCCCTTCGTCGGGGAGTTCGCGTCGCCGCCAGCCGAGGAACTCTGCGAGCGCTGGGGGTAGACGGAGTCCCCTTGGAGGCTGGGCTGGAGATAGCCGGCATCAAGGTGACGCCGTTTCCCGTTCCTCATGATGCCGCGCAACCGGTAGGTCTGCGGCTTGACACCGCGGAAGTCCGCCTGGCCGTGGTGACCGACCTGGGACGGATCACTGCCGAGGTGCTGTCCGCCATGCGTGGTTGCACTCACCTGCTCATTGAGGCCAATCACGACACGGAGATGCTGCTCCACGGACCGTATCCTTGGCCGATCAAGATGCGCATCCTGGGGCCAAATGGACACCTGGCCAACGAAGTGTCGGGGCGTACGTTGGTCGGGCTGGGCACCGAGGGCCCCCGGGCGGTGCTGTTGGCGCACCTGTCTCGGGAGAACAACACACCGGCTCGAGCACTAGAAGCCGTAGCGCGGGCTTTGAATGGCTCGTCCGCCAACCTCTACCTCACCTATCCAGACCGGCCCTCAGCGGTCGTCGGTTCGTAGGGGGAGATCAACCCCACAGCGTCCATCTCCCTCACGATGCGGGCCAAGGTTGGACCTGCCGAGTTCGCCCCCCACACCCGTTGCATACCCTCGCTGGTGTCGATCTCATCGTACACAACCAGCACCACGTACTCGGGCTCATCCCAGGGGAAGAATCCGCCGAAACCTGATATGTAGTGTCCAGCAACGTACCCCTCACCAGGAAACGCCTTCTCGCCAGTGCCGGACTTCCCTGCAATGCCGTAGCCAGGCACGTCGGCGAAACGCGAAGGCAACACCCAGCGCGACGGATCCACCGCTTTGCGCAGGATCGTCCGCATCTCGTAGGTGGCCTGAGAGGAGACGATCCGACCTACCGTTTCCCCGCCCCCCTCCACCAGGTGTGGGCGATGGAGAAGCCCCCCACCAGCCAGAACGCCGAACCCCGAGGCCAACTGGACGCCGGTAACGGCCACGCCTTGCCCGTAGGAACTGGTTGCCAGGTCCAGGTCGGTCCACTCCTCCACCGGCCGGAGGATCCCGCTCGCCTCTCCCGGAAGCTCAATGCCAGTGGGTCGCCCAAACCCCAGCTCTGCCAAGTATCGGTAGGTCGACTCGCTGCCCAGACGCTGCGCCACCTGAACCAGGACCACGTTCAAGGACTGGGCGATTCCTCTTTCAAAGGTCACCAAGCCGTAGGCCTCACTCGGATTGGCGTTGTGCAGCGGGACACCCATGACCATGATGGGCGAGTCCGCGTGGAAAGCGTCGTCGGGACGCACCAATCCCTCGTGCAAAGCGACCATCCCGACCAGGGCCTTGAACGTGGAGCCCGGCTCGAACATCTGGGTCACCGCCCAAGGCTGCAGGTACTCGGCCGTCGCCGACGGCGCCTGCAGGTCGAATGTCGGAGCTTGCGCGAGGGCCAGAATCGCCCCACTCCTCGGATCGAGAACGATGGCAAAGCCGCGCTCAGCCTTGTACCTGTCCACTCCGGCGGCGATCTCCTCCTCGCAGATCGCCTGGATATCTGGGTGGAGCGTGAGGTGGAGATCGTCGCCAGGGGTTCCAGGGTCGTCCACTTCGAGCCGGTAGACGCGCCCGTCCCGTCCGCGCAGCACCCGGTACACAGCGGGTGTCCCCATCAACCTCTGCTCGTATGTGTACTCCAGGCCCGCCAGTCCCTGCCCGTCCACTCCCACGACCCCCAGCACAGGCAATCCTATCTCCCCCTGAGGGTAGGCGCGCATCCAGCTGTCGAAGAACAGAAGACCTCGGACGCCGAGGTCCCTGGCCCGGGCCCGCAGGCGGTTCCCCACCTCCAGGTCCAGTTTGCGCGATAGCCAGGTGAAGTAAGAATTCCGGTAGACCTTGTCCTGCGCCTCGGCAGGCGTGAACCCCAACTCCTCCACAAGAATCTCCACCAAGACTTCCGGCTTCGTCATGTGGTAGTTGTCCAGCGCAAGCGAGTAACTGGGGACATCCCTGGCCAGGGGGCGCCCATCTGCACCATACAAAGTGCCCCTCCGGGCCGGGATCTCCACCACCTCTTCCTGCAGTCGCGACGCTGCCTCCGCCCAGGTGGCCTGCTCCACAACCTGCAACTGGATCAGCCTCCCTAGCACCGCCAGCAGCCCAAAGCCCAGCGCGAGGATGAGAATGCCCCCTCGCCTGGCTGCTTGCCCTTTATCCATCTCCACCGCTCAGGCGCGTGATGCGTTCAGGATCAAACGGCCTCAACCCCAGAGCTCGTGCGCGGGCCTCCAGCTCCTCCCGGCTGTAAGCAACGTCCACTCGGTTCTCGTAGTACAGAACCTCCCTATGCAGCTTGTCCACCGACAGCGCAGCGCGCGCCGCCTCGCGACGTAGGAGGGCCAGGTCGGCCACCAGAAACAGGTACAAAAAGACCAAACCGGCCACCAGGGCACCTGCACCCAACACAGCAAGCGCCCGCAGCCAGTACTCAGATAGACCCAGGCTGCGTGTCCCGGCCCACGGCAGGGACACTGTGCGTATTCGTGCCCTCATCCCCCTTCACACTAAGTCCAGCCACGCCCTCTGAGGAGGACAGCTGCCCTACAGTTGTGCGACCTCTCTCACCTCGGCCGCGCGGAGCTTGCCTGAGCGAGCACGTGGGTTGGCTGCCACCTCCTCTGCCGACGGACGTACTGGCTTGGGCGTGAGAATGCGAACACGTCCCTCATCAGCCCAGCGCCGGAACGAGTGCTTAACCAGACGATCCTCCAAGGAGTGGAACGAGATGACACACAGGCGTCCTCCGGGGACCAGCGCTGCCACCGCTCCCGCCAACCCCTCCTGCAGCGCCGGCCATTCCTCGTTCACCGCCATCCGCAAGGCCTGGAACGTTCTGGTCGCCGGGTGGATGCGATGTCTTCCCCGGGGATAGCAGCGTGCCACCAGCCTGGCCAGCTCCCGCGTAGTGCGAATGGGACTCTTCTGTCTCTCCCTCACCAACCTGCGGGCGATGCGCCGCGCAAGGCGCTCACCCCCGAGCTCCCACATCAGGTCAGCCAACTGCTCCTCGGGAAGAGTGTTCACAACTTCTGCAGCCGTTACTGGGGCTGCGGGATCCATCCGCATGTCCAACGGGCCGTCGTGCTGGAAGCTGAACCCCCTCTCGGGGGATTCGATTTGCAGAGAGGAAACGCCCAGGTCCATCAGTACCCCGTCAGGGCGGGGGACATCGTTGTCGGTGACAAGAGTGAGAAGATTTCGAAAGTCTCCCTGGATGAGCTCCACTCGGCCCCCCCACTCACTCAGCCTGCGGCTGGCCACCTCCAAGGCGTACGGATCCCTGTCGATTCCAACAACACTAGCCCCCCGCTTCAGCAGAAGCTCGGCGTGCCCGCCTAGACCCACTGTCGCATCCACGAGCGTGCAGCCAGGGCCCGGACGCAAGACTTCGCCAACTTCGGCGGGCATCACCGACTCATGCCGTGGAGCGAAGCCAGTACTGAACATCGCTAACTCCCATCCAAGCCTCCATCACCAACCGCTCTCGTGCCCGCTCCAGAGCTTTCGACCAGCGGATCGAGCTCAACCACCCCTGCGGCGCTTCGCTCGGCAGCCGCGGCGCCGGACAGGGGAGTTCACGTTCAACCAGCCGGAGGAACGCCAGGCACTTATCAGTCCAGGGAACAGCCACGAACGGCGTCCGGCACAGCAGCGCAAGTTCTAGGACATGCAGTCGCGCGGCGATCACCAAAGCGGCCGAGGCTAGCACGCGCAGGAGCTCAGCGGAGGTTCCCGGCCGCACCAGCGGCAACCCTTCCAGCGCAGGCTCGTCCTCTCCGCGAGCGGAAACCAATCCTCTCGCCTCCGTGCGCAGCGTTCGCGCAGCGTCCCGGGCAGCCGCCACCACAGAACGCCGGATGGGGGGCGGCACAGCATGTGTCAAGTTCACCAGTACTGAACCCCCGCCTCGATGCCGCGGAGCGCAGAGGGTGAGCGCCACATCGCGAGCCTCAGCGGCGTCTCCTCCTGCCAACCGCATGGTCCTGCAGGACTCTGGATCGCGGCCCGACACAAAACGCACTGGCGAAAGAGCCCAACCCAAGACCGCACGTCCGGCCTCGCTCCGCACATCTGCCCCCACCGCCGCCAGTGCACACGGTCCTGCTCGCGCCGCCATGCGAATCGCCCCCGCGTACCAGGCAAGAGAGCGTAAAGAAGTTCTGTCCTGCAGTATTCCCCCCGCAAACAGCGTTATCTTCCGGCCCCAAGGCAGCCCCGGCGGACTCGCAACCTCTGCACGTCGAAGCGTCGGTACAGCCTCCTGCCAAGCCGCCAGGATCGCCTCATCGCCCAGGTTCCCACGCCCGAAGTAGCCGTACAGCCTCGCCTTCATCTCCCCTCAGTGTAGTGTTTTTTGCTCCTCGGCGGTCGCCTGGCAGTCCGATCAGCGATGCGCAAGTCCCGCACCGCCCTCCGGTGAGAGGCCTCAACCGGAAATAGCGCTGAAGGAGAAAGCAGTGAGATCAGCAACGACGTGATCAGCATGAGCCAAATCTACCGCACTTCCCAACCCTGTCAGAAGGCCGACGACCGGCCGACATCCAGCAGCCCGACCCGCACCTACGTCGGCGGGCGTATCGCCGACCATCAAGCTGTGCTCTGGATCAACGTCCAGTCTCCGGCATGCCTCGAATATGCCATCGGGAGAAGGTTTGAGCGTTAGCATGTCTTCGATGCCCACAATCACCTGCACTAGGTCAGCCCAGCCTAGAGCCCAGAGGTGACGCTCGGCAGCCGATCTCGCATCATGGGTCACCAACGCGACCTTCAGGTGTGCTCTCCGCGCCTGCTGCAGGAAATCGCTCGCTCCCGGCGTGGGGCGAAGATACCGGTGGAAGGGAAACAGTTTGTCCACCTCCACGAACGCACTTTCCACTGCGTCTTTCGCTCTCTCAAGGGGGATGTGGGTCACACGATGCAGATGGCCGGCGACCGCCTCCTCCGCCTCGCTGCGGGGCAGCGTGGTGATGTCCTCAGCGCTAGCAGCGCGGTCTTTGCGATCAATCCCCACGAAGCGCAGCAAGGCGTCCAGCTGGTCCCGGGAGAGCAACAGCGCTCGCCCCAAATACTCCCCCCGCATCCGCATCACTTCAAGCCAGTGGTCGAAACCCAGAAGAGTACCGTCCTTGTCCAGGATGCACGCTTCCACCTCGTACGTCTGTCCGTTGAGCTTTGCCAAGCCCGGCATGGGCCGGATGCTAGCCGGAAGAACGGTCCACCTCAACTCGTTTGCGCCCGGGGTTCTTGCCCCCCGGTCTGTAGCAGCCTATGCTTTCGCCGAGAGGGGTGAGAGGCGTGTCCATACTGGTTGACGAAGGCACTCGCGTAGTGGTGCAGGGGATAACGGGCAACGAAGGCACCTTCCACACAAGCCAGATGGTCTCCTACGGCACTCGGGTTGTCGCCGGGGTGACCCCGGGAAAGCGAGGTCAGAAGGTGGACGGCATTCCTGTGTATGACAGCGTGGCGGAAGCCGTCCACGAACAGGGAGCCAACACCTCAATCGTGTTCGTGCCCGCCAGGTTCGCTCTGGATGCCGTGGTGGAGGCGGCTGAGGCTGGTGTATCGCTCATTGTGTGCATCAGCGAGGGGATAGCCGTGCACGACATGCTACGCGCACTGCCTTTGGTGCGCAGCTATGGAGCCCGCCTTGTCGGTCCCAACTGCCCTGGCGCCATCTCCCCCGGCAAGGCCAAGGTAGGGATAATGCCCGCAGATGTGTTCACCCCGGGCCCGGTGATGATGATCTCACGCTCCGGTACTCTGACCTACGAGATAGCGCACCACCTGTCGCGGGCGGGCCTCGGGCAGTCTACGGTGGTGGGCATTGGAGGAGATCCCGTGGTGGGCAGCACCTACAGCGACTTGCTCCCCCTGATCGCTGAGGACGATGAGACTGAAGCACTGGTGTTGGTGGGGGAGATCGGCGGCACCGCCGAAGAGCAAGCCGCCGACTGGATCGCGGAGAACTTGCGCATTCCGGTAGCAGCGTACATCGCCGGGTTCTCTGCCCCGCCCGGAAAGCGTATGGGGCACGCGGGCGCGATCGTCTCCGGAGGGGAAGGTACCGCGGAGGCAAAGGCCGCCCGGTTGGAGAAGAGGAACATACCAGTGGCCCGCACCCCATCCCAAGTGAGCGAGCTTCTGGTGGGGAAGCTGCTGTGAGCCGCAGCTTCGGGTTGGTGGGACTGCCCAACGCGGGGAAGTCCACTGTGTTCAACGCCCTCACCGCCGGCGGTGCCCGCGTCGAGGCCTATCCCTTCTGCACAATCGACGCCCACCGAGGCATAGCCGGTGTCCCCGACCAGAGACTGGACCGCCTTCACACCCTGTACCCCGAGAAGCGCAAGGTTCCCACCACAATAGAGGTGGTGGACATAGCCGGCTTGGTGGCCGGGGCCGCCCAGGGGGAGGGCTTGGGCAATCAGTTCCTCGCAGAGATCAGGAGCTGTGACGCCATCCTTCACGTGGTCCGGTGCTTCCAAGACGAGGACGTAGCTCATCCAGCAGGCACCGTTGATGCGGTGAGGGATGTGGGAATGGTGGAAACAGAGCTGTTGCTCAAGGATCTGGAGACGCTGCAGCGGCGCAAACAGCGAGTAGCCAAGGTGGCCCGGACTGGGGACCGAACTGCCAAGGCAGAGGTGGAGGTTTTGGAGCGGCTAGTCCAAGCCGTGGGCGGCGGAACTCCTGTCCGCAAACTATCCCTCTCCCCAGCGGAACAAATCCAGCTTAGCGATCTTTCCCCACTCACAGCCAAGCCCATCTTGTACGTGGCCAACCTGGGGGACACGGGCGAGGACGGCCAGCTACAGAGGTTGCGCTCACTCGCCGAAGCTCAGGGAGCACATTGGATCGCCATCCGGGGAAGATTGGAGGCCGAGGTAGCCGAAGCAGTTCAGGAGCGAGCCGAGCGGGAGGCATTCTTGAGAGAATGGGGTATAGATCAGTCGGCAATGGAGCGATTGCTCCAGGTGGCCTACACACTTCTCAACCTCGTCACCTTCTACACAGTAGAAGGACCCGAAGTCCGTGCGTGGACTGTTGTACAGGGCACACGGGCCCCCGATGCCGGGGCGGAAATCCACGGCGACTTCCGCGACCGGTTTGTGCTCGCCGAGGTGATGCATCTGGAGTCCCTGCTCTCTGCAGGCTGCGAGCGGGCCCTCCGGGAAACGGGGAAGGTCGCTCGCGCCGGGCGCGACTACGTGGTCCAAGACGGAGACGTCATTCACTTCATCTGCGCTTAGGCAGCGTTGTCAACTCAACCTTTCTACAGCACCAAGTAACTCACGCCCAACGCCACAGTCAAGGCCAATAGGCTGGGTACGAACATCCGCTTGAGCAGGCCCACCAGCGTACTGCCCGCGTACTCAGCGGACACCGTCACACATGGGTGGACCGGCGACATCACAAACCCGATGTACACCGCGAAGTACGTAACGGCGAACGCCCAAGGCGTCATGACCCCGTACGCCGCCAAGAAGACGGGAATGACGATGGAAGCAGGGGCCTGTTCCCTGCCTGTGGCCAGCCCCAACAGCAGGGCGATCCCCACGCACAGCGCCTGTGGGGAAAGGTGAAGATCGGCGATGAGTTGGGCAGCGTCGGAAGCCCGGAACACCTCCAAGTAAACGAACATCCCCACTACGATGAGACCGAACCTCCACGGCCTCCCTCGCACCACCATCTCCCCCAGCTGTCGCACATACAAGCGCTTCCATGCAGCCAGCCCCAAGCTCACCGAGACCCCGACCACCGTGGCCAACTCGGGGACGGGAAGACCAGGAGCCTGTTTGAGGGCGAAGTCCAACCCAGGAGCGACCAGAAGGATTCCCAAAGGAACCACAAGCCCCACAAGCGAAAACTCCCCTTGGCGTGGCATCTCACCGTCAAATCGCCGGAGGAAGAACGCATAGCCCAGAATCAAGGTCAGCCCGAACGACGGCAGCTGATACGGTATCACCTGCCACACCTCCAGGCCAGCCAGCTTCGCCGCGGTGATCAGCGACGCCGACAAGGGATAGATGAGAAGCAGCGCGTGCCGGAACCACACATTGGCTGCCGCCCGCACATCTGGCGGTGCTCCACCGGCCCTTTCCACAAGCGGCGCAGAGAGCAGAGCCCCGCCTGGCATGGGAAGCATCCCCAAGAGAGCCGGAGACACTCCCACGAACGCCCGCCTGGGGATGCGCATATTCCTCACCAGAGAGTCCATCCGCCCCGTCTGCTCAAGCGTCCCGCCCACAAGCGGGATGATGGAAACCGCTAGCCCCAGCAGCATCACCGACGGATCAGACAACACGCTGACCAGCGCGCCGGCCAAGCTTCCCAGCGTGAGAGTGAACGCGCCCAGCACCAGAGCAGCCCCGAACATCGCCGCCCACAGACTCCAGTGGGCCATGACAAGCAGAAACACAAGGGAGAAGCCAAACCCCAACCAAGAGAGGATCATCGTCTCAGTCCACCGGCGCGAACCGCGCGATGAAGTGCCGAAGCGGGCCCTCCCCCTCCATAAGGCGCACGCCCGTGACGGCGCTCGCCCTGTCTCTGATCCTCCGAAGTGCCTCCACTACCCACGCCAGGTGTTCCTGGCAATACACCCTTCGGGGCACAGCAAGCCGGACAAGCTCCATGCGCGCGGAATCACCCAGCATCACCGAGCCCACCTCCACAGCCCTCACTCCTCCCTCTAGGTACAGAGCGCAGACCAGTGCTTGCCCGGGAAACTCTTCGCGAGGAACGTGGGGCAGCAGTGCTGCCGCGTCAACGTACACTGCGTGGCCCCCGGGAGGCCAATAAACGGGAATGCACTCTTCCTTCAGGCGCTCTCCCAGCCATCGCACTTGTCCCACCCGATCCCTCAGATAGGAGAGCTCCAGCGCCTCCCGCAGCCCCACCGCCAGGGCCGCCAAGTCCCGCCCGGACAGCCCACCGTATGTGGAAAAACCCTCCACCAGGATCAGTCGTTCCCGGCAGCGGGCAAACACCTCAGCGTCGCGCAGGGAGATGAACCCGCCAATGTTTCCCAATCCATCTTTCTTGGCGGACATCAGACAACCATCCGCCAATGCGAACAGCTGTCTGGCGATGTCAACGATGTCCCGGTTTTCATATCCCGCTTCCCTTTCCCTTACCAAAAAGCAGTTCTCCGCATAACGTGCGGCGTCAAGCATCAACGGGATCCTGTGATCGCGGCATACCTCAGCCACCGCTTGCACATTAGCCATGGACACCGGCTGCCCGGCCGCGGTATTGTTAGTCACAGTCAGAAACACTGCCGGGATTCTCTTGTCCCCTACCTGATCGATCAGCGCCTTCAGTCCGTCTACATCCATATCCCCCTTGAACGGGAGATCCGCTTGCGCATCGGACGCCGCCGGCAGAGGGAGATCGGTCGGTCGGCCTCCTTGCGCCAGGATGTTGGCCCGAGTGGTGTCGAAGTGTGCGTTGTTGGGGACCACATCACCACTTGACAATACCGAAGAGAAGTACACGTGCTCGGCAGCCCGCCCCTGGTGTGTGGGGAGCACGAAGGGCATGCCGGTGATCGAACGTACCGCGTTTCGAAAAGCACGAAATGAACGCGATCCTGCGTACGACTCATCTCCCTGCATCAGCGCTGCCCACTGGGCCTGCGACATGGCCCCAGTGCCCGAGTCCGTCAACAGGTCGACGTAGATATCTTCTGAAGGAAGCCGGAAGACGTTGTGCCCTGCTTCAATCAGCCGCGCCTCTCGCTCGCCACGGTCCAGCAAGCGGATGGGTTCAACGACCTTCGCCTTATAGGCCCTCGGCCAACCAGCGCCCATGGCGCTCAGATCATACGCAAAAACACCCTCACCCACCAGCTTTCTTCTCCCGCCCTTCCTGCACAGGCGGAACGGCGAAGTACCCCTGCCAAGCTTCCTGAACCTGGCCCAGCACCTCTGTGCGAGGAAGCGACGGCTCAACCCGATCCTCACGCCAGGCCTCCGGTTGCTGAGCCACCCGTGACAGCGGCTTTGCCCCGCTTCCTTCCATATTCTGAAGAAGCTGGAAGTACCCAAGCACCCTCTCCAGGTCGACCCGCAGCTGCTCTCTCTCCTCGGGCTCAAGGCGCAACCCCGCCATGTTCTCCAGCCTGTTCATCTCCCGCTCGTCCAGCACGCTCACACCCCCAGAAGCTCCAGCGTCTCGCCGAAACGCCTCTCAACCTCGGAGTCCAGGCCAGCCGGAACGCCCTTTTCCGCCAGAACCTGTGCCTCCTTGCGAGCCTCCTCCAGCAACGGAAGATCCCTTATCAGATCCGCTACCCGCAACCTGGACACAAAGCCATGTTGCGCTGTACCAAGCACGTCTCCGGGGCCCCGTATTCTCAAATCCTCTTCTGCAATCGCGAACCCGTCCCTGAGGTCACGAAAGGCCACCATCCTGCGCTTCCCCTCTTCAGTAGACGGATCAGCAATAGCATAACACACAGCGGGTTGGCCGGCCCGGCCGATGCGGCCTCGCAGCTGGTGGAGTTGGGCGAGCCCAAACCGGTCAGCATGCTCGATCACCAAGAACGAGGCATCGGGAACGTCGAGGCCGACCTCGACCACAGAGGTGGCCACCAACAGCCTTGCCTCTCCACTCCTGAACGCCTCCATCACTTTGCGTTTCTCTGCGGCAGACATTCTGCCGTGCAGAAGAGCAGCGCCTGCTTGGGGGAACCTCTGCGCCAGTTCGCCGTGAGCTCGCGTTGCATCGCGCAAATCCATCTCCTCGGACTCCTCCACCAGAGGAAACACCACATAGCCCCGCGTCCCCGCCTCCAGGAGCTTCCCTAGTTCGCGATACACCTGCTCCCGCCTGGACTCAGAGAGCCACAGAGTGCTCACCTCGGACCGCCCTTTGGGCATCTCATCAAGCACTGACACCGCGAAGCGACCGTACACAGTAAGCACCACCGTACGGGGAATGGGCGTTGCCGACATGACCAGCACGTTCGTCTCCCTGCCCTTTGACTCAAGCTGTGCCCGTTGGATCACTCCGAACCTATGCTGCTCGTCGACCACCGCAAGGCCCAGGTCCCGAAACGATACGCCCTCTTGAAGCAGGGCATGCGTCCCCACCACCACGGGGATCTCGCCGGCAGTCAGCCCCGCAAGCACCCGCTTGCGCTCGGCGGAGGACATCCCTCCCGCCAGGAGCTCGACCCGCAGGCCTGCGCTCTTCAGCAACTCTCCCATGACCAAGGCATGCTGCTGAGCCAGTATCTCGGTCGGAGCCATAACCGCGGTTTGCCCCCCAGCCGAGTGGACGGCCACCGCCGCTCCAGCAGCTACCACAGTCTTGCCCGAACCTACGTCGCCCTGCAAGAGTCGCCACATGGGCCGCCCCGACTCGAGGTCTCCCTGAATCTCCTCCAGCGCACGCCGTTGGGCCCCAGTAAGCGAGAAGGGAAGGGCCCCGGCAAAGCGCTCCACCCTGCTGCGATCGATCTTTAGGCCCGCAGCTGTATCCCCTTTCACCCCCTCCCGCAGGGCGAGGCCCATTTGCAGCAAAAACAGCTCCTCGAAGGCCAATGTGCGCCGCGCAGTCTGGAACTCCTCAGGACCCTCAGGGAAGTGGATGCCCTCCACAGCCTGCCTGCGGGGAAGCAGCCCCAGACGCCGCCGCACGTCCTCCGGCACCACTTCTCTCAAGGCGTCCGCCCAGCTACTCAGGTTGCGCTTGATCAGTCCGCGCAACATCTGTTGACTCAACCCCTCGGTCGCAGGATAGATAGGGACCCAGCGCCCAGTGTGAAAACCAGCCTCTGCCAACTCCCACACAGGGTTTTCCATCTGGAGCTCCCCATAGCGCACCTGAACCTTGCCGAAGAAAGCGTAGCGTTGCCCCTGCTTCAACTCCTCCCACATCCACGGCTGGTTAAACCAGATCACAAACAGCACCTTACCGCCATCCTCCACCGCCGCCTTCACCAACTCCAGTCCCCTCCGCACACGCATCCGTGACTTGGCCCGCACCGTGCCTTCCGCAGTACCCGTTACCCCATTGGCGAGCTCGGAAATGCACAGCCGGCGTGAACGATCTTCCAGGCGACGAGGAAAACAAAGCAGGAGGTCTTCTACAGTTTCGATGCCCAGCCGCCGCAGCTGCTTTGCCCGGCGCATGCCCACGCCCGCAGCCTGCCCCACCGGGCGGGCCAGCGAACCGCCTCCCGGCACAGTCTCCCCAGCCTCCAGTCGGTCCAACAGCACCTCCAGATCATCGAGCATCCCCTGTCGGCGCGCGGGTGGCCGTTGGGCGTAGTCACGCACAAGATGGACACCCTCAGGCAGGTGCTGTCCCACAAAGCGCTCCAGTCCTCCCACAGCCGCGCTATCCAGATGGCCCTTTCGCCTCTCCAGGGCCACGACCTTTCGCACCAAGCTCAACCGCTCTTCCTGGCTACGCTCTTCGTTTGTGGACATCCGCAGTCCGGACTATAATAAGCGTTCTCAACACAAGACGCGAGGTGAACACCCGATGATCCGACTCTACCCTGATCCTTGCCTGCGCGTATGCGCCCAGCCGGTTAGCCCGAGCTCGCCCGAGGCTTCGCAGGCTGCTCGGTCGCTGCGGGAGACGTTTGCGCAGGTGGAGGGCCTGGGGCTGGCGGCAACCCAGTTGGGTCTTCCCTACCGGGTGACACTCGTGCAGCTCGGGGACGAGCAGTACGTACTAATCAACCCGAAGCTCACTGGCCGTTCCAAAGAGAGGGTCGTCGATTCGGAAGGGTGCCTGTCCCTGCCGGGACTGGAGGCAGGCATTGCTCGGGCACAGGCAGTACAGATTCACGCCCTGCAGGAAGATGGCTCACCGGTTGAGCTCCACGCTGAGGACTTACAGGCACGGGTCATCCTGCACGAGCTCGACCATCTGGATGGCGTTCTCTTTGTGGACCACCTTCCCGCAGGGTTGAGGAAACAGCTGTTGACCGGCTACAAGACCACACCCAAGGAGGCAACTTCGCACGCATGACAGCGCCAAGGCTGATCTTCGCCGGTACAGGCCGTTTCGCCGTGCCAATTTTGCGCGCTCTGGCCGAGCGCGGCTGGGTGACAAAGGTAGTTTCCCAGCCCGATCGACCGGCAGGCAGGGGGCTTAGCCCTTGTCCATCCGAGGTGTCCCGTGAAGCCGAGCTCTTGGACCTTCCCCTCGCCAAGCTGCGCTCCATAAACGCCCCACAGGTCTTGGCTGACCTTCGTGCCGAGCGGGCCGATCTCATGGTAATAGCGGACTTTGGCCAGCTTCTCAGGCGCGAAGTTCTCGAGCTTCCGGCAATGGGTTGCCTGAACGTTCACGGATCCTTGCTTCCCCGCTGGCGAGGGGCCGCACCCGTCGCGCGGGCTGTCATGAGCGGCGATCGGGAGACAGGCGTCACCACGATGCTTCTCGACGAAGGCATGGACACCGGCCCTATCCTCGTCCAACGGAAAACCAAGATCGGCGAGGAAGAAACAGCAGCGGAGGTGGAGGAGCGGCTGGCAGAAATGGGAGCGCAACTCGCTGTGCAGTCAGTCCAAGGGCTCCTCCAAGGGACACTCAGTCCTCTCCCCCAGCCGCCCGGAGGTACGCTTGCCCCCAAGCTAACCAAAGATGAAGGCCGGATCGACTGGTCTCAGGACACCTGGACCATCCACAACGTCGTTCGCGGAACGCAGCCGTGGCCAGGGGCGTGGACGCACCTGAACGGCCGCAGGGTAAAGCTTCTCCGCTCCAGACCGACCGACCTGCCGCGCCCCGCACAGCCGCCGGGAACGGTCGTTGCCGAAAAGCGAAGACTACTTGTGGCAACCGGAGACGGAGTCCTGGAACTCCTCACGGTGCAACCAGAAGGGTGCCGTCCGATGTCCGGCTGCGAGTTTCAGTCCGGCTATTGCCGCCGCGAGCCAGTGCGCCTGGGTAGCTGCCCCCCCTGAGGCCTCACCCTCCCGCCTCGCGGCCAACAGGCTGCGGACTCCAGACCAGCAACCCGAACGCAGCAATGAGTGCCAGCCCTGCCCCGAAAAAGAACGGAGCCCCAGGACTGATAGTCTGCCACAGCACACCAGCGATCACCGATGCTGGCAAGTCCAGCGCTCCCAGCACCGTGCTGTAAGCCCCGAAGGCCGTCCCCCGGACGTGCGGGGGAACCAAGTCGGCCACCAAGGCCTTTGCTGTGCCGTATGCTATCCCATAGTAGGCCCCGTACGCTGCGTAGAGCACCCACATATTCCACGCCCGACCGGCAAGCCCGATCCCCAAATAAATGAGAGCGTAGACAAGCCAGCCCCCGACGATCACCGCCTTACGAGGTATGCGGTCCGAGAGAGCACCCGCAGGGGTGGAAAGGAGCGTGTACACGAGGTTGAACACGACCAGCATTCCCAGAATTCCCACCACGCTGGATCCCAAGTCCTGCGCCCGCAAGACCAAGAATGCGTCCGCCGAGTTCCCCAGCTCGAACAACCCCACGATCACCAGAAACATAAGGAACGGGCGCCCAAGTCCCCTGAATCCCACCTGCACACCTGAATCTGGCGCTGCCCGGCGCACCTCTCGCGCCCCCAAAGCGAGCACCGCAACCGCAAGGCCCGCAGGGATCAAACTCACCAAAACAACCGCGCGGAACGTGTCGGCCGACAGCTCCTCGGCGCCACCCTGTGTCACCCACACCGCGGCCAGCGCCCCCAGGATTCCCAACATGGCCCCGGCTGTGTCGGCCGCTCGATGGAAGCCGAACGCCAAACCACGCTGCCCGTTGTCTATGGAATCAGCGACAAGCGCGTCACGTGGAGCAGTACGAATCCCTTTGCCCACCCGGTCCGCCCACCGAGCGCCGGCCACGGTGGTCCACGCCCCAGCCAGGTAGAAGAACGGCTTGGCTGCAGTGGAGACGGCATAGCCCGCCACTGCCAGCGCCTTTCGTCTGCGGAGGCGATCTGAGATCCAACCTGAGCCCACCTTGAGAAGCGAGGAGGTGGACTCAGCCACCCCCTCGATCAGTCCGATCACTGCGGTCCCCACTCCAAGCACGTTCGCCAGGAAAAGGGGCACGAGGTTCAGGATCATCTCGCTGGAGACGTCGGTGAGGAAGCTGGTGAGGCTCACAGCCCAGATGTTCCTAGGAAGGCCACGCAATCCTGATTTCATCTCCCTGTTCGCCATTCACCCTCCTCGTGATGTATGCTTGTGTGCAGGGCCAAGTGCGAGAGCATACGCAGCCCGAAGGCTATTCTAACTCGCGAGTCAGGGAGGATCGATGTCAGACAGAAGACAAGATGCGCTCAAGGGAGCCATGCTCCTCGAGCAGCGAGGTCAGGAATTCTACAAGGCAGCAGCCAAGGGTAGCAAACTTCCCGAGGTGCGCAGCATGTTTGAGCTGTTGGCCGACGAGGAAGGGCATCACCAGCGCACGCTGGCCAAGGCGTATTCGGAACTGGAGGAGCGGGGGGAGTTCTCCATCCCTTCGTTGGACAAGGCACCGGCCGACGTGGCGGCCAACGTCCTCACCTCTGAGGTGATGTCAGAGATATCCGCTGCCGGCTACGAAGCTGCCGCCATCTACGCCGCCATGGGATTGGAAGAACGCGCTGTCGCCTACTACCGCAAGCAGGAAGAGGATGCGGCCGATGAGAAGGAAAAAGAACTCTACAGATGGCTAGCCGACTGGGAGAGCCGCCACCTGAACGCCCTGATGGCTATGGAAGAAGACCTACGCCAGCGTGTGTGGAACGACCAGCACTTCTGGCCATTGCTGTAACAGGAGCTCTAGCGGCGAGAGGTCAGCGGACCCAGAAGTTCCAGAGGGATGTCATCTCCGCTTCTTGGTCGCCCTCCAACTCGGCGACACGGCGGGACAGTTCTTGAACCTGCTCACTGAGAACCGATAACTGAGCCTCGACCGTCTCCAATTGCTGGGGCAGCGTCTCTGCATCCTCACCCACCAAGGCAAGGACATCCTCCTTCAACGACGCGAGCGATTCCTCCACGATACGGACGTCACGCCCCAGCCCCTCCATCTGGCCGTCAACAGCCCCGAAGGCTTGCTCGAGGTCGGCGATTCTAGTCCCAATGTCCTCATGTTTGCGCTCGAGAATCGCTATCCTGTCCGCAGCCTCCCCGACACCTCCCAGCCGCTCCGCCCAGCCAGCGATCTCCGCCTCCAGCTCGGCCAGCCTCCCTTCGCTCGAGGCAAGCCTGGCCTCCATGCTGGAAAACAACACCCCAACGGCGGTTCCCAAGGCGATGAGCAGAAGCCCAACAATGAGAGGAACGACGGCGGAAGGCTTCACAAGCGCCCTCCACACTCTGCCAGCTCGCTCTCGCACTGTCGCGCCGTAGCGCCCCGGCCCCACACGTACTCGACGCCTCTGCCGCCGGACTCCTTTCTCTTCCTGCTAGCTTCTTCCATCGCTCCCCATTCTACCCACTGAGCCAGCGCATGCCCATGCACACGTTTTGCCTTGTCCACCCAGCGACCGATCGATAACATCAGAAGATCATCGGGGGCGTAGCTCAGTCTGGGAGAGCACCGGCTTTGCAAGCCGGGGGTCGGCGGTTCGAGCCCGCTCGCCTCCACCAGGTTGGGCTTTCAGCGGATCAGGTCTCCGCAAACGCCGCACGCCTTCCCCAAGTGTTGTCTGTAGCATAGCATGTATCAGAGTGTGGTGGAGGGCGGAGCGGCCGGCAAAGATGTCCGGTATGTGCGTGTCGGCGAACAGACCTGTCTTGACGTCTTTCCTCTGAGATCAACAGCACCGGCCGAGCCAGACGACGCGCACGTAGTTGCCAGCATGCCGCAACAGGTAACCTGGCATGCCCTGTCTCAGCCTCCTGGGCGACGTGTACACTCGCAGCTCAGGGTCGAACGCGACGTCCCCCAGGTGCCGCAGCTTGAGCGACAACTGTACATCCTCGGAAACGCTGTATGGAACACCGGTAGCCGTGAACCCTCCAGCCTTCCAGAACGCTTCTCGACGCACAGCGAAGTTCGGTCCGCAGAAATGGGGCTTCCCCAAAAGGTGGTTCACCCGGAGGAAGTAGGTCATCATGGGTTGGCATATCGCAGGCAGCAATCCCTCACCGGAACCGAACATCACCGGCCCGTACACCCCTACCAGGTGCGGCGCCTCGACAAACCGACTTACAATCCGCGCCAACCACTCGTGAGGAACCGTGCTGTCGGCATCAGTTGACGCCACGATCTCCCCTTGCACCACGGAGAACCCGCGCTGTCGCGCTGCTCCCACCCCCACCGTCTCTTCCCGTACCACGCGACAGCCATACGCCTTGGCCACGTCTGCGGTAGCGTCAGCGGAGGCGTTGTCCACCACCACAAGCTCGTAGTGGGGGTACGTCTGCTGTCGCAACGCATCCAGGCACTGCGGGAGCGCAGCGGCTTCGTTGCGCGCCGGTACAACCACGCTCACCAGCGGTGTGGCGTGAGCACGTTCGGTCATCACGTGACGATCTACACCAACTTTCCGGGAACAGCGATAAGACGCTCCACGGTACGTCCCTCAAGTGTTGCCGACACGCAGCATCGGCAAGCACGATCTTACCCGCCGTCCTGACCGCATTCACCGGCTGGTCGGCGGGATGCTCCTTGGGCCGCCTGGAATAGCTCCCCTCCCACCGCGGAAGCCATCTACGGCCATTCTGGAGCAAGCAGATGCACGGAGTGGGGCGTGGTGGGCGCGGTGGAGGGCTCGCCAGCTGTCGGGTGTTCCCCTCATCGGCAGGCACAGCACACCGCCTGCTACTGGCTGTCCTCTGCAGAGCCCTCCGGCGTGCCCTGTGTGTTAAGCAACGACTCATAGCGCTTCTCGAGGATGGCCATCTGCTTGGCTACCCGCTGATGGCGCTTTTCCAGGACCTCGGGAATCTCGCGGCTTTTCTCGGAAAGATAGGCGTGAATCGCCTCATTCAACGCGTCGGCAGCAAGCGCCGAGCAGTGCATCTTCACCGGAGGGAGCCCCCCGAGTCCCTCAGCGACATCCTGGTTGGTGATGTCGATCGCCTCCTCCAGCGTCTTCCCCCTGGCCATCTCCGATACCATCGACGAGGTGGCGATGGCCGCCGCACAACCATAGGTCTCCCAGGAGATGTCGTCTATGATCTCGCGCCCTCGGCCATCCTCGCCCACCTTAATGTACACCCACATCACATCGCCACAGACGACCTGCCCCACTTTGCCCACGGCTGAGTAGTCCTCCAGCTTGCCCATGTTGCGAGGATTGCGAAAGTGGTCCATCACTTGATCAGTGTACATCTGACTCACCCACTTTAAACGGGGAATAGGCGCGCAGAGATTCGATAGCGCGCGGCAATACTTCGAGGAGTTTCTCTATGTCCTTTGCAGTCGTGTCCCGTCCTGTGCTCACCCGCAGGCTGCCATGCACTAGCGCAGGGGGGACACCGATAGCCACCAGCACATGGCTCGGCTCCAGGTCCGGCGACGAACAAGCCGATCCTGTGGAGGCAGCCACCCCGAGTTCGTCGAGCTTCAGCACAAGCGATTCCCCCTCTATCGCCTCGAAGCTGAAGTTCGCTATGTGGGGGAGGCTGTCCTGTCGATGGCCGTTAAGGCGCGAGCCCGGTATGTGCTCCACCCCCTGGATCAGGCGTTCACGGAAGCCTGCCCACCGGGCCACGCACTCCTCTCGCTCGCCGAAAGCGAGCTCTGTGGCCTTGGCCAATCCGACGATCCCGGGGACGTTCTCCGTGCCACTACGGCGTCCGCCTTCGTGCCCTCCGCCGTGAAACAACGGCGTCAGCCGGACCCCCTTTCGAACGAAGAGGAATCCAACACCCTTGGGGCCATGAAACTTGTGGGCAGAAGCCGAGAGGAGATCCACCTGCTCCATCGGAACGGGTACCTTGCCCAAGGCCTGAACCGCGTCGGTGTGAAGGAGGACTCCTCGTTCCCTGCACAGAGCCCCTATCTCCTCGATCGGCTGCACGGTCCCGATCTCGTTGTTTCCTGCCATAACCGAAACCAACAGCGTATCCTCTCGCAGAGCGTCGCGGACCGCCTCAGGATCTACCCTACCGCTGGAGTCCGGTTGCACGACCGTAAGCGGGAAGCCTCGGGACTCAAGCCAGCGCGCAGTGTGCAACACCGCGTGGTGTTCGATGGCGGTAGTGACGATGTGCCGCCGATCGGAAGCCGCGTAGGCTGTACCCACAAGCGCCAGGTTGTTCGCCTCTGTTGCCCCGGAGGTGAACACTAGCTCTCCAGCCTGAACCCCCAGCCGCTCGGCTATTGCGCCCCGTGCCTGCTCTACGGCCTGGCGTGCCTTGCGCCCGTAGGTATGGAGGCTCGAGGCGTTGCCGAAGTCCTCCCGGACAAACGGAGCCATCGCCTCCACCACCTCAGGCGCAACCGGCGTGGTCGCGCTGTGATCCAGGTAGACCGCTCTCTCTGGCATCATCAGATCACCACGATAAATGTTACCACTGTTGTCCTGTATACGCAATCCCCCGCCGTTGGCGCTGAGCCCGCCAACTGCAGCAAGCTTTCTGCATCTGCCCGTTCTCCCGTTCAAGAGGAGCACGATCGGCCCAACACGTACCCCCGAGCAGTATCGTCTTCGGCACTCCCCCACCACAAGGCCACTCCAAGCACCTACTACACGTCCCTCCGCAGACAGGAGCGCATGAACCAAGGCGCGCCACAACGAAACACGCGAGGGCCTCATGGGTCTCCCAATGGAAGGGCCGAGTACTCAGAGCTTGCCCCCCTTGGGTCGATGGCTCGGTCCCCCTAAGAAGACTCTTCCACCACCTGCTGCTCATACAGCTCTCGTCGCGCCTCTTCGTACTCGAACAGGCGGAAGGTCTCTCTCCATCCCTTGAGGGCCTGGAGGTCGAGATGCACTACCTGGTAGCCGGGACGGTCGTCCATCATGGAGATCACGTTGCCGCGGAAGTCTACGGCCATAGAACGCCCGAAGAAACGCTCTCGCTGGTGCAACCCAGTGATGTTGGTCAGCACGAAGTAGGCCTGGTTCTCCAGAGCCCGGCAGCGTCCCAGGACCTCCCAGTCCACATCGTAGGGGTAGTTCCAGCTGGTGGGCACACAGAAGATCTCCGCCCCCTGCTCACGCATGCCCCCGAAGAGGTGTGGGAACCGGAGATCACGACACACAGCAATACCTACCTTGCTGAACCCGAGGTCCACGACCTTCGCCTCTTCTCCAGGGCGGTAGATCGCTGTTTCCCCCCAGTCGGCGAACAGGTGCATCTTCCGGTAGCCGGCCACCAGCTCGCCGCGCGGGTCCAGCAGGAACGCCGTGTCGTACACCTTTCCCCCTCTCACTTCGGGCACGGTACCGCCCACCACGTAGGCCCGGCACTCCTGCGCCCATTTCTGCAACCGGGCCACGGAATCGCGCATCACTCGGCGGGCCGTCTTCAGTCCCAGCTTGCGGCGTACCCCAAGGGAGAAGTACTCAGGAAGGCACACTAAATCGAACCGGCCGTAGTTGGCCCGTGCCCTGGAGATGTGTTGATCGACTTGCTCCAGGTTCTGAGCTATATCACGCCCAGGCGCGGTCTGGAGATACAACACGAAGACCTGTCCATCTTCGACCGGGGGCATCACCCTCACCACCGCCTTCCGTCGTCCATCATGGCGCGGGGATGGTATCAAACGGGGGATAGAGGTCCAACCGCAACGGCCCGTCTGTCCGGTCGGATCATGCCTTGGCCAGCCTACACGCCGCCACCTTCAGCTCGGGGATCTTCGCCGTTGGGTCCAGAACATCGTTCGTAAGGCGGTTGGCTGCCGCCTCGGCAAAGTGGAAGGGCGCGAACAACGAACCGCGCGCGACACGGTCGCTCAGCTTGGCGCAGCTCACGATCTCGCCCCGCCGAGTCGCCACACGTACACGGTCGCCGTCAGCGATCCCCAACGCGTCAGCATCCGCCGGGTTGATCTCCACGTATGCTTCGGGGGCAAACTCGTTGAGCGCGTCCACCCGTCGGCTGAGTGAGCCAGTGTGATAGTGGTACAGCATGCGTCCAGTGGAAAGGAGGAACGGGTACTCCTCGTCGGGACTCTCGGCTGAGGGAAGGTACTCCACTGCGTGGAACCGCGCCCGCCCGCGGGTGAACTTGCCCTCATGCAGGAACCTCGTCCCCGGATGGTCTGGCGACGGACAGGGCCACTGCAGGCCCTCCCCTTCCAATCTGTCATAGCTCATCCCTCCGTAGATCGGAGTCAAGGAGGCCATCTCCTCCATCACGTCGGCGGGCCCGGTGTACTCCATCGGGTAGCCGAGCCTGCCGGCAAGGGCACAGAGTATTTCCCAGTCCGGCTTCGCCTTCCCGGGAGCCTCCACAGCCTTACGCACCCGCAACACACGGCGTTCCGTATTGGTGAACGTTCCCTCTTTCTCTGCGTAGGAAGCCGCCGGGAGCACCACGTCGGCCAGCCTCGCCGTCTCCGTGAGGAAGATGTCCTGCACTGCCAAAAACTCAAGCTCCTCCAGGGCCTGCTCAACTTGATTCAGGTTCGGATCCGAGAGCATGGGGTTTTCTCCCATGATGAGCATCCCCCGAACCTCTCCTCTCTGGGCGGCGTGCATCATCTCCACCACTGTGAGACCAGGGTCCCCTGCCAGCGACGCACCCCAGGCCCGGGAGAACTTCTCTCGCACAGCAGGATCGGAAACCTTCTGGTAGCCCGGGAATACGTTGGGCAAAGCCCCCAAGTCACACGCCCCCTGCACGTTGTTCTGGCCGCGCAGCGGGTTCACTCCCGCCCCCCAACGGCCTACGTTCCCGGCCAGCATGGCCAGGTTGGCCAGCGATAGCACGTTGTTAGTTCCCGTGGAGTGCTGGGTGACGCCCATCGAGTAAACGATGGCCGCCTGGGGAGCGCTCGCGTACAGCCGAGCAGCTTGGACCAGCTTCTGGGCAGGAATCCCCGTGATGCTCTCCACTCTTTCCGGGGTGTAGCCGTCGAGCACGGACTTCAGCTCTTCGAAGCCTTCTGTTCGTTCAGCGATGAAGGCCTCATCGTGCAGTCCTTCCCGCAACATCACGTTCATCAGGCCATTGGCCCAGGCCACGTCGGTGCCCCCCCGCTGCCTAAGCCACAGGTCCGCGTGCCCAACGAGATCAATCTTCCTGGGGTCGATCACGATCAGCTTCGCCCCTCTGCGCACGGCTCGCTTGATAGCCGCGCCGATCACCGGGTGCGTTTCGGTGGTGTTGGATCCGGTGACCAGAATGCATTCGGCCTCCTCCAAGTCCTCGATGGAGTTGGTCATCGCCCCGGATCCAAACGCCGCACCTAGTCCAGCCACGGTGGAGGCATGGCACAGACGCGCACAGTGGTCCACGTTGTTAGTTCCCAGTGCAGCGCGCATGAGCTTCTGGAACAGGTAATTCTCTTCATTCGTGCACTTGGCCGACGACAGGCCAGCGATGGCGTCCGGGCCGTGACACTCCCTGATCTCGGCCAGCTTCTCAGCGACAAGGGACAGTGCTTCCTCCCACGAGGCCTTGTGAAGCTCCCCCTGCCGTCGGATCAGCGGATGGATCAGCCGATCCTCCCGGTGGCTGTAGGTGAAGCCGAACCGGCCCTTGACACAAAGAGAACCGTGGTTGGGAGGTCCCTCGGCCCCACGGACCTTGCTGACACGGCGTCCGTCCGTCCACAGCTCCAGTTGGCAGCCCACACCGCAGTAGGAACAGGTAGTCTGAACGAGCTTTGCTTCCCATCTGCGAGGAGGTCGGCTGGGAAGCCGCTCGCGCATCGCCCCGGTGGGGCAGACTTGCACGCACTCACCACAGCCATCGCACTCGGAGGACCCGATCTCTCCCAGTCCCGCAGTGACGGCAATCGCCGGCCCGCGGAAGGCATAACCAAGCACTCCCTTCCCCTGGATCTCATCGCAAGCCCCGATGCAGCGGGAGCAGACGATGCACTTCCCTCGGTCGTAAACCAACACCGGCGAGGAGACATCAAGCGGCGGCAGGTCTTCCGGACTGGGGGAGCCTGTTCGTGTCCGCACGTCCAGTCCATAGCGATAGGCCAGGTCCTGCAACTCACAGCTTCCGGCAGACTCGCACGCCAGGCAATCACAGTTGTGCTCGGAAAGCAAAAGGTCGAGCAACGCCTTGCGGTGGCCTTCCAGCTCCTCGTCAAAGGCGATCACCTGCATCCCTTCTTCGACCCGCAAGGTGCACGCCGGCGTCAACCCTCTCCTACCGTCGACCTTCACCATGCACAGCCTGCACGCCTCGTTCGGGGTCAGGCGGGGGTGATAACAGAGTCCAGGCACAGGAATCCCAGCACTCCTGAACGCTTGCAGCAGATTCTCGCCCGCAGGCAGTGAGATCGACCGGCCGTCCACAGTCAGAGGGACCCGCTGGCTCATCCGTCGCTCCTCACCGCCGTTCGGCCGGCAGACACCGAGATTGCGCCAAACCGACATGCCCGCAGGCAAGCTCCACAGCGTACACACAGATGCTCTCGAATCCTGTACGGTCCCTCCCCCGGAGTTCCCACAACCGCCTCCTCCGGACAGGCCCGACGGCAGGCATCGCATCCCCGACAGAGCTCCGCATTCACCTCATAGCGTATGAGCGAGGGGCAGACCCGTGCTGGGCAAGCGTGGTCGCGGATGTGCGCAAGATACTCCTCCCGGAAGTATCGCAGCGTGGATAGAACAGGATTGGGAGCCGTCTGCCCCAGCCCGCACAACGAGTTGGCCTGCACCGAGCGCCCGAGCTCCTCTAGCCGGTCGAGGTCTTCCTCTTTCCCCTCGCCCCGCACGATTCGCTCCAGCACCTCCAGCATTCGCGGGATTCCCACACGACAAGGGAGGCACTTGCCACAGGACTCCTCACGCAGAAAATCGAGGAAGTACCTGGCCAGGTCCACCATACACGTGTCCTCGTCCATCACCACGAGTCCCCCAGAACCCATGATGGAGCCAGCCCTGGCCAGCTGCTCGTAGTCAACGGGAAGGTCGAGGTGAGAGGCGGGTATGCAGCCTCCCGAAGGCCCTCCCGTCTGCACGGCTTTGCAACTCTTGCCGTCGGGTACGCCACCACCTATCTCCTCCACCACCTCGCGCAAGGTCATCCCCATGGGCACTTCGACCAGGCCAGTGTTGTTCACCTTGCCCACCAGGGAGAAGATCTTGGTGCCCCTACTGGATTCTGTGCCCACCTCGGCGAACCAGTCTGCTCCCCGCGCCACGATAGCTGGCACATTCGCCCAAGTCTCGACATTGTTGATGTTCGTCGGCCGCCCCCACAACCCGCTCTGCGCGGGAAAAGGTGGCCGCTGCCTAGGCATACCTCGGCGGCCCTCGATGGAAGCCATGAGTGCCGTTTCCTCCCCACACACGAAAGCGCCCGCGCCTTCGAACAGCGCCAACCCAAAACAGAATCCGCTTCCCAGAATGTCCTCCCCGAGAAGCCCCAGTTCCTCCGCTTGGGAGATCGCCATCCTCAAGTGCTGCACAGCAAGGGGATATTCCGCACGCACGTACACGTACCCTTCTGTTGCCCCGACAGTGTACGCTCCGATGATCATACCCTCGATCACAAGGTGGGGATTACCCTCGAGCACGCTGCGATCCATGTACGCGCCAGGATCCCCTTCGTCAGCGTTACAGATCACCACCTTCTCCCCTGCGGCCCGCTGACAGAACTCCCACTTCTTACCTGTCGGGAAGCCGGCACCGCCCCGTCCGCGCAAGCCGGAGCGCTTCACCTGCTCCAGAATCTTCTCGGGGTCCAGCTCCGTCAGAGCCTTGGCCAACGCCCGATATCCCCCAAAGACTATGTAATCAGCGATGGAGGTCGGATCGATCTGCCCGTTGCCAGCCAGGACGATGCGTGTCTGCTGGCGGTAGAAGGAGATATCCTCCTCGCGCCGTACTGGTTCTCCGGAATGGGGGTCCAGATAAACGAACTGATCCGCAACCCGACCCAGGGCGACAGCCTCCACCACCTCCGACACATCCTCCGGCCCAAGGCCCGGGTAGAAAACCCCCTCGGGCTGGACCACCACGATCGGGCCTCGCTCGCAAAGGCCATGGCAGCCGGTCAGCTTGACCTCGATCTCCCCAGCCAAACCGCGACCGTCAACCTCCTCCTGGATGGCGGCCACCACCTGTTCGCCTCCACAGGCTCGGCATCCGGTGCCGCCGCAGACCGTTATGCACACACGGTGGGGGGACGCAGCTTGGCGGAGCTGTTCCCGGTACTGGTCAAGCTCTCCCACGCCGGAAAGCCTAGTCATCGTCTGCTCCCCCAAGGCACTCCACAAGGCTCCTCACCTTCGTCGGGGTCATCCCCCCGTGGTAATTGCCGTCCGCGGTAACCACCACGGGCGCCAACGCACACGCCCCCAGACACCGGACTTGCTCCACCGTGACCCTCCCATCCTCGCTCAAGCCGTCCTCGTCCAAGGAAAGAAAGCGGTCAAGTTCACCAAGCACTGCTGACGCGCCCCGCACGTGGCAGGCAGTCCCCAAACACACGCGTAACACGTGCTTCCCACGTGGCTTCAGGCTAAACTGGGAGTAGAAACTCGCCACGCCGTACACACGGCCTAGAGGAAGGTCCAGTCGCCGGGCCACCTCCTCCAGAGCTGGCTTGGGTAGCCACCCCAGCTCCGCCTGCAGCTCCTGGAGCATGGGAATGAGCGCTCCGGTCACCTTGGGATGACGAGCGATAATCCGTTGCATGTCTTCGTGCTGCATCTTCTCACAAACCTAATCCTGCCGGGGTCCTCTCGTCAACTAAACCGCACCACTGTTTCAATGCGCCGACTGACCCGTCACTGTCTGCCAGCCGAGCCGCCGTCCGGCCCGCCTCAGCAACAGCAGGCGCCGAAACCACTGCGGCGTCAAACGGTGTGTTCAAGTTGACGAACGACCTCAACCCCGGGTCCAAGCGCCGCACGTCGAGCTCGAGGACCCGCCTTACCTGCAGACTCTCGTAGACGTCAGTGATCTTCAGTTCTTCCCTCTGTAGCGCCGCAGCCATTGCCGGCAAGGCGCTGCGGCGATAGGCAGCACACAGCGGTTCATGGTGCCCGCCGACCATAGGGACCGCGAGGTCCACCCCCTGCGATGCGACGAGCACTTCGTCCACCAACAGCGAGCGCACACATGGCATGTCGCAGGCCACCACGAAAGCGAGTTCGGTGCGGCAGGAAAGGAGGCCGCTATAGATCCCGAGAAGAGGGCTCCGGGGACCACGTACGTCGGGGACTCGCCGTACACCGGGAGGGACGGGCCCCGTACCACCTACTACCAGCGTCTCCCGAAAGCCCTGGGAGACCGATCGGTATACAACCTCGATCAGAGTCCCGCCGGGCACCGATAGCAGGTGCTTGGGCCAGCCCATGCGCTTCGAGGCGCCGCCGGCCAGGATAATCAGCGTTGAATTCGCACGGCTCGTCCCTTGCGGCATCGATCCCAAGCGTACCATACCTTCCGGCCCACGGCTAGCCATAGCATTGGCTCACGAAACGAGCATGAAGGCAGCCCGTGTTTCTCGTGGGTGACGAGTATGCGGGCCGACGACTCCGGGGTGCTTCGTGCTCATCTTTGGATGAGTAGGCTTCTCTGTGACGACCGTCAGCGCGACCAGGGAGGCGCGTGGCTTGTGGACATAGTTGCGCAGAGAGTGAACTACAGTACTATTAACCAACCAACAATCCTTTGGAGCTCATTGTGGCAGACACAGGAACCCATAGAAGAGCGCTTGTTTACCAGCTACACGCTCGTCTCTGCCGGGCGTTGGCCAGCGAGAAGAGGCTGGGGATTCTCGACCTACTCAAGAACGGGGAGCAACGCGTCGACGAACTGGCTGCCGCCCTGAGAACCACCAAGGCAAACACCTCCCAACACTTGTCTGTGCTTCGAGAAGCAGGCATTGTGTGCAGCCGTCGGGAAGAGAGATACGTGTACTACCGGGTCTGTGATCGACGTATCTTGGAGGCCTGTGCCCTGATTCGTGG
>CAZEYM010000004.1:0-117763 GCA_964516385.1 uncultured Thermotogaceae bacterium
CCGCCTGCGCCGCGCGCCGCAAGTACTCCCCCACCGTGCTGTGGGAGATGCCACAACTCTGGGCGATCGCCCGCTGACTTAGCCCTTGTGCTCTCAGTCGCAGTACTTCTCTGATCTTGCGCATGGATAACCTTTCCCTGGGCACCTGAGCCTCCTTTTCGTAAGACTCAACATGCCCAGAACCCTTCCGGTCATCCAGCGCCACCGCCTGCATGCGCCTCCGCTAGAGCCCGCCCCAAATGGACGGTTTCCGTCGGAATCACTGGACGATTTCGCTCGGAATCCGTGGACGGTTTCCATCGGAATCGGTGGACGATTTGCGTCGGAATCCATGGACGGTTTCCGTCGGATTACGCAGTTGGTTGCTGCAAGGCCGAGGGCGAAGCGTCGTCTGAGAAGAGAGGGCGAGCTGGATGCTGCGATGGGAGGAGCGCAGGAGATGGTGAGGACAGAGGGACCCAGCTCCCTGATAGCCTTCGAGAGATGGGGTCAGGAAGAAAACGGGGAGTTGAAACCTCTTGAGATCAGGGAGCGTTCTACAGGCAAGCAAACACGCAGTTCCCATCCTCTTGTCCCTCGTCTGTGATGGGCACGGGAAGCCTCTTTCAGCGCTGGCTGGGAGAGGAGGATTCGAACCTCCACAGGCAGCTCCAGAGGCTGCTGGCCTACCGTTAGCCGATCTCCCAAATCTCCGATGATGGTAGCGCTTTGCTTTGTGAGGCTCAAGTGTTGGGCCTCCAGCACCCGTTGGCTACAATGCAGGCACATGATCATTCGGAGAACCTGTGCTGCGGGAACGTTCTACCCTGCCGATGCGGGCGGGCTGAGGAAAGAGGTCGAACGCTGCCTTGGGGAACCGCTTGCTGAGCGGGCTGCAACAGACCTTCCCCTTTCCTATCCGTTCGGTTTGGTGGTTCCGCACGCCGGATATCGGTACTCCGGAGAGGTGGCTGCTGCAGGGTACAAAGAGGTGTACAAGGAGGGGCGACCAGAGGTGGTGGTGCTGTTGGGTGCCAACCACACCGGGCTGGGCGGTCCACTGTCGGTTGCGCCGGAACAAGCTTGGGAAACTCCTTTGGGCCCTCTGCCGGTCGATGAGGAGCTGGCCGATCGTCTGGCTTCGGCTTGGGGAGCGGTGCGGGACGGGCTGCCGTTTGCTGAGGAGCACTCAGTGGAGGTGCAGCTTCCCTTCTTGCGCTATCTGTTCGGAGAGGTGCCTTTGGTGCCGGTGGTGGCCCAGCTTATGCCTCGGGAGATGGCCCAGCGGGCAGGAAGGGCATTGGCTGATGCGGTGCGCGGCAAGGGCGCTCTGCTTGTGGCTTCCAGCGATTTCACTCACTACGAGCCGCATTCTGTGGCCGAGTCACGAGACAGGCTGGCGCTGGGGCATATACTGAATCTGGACATCGAAGGTTTCTTGAGCGCTGTGGCGCGGGAGCGGATTACGATATGTGGTCCGGGAGCCATTGCGGTGCTCATGAGCGCTGCGCAGGAGTTGAACCTGTTCGGCACCCAGCGGTTGGCCTACCGTACGTCGGGGGATGTGGCGGGTATATGGGATCAGGTTGTGGGGTACGCGGCTGTGGCGTTGCGGCAGGTGGACGACGTTGCATAGCATGACCGGTTACGGGCGGGGCGTGGCTGACGAAGGTGGGTTCTCGGCACAGGTCGAATTGCGCAGTGTCAACCACCGGTTTCTTGAGGTGCGGGTGCGAGGGCTGGGAAACCTTCTTCAGCTAGCTCGCCGGTGCGAGCAGTTGCTGCGGGATCGCTTTGCCCGAGGAGCGCTCGAGCTCAGTGTGCGGTGGCAGAAGGACGGAGAGCTTCACCCCAAGGAGCTAAACTACGCTGCGGCGAGGCGCTATGGCCAGGAACTGAAGGCCTTGTCGGCGGTACTGGGGACGGGGGAGCCTCCCCGCGTTGATCATCTGATCAGGCTGGGGGTATTCGAGGAAGAGGAGCCAGAAGTGGAGAGTCTGTGGTCTCCATTGGCCGCTGCGGTGGAACACGCCGGGGAGGAGCTGGCCGAGGCGCGCGCGGCGGAGGGGAGGCATCTACAACAGGTTCTGTGGCGTGAGTTGAACTTGCTGGGACCGCTGTTGGAGAGAGCCAGCCACTTGGCGGCAGATGAGAAGGAAGGTCTGCAGGCAAGGATGAGGGAGCGCCTGCAGCTTCTGGAAGTCGAGGTCGATCCGGGCCGGCTGGAGATGGAGCTGGCAATGTGGGCGGAGCGAGGGGATGTGCAGGAGGAACTCGACCGCCTTCGAGCGCATATTGACCGTCTCCAAGAGGTGATCGTGGCGGAGGGAGCTGTGGGCCGCGAGCTCGAGTTTTTGGCTCAGGAGGTGGCCCGCGAGGCGGGCACCGTGGGGGCCAAGGCCAGGGGCAAGGGGTTATCCCGCGTGGCAATGGATCTACGACTGGCGGCCGAGCGAATGCGCGAGCAGGCCAGGAACGTGGAATAGCGGTGCCCACTCCTAGGCAAGAGAGAAGCAGCGACTTCTTGCCCCACGGCTGGGAGACTCAAGGCCGGCGGGGCATCGCCTTGGTGGTGACAGGACCGTCGGGGGCGGGCAAGTCGTCGGTCATAGAACGGATCCTGAAGGGTGACCCGTCTCTCAGGTTTTCGGTTTCGGTGACCACCCGCACTCGCCGTTCCGATGAGGTCGATGGGCGGGACTACTACTTCGTATCGGCGGAGGAATTCAGCCACATGGTGGCAGCAGGGGAGCTTCTGGAATGGACGAGGTACCACGAAAGCTCCTACGGTACCCTGCGCTCCGAGGTAGAGGACAGCCTCGCAGCAGGCCAGGATGTGCTGCTTAACGTAGAGGTCAACGGAGCGCTGGCCGTTCTGGGGGCCGGGCTTCCCTACCCAGTTGTGCTTGTCTTTCTGGTTCCCCCAAGTCGTGATGAACTGCTGCGGCGACTACGCAATCGGGGAACCGAGTCGGAAGAGGATTTGAATCGGAGGATGGCCATTGCTGAAGACGAGGTAAGCCGCATACCGCACTTTCACTACCTGGTAGTCAATGAGCGTATCGAACTTGCCGCTCAACGCATCCAGGCTGTTCTCACGGCTGAGCGGTGCCGAATCGTCCGGTGCTCCGAGTAGGCGTAGACCTGGTGGAAGTACGTCGCATGAGACGCCTGGTCAGGCGGTTCGGCCGTGAAGGTCTGACCAGGGTGTTCACAGTGAGGGAGCTCGACTACGCGTACTCCTCTTCGCGGCTGTGCTGCGAGCGTTTGGCAGCGCGCCTGGCGGCCAAAGAGGCGTTCATCAAGGCTTGGGGCACGCCTGTGCCCTTGCGTCACCTAGAAGTGGTGAAGCGCGAGGGAGTGCCCTTCATTCACTACGCAGGGAGCGAGTATCCGCTGTCATTGAGCCACACAAAGCGTCTTGCCATCGCTGTGGCTGTGCTCGACTCTAGCGCTCGCGCTCCTCAGGGTCCTCAGGCTCGTTGAGTTTGCTCTGTTCTTCTGGCTCCTCTGGCTCCTCTGGCTCCTCTGGCTCCTCTGGTGGCTCATCAGGTTCTGGTGACTGGTCGGAGCTCTCGGGGGTTTGCTTAGGTTCCAGTTCTTCTTCCGGTTCGGAGATCTCAAGTGTTTCGGTGTTGCCCGAGGGCGTAGAGTCTTCGACTGTGTCGGCCCCTTGGAGGTCCTGCAGTTGATCGCGGAGGGTGATGATCTCTCGCCCGGGCTGCTGGGAGAGGAACCTGTGGTTGCTCTCCTCGGTCTCGTCGTCGTGCAGTTTGCGCAATGACAGGCGCACTTGCCGCTTGGCTTCGTTGATGCCGATGATCTTGGCGGTCAACTCTTGGTCCAATCGTAGGACGTCGCCAGGGCTGCCGATGCGCTGCTCGGAGATCTCCGATACGTGGATCAGGCCTTCCACCGCTGGGGTGATGCGCACGAAGGCGCCGAAGTCCTTGATCTGCGTCACGGTGCCCGAGACGATGGAGCCTACGGAATACTGTTCCAGGAACTCCTCCCAAGGGTCGCGCTGCAGCGCTTTGAGGGACAGGCTTATCCGCCGGTCCTCCGGGTCCACCTTGAGCACGATGGCGCGGAGGTTTTGGTTCTCCTCCAGCACCTCTTGCGGATGGACCACGCGTTGCCAGGAAAGCTCAGAGACGTGTACCAACCCTTCGACCCCCTCTTCCAGCTCCACGAAAGCCCCGAAGTCCGTGATCTTGGATACCCTCCCCTCGACAAGCGCCCCGCGTGGATAACGGTGCTGTACATCTTCCCAGGGATCAGGCTGAGCGCGCCGGAGAGAGAGGCTTATCCGTCTGCGTTTCTCTTCCACCGACAGGACCACGACTTCTACCTCGTCTCCCTCTGAGACGACCTCCCGCGGATGGCGGGGGAAGCCCCAGGAAAGCTCTGAGACGTGTACCAAACCCTCGACGTCCTCTTCCAGCTCCACGAAGGCACCGAAGTCGGTCACTGATACCACCTTGCCGTTGACTCGAGTGCCCGCGGGGTAGCGTTCTGCGATCCCCTCCCAGGGGTCGGGCCGCAACCGCCTTATGGAGAGGGAAATGCGCTCCTCCTCAGGTTTGGCCTCCAGGACCATCACTTCCACCTCTTGTCCGGGGGCGAACTTGTCCGGCGGAGGCACGGGGATGTCCTTCCAGCAGATCTCGGTGCGGTGCACGAGACCGTCGAACCCGCCGACGTCGACGAACAGGCCGAAGTCGACGACGCTCTTCACCTTGCCGGTGATGATTGTCCCTTCCGCCAACGAGGCAAACAGTTCGTGTTTGCGTTGCTGCTCCAGGTCGCGCAAGTACTGTTTGCGGGAGACGACGATGTTGCGGTCGCGCTTGGAGAATTCGATGATCTTGAGATTCAGCTCTTTGCCTTTCAGGCGGTCCATCTTGGTGGGCATTCCCTTGCCCAAATGAGAACCGGGAAGGAAGGCCTTGATGCCGCCGAGGTTGACGTGATATCCAGAGCCGCGAACTTCATCTACCACGGTGCCGCTCACAGGGGCTCCCGCCTTGGAGGCCTTTTCCAGCTCACGGAAGCGCTTGGCGAAGTAGGCTTGTCGCTCGGAGATGAACACGGAGCCGTTCTCCTCGTCGATGTAGGTGACGAGCACTTCCAGCTCGTCCCCCAGCTCGGCCTGGTCTCGGTGAGGTGCCAGCTCGGACTTAGGTAGCAGCGCCTCGGACTTGTAGCCGATGTCGACTAGGACTTCATTGTCGGTCATCTCCACGACAGTTCCCTGGACGGTGTCTCCCCGACTGAATAAACGAACATCGCTCTCGTCGAGGGCGTCCTCCATTTTGATCCTATCCGCCATTCCTAACCACCCCTTATTGGTCTCCCCTGGTATCGGGCCCGCTGCTTGTTCGGTCGTGCGAACCCCGGCGAGTTACTAGACCCACTATATCCGCGTGAACCAGTGCGCTCAACTACCTATTGGGCTCACGGAATGGGTCAATTGGCTGCGCCGGGCGAAAGTGGGAAATGGACTCACTGACATGCAACGGTGCAACTGTTCGCTGTGGCCGGTGGCCGGCCTCGTTGTCACACGGAGTCGACGTGAGCCATGAGACGCTCAGCCAACAGACGGTACCGTTCGGAGCGACTCAGGCCTTCCGGTAGATCCTTGGCCAACTCTCCGAGGGCAAGGGGCTTGCCTATGCGCACTTGCACGCGCGGGAAGTGAGTTGGGTAGTCGGGAGGATAAGGTCCGTGGGTCACTATGTTGACGGGAATGAGGGGGCGGTTGAGGCGAGCGGCGATCCTGAGGGCGCCTGACTTGGGGGTCGCGGCCCTTCGGGTGGTCCCTTCTGGGAACACGCAAAGCAGCCTTGCTCGATCCGCGGCTCGCAGGGCTCTGCGGAAATCGTCCCGGCCAAACGCTTCCCTGTTGATCACCGTGGCCAGCCCCCACACCACCGGGGCGAAGAGCGGGTGCCGCAGGAGGGTACTGCGGGCCAAGAAGTTCAACCTGCGAAACGGGCCGCAGGCGATGCCCAGAATCGGTATATCCCAGTACGAACGGTGTCGGGCGACGACGATTCCCCTGACCGAAAGATTCTCCTTCCCGGTGACCGATATACGGAACAGGGGCCAGACGAGCGGAGCCAGAAGCACTACCAACGCTGCGTAGAAGGTGCTCCGTAGCAGTTCAGCCGCTGTTGTGCGCACGTTGTTCCTCCACCAGCCGTAGAGCCTGGCTCAGTACTTGCTCCACGGGCATGTTCGTCGTGTCCAGCACGATTGCGTCCGGTGCAGGGCGAAGGGGCGATGCAGCACGGGTTGAGTCACGCTCGTCGCGCTGAACTATGGCCGCGAGGACTTCCTCCAGCGCTCCCCCGCGCTCGCGCTGCCTGCGCAACGCCCTCTCCTGAGGCTCGGCCCACAGGTAAAACTTCACCTGCGCATCGGGGAGCACTACAGTGCCGATGTCACGTCCCTCCATCACCACGTCCGAAGCCTCCGCTATGGAGCGTTGCAGGGAAACGAGGTGTGCTCGCACTGCTGGATCCACTGCCACCTGGGAGGACAGCTTGTCCAGCTCGGGATTGCTGAGGAGTTGGGTCACGTCCTCTCCCCCCACATGGATACGACCTCCGTGATGGACGCTGATCCGCGCAGCTTCCAAGTCCAGACCGCGGATGCGGGCCAATGCTACCGCCCGGTACATCGCCCCGGTGGGCACGAACAGAAAGCCCAAGTTCTCTGCTAGCAGGTGGGCAAGGGTCGTCTTCCCTGAGGCGGCGGGTCCGTCGATGGCGATCTTCATTGCTCGATGTTGTATCCTTGAGCTGTGGGAGCTGCAACTGCTAACTGGGCGTCTGTCTTGTTGGCGAGGTTGCGCTTGGCACGCATGGCGGTTGTCCGATCGGAGTAGGCCGCGAACAACCCTGAGCCCGATCCGGTCATTCCCATTCCCAGCGCCTGTGGGTGTTCAAGGAGCTTCAGGTAGCTCGATAGTTCGGGGTACACATCGACTGCCGCCTGATACAGGTCGTTGTCGTAATCAGTACTGGCAGCAGGTTCTGAGGCCGGCGAGTGGGGAATGCCTAGCTCCTTGTAGCGTCGGAAAACCTGGGCGGTGGGACATGGCCGGGGAGGGATGAGAAGGAGGAAGGCCTCTGGAATCTGCATGGGGGACGGGCGCAAACGCTCCCCTACTCCCTCAGCCCAAGCGGGGCTGGGCCCGAGAAAGAAGGGAACGTCTGCCCCCAGAGCGAGGCTGAGCTCGGCCATTTCCGCGTGCGAAAGGCCCAAGCCAAGGAGGTGGTTCGTCCCGACAAGCGCAGCGGCGGCATCGGATGAGCCCCCACCCAGCCCGGCGCCAGGGGGTATTCGCTTCTCCACCAACACCTCCACCCCGTGGTTGGCTGTTGCCCGCTTCAGAATGGCAGTTACTGCGCGGTGAACGAGGTTCTCCTCCGGGCGGACGTGCACAGTAGGCCGACAGAGAACTGCTACCCCGCAGGCGCGATTCGCCAAGGTAAGGGTATCGGCCAGGTCGATCGCGGTCATGGTCGACTGTAGCAGGTGGTAGCCGTCGGGTCGGCGACCGATTACCCTGAGGCCCAAGTTTAGTTTGGCGAAGGCCTTCACTCGCAGCGCTGCCATACTACCTTCGCCCGCTTCACTACAGTGTGTGTCAGGTCGTGTCCGATCCAGTATGGGAGCTCGCGGTAGGTGGACACTTCCCACAGGACGAGGTCCGCGTCCTTGCCCGGTTCCAACGAACCCAAGCGGCCAACGGCTCCAACTGCGGCCGATGCGTTTAGGGTGGCGGCGCAAAGAGCTTCTTCCGCCGTCAGGCCCATGCGCAGCACGGCGAGGGAAAGACAAAAAGGCAAGGAGACGACCGGACAGGAACCGGGGTTGAAGTCCGTTCCCAAAGCCACCGGCAGATTCACCTCCATCATGCTACGGGCCGGCGCGTAGGGTTCGTTCAACACGAAAGCTGTCCCCGGAAGCAGCACGCCGACGACACCGCTGGCGGCCATGGCACGGATTCCCGCCGGGGAAGCCTGCAGGAGATGGTCGGCGCTGGTCGCTCCCAGCCGTGCCGCCAGCTCCGCCCCCCCTGTGTCGGCGAGTTCGTCAGCGTGGAGCTTGGGAAGCAGTCCATAGCCTTGGGCTGCACGGAGGATGCGCTCGCTCTCGTCGACAGTGAAGAAACCTCGATCGCAGAACACGTCGCAGAAACATGCCAAGCCGCTTTCGGCTACTTGGGGGATCATTGTGCTGATAATGTGCTCCACGTACTCGCTCTGCTCCCACCCCGGGGGCACAGCGTGCGCTCCCATGAATGTGGGGATCACTTCGGGCGCCCCTTCCGTGTTCAGGATGGCCATGGCCTGGAGGATCTTCATCTCGTTCTCCAGGGAAAGGCCGTAGCCGGACTTGCCTTCCACTGTAGTAACTCCCCGGCAGAGCATGGCCTCAAGGTGCGTTCTACTTGCGGCGACCAGTTCCTCCACTGAGGCCTGGGAAAGAGCTCGAGCACTGGTTAGTATGCCCCCTCCGGTGTACGGTTGGCCCTGGGCGCGGGCCAAGAACTCCTCGACTCGGCTCCCGGCGAACACAGCGTGAGTGTGAGGGTCTACGAGGCCGGGTGTGCAGGTGCGTCCCTGGGCGTCGAGGGTGGTTCCACTCCACTTTGGAAGTGCATCCATCGGACCCAGCGACGCTACTTGGCCTTCTCGGCAGAGAACGAACGCATCGTGCAGTACGGACAGCTGGCGCATGCTCTTTCCTCCCACGGGCGAACAACCTTGGGGGGTGGCCAGCTCGCCGATATTCACGACCAGAAGATCCATGGGTGGTGATTATAGATGGCGAGCAGTTTTCTTTACAAAGCCCCCTTCCGTGGCTACCATGATCGGGCTGTGGTGGAACTGGACGGACATGGACTCACGTTGGGTGCAGCTCGGCGGGTCATTCTCGAGGGCGAGCCGGCCCACGCTGATCCCGAATCCCTGAGCAGGGCGGAAGCTTCATACGAAGGAGTACGGAGGATCGTCGCTGAGGGGCGGTCTGTGTATGGGCTGAGCACAGGACTGGGGAAGCTGAGCTGCGTCACGGTGGCTCGTGACGACCTGGTGGCTTTACAGCACAACTTGGTGCGATCTCACGCAGTGGGGGTGGGGGCTGCACTGCCCGAAGATGCTGTGCGAGGCATGTTGCTGTTTCGGGCGAACTCGTTGCTCAAGGGCTGTTCGGGGGTACGGCCCCGGATTGTGGAGCTGCTGCTGTCAATCCTCAATGCGGGCGTTGTTCCTCTGGTTCCGGAGCAAGGCTCGGTAGGGGCCTCTGGCGATCTTGTCCCGTTGGCCCATCTGGCGCTGGTGCTCCTTGGCGAAGGACGAGCCCGGTGGGGCAAGGAGGAGCTCAGTGGAAGCGAAGCCCTCGCCCGGGCGGGGTTGGAGCCAGTGGCTTCCTTGGAGCCGAAAGAAGGACTGGCCTTGCTCAACGGAACGGCGTACATGCTCTCCCTTTCTTTCTTGGCTTGGATCAGGGCGCAGAGGTGTTTGGGGGCTGCAGTTGGTGCGGCGGCGCTGTCCCTTGAGGCGCTGCGCGGGAGCACCGAGCCTCTGGATGAGCGTGTGCACTTGGCGCGTCCCCACGTCGGTCAGATGCGGGTGGCGGAGGCACTGCGGCGGTTGGTCGGCGGCAGCAGGCTGGTGGACACAGCCGAAGGCGATGTGCAAGATCCATACTCGTTGCGTTGTTTGCCGCAGATCCTTGGGCCCTCGGTGGAGACGCTCGAACTGGTGGGGCGGAAGCTCGAGGTGGAGATGAACTCGGCTACAGACAATCCGCTGGTGTTCGCTGACGGAACGGCACTATCCGGTGGCAACTTCCACGGCCAGATACTGGCCCTCGTGACGGACCTCTTGGCGATGGCCACTGCTGAGGTGGGGGCGTCCTGCGAGCGACGGATTGCGCTGCTTCTCTCGGGAGCTGAGCGAGGGCTTCCGGACTTCCTTACCGAGAAGGGTGGACTGCACTCTGGTCTGATGATCGCGCAGTACAGCGCCGCGTGCTTGGTGGCCGAGAACAAGGTATTGTGCCACCCGGCGTGCGTGGACTCCGTGCCCACCTCGGGCGGGAAGGAAGACCACAACTCCATGGGGTCCGTGTCGGCGTGGAAGGCGGTACGGGTTGCCGAGAACGTCTGCCGACAGGTAGCGTTGGAACTTGTGTGTGCAGCCCAGGCGGCCGAGCTGGCCGGCCCGCGGGGCCTGTCGCCGGCGGGGAAGAGGCTGTTTGAGAAGGTCCGCGAGGTATCGCCTGGGGTGTATGAGGACCGCTCGCTGTCGGTGGAGGTAGAGCAGCTGGCGACGCTGGTTCGGGCAGGACAGATGGCAACAGATGGATTTTAAGGCGGGAATAGCTGCGGTTTTGGGGAAGACAAACGTGGGCAAGTCCACGTTCATCAACGTGGCATTGGGGCAGAAGGTGGTGATCGTCTCCGACCGACCGCAGACTACGCGCAACAGGATCCGCTGTGTGTACACGACTGACCATGCCCAGATTGTGTTCGTGGACACCCCGGGGCTGCACCGACCGGTGAACGAGCTCTCTGAACGCATTGTGAAGGAGGCGTTTCGCGCTTTGGCCGGGGTGGACGTGGTTGTGTATCTCACTGAGCCGTGGGGGAAGGTTGATCCGTACGACGCGGAGGCGCTGCCGCGGCTGCAGAAGCTGCCCTGTGCCAAGGTCCTCCTGGTCAACAAGATAGATAAGGCCAAGGGGAATGCCGTTCCGGAAACGCTGCTGGCCTACGATGAGCTAGAGATCTTCGACGAGCTTGTGCCCGTCTCCTGTTCCCGTGGCCAGGGAGTGCAGGAAGCGATTGAGGTGATTGTCAGCAAGCTGCCGGAGGGCGAACCGTTGTTCCCGTCGGAAGTCGTTACCGACAGGCCACTCCAATTCCTCGCTGCGGAGATGATTAGGGAGAAGGTCTATCAGGTCACCTATCAAGAGATCCCGTACTCTGTCGCGGTCGTGGTGGAGGACATCGTGGAGCGCGAGGACAAGCCTCTGGTGGAGATACGGGCGGTGGTGTATATGGCGCGGGAGTCTCAGAAGGCGATCGTGATCGGTTCCAAAGGCAAGAGGCTCAAAGAGATCGGGCGCCGAGCGCGAGCTGACCTGGAGGAGCTGCTGGGACGGCAGGTGTTCTTGGGCCTCAGCGTCAAAGTACGGCGCCAGTGGACGGAGGATCCGGCGGAGGTGGCGCGCCTTGCTGGGGTGTGAGTTGCGACGTAGGCTAGACCAGGAGCGCTGGCCGAAGGGCGGGGACCATGGAAGCAGATAAGCGCGAAGTCAGTCTGCTGCAAGAGGGCTTGCAGGAACTCCTCGCCAGCGGTGTGGGCTATGGAGCCTATGCCCTCGATTCGCAGCGACGTGTGATATACGCGTCCCCGTCGGTGCTCAGCATGCTGGGGCGGAAGGAAGAGGATGTGCTGGGGCAGCCGGTGGAGCAGTTCATTCACTGGGACGACCGACTCAAGGTGCTTGAGATCCTGGAAGCCAAGCTCGAGGGAGAGTCCTACCCCAGTTACATGGTGCGGCTGCTGCACGCAGAGGGCCGGGGAGTGCCTGTGGAGGTGTTATCCCGAAGCGTTGCAGAGGGAGGTCAGCGCATCGTCGTCGGACTGCTGCGCAAGGTCGAGGGCGAGCTTCGCTCTGGGGTACTGCTGGAGATCTTGTTCCGCATTGCCCAGGACATGCTGGTTGAGGCTCAACCTACCGCGATCCTTCAGCGAGTGGCCGATGCGATCACCGAACACTGTGGGTTTCAGAGGGCAGTTGTTGCTTTGTACGACTTGTCGTGGCCCGATCCGCTTGAGGCTCCTGTGTCTGAGGTGGTCACCTCCGGCCTGTCCGCCGAGGAGAGGGCCCACCTGATAGCAGGTGGAGGGCTCAGTCCTGAGCAACGCCGAGCTTTCTTCTCTAGCGAGTTTGAGCTCGCCGGAGGGGCACGCTATGTGCCGGCCGACAGGAATCCTCTGGGCGAGGAGTTGGGCATACCGGGGAGGGTGAGCATTGACGGGTGGGACCCGATGGACATGCTCTTCGTCCCCCTACACGGTGTGGACCGGATCATCGGTCACATCTCCCTGGACGATCCTGTGGAATCCACCGCGATCACCGCGGAGGCGTTGGAGCCTGTGGTGCACTTGGCGACGATGGCTTCCCTTATGGTGGAGAGGGCCCGAGAGAGGGCCGAGGTGGGGGCACATCGACGACACCTGACTGTTGTCCATCGACTTGCCCCCCTCCTTCTGCACGCCAGCGAGACCGGGGAGGTGATTCGACGGTCTGTTCAACTGCTCAAGGAACACTTGGCCTACCCCTACGCGGGGGGAGGGATGATCGAGGCAGGGAGGCTGGCAAGAGGGGAAACGGCAGGTCCTCTGACTGCGGATCGTTCGGTTCTTGCCCGGCTGGCGAGCACGAAGGTCCCGTACTTGGTGCCCGAGCTCTCCGAGGTGTCGCAGTCGCCGCACGAGTCCGTGCGGTCGAGCCTGGCGGTCCCAGTGGTGCTGGACGGGGAGCTAGTGGCTGTGCTCGAGGTGGGGAGCAGCCGGCCTTACGGCATATCCTCGCTGGATTCCGATACCGTGATGGCGGTGGCGGGGCTATGCTCGGCGGCCATTCGGGCGCTCTTCGTGCAGGGGAGACTCGTGCGCTTGCACAAGCTCAGCTACACGTTGACCAAAGCCCATTCGCGCAAGGAGTTGGTCGAGCAGGTGGTACAGGCTGTGCGGGGCGACGTCCTGTTCGACTACTGTGCTTTCTTCCGGGCGGAGGCAGGGGAGTTGATCCTGGAGGACCTGTCGATGATATCGGAGCTGAAACTGGACAGGCAAGTGCGCCCCGGGTGGAAGCTTCCTCGCGGACGGGGGGTGGTCTCCTGGGTGGCCGCCCATCGTAGGCCGCTGACGCTGGGCGATGTGCATGCCGATCCGCGATACGTAGAAGGTTGCCCCCTAATACGGTCGGAGCTAGCGGTTCCGGTGGAGGCGGGGGGAGAGCTGCTCGGGGTCCTAAACGTCGAGTCTCGGCGTCCTCAGGCTTTCGGCGCGCAAGAGGAAATGCTGCTTCAGGCAGTGGCCGGACAGCTGGGCGTGGCTCTGGCCAACCTGCATAATCAGCAGAGGCTCCACGACATGGCGATTCGGGATCCGCTCACCGGGTTGTACAACCGGCGTTTTCTGGAGGAAGCAGCGGCACACGAGGAGGCCAAGTCCAGGCGTTACGGGCGGCCCCTAGCCTTTCTGTACGTGGACGTGGACAACTTCCGTGAGGTAAACAATAGCTTTGGCCATCGGATGGGCGACGAGCTGCTGCAGCGGGTGGCGGAGTACATCGTCGAACACGTACGTGACGCAGACTACGTGTTTCGACTGGGAGGAGATGAGTTCCTGGTTCTGCTGCCGGAGACGAACGGGGAGGTGGGCGCAGTGGTCGATAGGCTGAAGCGGGGCGTGGCCGAGGCGTTCGCAGACGTGCCTTTTTCCTTAGGGTTGTCTGTAGGCGTTGCTGTCTGGGAGGGCCACGGCGCGTTTGTCCTGGACGCCCTGCTCTCCGAGGCCGACAGGGATATGTATGCAAACAAGCGAAGCAGCTGAGCTGGTCATCGAGCCGGTGTTCGACCACGCAGGATACCGGTCGTGCGAGCGCCTCCAACGCGAAGTGTGGGGGTTCGCCGATGCGGCGCTTGTACCGGATCACGCTCTGCACACTATAGTGGAGGCTGGAGGGCTTCTGCTGGCGGCATACGATGGCATCGGCCCAGGGAGAGAGATGGTGGGCTTCGTGCTCTCTCTTCTCGGACGCTCTCACAACGGGGCCTTGAGACACTGCTCGATGATGGCGGCTGTAGCCCCTGCCTGGCAGAACCAAGGGGTGGGATATCGACTGAAGCTGGCTCAGCGGGAGCACGTCCTCAACCAGGGCATTGAAGTGGTGACTTGGACTTTCGACCCTCTCGAGTCGCGCAATGCTCACTTCAACCTGAACAAGCTGGGAGCTGTAGTGACACGATATATGCCCAACTACTATGGAGAGTTTCGGGACCAGCGAAACCGGGGACTTGCCAGCGACCGCTTCTTGTGCGAGTGGCATCTGAACAGCCCGCGCGTCAGGACGAGGATCGAGGGCGGCGAGTCGGCGCTTTCGGCGACGGAGCTGGGGCAGATGGAGCTGGTGAACCGTACGCAGCGGCTGCCCAACGGGCTGCGAAGGCCGGCCGGCTTCCGCTACGATGTACAGAGCGATCAGCTGCTGTTTGAAACCCCCGCGGACCTTCAGCGGCTGCGGGAACAGGACCTCGACTTGGCACGTGCTTGGCGGTTGGAAGCTCGCAAGGCCCTGGGAGCCTATATGGAAGAGGGGCATGTGGGCGTGCAGCTTCTGCATCAGTCGGAGAGGAGCTTTCTGATTCTGCGCCGGGCGAGACTGGATGAGGTACTGGCCGAATGAGACTTCGGCCTGAATTGGTGGAAGGCTATATTGTGGAGCTTCCCCTCAGGAGGCCGTTTGTCACCAGTTTTGGAGAGGAACGTACCAAACGCGCGCTGCTTGTGCGACTTGCGGCGGATGGTCTGGAAGGCTGGGGGGAGTGCGTGGCCGGCGCCGGCCCGTGGTTTTCTGCTGAGACCATAGACACTGCTCAGCATGTCATCCGGGAATTCGCCTTGCCTATCCTCAGGCGAAGTGGGTGGCCGCCTCCCCATGCGATGGTCGACAGGCTTGCACCTATCCGGGGGCATCCGATGGCCAAGGCAGCTTTGGAGGGGGCCGTGTGGGATCTGGACTGTCGGGCCCGTGGGGTCTCGTTGAGCGAGGCATTGGGCGGCGTGCGCCGTGAAGTGGAGGCCGGGGTGAGTTTGGGAATTGAAGCGTCGCTGGATGCCTTGCTGGAGCAGGTAAGCGCCAGCGTGGCGCAAGGCTATCGGCGGGTGAAGCTGAAGATCAAGCCGGGTTGGGATCTCGATGTGGTGGCTGCAGTGCGATCTCGATACCCGGATCTCCCCCTGTCGGTCGATGCCAACGCTTCCTACTCTCTGGATGATGTGGCTCGCCTGAGGGAGCTGGATGTCTACGACCTTGCGATGATCGAGCAACCTCTTGCATGCGACGACTTGGTGGGACATGCGCGACTGGCGAAGCTGTTGGATACGTCTGTGTGTCTGGATGAGTCGGTGACTTCGCCGCACCGAGCGTGGGAGGCTCTGGAACTGGGTTCGTGCGGCGTGATCAACATAAAGCAGGGGCGCGTGGGCGGGGTGCAGGCGGCGGTGGCCATTCAGGAACTCGCGCACAAGCGGGGGGTGCCCGTATGGTGCGGCGGGATGTTGGAGACAGGTGTGGGGAGGGCGTTGAACGTCGCCCTGGCCACGCTTCCCGGTTTCTGCTTGCCTGGAGATATCTCCGCCACTGCGCGGTACTGGGAGGACGACCTGGCGAAACCTCACTTCCAGCTGACCGAGCGGGGCACTGTGATCGTGCCGCCAGGTGCTGGGTTGGGGGTGGAGGTGGACCGCAAGCGCCTCGCGGAAATCTGCAGGCATCTGTGGACTGAACGCGTGTGACGGGAGGAAAGATGCGCAGACAGGAACTGGCCAGGATTATCGATCATACTGCCCTTGGTCCCACTGTGGGGGTGAAGCGAATCGAGGAGTTGTGCCGGGAAGCAACTCTGTATGGCTTTGCTGCGGTGTGTATCCCCCCGACCCACGTTTCACTTGCTGTGCGCCTACTGCAAGATGAGATCCCGGCGGTGTGCACCGTTGTCGGCTTCCCGCACGGGCAACACAGCCCGGAAGTGAAGGCTTTCGAGGCTCGCGCTGCAGTGGGAGAGGGAGCTCGTGAGGTGGACATGGTGATCAACGTGGCTGCGCTGAAGGAAGGGGACTATGCCGCCGTCCAGGCCGACGTTCGGGCCGTGCGTGAGTCGCTGGACAAGGTGGGCGAAAGACCCCTGCTGAAAGTGATCTTGGAATGTGCGTTGTTGGATGACAAGGAGAAGACCGCTGGTGCCATACTGGCTCAGGCGGCGGGAGCCGACTTTGTGAAGACATCCACGGGCTATGGCCCCGGCGGGGCAACCGTGGAGGACGTGGCTCTGCTGCGTCGAGTTGTGGCCCCGCATGTGGGGGTGAAGGCGGCCGGAGGGATCAGCGACTACGCGGCGGCCCTCAGACTAGTGGAGGCTGGAGCAAACAGGCTCGGTGCCTCCCGGAGTATCTCCATTGTGGAGGGAGCGACCGACTGACGTGGCTAAGCTGGACCGCGACGAGGGCGTGGTACTGCGCATGCGGGACTACGCCGAGACTGACAGAATCATAGTTGCCCTCACTCCGGGACATGGAAAGATCTCCGTTTTGGCTAAGGGTGTACGGCGGGCGACGAGTCGCTTCGGCGGGGCCCTCGACCTGGCCAACCGACTTCAGCTCGTCTACTACGTACGCCGCCGCGGGCTGCACCTTCTGCGGGAGGTGTCGCTACTGGAGTCGTTCCCTGTTTTGAGGGAGGACCTTGATCGGCTGGAGGCTGCGTTGTGGGGGCTGGCGTTGGCAGACCGGGTGCTGCCCGCCGAGTCGCCGGACCCGGCAGGTTATGCTCAGGTAAGGCTGTACGTCGCTAGCCTGGCCGCTGGGCTTGACCCGTCGTTGGGCAGAGTTTCGTTCTCCCTCCAGCTCCTGGTGGTGGCCGGACACCGCCCTCGACTGGAGGGGTGTCTCGCCTGCGGAAGGCAGGAGGATCTCACATGGCAAGCCGAGCGAGGCGGTCTTGTGTGCCGGGCCTGTGGGGGAAGTGGGGCTGAAGTACCTCCTAAGGTGTGGAAGAGCATGTCCGCGTTGACCAGATTTCCCCTGTCCCAGGCTGGCCGACTGCGGCTGGACTCTGGCACTCTCTCTCACATGATGGGCTTGGTGGAGGGGTTTTGGCGACACCAGCTCGACCGCTAGGGAGCGAAGCGCTGAGCAAGTCTGGCGGGGTGATCTGGAGGCCGCTATAGTGTCCCCCATGATGACGTGCAAGCTTGTGGCCGCCGAGCGGGTGTTCCTGGACAGCGAGGCATCTCAGGTGTACTGCAGAACTCCTGTAGGTTGGTTGGGAATCCTGCCGGGCCATGCCCCGGCCGTGTTTGGCCTGAGGGATGCTCTGCTGCGGGTGACCGTCGCCGACGGCGAATTGACCTTTCGAGTTCAGCGTGGCGTGGTCCGCGTTGCGCAGTCAGAGGTGTTGGTGTTGGCCGATTCGGTTGAGAACGGCTATGTGTGAACGGGTGGTGGTAACCGGATTGGGGGTGGTCAGCCCCCTGGGCGTGGGCGCTGATGCACTGCGCCAGGGACTGCGCACGGGGGCAAGCGGCATCGTGCGCATGGACGAGCAGTTGGATCTATCCGGCATCCGCGCCAAGGTAGGGGCTCCTTGCCGGGACTTCGTTCCGATGGAGTTCCTGGAGAAAAAACGTGCCCGGCGCATGGGAAGGGTTAGCCAGCTGGCCGTGGCCGCGGCCAAGCTTGCCCTGAGCCATGGCGAACTCGCGCACCGGGACGGGGCTCGGGGGGCAGTGATGATGGGCACGGGTATCGGTGCCATGGAGGCTATGGTCGACAACCACTTGGCCATGCTGGAGAGGGGAGCCTCACGGGTGTCCCCGTTTTTGGCACCGGTGATGATGCCCAACGCTCCCGCCGCGGAGACGGCCATCGAGGTGGAAGTGACAGGACCTTCCCTGGGGGTGGTGACTGCCTGTGCAGCGGGTGCCCACGCAATCGGGCTCGCCTGGGATTACCTGAGAGCCGGGCAGGTGGACTGGGCGCTGGCCGGGGGCGCCGAGGCGGTGATGCTGCCTTTGGTGTACGCTGCGTTCGACCGGATGGGGGCTCTGACCCCCAACGCAGACCCTGCGACGGCGTCCAAACCGTATGACGCCCGCCGGGACGGGTTCGTCATGGGGGAAGGGGCAGGTGTTTTGCTCTTGGAGTCCGAGAGCCACGCAGCGCGAAGGGGGGCCCAAGCGTTGGCCGAGCTGGCCGGCTACGGGGCGACGTGTGACGCCTTTCACATCACCGCCCCGCCGGAGCGGGGAGAGGGGGCCCGAGCGGCGATGTCCCAGGCTCTGCGCTCAGCAGGCTTTTCGCTGGAGCAGGTGGACTACATCAACGGCCATGGTACGGCCACTCAGCTCAACGACCGGGCAGAGACCCGCGCGATCAAGGACTTGTTCGGTCCACGGGCGTACGAAATCCCTGTGAGTTCGACTAAATCACAGATCGGGCATCTGTTGGGCGCCGCGGGAGGCGTGGAGGCCTGCGCTGTGGTTCTTGCCCTTGCGGAGGGGTTCCTCCCGGCTACCACTACTTGGGGGGAGCAGGACTCCGAATGTGATCTGGATTACGTTCCGGGAGTGCCCAGGAAGGCGACGATCCGGGTGGCTTTGTCCAACTCCTTTGGCTTCGGCGGACAGAACGCCTGCTTGGCGTTACGGGCCGTCTAGGGCGGGGGACGCAGGGCGTATGTAGGAGGTGCCCCGTATGCAGGGGGTGCCCACAGTTCAGTGTTCAGTGTTGAGGGAGAGCGTTCCTCAATACCGCCCAATGATAGCGTAGCTTGCATTATCATGGTGTGGAGAGGTTGCATTCAGGGTTGCAAATCAAGTTGGGGCCCCCTATTATGGCAACGTGCTACAGGATATCTGGACGTGGGTCAACAAGAACTGGGCACAGATCGGGGCGCTGACCCTGCAGCACCTGCGCATCATATTGGTCGCCAACGGGGCAGGTGTGATCGTGGGCGTGTTGCTGGGGATATTCATCTCCGGAAGAGGACGGGAGAGGCTGGCGGAGCTGGCCCTGTATTTGAGCGGCATGCTCATCACGATTCCCTCGCTGGCGATGTACGGCATCTTGATGGCGGTGCTGGGTGCCCTGGGTCTTTCTCGGATAGGGTTTGTGCCTGCCGTCGTTGCTCTTGCTTTGTATGGGCTTCTGCCCATCGTGCGTAACACCTACACAGCCATCGTGGAGGTCAACCCGGCGATCATCGACGCTGGCCGAGGCATGGGAATGTCGGAACGCCAGCTTCTGACGAAGATCAAGCTGCCTTTGGCTGTTCCGGTAATCATGGCTGGCGTGCGCCAGGCGGTGGTCATGAACGTGGGCATCGCTGCGATTGCTGCCTGGATCGGAGCCGGTGGGTTGGGGCAGTTGATGTTCCGCGGAATTCAGGAGCCCGGACGGATGGGGACCATCTTGGTGGTGGTGGGGTCGATATCGGTTGCTGTGCTGGCGATTGCCAGCGACTGGGTGTTGGGTGCGCTGGAATACCTGGCGACGCCAAGAGGGCTGCGTAGCGGAGAGCGATCATCATGATAAAGCTGGAGAACGTAACCAAGGTTTACGCCGGGGGGACTGAGGCCGTCAACAACGTTAGCTTGGAGATCGGCAAAGGGGAGCTGTGCATTCTCGTAGGGCCGTCCGGTTGTGGTAAAACCACCACGTTGCGGATGATCAACCGGCTCATTGCCCTTACATCAGGCACTATATACTTGGATGGACGCGATATCAGCAAGATAGACCCCAATCAACTCCGGCGCGGTATTGGCTATGCCATTCAGGAGATCGGCCTGTTCCCCCACATGACGGTGGAGCACAACGTCGCTGCGGTGCCGCTGCTTCTGGGCTGGCCCAAGGAGAAGTGGAAGTCGCGCGTAAAAGAGCTCCTGGAGTTGGTGGGTCTCACGCCGCCGGAGGAGTTCGGGAAGCGCTATCCGTCGGAGCTTTCCGGCGGTCAGCGCCAGCGCGTCGGCGTAGCGCGTTGCCTGGGCGCGGATCCGCCAGTGCTGTTGATGGACGAGCCGTTCGGGGCCATCGATCCCATCACACGTGAACGGTTGCAGGATGAGTTCTTGCGCATCCAAGAGGAGATTCAAAAGACGATCGTGTTCGTCACTCACGACCTTCAGGAAGGGCTGAAGCTGGGGGATCGGATAGCGTTGATGCGCGATGGATACTTGATTCAAGAGGGAACGCCGGCGGAGATCCTGGTGGAGCCCAAGGACGACTTCGTCCGGAATTTCGTGGGAACTGACCGCACGCTGAAGGCGTTGACGTTGGTTCGGCTACGGGAGGTACTCGACGAGAACGTCCCCACCATTGAGACCGAGGCCACCGTAGCACAGGCGCTCCAGAGGATGGACGAGCGGGATGTCCGCTTCTTGCCTGTTGTCGACCAGGATGGGAGCTTTGCCGGCTGGGTGAACCGCCGCGGCCTGCGGGACCTTGATGGGGAGCAGAAGGTAAGCGATGTGCTTGTGCCGGCCAGGATGCTCGGGAGACGTGACATGCCGGTGAACGAGGCGCTGTCGCTCATGTTGGAGAGTGCGATCGGAAATCTCGCTGTTGTGGACCGCCATGACAAGTTCGTGGGTGTGCTTACCTTCCGCAGGCTGTACGAAGTCGTACAGGAGAACTACTTGGAGGAAGGGGATCAGGGATGAGGCGGCTTCTGACCCTGATTTCGTTGCTGGCGATTTTCATCGGGATCACGATATGGATGACAAGCATCGGTCCGATCGGAGAGAGAGGTTGGCCTCGTACTGTGGCGCCGGGCCGGATACTGGCGGAGATGTCCACGCACATGCAGCTGGTGGTGATCGCCGAGCTTTTGGCCATGGGCATAGGGCTTCCCGTTGGTTTCATCCTGAGCAGGAAGCGCATTCCGGTGCTCACCCGGCTTTTGGAGGGGGTTGTCAACACGGGGCAGACGCTGCCTACGTTGTGTTTCATCTTCTTGTTCTCGGCGATCCTCGGAATCGGCCGGCAGGCAGTGATCGTGGCCCTGGCCGCGTACACGTTGCTCCCGATTGTTCGCAACACCTACGCGGGGATAAAAGCTGTGGACCCGGCGATCCGAGACGCCGCCCGAGGGATGGGGATGTCGTACTGGCAGATTGTGGGCAAGGTGGAGATTCCGTTGGCTGTGCCGGTGATCATGGCCGGCATTCGCACCTCCACAGTGCTCAATGTGGGAACTGCTGCCGTAGCCGGACTGATCGGCGTGGGAGGGTTGGGAGCGATCATCGCCGAGGGGATCGCCATAGGCGGCATCATTGAGATCGTGTTGCAGGGTGCTGCGCCCACGGCTGCGCTGGCCGTGACGCTGGACGCGGTGCTGGGTGCGGTGGAACGAGCGGTAACCCCAAGAGGTATCAAGAGCAGTGAACTTTCCGCTGTAGCTTAGTGCTCAGGAGGTGATCCACAGGAGGGGAGTGCAGCAAGTTGTATCCGGACATACGTGTAACACAAGCGATGAGGAGGGAATGGGATATGTTTCGTAATTACATGAAGTACATGGTGGCAGTCTTGTTGGTGGGAGCGCTCTCTGTAGGAGTGGGAGCGGCGAGGATTCACATAGGGACGAAGGGATTCACAGAGCAGATCATCGTCGGTGAGCTGATGAAGCAGCTTCTTGAGGACAGAGGGTACGACGTTGGGCTGTCCACTGGTATGTCCACCACCATCATGCGCGAGGCGCTGCTCGGTGGAGACATCGACTTGTGCATGGAGTACACGGGCACCGGCTGGCTGACGCACGCGGGAATGCCGTACGAGGGTGAGACACCCGCGGAGATGTACGATTTGATCAAGGAATACGACGAGGAGAGGGGTATCGTTTGGTTGGACCCTATCTGGTGTAACAACACCTACACGCTCGCAGTGGAGCGTGAGTTCGCCGAGGAGAACGACCTTGTCACCATCTCCGATTTGGCTGAGTTCGTGCGCCAGCGCGACGGCCGCGTGCGCATTGCGGTGACGATCGAGTTCGCCACTCGGCCGGATGGACTGCCAGCCCTGCAGGACCTGTACGAGTTCGAGTTCAACCCCGGATACATCACAGCCGCTCTGGCCGGTGTGCACCTGCAGTTTCTGATCAGGGGCGATGTGGAGGTCGGCAACCCGTTCGGGACCGATCCACAGATCATCGAGTTCGACTGGGTGGTGCTCGAGGACGACAGGCAGTTCTGGCCACCCTACGACCTGTCCCCGAACATCCGTGCGGAGGTGTTGGAGGCGAATCCTGAGCTGGCAGACATCCTGAACGAGCTGGTCGCTGCCTTCCCGCAGGAGCCGGACGCTGCCCAGCGCAGGATGGCAGAGCTCAACGCCCGCGTGGCCATCGATGGGCTTGGGCCCGATGAGGCTGCCCGGGAGTTCCTGTTGGAGAACGATCTGATCGAGGGCTGAGTTTCGTTCGAGCCTAGCTTAAGGCGAAGGGGGGCCGGCGCACGAGCTGGCCCCCTTCTCATTTCATTGCGGGGTGTGGGCCCCGCCCTGGAGGGTAGATGAGCTATGAGGGTTGGGCGCTGGATTTGACCTGGGACGAGATTCCACGGGCAGTTCGGGCTCAGTCCATGCGCTGCTTGAAGGACGTGCTCGGAGTGGCGGCGGGAAGCCGTATCCTGTCGGGTACCGCAGAGCTGACTTCGTTTGTCGGGTCCCAGTTTCGGTCTGGACAAAGGAGGCTCTGGTTTTCCGGCAGAAAGAGCTCTCTGGTCGGGGCTGCCTACCACAACGCCATGCTAGTTGATTTTCTGGACGCTCATGACGGGTTTCGGCCGGCCAAAGGACACGCAGGGGCCACGGTGATCCCCGTGGCGTTGGCCTGTGCGAAAGGGAGGACGTGCGGCTCTGAGCTCCTGGCAGCGATCGTTGTCGGCTACGAAGTGGCATGCCGTGCTGGGCTGGCGGTGCACGAACTGTATGGGCCTGCATACCATGCATCCGGTTCCTGGGCAGCCCTGGGAGCGACAGTCGCCGGGGCGCGACTCCTGGGCGTACCGCAGAGCCGTCTGGACGCAGTGGTGGGGGCAGCGGAATACTACGCCCCCATGTCCCCGATGCTCCGCTGCATTGCCAACCCAACTCCGCTGAAGGACTCGGCGGGAGGCGGGGCGTTAGCTGCTTCCATGGCCCTGGGGATGAGCAAGCAGCAGATGTACGGACCGCCGTCTTTGCTGGTGTCCGAGACTGCGGGACGACAAGAGGCGGCGACCCTGGGCGAGAGCTGGCTGATGAAAAGGCAGTATTTCAAGCCCTATCCCACGTGTCGGTGGACGCACCCGGCGGTGGAGGGAGTATGGTCACTGCAGCGAGAGCACGGGTTTTCCCATTCGGACATCGTTGAGATTCAGGTGGAGACATTCCAGGCGGCTGCCCGTGCGATGAGGTTCCCTCCGCGAGACACGCATGAGGCGCAGTACTCGTTGCCCTGGGCGGTGGCGGCAGCGCTGGTCGACGGCCAGCTGTCCGTGGAACAGGTGAGTGAGGCCCGTCTGGCCGATTCCGAAGTGGTCCACCTCGGCCGGCGTGTGAGCGCGCGGGTGGCACAAGACCTGGAGAAAAGGTTTCCGGGCGAGTGCCTGGCGCGTGTGACCGTGACTGTAGATGGTGGCGTCAGATTGACGGCGCCGACCACTGCCGCACGGGGAGATCCGGACGACCCTTTGTCGGCGGAGGAACTGGATGCCAAGTTCGAGTGCTATGTTAAGGCCGGCCTGGGAGTGGAGAGGGCTCGGGCCTTGGGCGAGGTGCTTGTGGAGATGGAAAGCCTCTCTGCCCGAGACCTCCTAGAACAGCTCTGCTAGGCATCGTCAGCCGGGGGGGTCAGTGTTCCGGAAGCATGGGCGAGCTTGTGGGTACAGCTCAAGCTATCGGAATACCCGGTACTTCCTCCACAGGCTTTCCAGTCGTTCTAGTTTGTCGGGGTCTCCCGTCTTCACACTCAGGGTGGTGGCCAGTGCGCAGATGACCGCGATGGGGGCAGTGAACGAGTCTACGTAAGAAAGCGCCCTGCTGCGGGCCAGCAGGACGTGGTCGGCGAGGGGAACCAGAGGAGATAGCTGAGAGTCCGTGATGGCGACTATGGGTAGGCCCTGCTCACGTGTTGCCTCCAGGTAGTCCACGGTCGTACGGGTGTAACGGGGAAAGCCCAGCCCCACCACCACCGAACGGGGAGTTGTATATACGAGCTCCTCGAAAAACGCCCCGTCTCCGCTGGTGACAGCCACTACTGTGGGGACGCTCTTCTTGAGCGCGAACCGCATGTAGTGAGCCAATGCTGATGACATCCTCAGTCCCACCACAATCACGCGATCGGCATCCGCCAACAGACCCACCACGCGCATCACCACTTCTGGGTCCAGAGCCTCGATCGTCTCCTCCAGATTTCGCAGGTCGCGCCACAAGGACTGGATCACCGGGACCTGCCCCTCGGGACTGCGAGGCTGAAGCCTGAGTCGCTGTACCGTGGTGAGCCTCTGCTGGATCAGGTCCTGTAGTGCGCGTTGGAGTTCGGTGAAACCACCGTATCCGAGGTCCATAGCGAAGCGGATGACTGTGGGCTCGGATACGCCGACCCGGCGAGCAACCTCGGCGGCGGTGAAGAACGCACTCTCCATATAGTTGTCCAGGATGAACTTGGCGACCTGCGTGCGCTTGCCCGGGAAGTGGGTGCTCCGGATGGCGGTGAGCAGATCGCTGGGTCCCTTTGTGTGCATAGCCTCTCCTCAACACGTTATCGCCCCAGTCCTCGCTGCCCCGCTTCTCGCCTCGGGCGGGGAGCAACAGTTGACAGGGTTGCCAGGAACCATATACTGAATCCCATGCTACAGAGCGCCCAGTGTGAAGTCAACAATTCTCGAAGGGAGAGGGCATGACGACCGATGAGCCAGGACGTGTAGGACTGCGAGTGCTCAGTGAGAAGCAGATTGAACGCATCCACGAAGCGGCACTGAGGGTGCTCGCTGAGGTGGGCGTGGAGGTGGGGGAGAGCTCGGTCCGCGATCTCCTCGTCCGAAAGGGAGCCAAGGCGGAGGGGAGTCGCGTGCGCTTCGGCCGGAGAGTGGTGGAGACAGCTCTGGAGAGTGCCCCTTCTCGATTTTCCCTGCATGCGCGGGGCAGTCATGCCTCGCTTGAACTCGGTGCTGGGGAGGTCTACCTGGGCACCGGCGGGGCGGCGATCAGGGTGCTGGACAGCGAACAAGAGAAGTTCCGCGAGTCCACACTGCAAGATCTCGCCGAGTTGGCGTGGTTGGTGGAGAACCTGGACAATATACACTTCTTTCTGCGGCCGGTGATCGCCAGGGACATCCCCGACGAGGAGTTGGACGAAAACACGTTGTTTGCTTGCCTGGCGAACACGCAGAAGCACGTGACCATGGCCGCGAGCTCCCCGGAATCCGTAGACCGGCTGGTGCACATGGCCGCCCTGATCGCCGGGGGCGAGGAGGAGTTCAAAGCCCGGCCGTTCCTGTCGCTTACCTGCTCGTGGATGGTGTCTCCGTTGCGAGTGGACGCGGGCGTCACCAATGTCCTCCAGCGGGCAGTGGAACAAGGGATCCCGGTGATGCTGTCCTCGGCCCCCATGGCGGGCTCCACGGCGCCGGCCTCGCTGGCGGGGCTTCTCACCCAGGTCCATGCTGAAGAACTGTCGGGGGTCGTCCTGTCCCAAGCCATTCGTTCCGGCGCTCCGGTGCTGTACGGGCCGGTCCCGGCGGCGGCCAGCTTCCGCACGATGGCTTATCTAGGGGGAGCGGTGGAGAGCGGGTTGATGAACGCAGCTGCCGTTCAGCTGGCGCACTATGTTGGGCTTCCTATCTACTCTGATGCCGGGCTCACCGAGGCCAAGGGGGCCGATGTGCAGGCGGGCATGGAGAAGGCGACCAACGTGATCTTGGTGGCGCTGGCGGGGGGCGACTATGTCCATCACGCGGCGGGGATGTTGGACTCGATGCTGGGCGTGTCGTTCGAACAGTATGTGGTCGACAACGATGTCTGTGGGATGGCCCTGCGGGCGCGGGAGGGTATCCGCGTGGACGAAGAGACGGTGGCCGAGGAGTTGATCGGCAAGGTGGGGCCGGGCGGCAATTTCCTTGCCCAGCGCCACACAGTCACCATGGCCCGTTCTGACGAGTACTTCCACCCGCTCACTGCGGTGCGTGAGTCGCTCTCCGACTGGGAGAAGAGGGGTGGAGCAGGTGCCCGCCAGCGGGCCAAGGAGATCGTAGCGCAGGTCTTGGGCAAGGAGCGTCCGCAGTTCATTCCCCAAGACGCGGAGGCCAAGATCCGGGACGAATTTCGGATACGGATTTAAGGGAGGCTTCGATGCCGGAGCAACCAGGACTTGCCGCCAAACCGTACCGCCTGTACAGCGAGCAGGAGGCAAAGCGGATAGACGAGGCGGTCATGTGGACCCTAGAGAACGTCGGAATCCAGGTCAATTCGCGTCAGGCACGGGAGCTTCTCCTCGAAGGGGGGGGCAAGGACAGGGGAAGCAATACAGTGACGCTTCCCGAGAGGCTAGTGCGTGAGTGCGTGGACCGTGCTCCCTCCAAGGTGACGCTGTATGGCCGCGATGAACGGCACAATCTTGAGCTAGAGGACGCTCGTGTGTACTTCGGAACTGGGGGAACCGTTTTACATACCCTCGATTTGGAGACGGGAAAGCGAAGACCCACAACTCTGTTGGATATCGCCCGCGTAGGCAGGCTGGTTGATGCGTTGGAGAATGTGCACTTCTACCTCGTCCCCTTGTACCCCAACGACCTGGCCAAGGAGCAGGTGGACGTAAACCGATTCTACGCTGGGCTGGCCAACACGGAGAAGCACATCATGGGCGGAATCTACACTGGGGAAGGGCTGCGGGAGGCGATCTCCCTGGCCGAGGAGGTGGCCGGCGGAGCAGATGCGTTGCGCGAACGGCCGATCGTCTCCTTCATCACCTGCACTGTCGCCCCTCTCCGAATCGACGCCACATACGGCGATTTCCTGGTGGAGATCGCCAAGCGGGGGCTTCCAGTGGCGATTCCCTCGGAGGTAGTGGCGGGGATTACCGGACCGATGACGATTGCCGGGTCTACTGTGGTGCAACTGGCCGAGACGATTGCCGGGCTGGTCATCGCCCAGTTGGCCAACCCTGGGACCCCGGTAATTCTGGGAACGGTGTCCACGGTGATGGACCCCCGGCGGGCGGGGTACCTGTCCGGGGCGGTGGAGATGGGACTCATGCAGGCGGGCATGGCGCAGATGGCGCAGTACTACCGACTGCCATTGTACGCGACGGCTGGCATGTCCGACTCCAAGGTGCCGGATGCACAGGCGGGATATGAGAAAGCGATGACGGCTTTGCTCGTGGGCCTGGCGGGGGCGAACTACATCCACGACGCCGCCGGGCCGCTGGAGTTCTGTACCACTGCTGCGTACGAGCAGTACGTAATCGACGACGAAATCCTGGGTATGGTGATGCGCTGCGTGCGGGGGGTGGAGGTGTCTGAGGACACGCTTGGCCTTGAGGCGATCTCCCAAGTGGGGCCAGGTGGACATTTCCTAACCAACGCTCATACGCTTAAACACATGAGGTCAGAGCTATTCATGCCTCGGGTGTCGGACAGAAACCTGCGAGAAAAGTGGGAGGAGAAGGGAGCTATGGACACCAGAGACCGCGCTCGGGACGTGGCACGCGAAATGCTGGGGCAGCACCGACCTCCGGGATTCGCGGAAGGTGTTGATCGCAAGCTGCGAGAGCGGTTTCCCAAGATTGCCCTGCCCGTGGAGGAGGCGATGCCGTGAAGTCTTTCGTGATCGGGGAGTTGCTCAACTCGAGCCGCAAGGAAGTGCAAAAGGCGCTCCAGACAAAGGACGCCCAGACCATCGCCCGCTTGGCTCGGGCGCAGGTGGAGGCGGGCGCGGGGGCATTGGATTTGAACGCGGCTCAGTCGATGGAAGACGAAGCAGCTGACCTTCGTTGGATGGTGGGGGTAGTGCAGAAGGAAGTGGGCGATGTCCGACTGGCGATAGACACGGCCAACCCTGAGGTCATGGAAGCCGCTCTGGAGGACTGCCATGCCCGACCGATCGTAAATTCCATCTCCAACGAAGCGTCGCGAGCGTCGATGGTGGAGCTGGTCGGCAGCACAGACGCGGAGGTAATCGGGCTGGCGATGGGCAAGAAGGGCATGCCCAAGACTGCTGAAGACCGACTGCAGGAGGCGCGAGCACTGGTGGAAATGTGTGAAGCGGCCGGCATCTCTGAGGACCGCATTATCGTGGACGTCCTGTGTATGTCGGTGGCGAGCGACCCCGAGCAGGGGTTGGCCTCGCTGGATGGGGCACGGAGAATCAGCAGGGAGCTGCAAGTCCGGACCTGTGTAGCGGTGAGTAATGTGTCGTTCGGCTTGCCCGGGCGTGCGGCGCTCAACAGGACATACCTTGCTATGGCGGTGGCGGCGGGAGTGAATGCTCTGATCACCGATCCCACCCGTAGCGATGTACTGGAAGCGCTGCTTGCTTCCGAGGCTCTAACGGGACAGGATGCATACTGCATGGGCTACATCAAGCATTACAGGCGAACAAAAGGTTAGGAGGCGCGATGCTGGAAGAACTAAAACAGGCTGTTCTGGAGGGGGAGCAAGAAGAGGCGACCAAGCTCACGGAGAGGGCGCTGGGCGAAGGAGTCGCTGCAGAGAGCATCCTGAACGATGCGTTGATTGCAGCCATGGACACCGTGGGGGCTGAGTACGAAAGAGGCGACCGCTACGTACCGGAAATGTTGATCTCCGCTGAGGCAATGAAGGGGGCCATGGGCGTGCTGCGACCGAAGCTCGCTGAGGCGGGGGTGAAGGCCAAAGGGAAGGTGGTCATCGGCACGGTGGAAGGGGACCTGCACGACATCGGTAAGAACCTTGTCGTCATGATGCTTGAGGGAGCCGGCTTTGAGGTGATTGACCTGGGGATCGAGGTGCCGGCGAACAAATTCATGGAGGCAGTACGGGAACACAAACCGGACCTTGTGGGAATGTCTGCCCTGCTCACCACGACCATGGTATATATGCCTGAGGTGATCAAGGCCCTGCAGGACGCCAATCTGCGGGATGGGGTCAAGATAATGCTCGGCGGCGCGCCAGTAAGTGAGGAGTATTCAGACAAGATAGGCGCCGACGGTTACGCCGCTGACGCCGCTTCGGCGGTGGAGTTGGCCAAGAAATTGGTTTCCTGAGGCTGGCCCCTGTGTCGGGCGGGGCCGGGAAGGTGAAGCTGCGGCTGCTCCCAAGCGGTAGGGAGGAGTATGTCCAGTCGGGCAGCACCTTTTTGGCAGCCCTGAGGGGGGCGCAGGTCTACGTGCCGTCCGGCTGCGGGGGTCGCGGTGTGTGCGGACGTTGTAGAATTCGTTTTGTGAACGACGCGCCGACTCCCGCCCCCGAGGACTGGCAGCTCCTCTCCTCGCGGGAACTGGCCGAGGGCTGGCGCCTTGCCTGCGCGCATGAGGTCGCTCGGGATGCGAGCATCGCGCTTCCGATCGACCAGGAAGGGACGCAGGAGAAAGTCCAGTCCGACAAGCGCGGGGCGCAGGCGGTGTTCCCTGCAGCCCGGCGGTTCAGTCTGTGCCTGCCGCCGCCCGTGGCGGAGAGGGCAGCACTGTCTCAGCTGGAGGAGGCAGTCGGACGTAGGCTGGACACTCTCCCTTCTCTTCTCTCCCCTCTCTCTACAGAGAGGGGAGACGCTGCGTTCTGCGTGACCACCGTCGGGCGAAGACTGGTCGGGCTCGAGCCGGGAGGCTGCGGGCAAGGCCCGTACGGTCTGGCCGTCGACGTCGGGACGACCACTGTGGCCGCGTACCTCGTCGATCTGGCAACGGGGACCCAGCTCGGGGCACGGGCGGGAGAGAATCGCCAGGGCGCCTACGGGGCCGACGTCCTCTCGCGAATCTCTCACGTGCAGGCGCACGGTGCAGCGGGCCTGTCCGCGCTGAGGGAGGCTGTGCAGGTAAGTGTGAACGAGCTCGTCGACCAACTCGCTGCGGAGGCAGGCTTGCTGCCGGGCGAGCTTGTGCATGTCGCGGTGGTGGGCAACCCCACGATGCTCCACGTGTTCGCGGGAGCCGATCCGATATGTCTGGGACACGCACCGTTCGCGCCGCTGTGGGCTCGGTGGCTCAATGTGGAGGCGCAGGAGTTGGGGTTGACGGTGAACCCTCGGGCGACGGTGGAACTCCTTCCCTTGGTGTCCGGCTATGTCGGTGCGGATGTGGTGGCTGGGGTGTTGGCCAACGGACTGCACAGGGCGCGTGAGCCTGTCTTGTACCTGGATCTGGGGACGAACGGAGAAATCGTGTTGGCCGCCCATGGCAGGTTGGTTTCCTGTTCCGCGGCTGCTGGTCCCGCATTCGAAGCGGTAGGGGTGGCGTGTGGGATGCCCGCGCTGCCTGGCGCTGTGTCCGAAGTGCGGGTCGGCGAAGAAGGGGTGACGTGGCGGACCGTCGGCGGAGGCGAACCTCGGGGGCTGTGTGGTACGGGCCTCACCGACGCGGTGGCCGAGCTTCTGAGGGTCGGTGTGGTGGACAGGCGGGGGAAGATGCTGCTCCCCCAGGGGCCGCTGGCTCGGCGTGTGCAAGGGGAGGGCAACGACAGACGGTTCTTCCTCGCTCGGGGCGAGAAGCACGTGTTCGTGGCGCAGGGGGACGTGCGGAAGCTGCAGCTGGCGAAGGCCGCCCTTCGGAGTGGTGTGGACGCGTTGCTTGCGCATATGGGACTGAAACCTGACGAGATCAGCCGTCTGTGCTTGGCCGGTGCCTTCGGCGCGAGCATGCGTCCCGAGAGTCTGGTACGCATCGGCTTGCTCCCCGGCTCCCTTCGACACAGCGTCGAGCTGGTGGGCAACGCGGCCGGAGAAGGAGCGAAAGCTGTGTTGGTCGACAGGACCCTCGCCCGGGAGGCACGGCGCCTGGGTCGGCGCATGGAATACGTCGAACTGGCCACGATACCGGAGTTCGGTCGAAAATATGTGGAGCGAATGTGGTTTCCGGACCAATCGGAAGAAGTGCGGGTGTGAAGGAGGTGGCAACGCTAGGGGAGCTGAATCGTGATTGGGGGTGCGTAAGATTGTGCAAGCGCCAGAGCTCCATACTCGAAAGACCCCAAGAAGAGGAGCGGAGCCCTAGCTTGGCCGCCACTGAAGCTTGCCGAAAAGGAGAAGGGAGAGCGAAACCATGAAGATACTGTACGAGTTCATTCCGAGGATGGACTTCCTCGAGTCTGCAGAGGAAACCAAGGATTTGGTCGATGGATGGAACATCACAGACAGCGCAGGAGGGAGACCCGCCCCCAGTGGAGCCGCTGTGGCTTGCGTGCTGAAAGCGAGGAACCCTGACAAGATCGTCATTCCGATGCTGATCACGAACTACAAGGGGCCGGTGGAAGTGGGCGCAGTGGCGCTCGCTGCTGAGGCTGTCGGTGTCGATGGAATGGTGCCGGACCCAGGAGATCCCCCGCAATACGGGCACCCGATAAGAACTCGAGAAGATGGCGGCTGCCAGCTTCTGACGGACCCGGACGAAATCAGCCAGTATCGGCGCTCAACGGGACCTGCCGAAGAAGTCAGGTCGTTTCTCCGCAACACAGTGAAGATACGGAATGTTAGGCTGGGGTGCCTGTTGACCGCACGCCGACCTGCCGAAGATGCCATCGCTCGGATAAGTGACGAGTGGGATTTTGGTTTCTTTATGAGACTGGAAGAAGAATCCCTTGCCACGCTGAGACAGGTTGCCGACGAAAGTCGACGGTTGGGCAAGGCGATCTATGCGTATCTCATAGTGGAGACGCCTAAGAACAAGAAGACTATAGGTAGGATCGGGTGGCCGTCCACGTCAACCTTGGACCGTGCCGAAGAATTCGTTGCCCAGCTCGCAGACGTTGTCGATGGCATCATCCCGACCTGTCTCGGGGACCGGGCCGGAGAAGCAGAATTACTGGAGAAGCTCCAGAGATTCAGGAAGTGAGTAGGAGGTGATCGAAGAACTTGAGGGCCCAAGGACGAAGGGGACAGGGTTCGTCGCAACAGTGGCTTGTGTGCCTGAGCCAGTCAGGTAGTGCGCCCTCTGTGCCAGGGGGTGCACCTTATGCCGATGGGTTGGGAGAGACATGTCCCGGCAATCCTGGAGCGTGTCGGGTTGTAGACTCTGCTGGGAGTTGACACTACCAAGGAGGGAAACAGATGCCATACGATCCCACCAAGCTCGCGGACTGGCAAATCGCGGCTGAAGCGGAAAAAGGGATGCCAACCCCCGATGGCTGGCGGGACAAGCTCGGGCTGACAAGGGAAGAGATCATCCCCCACGGGCGGATATGCAAGCTTGATTTCCTTCGCGTGGCCGAGCGACTGGAGGATCGTCCGGACGGTAAGTACATCGAGGTCACGGCCATCACCCCTACGCCGTTGGGCGAAGGGAAGACCACGACCAGCTTAGGGCTGATCGAAGGCTTGGCCAAGCGCGGGATGAACGTAGGCGGATGCATTCGGCAACCGTCCGCTGGGCCCACCTTCAACATCAAGGGCTCGGCTGCTGGGGGGGGCAATGCTTTGTTGATCCCGATGTCTGAGTTCTCGCTGGGGCTCACCGGCGACATCGACAGCATCACCAACGCGCACAATCTGGCAATGGTGGCTCTTACCTCGCGGATGCAGCACGAGTTCAACTACAACGATGAGCAGTTGGCCAAACGCAGTCTTCGCCGGCTGGACATAGACCCGCGGCAGGTGGAGATGAAGTGGGCGTTGGATTTCTGCGCACAGGCAATGCGCAACATTGTGATCGGTTTGGGGGGGAAGGCGGATGGCTTTCTCATGCAGTCGGGGTTTCAGATATCGGTTTCGTCCGAACTCATGGCCGTCTTGTCGATTGCGTACGACCTAGCTGACCTCAGGCGTAGGATCGGAGACATCACCATAGCATATGACAAGCGAGGACGACCGGTGACCTGTGACGATCTTGAAGTGGCCGGGGCGATGACTGCCTGGATGTGCAGCACGATCAACCCCACCCTCTGTTGCACCATCGAGTACCAGCCAGTATTGGTCCACGCGGGCCCCTTCGCCAACATAGCGGTGGGTCAGTCGTCGATCATCGGTGATCGTTTGGGCCTGAAGATGTTTGACTATCATGTGACGGAGAGCGGTTTCGGTGCCGACATTGGGTTCGAGAAGTTTTGGAACGTGAAGTCCCGTCTGAGCGGGTTGAAGCCGCACGTCTCTGTCCTAGTGGCGACAATCCGGGCCCTGAAGATGCACGGAGGCGGACCTCGGGTAGTGCCGGGGCGACCTTTGCCCAAGGAGTACACGGAGGAGAACCTCGAGCTCGTGGAGAACGGCATCGGTAACCTGTTGCATCACCTTCACACCATCCGCAAGTCGGGGATCAACCCTGTAGTCTGCATAAACGTGTTTCCCTCTGATTCCCCGGAGGAGATAGCGATGGTGCGCCGCTATGCAGAACAGGCAGGGGCACGCTGTGCTGTGTCCGAGCACTGGGGAAAGGGCGGCGACGGTGCCTTGGAGTTGGCAGATGCAGTCATCGAGGCCAGCGAAGAACCCACAGAGTTCGACTATCTGTACTACTTGGACTTGCCTGTGCGTCAACGGGTAGAACGGATTGCCAAAGAGGTGTACGGCGCTGACGGCGTAGCGTGGTCGGCGGAGGCAGAGGCGAAGGCCAAGCGGTTCGAAGACGACTCCAAATACCTTGACTACCAGACAATGATGGTGAAGACGCACCTTTCGCTGTCGCACGACCCGGGACTGAAGGGCGTTCCCAAAGGATGGATGCTCCCGATTCGAGACATCCTGCTGTTCTCGGGAGCGAAGTTCCTTTGCCCGATGGCTGGAGACATCAAGCTGATGCCGGGTACTAGTTCCGATCCTGCCTACCGCAGAATCGATGTGGACACTGAGACCGGCGAAGTGCAGGGTCTCTTCTAGGGGGGGAGAATGCGACCCGAACTGTTGGCGATCCTCACCGCGGTCCTGTGGGCCGCGGGGGCGTTCTTCGGAAAGCGAGGCATGGCGCAGGCGGAGCTAACTCCCCAACAAGGCCTGACCATACGTCTAGTGGTGTCCGCGTTGGTGTTGCTTGCCCTGAGCGCGCCCCGACTGGGGGAGCTGGTGCGTGGCCTGGGAGACCAGGTCGCCAGGCGAGGAATCGGGCAAATAGCGCTCTTCGAAGGCCTGGTGGCCGGCTCGCTGGGCATGTTGGCCTTCTACACAGCGCTGAGGCACGGAGCGTTGTCGCGCGTGGTACCTTTGGCGTTCACGGTACCCCTGTGGGGATTCCTCCTGGGGGTCATAGTGGCTGGGGAAGCAGTGACTGTCAGCAAAGCATTGGGGGTGGCAGCAGTGGTGGGAGGTATCGTGCTACTGAACCTGTAAGCTGCGCGTAGTAAGGTAGAAGCACTGCGCCCGTCCGGAGAGGCCGGCGGGCGCAGTGCTTTCCATTTGTTTGCATATGGCAAATGCGCTTGCGGACGATGTGGTTAGCCCGTACTCTAAGCCGTTGTTCTTCATGCCGTCGCAGCAGTCTAGAAAGGACGTTAGACGATGCGGGTCCTGATCACAGGGCTGTTCGAGCCGGGAGGTCTGGCCGCCGTTCGCCGATTGGGCAGAATGGGAGCTGAGGTCGTTGCTGCCGACTGTCACCGGATGGCTTACGGGATGTACTCTAAGCATGTAACGCGACGAGTTGCGCTTCCCTCGCTGAGAGAGAACCCAGCGGAGTACGCTCAGGCCGTCCTGCGGGAGCTGGAGGCAAGTGAGTACGACTACTACTTCCCAAGTTACGAAGAAGTGGTGCTTCTCAGCCACTTCCGAGAACGGTTGCTCAGGAAAACGCACAGCGTGTTGCCCCCGCACGAGGCCTTGATCAACCTGCACGACAAGTCTCGCCTGGCGGATCTGGCCGAGCGTGCCGGCGTAGCCACGCCCACGGCGTGGTATCCGGGCTGCGCGGATGAGGTTCGCGAGCTGGCCAGCCGGTTGGGGGGCACTACTTCGGTGGTGAAGTTGCGTCAGGGGGCGGGCGCCAGCGGCATGCGCGTTGTGCGAGATCCGTCCGCCTTGCCGAGGGTGTTTGAGGAAGTTGTGCAGGCCAATGCCGTGCCGGAAGGCTATCTTCCCTTGGTCCAGCGATGGGTGGAGGGGGAGACCGTGTGTTCGCTGGAGCTATGCTACGAGGGAGAGCCAGTGGGGCAGGTGTTCTTCCGTGGATTGCGGACGGTGCCCCGTCAGGCGGGCACCACCGTACTGCGGGAGACGGTCTCAGCTCCGGAGTGTGCAGAGGCTTCGCGGGCGTTGGTGGCTGAGCTGGGGTATACGGGTTTCGTCGGCTTTGACTACGTGGTGAAGGAGGGGATACCCCACGTGGTGGATGCCAACCCCAGGCTCACGCCGGCGCTGAGCCTGGCCCAACAGGCGGGCTGTGACATGGTTCCTGCATGGCTGGCCATAGCTGATGGGAGACGGCCTGAGCCGCTGGGGCAGGCACAGTTGGGAATTCGTTCCAAGACTCAGTTCGGCGATGTGGCTTGGCTTCTGGAAAGCTACTGGCGCTCAGTGCGGCACTGGCGGGCGGAAAGGGAGATGAGGCGAGGGTGGTGGCGCGACAAACGTTGCCCGGATGACGTCGCTCAGTTGGCGGATCCGCTGCCCAACATTGTGTTGTGGTTGTACATATTGAGCCACCTGCCGCAGGCGGCGCTGAGCAAACGGGATGCCTCGGAGCTTTTCATGTTTCACAACCGGTACGTGGAATACGAACTGGGGCGCTAGGCTGAAGCGGGCCCCGGGGGCTGCCGCTTGTGAACAGGGCTAAAGGTCGCGAACATCGAGGTACAGCGGTGCGCAAGGGGTCAGCTCTCCCGATACTTGCGCTAGTGTGTAATAGCGCATGGTCTTCTGGACGAAGAAGTGGGGGACCTGGAGCATCGGCTCGCCCACGTAGTGAAACAGCGTCAAGATGTCCGTTCCAGCTTGGAAGGCCTTCCGGCGCAGACCCTGCAGGAGTTCGCGCATGAGCCGCTTTCCAGATGGCCCCCCGCTGAAGGCGTCGAAGCAGTGCCAGTAATTGACCGACTCTCCCACTCGCGGTACACGGGGTAGGGGGAGGACTCTGCTCAAGGGGTTGACCGTGGCCCCCAGGGCTCGCAGGTGGAAGGGCAGCCGCAGTATTCGTCCCCGGTAGAAGGAGGACAGATCCCACACGCTCGCTTGAGCGAACGAGCGATCCCGTTCCAAACGGTACACGCCTTGCAGATACTTGAGCTCCTGTCCTCTACGGTAGCACTCGACTACGCTGCACGGCCGCATGTCCCGCGGGCCCACGAGGTCCTCGATGTGGGCTGCAGCGTCCAGGGGATCCGGGAGGGGCGGGGGAAGCGGCCCCGGCGTCGGCAGAGAAGGAAGTGTGCACAAGGAGAAGGGCGCAACTCGCCGCGCTCCCCCCTTGAGCATCACGCGCAGCGACGGGTGGTTGTCCTCCTTGACGTGGCCGTAGATCAGCACGGCCCCGTGTTGCTGTACCTCAGAATGCAATGTCTGCCAAAGCTGAAACAATCCCCGCTTCATGCTCCTTCGGTAGTCGGGAGCGCCCCGGAGATCGTACAAGTAGGCAACAGGGAGAACTTCCCCGTGTACCCACACGTCCTTTATCGCGTACGCCATCACTCCCACCAGGCGCCCATCCTCCTCGGCCATCAACACCTTGCCGCGGTCGAACAGGGAGGGTCGGTAGAAGTAGGTTGTCCGCTCCAGCAGTATGCGCGTCGTTTCTCCCTGGGGGCTCAGCGCTTCCAGGGCGAGCAGCGTGCGATCATCATCCTGCTTGGCTTCCCGGATCTGCAGCAAGCGTGCTCCAGACCTCAAGCATCTTCGCCCTGGGCGGCCTCCAGAGCGTTGAACAGTTCCTGTCGCAGTTCCCACGGGACGGATATGCCCTTTTTGGTGGGAAGCCACTGTCCGTCGTCCCCGGAGAAGAACTGGCGAATGTCCAGGTATTGTCTTCCCTTGAACTCCGTGCGGCGGACTACCACCTTCTGGCCAGGGCTGCGCTCGAACTCGCTGATGACTTTCTCACTATTCATGTGCCCTCCTGGTCGGGGCGACTGGATTTGAACCAGCGACCTCCTGCTCCCAAAGCAGGCGCGCTGCCAACCTGCGCTACGCCCCGTGGTCGCGCTCATGAGGGGCCTTCGGTACGGAGTTTAGCGCTTCGGACGTGGACTCGCCACCGTGTCCGGGGCGCTGAGGTGGGCGGCGGACAGCGGATGCGCTAGGCTCAGAGCGGGAGGTGGTGGAGATGAAGCGTTTTCTGTGTGCGTTGTTCGTGTCCTTGGCGATGGTGAATGCAGGGGTGCTGGCCGTCGAACTCCAGGAAACCATGGCTCTTGAGGTCTCCGGTCCTTACGCTTTGGCATTCTCGCCGGAGGGCTCGCTCTTAGCTCTCGCCGCGGGGAGCGGCATCCAGTTGCTGAGCACGGCGGACTACACGTTGGTGGAGACACTGGTTGGTCACACGGCGACTGTGACCGCTGTCTCTTTCCGGCCGGATGGGAGGCGGCTTGCTTCTTCCTCCTTCGATGGATCCGTCAGACTCTGGGATGTGGAGGAGGGAGAAGAGCTCCGGAGCATAGAGGGACACAACTCGTGGGTTCGGGCGGTGAGCTTCAGCCCCGATGGCAGGCTGGTGGGCTCTGGAAGCCTGCAGGAGCAGGTCCGCTGGGGGCTGGTATTGGTGTCCGATGCAGAGACGGGAAGGCCTGTGTTGACCAAGATCGCCCACGAAGCCTCGGTAAGGGCTGTTGCGTTCAGTCCGGATGGGAGCCTTCTTGCCTCCGGCTCGGATGATCGTACGGTGAAGGTGTGGGATGTGCGAGCTGGCCGAGAGCTGGTCAGCTTGCCCCGACAGCTCGGAAGCATAAACGCCCTTGCTTTCTCCGCTGACGGAGGGCGGCTGTTCACAGCTGCTTGGGGCGAGGTGAGCGTGTGGGAGAGCGAGAGCTGGGATAGGGTGGGAAGGTTGCAGGACCACTCCGGCCGAGTGTGGGCGCTTTCCTTGTCTCCGCAGGCAGCCCTGCTTGCCTCCGGCGATGACAATGGAACAGTGCGGATATGGAACGCCGAGAGCCTGGAGCTGGTTGGGTCTGTAGCGGCGCATGACGGTTGTGTGCGTTCGCTTTCCTTCCATCCCCAGGGCGATCTTCTCGCCTCCTGCGGAGAGGATGGCGTGGTGAAGGTGTGGAAGATGGCCCCTCTGCAGTGAGCGGGTGCCCCATCGCCGGCAGGCAGTGGTTTGACGGGGTGCGGGCAGTTGCATACCATGCGCCGGCAGAGTGATCGGGGCTTGTGAACCGAGAGGCGGTTCCTGGGGTGCTCCGAGAGCTGTGGCGACAGGGAGGTGGTGGGCGGCCGGTGTTGCGGCAGCTGAGGGGGGACGCTGAGAGGCGACCGCAGTTGGCGGGATGCCTAGGTGAGGATATAGCTGCGGGCGATGACGGTGCAGCGGCGGGAGCCCACAAAGATGGAGGGCGTTGAACTGACTGATGTAGCGCTTTTGCTTAGGCTTGTCTTTGCACATGTCCTGGCGGACTTTGCTCTCCAGCGCGAGCCGTGGGTCGAGGAACGCTCACGTCGAGGTTGGATGTCGGTCTGGTTGTATGTGCATAGCGGAATAGCCGCCTCGCTTGCTTACGTGTTCGCTGGGCTGTGGTCAGCGTACTGGCTCGCACCGATGATCTTCTTGTCCCACCTTTTGCTCGACAGGTGGAAGTCCGAGAAGGGTGATTCCACACGCTTGTTAGTACTTGACCAACTTGGACACTTGGCTGTGGTGTTCCTCTTGTGGGCGGTGGCGATCGATCTTCCTTGGCCAAACGTTGTCGCTTGGGTCTCCACTGTCGCTGGACAGCCAGGTGTGTGGGTGATTCTGCTGGCCTATGCGTTGGTGATCTGGCCCGCAGCCATCGTTGTTGGAAAAGTCTGTGTGCGGTGGTGCGACTGTGGTGAGGAAGTGCAGGGGCATGGGGTGCCGAGGGTAGGGCTATGGATCGGCCGGCTGGAGAGGCTGCTTGTGCTCTCGGCTGTCCTCATTGGGAGGTTCGACCTGGTCGGATTCCTGGTGTTGGCCAAAGGGGTCTTCGGGCTGGGCGTTCTGGGCAGGGAGGCCGGGCGGCAGGAGGAGAAGTGTGCTCTGCTGGGGACACTCCTCAGCTTTACCGGGGCGGTGGGCGTCGGTCTGCTGGCCAGGTATTGCATGCAAGCGCTTCCGTAAAGGGGAGTGTCGTGCACAACGATGCGAGCGACGTGAAAGTAGAGAGGATCGACCCGCAGACGCAGGACCAACTCGTGCTGCGGGCAGTGCACAGGTTCCACGCACGGCGGCGTGCCGAACACTGGCCTGAGGATCCGCCGCTATCTTACAGGGAGGCGCTGCGCAACCTGCGGAACATGCCGGACTTCGCTGGGCAGACCATGTGGGGTGCCTGGCGTGGAGAGTTGCTCGCGGGGATGGTAAACCTGTCGTTGGCCAAGGCCGACCACAACCGTCATCTGGCCGAGTGCGGCGTGTTTGTGGTTCCGGAACAGCGTGGGCGCGGGTTGGCCGGCCGCCTGCTGGTGCAGGCAATTCCGACGGCCCGGAAGGATAACCGGCGTATGCTGGTAGGGGGGACCGACTCCCAGGTTCCCGCGGGAGCGGGGTTTGCCAGGCGCTTGGGGAGCAAACCAGGGCTCAGCTTGTCCATCAGCCAACTGGAGCTCGCCGTGGTCGATCATCGACTGCTGCGGTCATGGACCGAGAGGGTGCCGACGGGCGAGTTTGAGTTAGGCCTGTGGGTCGGCCGTTACCCGGAAGAGGAGATGCAGGCGATCATTGCCCTGCGAGAGGTGATGAACACTGCTCCCCGCGAGGACCTTGAAGTGGAGGACATGCACTGGACTCCGGAGCAGTTGAGAGAGCTGGAGGAGGTGATGAGCGGTCGCGGCCAGGAGAGGTGGACGCTGTTCGCGCGCCACACTTCGTCCAGGGAGCTCGCCGGGTACACAGAGGTGTTCTGGCAGCCGGAGCAGGCCGAGGTGTTGCAGCAAGGAGATACGGGTGTGCTTCCGCAGTATCGGGGCCGAGGTCTGGGCAGGTGGCTCAAGGCAGCGATGCTGGGGAAGGTGGTGGTTGAACGTCCACAGGTGAAACGCGTTCGCACAGGAAACGCGGGCTCCAATGCACCTATGCTCAAGATCAACCGCGAACTGGGCTTCCGCGAGCGCAAGCGCATTGTGGTCTGGCAAGTGGAGGTGCAACGGGTCCTCGATTACCTCTCTCGGCGCGGCTTGACGGCAAGCTGAGGGCTGAGCTGTGCGATCGAGAGGGCGCTCAGGAGTGCGGTACTGGGAAGGTTGGGTGACATGCCAAACCTGCTGCTTGCGTTTGGGTTGACGTTGTTCGCGGGACTGGCGACAGGCATCGGCGGTCTGATAGCCTTTTTCGCCGATCGGAGCAATTACCGCTTCTTATCTGTGGCTACGGGCTTCTCGGGGGGGGTGATGCTGTACGTGTCCTTCGTGGAGATCCTGCCCGAGGGCAGACAGCTGCTGGCGATGGCGTACTCCGCAGAGACGGCCAATGGGTTGGCTGTCGCCGCTTTCTTTGGGGGGATCGGTTTGATAGCCCTGATCGACAACCTGGTTCCCGCAGCTGAGAACCCGCATGAGTTTCCTTCCGGCGAGGAGACCGCAGTGGTGAGGAGAGCCAGTGGCTTGGGAACGGGGAGAGTCGTCTGCGGCCGTCACGCGGAACTAATGAGGATGGGGCTGTTCACGGCTTTGGCGATTGGCGTCCACAATTTCCCGGAAGGATTGGTGACTTTCCTGTCCACCTTGCGGGATCCGACCTTGGGCGTTGCGATTGCGATCGCCGTCGCGTTGCACAACATCCCCGAGGGGATCACCGTGGCCGTGCCGATCTATTATGCTACAGGTAGCCGGGCCAAGGCGTTGGTCTACTCCCTGTTGAGCGGACTGGCTGAGCCTGTGGGCGCAGGGATAGCCTATGTCGGGCTGCGGCTTGCCTTTGGGGAGGGAGAAGGGGGCTTTCCTCCTCAGCTAATGGGGGTTCTGTTCGCCGGGGTTGCTGGAATCATGGTGTACATAAGCCTTGATGAGCTGTTGCCTACCAGCCAAGCGTACGGCAAGGGGCACGACAGCATACTGGGGCTCGTCGCGGGGATGGCCATTATGGCTCTGAGCCTGGTTGTTCTGAGCTGACAGTTAGGGTGGGCAAGTCAGCGGGTTTGCGCACAGTGTGGAGTGGAACGAAGACCGCCGGCGAGGCATACTGAATCCAGAGGAGGGATGCTCATGGAAGATCTGGTCCAGTTGGGCCTTGACGCAGCCGTGAGTGCTGGCGCTGACTACGTTGAGGTACGAGCTGAGAGGAGGCAAACCGAATCCATCCAGACCAAGAACCGCGAGGTGGATTCTCTCTCCCGTCGGGAGTCGTCTGGAGTGGGGGTGCGGGTGTTGTACAGGGGAGCGTGGGGGTTCGCTGCTACTGGAATGCACACGCGCGAGGCGGTGCAGGAGGCCGCCGCCCGTGCGCTGCAGATAGCTCAAGCCACTGCCAAGCTGCGTTCCCAGCCAGTGGAGTTGGTCCCGGAGGAGGTGCATCGGGACAGCTATCAGGTCGCTTTGCGCCGGGATCCGCTGGAAGTTCCACTGGAGGAGAAACTAGAGCTCCTCCTTGGGGCCGCCGAGCGAATGCTGTCCGTGCAAGGTGTGGTTATGGCCAAAGGACAGCTCCAGGCCTGGCGAGTGGAGAAGGACTTCGCCAACTCAGAAGGGAGCCGCATTCGACAGCAGTTCACCACGTGCGGTGCTGGAATCGAAGCGTATGCGGCCGGAGAGGGGTGCTTCCAGCGACGATCGTACCCCACGTCCTTTGGGGGAGATTTCAGCAACGCAGGGTACGAGTTCATTGAACAGCTCGCCCTGGTGGACAACGCCGAACGGGTGGCAGAGGAAGCGGTTGCGCTCCTTTCGGCTTCCCCGTGCCCTAGCGGCAAGTTCGACATCATCCTGGGCAGCGCACAGTTGGCCCTGCAGATTCACGAGTCGGTGGGGCATCCTACTGAGCTGGACAGGGTTCTGGGGACGGAGCTTTCCTATGCCGGGGGAAGCTTCCTCACGTTGGACAAGCGGGCAGGGTACCGCTACGGCTCGCCCCTGGTGAACATCGTGGCCGATGCCACTACTCCCAAGGGTCTGGGTACTTTCGCCTACGATGATGAGGGCGTTCCGGCACAGAGGCTTGAGATCGTCCGCGCAGGGGAGTTTGCCAATTATCTTTCCTCACGGGAGACGGCAGCACAGGTAGGACTGGACAGGAGTGGGGGATGCTGTCGGGCATCAGGATGGAACAGGATTCCGCTCGTCCGCATGACGAACATCAACTTGCTGCCCGGAGAAGGAACGCTGGACGATCTGATCGCGGACACGCCGCAGGGAATCTACTTCGACACGAATCGCTCGTGGTCGATCGATGATCGGAGGGTAAACTTCCAGTTTGGGACCGAGGCAGCCTGGGAGATCAAACACGGGCGGAAGACGCGCCTGCTGAAAAATGCGATGTACACAGGGATTACTCCGCAGTTCTGGGGCGCATGTGTGGCGATCGCTGGGCCTGAGGAGTGGCGGCTTTGGGGCTTGCCCAACTGCGGCAAGGGTGAGCCCTCTCAGGTGATGCAGGTGGGGCACGGGACCTCTCCGGCGAAGTTCGCCGAGATCGACGTGCTGGGGGCAGGATGATCCTGTGCGAGTTCTCCATTGTGCCTTTGGGGAAGGGCACGTCGGTTTCTGAGTATGTGGCACAGTGTGTGAGAGTTGTGCGCCGAAGTGGCCTCCCTCATCAGCTCACGTCCATGGGTACGATTGTGGAGGGCGAGTGGGATGAGGTGATCCAGCTCGTTTCCGAGTGCCACCGGGCTGTGCGCGCGTCGTGCTCCCGCGTGCTCACGACCGTGCGGTTGGATGACCGGGAAGGCGGGGTTGGGCGCTTGGAGTCCAAGGTACGTTCTGTGGAGACAAAAGTCTCTGCCTCAGGGTGATCCTCATTACAGACTGTGGAGGTAGGCCTGACTATACTTCTTTTGGGAGTGGGTGGATTCTTCCCCTCACCCGGTGAACCACCGTTTCCGGGCGGCCGTTACCCCCCAACGGCCGCCCGAGTTCATGGTAGTGCTCGTTGCTGCGTGTACCCGCGAGAATTGCCTCCGAGCTTGTGAGACACTTCTGTGAGGCGCTCAGCCTCCGTGTTCTCAGTTGGGGGCGGCCTGTTGGCGGACCTCGATGCCGTTTGGGAATACCTCCCATCTCCAGGCAAGCGCCCCCATTCCGGGGTAGGAGACTGCCAACAGGTGGCCTCCTTGGCCGTACAGGGCGACCTCGGTGTCTCCCAGCAGGACAGAGAGACGGTTTACAGGGATGCTGCTCGTCCCGCTGACGAGCTCACCCGTCTGGCCCGCCTGCACGATGAGTGGAAGCGTGGCCAAGGATTGGGGGATCACTGCCGTTCCCTGCCACGCGCTGTCAGTTCGCCCGACTCGTGAGTACAGAACGAGCCAGTGGGACATGATGTTGTTGTCGATGACCGCCACGGGCCCCTCGGTGGGCAGGCGTTCACTGTACTCTGCGCCGTCGACCTGGAAGGTGAACTCTACCCACCCTTCTTCCACGCTTATTGTGATGTGCGAGATGATCTGCTCCTGGCCGGTCGTCACCGAGTACTGCGTGGGAGCTCCTTGCTTGTCCATTGTCAGCTCGGCGGTCAGCTGCTTGAACTGGGCGCCTTCGATGGTGCACACACTGTGCAGCATTTGCTGCTCTGGGCCTTCGCTCCACTGGAAGGACTCTTCCACTACCGCCCAGCCCTCTTGCACCACTACGAAGGTACCCCGATCAAGTAGGCGTCCGTCCGCTGTCGTCGGTTGGCTGCCCCAGGGGAGCATCACAATCGCTGCCAGGGCGAGTGCCAGGATCGCAGCGCCTACGGCGAACCACTTCCATATCTCCACTAGTCGCTCCTTGTCGTGCTAGGAGTCCACCACAGCAAAGGCCTGAGCCAAGATCTCCAAACCTTCGGCGAGGGCAGCGTCTGGGATATTCAAAGGCACAAGGAAGCGGATCACGTTGTCGTACACCCCTGCAGTGGCTAGGATGAGCCCCCGGGCCAGTGCCTCCTGCTGGATGCTCGCAGTCTCCTTCCAGGCTGGTTCCTTGGTTGACCTGTCTCGCACCAGCTCGGCTCCCACCATTGCTCCGAGGCCGCGCACGTCGCCCAGCAGAGGGTGCTTGCCCTGCAGCTGGGCAAGGGAGCGACGCAGTATCTGCCCTACGTGGTCAGCCCGGGAGAGCAGACGCTCCTCGTCAATGATGTCCAAGACAGCGAGAGCTGCTGCGCAGGCCAGGGGGTTTCCGCCGAAGGTGGATCCGATGGCCCCTGCGACCGGACTGTCCATGATGGAAGCCTTTCCCAGCACGCAGCTGAGGGGCATCCCGCCAGCTATGGACTTGGCGCACGCTATCAGGTCGGGCTCGACTGCGAACCTCTCGCTGGCGAAAAACGTCCCCGTACGGCCCACTCCGCACTGAACTTCATCAGCCACCAGTAGAAACCCGTGGCGATCAGCCAGTTCACGAAGGAAGGGGAGGAAATCCGCGGGAGGGACGATGAACCCCCCCTCTCCAGCTACCGGTTCCACCACCACACACGCCACTTCTTCCGGATCCACGAGGGCGAGGAAACGCCGTTCCAGATCCTGGATAGAGATGGGGTACCGATATGGATAAGGATAGGGAAGGCGGTATACGTCTGGAGCGTAGGGGCCGAAGCCTGCCTTGTAGGGGTGTGCCTTGTGGGTCATGGTCATGGTCAGCAAGGTCCGGCCGTGGAAGGCTTGTTCGAACACCACAATGGCTTTGCGGCGGGTGGCTACTCTGGCTATCTTGACCGCGTTCTCCACAGCCTCAGCACCCGAGTTGAACAGCGCGCACTTCTTGGGGGTGTCACCCGGGGCCAAGATGGCAAGCCGCGCCCCGAGCTCGGAGGCAACGGCATAGGGGACCGCAGTGAAGTCGGTATGCAGGAACTCGTCCGTCTGCCGATGAACTGCTTCCACCACTTTGGGGTGGTTGTGGCCAACATTAAGCACGCCCCACCCACCGGAGAAGTCCAAATAGGAGTTGCCATCAAGATCTTCCACCACTGGGCCCCGGGCGCGCGCAGCGGCGAACGGGGCGAGCGAGCGCAGCGGTGCAGCGATGTACCTCTTCCGTAGTTCTTGAGCGGCCCGAGACTTGGGACCTGGAACTTGCTCACCGAGCTTGACGTAACCACCCTGCTTGCGCGATTCGTCGCTCATGTTGCTCCTCCTTACAGCTGGATATCGACCACGTCGCCCGGAGAGATCAGGATGACTTCGAAGGGGATCGCCATCTGCTGAAGTCGCCTTTGAGTCCGCTTCAGGTCGCGGCGGTACCTGCTGGATATGTGGAAGCAGATCAGCTTGCGCTGCACCCCGGCGGCTCGGGCTGCTTCCACTGCTTCGTCCAGCGTGGAGTGTTTGTACTCCTTCCGGTCCTCGTCGACCAAGAACGTCGCCTCGTGCATTAGTACCTCAGTGCCCTGGATGGGGCCGGGGCGCAGGGGTACCGAATCGCCTCCATAGGAGAAGAGCTTCTGGTGGTATGCCTCGCTGATCTCGTCCCGGCGGCCCGCCTTGACCAAAGCCACGATCTCTTCCTGGGGGAGGTCTTGGAACTCCTCCTTGAGCCTCTGCCTCAGTTCGAGGATATTATAGCCCAAAGTAGCCTCACCGCTGGCGTGGACGGTCGGGAACGCCTCCACGTGTCGTGGGTTGCGCCCTCCCAGGACACGCACCCGCTCACCTACGGTCAGTGGAATCCACTCCAGGTGATAACGCAATCGACGGTTGGTCCGCGAGAAGTAGGTCATGAGCTCAGAGACGTAGTGATTGCCCGCTGGAAAGTACACTTGCAGCTCCTTCTCTCGATCTCCCATGGCGTTGTTTCGGACGTTCACCAGGCCTATTAGACCCGCGATGTGATCTGTGTGCCCATGCGAGAGGAACACGCGCTTGATGGCGAAGGCTTTGTTCTCCAAGTGACTGCTGGCCCCCTCGCCGCAGTCGAACAACAGGCGGTCAGGGGAGTAGTAGACCCAAGTCGAGTACAACGCCTTTGAGTAAACGGTGAGGCTCATCGTGCGACCAACGCCTTTCGTAAGTGGATGCCGCTTCCGCCGCTGTGGCCTTCCCGACCAGGGAAACCTGTCGGCGGTGATGATTATACTAGCGCCCTTTCCCCAGAGAAAGCTAAAATGGTGGTCATGCTAGACATTCGTGAGCTTCGGGAGGACCCCGACGGCGTAAGCGCACGCTTGCGACGACGTGATCCAGGCGTTGATCTGGGACCTGTGCTCGATGCCGACGATCGTCGGCGATCGATGGTTCAACACGTGGAGGAGTTACGCCGACGGAAGAACGAGGGCTCGCAGGAGGTAGCTCGGCTTCAGGCCGAGGGCCGCCAGGCGGAGGCGCCTGCCGCAGTGGACAAGCTGCGCCAGATCTCCGAGGAGTTGAAGGAGAAAGAACGCGAGCTCTCCACGGTCGAAGACCAGCTGCAGCGGCTGCTGCTAGCCCTGCCGAACGTGCCGAGGGACGAGGTTCCCGATGGGGCAAAGGACCAGAACGTGGTGATGCGCACGTGGGGGCAGCCTGGTCCGGAAGGGTTCGCCCCGCGTCATCATCTCGAGCTGGGGCGTGAGTTGGGGCTGCTGGACATGGAGAGGGGCGCGAGCTTGGCGGGTAGCAGATTCCCTCTGTACAGAGGGCTGGGCGCAATGCTGGAAATGGCATTGGTCACTTGGATGTTCGAGCTTCAGGTCAATGAGCATGGATATGTCCCTATTCTGCCCCCCTTCTTGGCCAATGAGTCCTCGATGCGAGTGTCTGGCCAGATACCGAAATTCGAAGACGATCTGTACTTTATTGAGCGAGACGGTTTCTATTTGATCCCCACTGCCGAGTCTCTGTTGGTGAACCTGCACAGAGGTGAGATACTGGAGATGGAGCAACTTCCCCTACGCTACGCAGCGTACACCCCCTGCTTCAGGCGGGAGGGGGGTTCTTATGGAGAGGAACAACGAGGGCTGATTCGCGTCCATCAGTTCAACAAAGTGGAGCTATTCCACTACGAGATCCCCGAGCGGGCGCCTGAGGCACTGAGCGATCTCATCTACCACGCGGAGCGGGTTCTGCAGGAGTTGGGACTGCACTACCGTGTGTCGCTGCTCACCGCACAGGATTTGGCTCACCAGTCGGCGAAGACTGTTGATCTGGAGGTATGGCTTCCGGGACAGGGTCGTTACTACGAGGTATCTTCCTGCTCCGACTGTGGGACTTTCCAAGCTCGTCGAGGAGGTATCCGCTACCGCGACGGCTCCGGAGGGAAGCCCCGTTTTGTGAGCACGCTCAACGGCTCGGGACTGGCAACATCGAGAGTGTTTGCAGCCATTTTAGAGCAGGGTCAGCGGGAGGACGGTACGGTCTTGCTGCCCGAGGTACTGAGCCGGCGGCTCGGCGAGGAGGTCATCGGGTGATTCCGGTCTGTGTGGAAGAGCTCAGCAAGTTCTTTCCCGCGAAGGAGGGGAAGGTCCGGGCAGTAGATGGGGTCACGTTCTCCGTGGCGGGGGGTGAGATCTTCGGTCTGCTGGGGCCCAACGGGGCTGGGAAGACCACCACCCTTCGCGTGCTCGCCGGCCTGGTCTTGCCCAGCTCGGGTAGGGCAGCGATCTACGGGTACGATGTGGCCGCCCGCCCGGAGGAGGTGAGAGCCCGCCTGGGTTTTCTGGCCACGGAGACGGGCTTGTACGAGAGGCTCACTCCTTGGGAGACTCTGACGTTCTTCGCGCGGATCTTTGGGTTGACCATGAGCGACGCTGCCGAGCGGGCAGAATCGCTACTGCGCAGGTTGGGGTTGTGGCCACTTCGTAACAGGCGCGTGGGGACGCTCTCTGTGGGAGAGCGGCAGAAACTTTCCTTTGCCCGTTGTCTTGTGCACGATCCCCCGCTTCTGATCCTGGATGAGCCCACTGCAGGCTTGGACGTGTTCGTTGCCCGAACTGCGGTGGATCTCATCGGCGAGCTGGCCAGGAGTGGGAAAACCGTCATCCTCTCCACGCACGATATGCACCTGGCGGAGCGACTGTGCGAGCGGGTAGGGATCATCCACAGAGGTAAGCTAGTAGCTGTTGGCCGACCTAGCCAGCTGCGAGAGGAGTTGGGCGGAGAGGACTTGGGAGAGGTGTTCTTTCGTGCGGTGGAGAAGGAGGGGCTGTCCCCTGAGGAAGCGAACAGTGTCCATTAGCAGTTCGTGAGAGTGGTGCTAGGATTGAACAAGGAGCGGCAACAAGGAGGTTACATATGAGGAAGATCGTGCTCGTGCTGGCACTGTCAATGGTTGGGTTGGCTGCCTTTGCCCAAGGGTGGGCACCTCGAGAACCGATCTACATCCACGGGGATGAGGGGTTTGTGTGGGCCAACGGCGTGGTGGACGGCTCAGGCACTGAAGATGATCCGTACATCATAGAAGGTTGGGTCATCGAGACTGCTGGATACGACTACGGGATCTACATCGCGAACACCACGGCACACTTCGTCATCCGCAACTGCCAGATCCGCTACCCGCAGGAGAAGGCGGGGGTGTTTCTGTCTGCCGTTCGAAACGGTCGCATCGAGAAGACGACTGTGTTCGGAGGCAAAGTGGGCGTGCACCTGCTGTCGGCGAAGAACGTCGTGATCGCAGGGAACGCCATCGGGTATTGCGACTATGGAGTGCTGGTGGCAACCGGCTCGGACAACAACTTGATCTACGGCAACAGCATCATCAGCTGCGGGCTGCCGGCGCGCGATGAGGGTAGGCGCAACCAGTGGTACTACGAGGGGCGTGGCAACTACTGGTCCGACTACCGAGGAGAGGATCGGAACCAGGACGGAATAGGCGATAGCACGTACGAGGTGGTTCCTGACCGGTTCCCGTTGATGGAGCCGCCGGTGAGGTTGCCCCCCGAAGCCGGACCCATGCGGACGCTGGACCTAGAGCGGGTGGGCGAGCGGGGGATCGTGTCGTTGGCCCCCGGCAGCCTGGTTCGCTTGGTGGCGAAAGATGTGGGCGTCGGGGTGGACACGGTTCACTACCGTGTGGATGGAGGGGAGTGGAATGTGTACGAGCAGCCATTCCCGTTGGAAGGCCAGGCTAGAATCCGGCTTGAGTACTACGCAGTGGACAAGCTTGGCAACCGAGAGGCCACCCGGGCGTTGACAGTGTACTTGGACAGGGAGCCGCCGGTCACTCGGATTGTGGCAGGCGACCCGCACTACGCAGGGCCCGACAAGTTGTGGGCCACGTCACGCACACCGTTCACCTTGCTGAGCGAGGACGACTCGGGAGTTACGCACATCTTCTACCGGATCAACGAACGCGAATGGAAGGAGTACACTGCTCCGTTCACCATTCCAGGGCCCGAGGGACCTCACAAGGTCGAGTACTACGCCATCGATCTCTATGGCAACCGCGAAGCTGTGCAGTCGACCGTAATCTGGAAGGACGACGCAGCGCCGATGACTGAGGCGACCACAGAGGACGGGGAAGACCCTTTTGAGGTGGCGGCGCCGGATGACGGTGCGGAGGATGAGCTTCCGGCGTCGACCGAGGCGAGTTACCAGATCTTGTTAACTGGTGCTGAGCTTGTGGACCTCGAGGAAGGTGTGGAGTCGTGGGCTCTCAGCTACGTGATCGATGGAGAGGAGACTCTGTTCCAGACATCGTCGATTCCCGTGGTGGTCTATGCGGGGATACAGAGGGAGCTTGCGATCAAGCTGCAGGCCGCCGAACAGGCAGAGTCCGAGCACGTTGGAGAAGCCAGCGTAGTGTTCGAGCTGCCATGGGAGGAAGGCGTGGTGGCGGTCGAGGTTCCGGCGCCAGTCGATGGCGAAGGCCATCCGGTCTGGCAGTTCACTCTGGAAGTGAGTGAGGAGGGGGAGGAGGACGGGTGAGCGGTGTCCTCCTCCTTCTCCGCAAGGAGTTGCTGCAGGCGGTCCGCGATCGGCGGACCGTCTTGCTGACTGTGCTGTTCCCGTTGGTTTTCTACCCCCTGCTGTTTGGACTCATGGGCTCGATGGCCGAGCGAGAGCAGGCTCAGCTGGCCGAACTCGTGCCCAGGCTAGGGGTGGTGGGGCAGAAAACCGACCCTGTGGTGGATGGGTTGGTGGATGACGCCAGAGTCGTTGTTCTTCTGTACCCGCAGCGAGAGGAGGCGCTGGAGCAGCTCGGCCGAAGGGCTGTGGACGCAGTTCTCGTTGTCCAGGTCCGCCAAGAGCGCGGCCTCATGGGTTACGACTTGACGTTGTACGGGGATGTCGGCGATCCGACCGGTCAGACAGCGTTGGCACTCACGCGAGACGTGCTACAGACGCGCTTCCAGGAGCTTGTGTGGCAGCAGCTTGAGAGCATGGGGGTGGATCCTGCAGAGGTAGAGCCACCGTTCACCCTTGAGGTGGTGGACACTGGAGAAGAAGGAGCGATGATGCGCGTCCTGTTGGCGCGCATGTTGCCCTACTTCCTTGTCCTCTCCGTTCTGTCCGGCGCGATGGGCTTCGGCGCGGAAATCACTGCGGGGGAGAAAGAACGGGGCACGATATCCACTCTTCTGTCGTCTCGGCTCTCTCGGAAGCAGATTGTGTTGGGCAAGTTCCTGGCTGTGCTTGCAGTGGCCCTAGCCTCCACCTTGGTATCAGCAGTCGGCCTCTATCTGGGGATACGTTCCTTCGGGGCTGATGTGGTGGGGTTTCCGCCCATGGCGGCCCTGTGGGTGCTTCTGCTGTTGTTGCCATTGGCCATGGCCTTGGCTGCTGTCGTCCTGATCGTCGGCAGCTTCGCGCGAACGCAGAAGGAGGCCAGCGCCTATCTTGTTCCCCTCCTGATGGTCATCGTGTTGGTCGGCATCAGCCTGATGGTTGGAGCGACGGATCCACAGGGGGCTCAGCTTGCCATCCCCCTTGCTGGCCCGCTGGCCGCAATTCAACGCGGGGTGACTGGGGTGTTGACTTACGGCGAAGTGGGTTGGGCGTTGGGGTCATCGTTGGCGCTTGCCGCCGTCCTCATAGCCGCTGCCGTGCGAATCTTCCGTTCCGAACGGGTGCTTTTCCGGATGTGAGCAGATGGGTCGCACCCCTTCGCTTTGCCCCCTCGCTCTGCTGACCTAGCCTCGTAGGTGGCGTTTCATGGCCTCCCGGGCTCGGCGCTCGTCTTCCTCTTCGATGAGCTTGCGTCGCTTGTCCACCTTGCTGCGCCCCTTGGCGACGGCCAGTTCGACCTTGGCATATCCGCGAAGGTTGAAGTACACAGACAGTGGAACCAGGGTGAACCCGGAGCGGGCTGTCAGCCCGAGAAGGCGGTCGATCTCCCTCCGGCGCAGCAACAGCTTGCGCGGTCGGCCGGGATCGTGCCCGTGGTATGAGCTGGGGGCGTACGGGGCCACGTGCATCCCATGGAGCCATAGTTCACCGTCCTCCACTCTGGCGTATGCTTCGTCCAGAGAGACTCGGCCGGCCCTGGTTGACTTCACCTCTGATCCTGTGAGGCTCAGTCCTGCCTCGTAGATCTCTTGGATGTCGTAGTCGCGCCGTGCGCGGCGGTTGCTGGCCACCACCTTTCGGCTTCCCATGGTACGTGCAGACTACCTTAATGGTTCGCCCTCTGCACGGGCGCCCAGGAAGAGGGCTTCCTGATGTGGCGGTGCAGTACGGCCGTTGGGCGGGTTTCTCATGTTGAACAGGTTCAGTACTCGGCCGTATACTTCCGTATGGCTGGCGCTGCCCTCCCGAGCCTGCGGATCCGACCCGGAGAACTGCCTCAGTGTGTGCTCATGCCGGGCGATCCCGAGAGGGCGGCGAAAATTGCCGGCTACCTCGACGAGTTCCAGGTTTTGGCTCGCAACCGCGAGTTTCACAGCTACCGCGGAAGCTATCGCGGCGTGGAGATCGGAGTTGTGTCCACCGGAATTGGCTCTCCCGGAGCTGCTCTGTGCTCGGAGGAGGCCATCCAGGCCGGGGCGCGGGTGTTGCTGCGCGTGGGGACGGCCGGATCTCTGCAGGATGCAGTGCAGGATGGGCACCTGGTTGTGGTGACGGGAGCCGCTCGGTGCGAAGGGACCACAGGATGGCTCGTGCCCGGCCAGTTGCCCGCAGTAGCTGATCACGACGTTGTGGGCAGCCTGTGGGAGGCCTCGCGCTCTCTCAAAGAGCGCTGTCACCGGGGGTTGGTGGCGACGCTCGATCTCTTCTACGAGGGCGTTTTGGATCTGGGATTGGATGTGTGGTCCAGGGCGGGGGTCCTTGCCGTAGAGATGGAGTGTGCGGCGATCTTCTGCGTTGCATTGCTGCGCAGGGTGCAGGCTGGGGCAATTGTGGCGGTGGATGGAGATGCCCGCGGCGCAGCGGTCGGCACCTACGATCCGCACAGGGATGTGGTGCGCAGCGCGATCGACGCCGAGATCAGGGTTGCCCTGGAGGCTGCGGTGCGGCTGGGCGGGCAGAGGGCGGAGTTGGCTGAGCCGAATGCTGTTGCGGGCCTGGGTAGCGGAGGCGCTGGAGGGGTCGAACAGGGCTGAAAAGCCGCGCTGAAGCGGGAGGTGAGAGCGGGAAGAGGGTTTACTGTGGCGCGCAGAGGAGCGAACGGGCACAATATATCAAGGAGGTGTGTGTAATGCGTAAGTTGCTGTTGGTTCTCGCAGTTGTGGTGTTCGGTACAGCGATGGCCGTTGGCCATCCCAAGATCGGCCTGATTGTCGCCACAGGCGGGCTAGGAGACCGCTCGTTCAACGACATCAGCTTCTGGGGCGCTGAGATGGCTGCCGAGGAGATTGCTGATGAATACGGGGTCAGCGTGGATGACGTTTTGGACTACGTGGAGCCGCGCTCGATTGCTGAGTACGAGGGCTTCTACCACGAGTTCGCCCGCGCGGGGGAGTACGACGTGATCATCGGCATCGGTTTCGACCATGCGCCGACCCTGGAAGAGGTGGCGCCGGCCTACCCGGACCAGAAGTTCGTGATCATCGATGCGGTTGCTGACGCTGACAACGTAGCTTCCATCGTGTTCAGGGATCAAGAGACGGGGTTCCTGTGCGGTGTCGTGGCTGGTATGCTCACCGAGACCGGCAAGGCAGGGCTGCTAGGCGGAATGGACATTCCGCTCATCCGCCGGTTCGTGGACGGGTTCACCCAGGGAATGCAGTGGGTGGACGCCGACGCGGAGGTGATTGTCCGGTTTGTGGGCGACTGGGGTAACCCCACCCTGGGCAAAGAGCTGTCGTTGGAGATGTACCGCGCCGGCGCGGACATCATCTACGGTGCTGCCGGGGCCTCTCACCTGGGGACCTTCGCAGCGGCCGAGGAGAACGAGAACTGGTGGGCCATCGGCACCGACATGGACCAGGCATGGTCCGCCCCCGAGCACGCCGACGTGATCGTGGCCTCGGGCCTGAAGCGCGTTGACCTGGCTGTGTACAACGAGGTCATGAAGGCGCTGGAAGGCGTCTGGGAGGCGGGTGTCATCGAGTACGGGATATTCACCGAAGAAGGGATTGGCACAGGGATCGCCGTTGGCAGTGAGGACGCGTTCCCGCCCTACGTGGTCGCCAGCGACTCTGAGGTGGAGATCCCAGAGGAGGTTGTGGAGAAGGTGGTTGAGGCTGCCGAAGGTATCCTCGACGGCAGCATTGAGATCGAAATAGCGGGGTAAAGGCACACCGTTGAACTCGCGGGAGGGGTCGGTGCCTGGCGAAGCCGTTCGCATGGAGGGAATCGTCAAGCGATTCCCTGGTGTGGTGGCCAACGCCGGCATCGACCTCTCGCTCAACTACGGCGAGGTGCACGGTCTTCTCGGGGAGAACGGCGCCGGGAAGACCGTGCTCATGTCTGTGTTGTATGGCCTGTACCGCCCGACTGAGGGTCGCACCCTCCTCAATGGGGAACCTGTCTCCATCGACAACCCTGCTGTAGCCATCCGCGCGGGTATTGGGATGGTCCACCAGCACTTCATGTTGGTGCCGAGGCTTACGGTGGCTGAGAACATGGTGGTGGGATGGGAGCCACTGTGGGGGCCGTTTTTGGATCGCTCGCGGACCAGAAGGCGGATCAGAGAGCTTGCGGCGCAGTATGGGTTGGAGGTGGACCCCGACGCGAGAGTGGAAGAGCTCTCCGTGGGTGAGCAGCAACGGGTGGAGATTGTGAAGGCACTGTATCGCGGAGCGGAGGTACTGATTCTGGACGAGCCCACGGCGGCGCTTCCCGAGCAGGAGGTGGAGGCTTTGTTCGACACCCTGCGCGCTCTGCGGGAAGAGGGCAAGGCCGTGGTGTTCATCACCCACAAGCTGCGCGAAGCACTCACAATCTGCGATCGGGTGACCGTTTTGCGCAAGGGCGAGAAGGTGGGGACTGTTGAAGCTGCGGAGGCAAATGAGACCCAGCTCGCAGAGATGATGGTGGGGCGGGAAGTGGTGTTCGAGGTACAGCGGGAGAGGGTAGAGACTGAAGGGCGCCCACTCCTGCAGCTTGAGGGTCTGACTGCGGCCGACGACCGGGGAGTGCCCGCTGTCCAGGAAGTGAGTCTCACGGTCTGCGATCACGAGATCGTGGGGGTGGCCGGCGTGCAGGGCAACGGGCAGTCGGAGCTGGTGGAGGCGATATGTGGCCTCCGGCGAGTGCGTGGGGGGCGGGTCGTCCTAGACGGAGAAGAGCTGACAGGGGTCTCTCCGCGCAGGATGGCTCAGGCAGGGCTCGTTCACATTCCAGAGGATCGGCAGCGCAGGGGCCTGGTGCTCACGTTCAGCGTGGGGGAGAACACGATTCTGGGACGTCACCGCGAGCAACCGTTTGCCATCGGTCGGGTCGGACAATCCAAGAGGGCCATCGCCAGCTACGCGCGGCAGCTGGTGGACCGGTTTAGCATCGCGGTGCCCAGTGTGCGAACGGCAGTGCGGGCGCTGTCGGGTGGCAACCAGCAGCGAGTCATCCTCGCGCGGGAGTTGGACCGGAAGCCGAGGGTCATTGTGGCCGCGCAGCCCACACGGGGCCTGGACGTGGCTGGAATAGAGTTCGTGTGGGAGAAGCTCCTGGCGATGCGGCGGGAAGGGGCGGGCGTTTTGCTCCTGTCTATGGACTTGGACGAGTTGCTTACTCTGTCCGATCGGTTGGTGGTGATGTACCAGGGGAGATTGGTGGGGGAACGCAGTCCGCAGGACACTGACAAGCAAGAGATCGGTTTGCTCATGCTAGGGGGCGGAGTTGAAGCTTCTTAGGGAGCTGGCCATCATCACCATCTCTGTGGCCCTAGGGCTCGGGGTGGGCGCCATCATCACTGCCCTGACAGGGTACTCGGTCCCCGACGTCTTCCGCGAGCTGGTGCGGGGAGCGTTCAGCGACGTCTACCGGCTGGCCAACACGCTGACCCGCGCGACGCCGATACTGTTCACATCCTTGTCGTTCCTGGTGGCGTTCAGAGCCGGGTTGTTCAACATCGGAGCCGAGGGGCAGCTGTACCTTGGGGCCTTCTTCGGCGCTTGGGCGGGTTTCACGCTCGGCCTGCCGCCGGTGCTGCACGTGGTGGTGTGTCTTTTGTTCGGGGCGCTGGCGGGGGGACTGTGGGGATTCATCCCAGGTTGGCTGCGGGCACGTCGGGGGGCCAACGAGTTCGTGACCACGATGATGCTCTCCTACGTGTCGATGTACTTCACCAGTTGGCTGGTGTCGCCCGGGGGGCCGTTTCACGGAGCCCGTTGGGCGAATCAGACGGTGCGCATACTGTCCACGGCTGAACTGCCGCGCATGATCAGTGGAACGCAGCTGTCGTGGGGGTTGGTGGTGGGCTTCCTCATGGCCTTGCTCATGTGGTACTTCCTGTTCCGCACGCCGCGAGGCTACGAGCTTCGGGCTGTGGGGCAGAGCCCCCTTGCTGCTGAGTATGGCGGAGTAGGTGTGGCGCGGACACAGATCTTGGCCATGGTCTTGGCGGGCGCGCTGGCGGGCATGGGGGGGGCTGCGGCGATCCTGGGGACACACTACCGCTTCATCGAGGGCTTCTCTCCTGGCTATGGGTGGGACGGGATTGCCGGTGGCCTGATAGCCAGGGCTCATCCCATAGGGGCGGTGTTCGCTGCGCTCCTCATGGGAGCGCTGCGGGCAGGCGGTGCTGGAGTGGATCGGGCTGGCGTGGCCCCGTCGGATCTGGCGTGGGTGTTCCAAGGCTTGGTGATTCTGTTTGTGGTAGCACCAGAACTGATACGCCAACTGCAACGAATACGCTTGCGAAGGGGGGCACATGGACGTACTGAGCCTTGACCTGCTAGTGGCTGCGCTGCGGCTGGCCACCCCGATCGCCTTCGTCGCGTTGGGGGAGACCTTCTCCGAGCGATCTGGCACCATAAACATTGGAGTGGAAGGGATTTCGCTTGCCGGGGCGTTGATGGGGGCCACAGTTGCCTACTTCAGCAAAAGCCCCCTGTTGGCTCTGGCGGCAGCGGTGGGAGTGGGGATGCTGCTTGGACTCATTCACGCTGTATGGTGCGTTTACCTTCGCTCCGACCACGTGGTGGCTGGGGCGGCCATCAACCTGCTGGTCGTGGGGTTGGCCTACTTCCTCACCCGTGTGGTGTGGGGTTGGCGCGGCACGTCCGATTCTGCCCCGACCCTCAGCCCGTGGCTCTTGGTGTGGGGCATGGTTGCTCTGGTCGTGTTGGCCCAGGTTTTCTTGTTCCGTACCCCGTGGGGGCTGCGCCTACGCATGGTGGGGGAACACCCCAAGGCGGCGGATACTGCCGGCGTAAACGTGTACCGCACTCGGGTGGGATACTCTGTCCTCAACGGGGCTCTGTGTGGATTGGCTGGCGCATTCTTGTTCAACAACCTGGGGCGATTCAGTGTGGGCATGGTGGGCGGCCGGGGGTTCATAGGGATAGCTGCAATGGTGGTGGGCAACTACAGACCTATTCCTGCTTTCTTGGCTGCCTATCTGTTCGGTTTCGTGGATGCGCTGCAGATGCGCTTGCAGGACGTCATTCCCTCCCATTTCTCCATCATGCTTCCCTATGTGCTGACGGTGATAGTGCTGGCTGGCTTTCTCGGCCGAGCGCACGTCCCTGCTGCTTTGGGCAAGCCCTACATCAAGGAACAGGGATGATCCAGCCTGTACGGTGGCTGGACGGGGCTTTGGATCTGTTGGACCAGACGCTTCTCCCCCATAGGGAGGTATGGCTGTCGTTGAGGCGGTGGGACGAAGTGGCCGAGGCCATTCGTCGGTTGGCTGTGCGCGGCGCTCCAGCCATCGGGATCGCCGCCGCTTACGCGCTGGTTCTGGCTGTGTGGGAGCACGAGGACTGGGAGCGTGCCCAGGCCGCGTTCTCCGAGGCTTCAGTCGGCCTGGCGGATGCCCGCCCGACGGCAGTGAACCTGTTCTGGGCAATCCAAAGGATGACAGGCGTGTGGAGGGGACAGTCGGGGAGTCCTCTGCGCGCAGCGCGCGAGGCTCTGCTGGCGGAGGCCAAGGGCATCCATGCGGAGGACGTGGAGGGTAACAAGAGGATGGGCCGGTACGGCTGCGATCTTCTCGCCGCGGGAATCTCTGTGCTTACCATTTGCAACACGGGCGGTTTGGCCACAGGAGGCTATGGGACGGCTCTCGGTGTGGTGCGTGCCGCTTGGACTGAGCGCAAGCTGGACAAGGCCTACCTATGCGAGACGCGTCCGCTGCTTCAAGGGGCCAGGCTGAACGCCTGGGAGCTCCTGCAGGAACGCATACCTTTCCGCCTGCTGGTGGACGGGGCAGCTGGAGCCTTGCTGGAGCGAGGGAAGGCGCAAGCTGTGCTGGTGGGAGCGGACCGGATCGCACGAAACGGAGACACAGCGAACAAAATCGGCACCTACACTCTGGGTTGCCTTGCGGCTCGACACGGTGTCCCCTTCTTCGTGGTAGCACCGCTTTCCACGATCGACCTGCAAGTGGCTACCGGGGAGGAGATACCCATTGAGGAGCGCGAGGCCCACGAGGTGTTGGCGCCGCTGGGCCGGCCCGCGGCTCCCGAGGGGAGCGAGGCGTGGAATCCGGCGTTCGACGTGACCCCCGCAGAGCTGGTCACGGCCATCGTCACTGAAGAGGGGGTGCTGGGTCCTCCCTATGAACAGTCGATCCCTGAGGCCCTGGCGTAAGCGCGTCGCTCACATCGCCCGGCGGATGGCGGAGTTAGGTCTCGTCCACTGGTCATCGGGGAACGTCTCGGTGCTGGTGGGAGGGGCGGTCGCGATCACCCCAAGTGGCATCCCCTATGCTCGGCTCCAGCCTCGCCAGGTGGTGGTCATGGATAGGAGTGGCCATCCTGCGGAGGGAAGAGCGATCCCCTCCTCGGAGTGGCGGTTGCATGTGGAGCTGTACCGGGCGAGAGCGGACGTGCGGGCGGTGGTTCATACACACTCTCCATTTGCCACCGCTGCTGCCTGCTGGGGGGAGTTACGGGCGATCACCGATGAGGCGCGCTGCTACCTGGGGGAGGTGATTCCCGTGAGCCGCCCAGCCCCGCCGGGCAGTTGGGAATTGGCGCGTGAGGTGGGTAGAGCTTTGGCTGATGGGAGCGTGGCCCTGATAGGCGGCCACGGAGCGGTCGCCGTGGGAGAGACTCTTGAACGAGCACTGGCCTTGGCGGTGTTGTTGGAGGAAGCTGCACGAACGAAGCGTGTAGCGTGGCCTCTCTTGCCGGGGGAGGAGGCGTAGCAGATGTTGTCGCAGGGAAGGCAGAAGATAGCTTGGGCGCAGGATCACATGCCGTTGCACTCCATGGTGAGGGAGCGGTTCACCCACCAACGGCCGTTGGCAGGGAAGCGCGTCGGTGTGGCTCTTCATCTGGAGGCGAAGACAGCGGTGTTGATGCTTACCTTGCGGTCAGGTGGAGCGCAGATTGTGGCTGTTGGGTCGAATCCTTGGTCCACCCAGGACGAGGTGGTGTCCGCGCTAGATGAGGTTGACGGCATTCAGGTCTACGCTGAGCGAGGGGAGAGTTCGGCGGAGCAGGTTGCCGCTCGCCAGCGCCTGCTCGACTTCCGGCCCAACGTGGTGGTCGAGGATGGGGGCGACGTTGCTTTCGGCTTGGCCGAACGCGGCCGGGAGGCTGCCGCGGAGCTAGTCGGCATTTGTGAGGAGACTACTACTGGAGTGGAGCGCCTGAACGAACTGCAGCGGGAGGGCCGGCTGTGGGTGCCGGCTATTGCTGTCAACGACGCCCGCATGAAGCACCTTCTGGACAACCGGCATGGAACCGGTCAGTCGAGCTGGGAGGCGATCATGCGCGCAACCAACCTGCTGGTGGCTGGGAAGGCCGTCCTGATAGTAGGTTTCGGCTGGTGCGGTCGCGGGTTGGCGTTGCGTGCAGCGGGCCTAGGAGCCCGCGTGCTGGTGGCGGAGGCGGATCCGGTGAAGGCGGTGGAGGCAGCGCTGGAGGGGTACCAAGTGGTGAAGCTCCCCGAGGGAATGGCCTTGGCGGACGTGGTGATCACGGCCACTGGGCGTGCGGGGGTGGTCGATTGGGGCTGCCTGGGGTACGCCAAAGACGGGGTGCTGTTGGCGAATGCGGGTCACTTCGGCTACGAGATCGATCTCCCAGCGCTTGAGTCGCGGGCTTCCGCGGTGGAGGAGGTCCGCCCTGGGGTGCACCGGTATGAACTGAAGGACGGCCGGAGGTTGTACGCAGTGGGACGAGGGGAGTTGGTGAACCTGGCCGTGGGAGACGGCCACCCGGTGGAGATCATGGACATCTCCTTTGCCCTGCAAGCGTTGGCTGTAGAGTACTTGGTGAAGCGCGGCGTTGAGCTCGACGCGGGGGTGTACACCTACCCGCAAGACCTGGACAGGGCTGTGGCCGAAATGGTGCTGGCTGTGCTCGGGGGGGAGCCGGGAGGGTGACGTCCGGGCAAGGCGGTTGTGGCGGTCGAGCGGGGCTCGTACCATGCTTCCAGGAGGGAGCATATGGGCAAACGCGAAGTACTTGAGGGTGTACTGAAGCAGATTAGAAAGAATTACGGTGAAGGGTCGATAATGTGGTTGGGGCAGCAAACCGTGGCCCCTGGAGTTAACGTGATCCCTACCGGATCGTTGGCTCTGGACATAGCGCTCGGCGTCGGCGGGGTTCCTCGCGGCCGGATGGTGGAGATCTTCGGTACGGAAGGGTCAGGGAAGACCACGGTCGCCCTGCATCTCATCGCTGAGGCCCAGAAGTTGGGAGGGACTGCCGCGTTTGTGGATGCCGAGCATGCTTTGGATCCGAACTACACACGAGCTATAGGTGTCGATCTGGATCAGCTTCTGCTTTCGCAGCCGAGTTCGGGTGAGCAGGCGCTGGAGATCACTGAACAGCTGGTGCGTTCCGGAGCGGTAGACATCATCGTGGTGGACTCAGTGGCTGCTTTGGTTCCGGAGGCGGAGTTGCAGGGACAGATGGGGGACGCACAGGTCGGACTGCAGGCCCGTCTCATGTCCCAGGCGATGCGCAAACTGGCGGCGGCCATTGCCCAGTCCAAGACGGTTGCAGTGTTTGTGAACCAGATCAGGTCGACGATTCAGGCGGGTCCATGGGGCCCCGGTACCACCACCAGCGGAGGGCGAGCCCTCAAGTTCTACGCTTCCACCAGGCTGAGCATATGGCCGGAGGGGAAGATCTCTGAGGGAGAAGAGCGTGTGGGCATGAGGGTGCACGTGAGGGTCGTGAAGAACAAGGTGGCCCCACCGTTCCGCGAGGCATCCTTCGACATCATCTACGGCAAGGGCATTGTGCGTGAGAGGGACCTCCTCAACGCGGGGGTGGATCTTGGGGTGATCACGCGGTCCGGGTCGTGGTACTCCTACGGTGACACCAGGTTGGGGCAAGGGTTGGCTCAGGCATCGCAGCACCTGAGTGAGAATCCCGAAGTGCTCAGTGCTATCGAGGCGGAAATCAGAGAGAAGTCCGGCTTGGTTACTCCGGGAGGACTAGCCGGCGATGAAGAAAGCTGATGAACAGGAGCGCGCTTTCAACACGCTGGTACGTTTGGTGGCAGTACGGCCGCGAACCGAGGCAGAGGCTGCCCGCCGTCTGACGGCCAAAGGGTTCTCCGTTCAGGTAGTACGCTCCGTTGTGGAGAAGGGACGGGAATTTCAGCTGCTTGACGACAGGCTCTTTGCTCGTCTGTACGCAGAGGACCGCCTTCTGTCTCGGCCCTGTGCCCGGCGACTGGTTGCAGAGGAGCTGAGGCGTAAGGGAGTCGACGTCGAGCTGGCACAGTCGGCGGCCGAGGGCGCGCTGCCGGGCGAGAGCGAGCTGAGCTTTGCCCGTATGGCTTTGCGGGAAAGGATGTCGCTGTGGGAGAACCTCGGCGAGGAGGTTGCCCGGCGGCGGGCGGCTGCCTTTCTGCTTAGGCGCGGCTTCTCTCGGGAAGTGGGGCGTAGAGCGTTGGAGGGCTGGCCGGGCGGAGAGGGATGAACGTGCGTGTGGGTCTGGGGATAGATTTTCATCGCCTGGTTCGGGGGCGACCGTTGTTCCTGGGGGGGGTGGAGGTGCCCAGCTCACGTGGTCTGGCGGGCCATTCCGACGCTGATGTGCTGGCGCACGCTGCCTGTGACGCTCTGCTGGGCGCGGCACGTTTGGGCGACATCGGCCGTCATTTCCCGCCGGGCGACCCGGCCTTCAGGGGGATCTCCTCCATGGTGCTTCTGGGGAGGGTGAGGAGGTTGCTCAGCGAAGCAGGCTTTGTGCCAGTGCAGGTTGACTCGGTGGTGGTGGCGGAGGCACCTCCGTTGGCCCGTTACGCGGCGTCCATGGAGGAGCGCATCGCCGAGACATTGGAGCTCCCAGCTGAACAAGTCTCAGTGAAGGCGACGACGAGCGAAGGAATGGGCGCCCTGGGCCGAGGGGAAGGGATGGCCGCTTGGTCGGTGGCCCTCATCCGAACAGCCGAAGCACATCCCAAAACGTGATCAGCACCAACGCTGCAAGCAAGATCAAGAATCCGACTGTGTGTACTGCGCTTTCCACGGTCGGGGACACCCTACGGCGGGTGACAAGCTCCCACAGCGAGAAGGCCATCCGCGCACCGTCGAGGGCCGGGAACGGGAGTAGGTTGATGATGGCCAAGTTCAAGCTGAGGATGGCCACCAGCAGCAGAGCTGGCCAGGCGCCGGCCTGCACACCTTGCGAGAGGAGTCCAGCTATGCCAACTGGTCCGGTGACCGCGTCCTGTGCGGCTACCTGCCCGGCAAGTAGACCGCGGATTCCCTGTACGAAGCTGGCCAGCGCCCCGCCGAGAAGCCTAAAGGAAAGAGAGAAGCCTTCAGCTCCCGGACGTCTGTAGGCAAGCGGGAGTTGCGAGAATTCAGCTCCCTGCAGGAGACGCCCTAGGTCTTGATCGGGCATCGTGGTGGTCAGGAGTTCACCATCGCGGTCCACGGTGAGCTGGCGGCAGCCCTCCTCCCAAGGCACAAACAGCTCGTACAGGCTGTTCACGGTTACCCCACAGGCGGAGACGATGCGGTCGCCGGCGCTGAGACCAGCCTCGGACAACGTGGCGTCAGGGCCCAGGAAGGTTAGCTCAGGCAGGAAGACCTGTGGGTGGAAGAAGGCCCCCACTTTGTACAGGTTGTCGTCCTTCTTGTACTCGGGGATCACCTCTACTGTCAGGCGCTCACCTTGGCGCAGGAGTTCGAAACTTACACCTCCGGGCGCAGCTGCCTGGATGGCGGGGCCGACGTCCTCGGCTGTCCTGATGCGCCGTTCGCCGATGCGAAGAACCTGATCTCCCACGTGCAGGGACTGTTCAGCTGGGGCACCGGCAATCAGGCCTGCGACTCGAACCTCGGGCACCCCCACACTCCACACGGCGACCATCAGGACGGCCAGGGCTAGGACCACGTTGGCCAGCGGCCCGGCTGCCGAGAGGGCCAGTCGGGCCCACGCAGGTCGGCCGTAGTACGTGCGCTCCGTGGGGACCTGGGCGTCCATCCCGCTCTCTCCGGCCAGACGCACGAACCCTCCCAGAGGCAAAAGGCGTACTGAGTAACGAGTCTCGCCCCGTCTCCTCGACCAGATGGGAGGGCCGAAGCCCAGGGCGAACTCCTCCACAGCGATGCCGGTGAGCTTGGCCATGAGGAAGTGTCCTCCCTCGTGCACGCCCACCAGAACCAGGATGAACCCGACAAAGACAAGTAGCGTGATCACGTCTGCTTCACCGCCTCCACCCGCAACGCTCTCTGAGTTCGCTCCGTTACCTTGTGATTCTCCGACAGGCGCACTCCCACCATCCACACCACTCCCTGTTGGTCACACAACAGGGGCCAGCCCTCTCGCAAGTGGCGCGGAACCCCTGCAGTGGCCATAACTTGGCTCACTCTTACGTGGGAGTTCATCCCCAACGGTCTGAATCTATCCCCCGGCACTCGGCTGCGCACCTCCAAAGGTGGGCAAAGCGTATCCAAGTCCAGGTGGGCGGTCTGCTCATCGTCTTCTCGGGGGTCATCGGGAGGGTCAACGACCATGGTGCGGAAGCTCCAGGTGAGGTCCGGCGGGCTCACCTCTCCCTGCAGGGGTATTACGTGGCGGTAGCCTCTCGCCGGTCCTGCCCTCCCCAGCAAGAGCTTCCCTTTGCACACCCAAGCACGCACTCCCCGAGGCAGATGTGCCTCGCCGGTCCCACTTGTGGCGAGCCTCCAAAGGGCGTCCACGTGTACCTTGGCGGGACTGCGCGCACCGCCGAGGGCCTCGGCTGCAGCCTGACGCAACACCAGACGCTGTACCGACTCGGGGAACTTGGCCAGAGCGTCAAGCTCTATGCCTCGGTTGCTGCGGGCAAGGTGAAGGCCTTGCCTGGCTGCCCACTGCAGAGCCTCTTGCGCTTCCTGCCAAAGCTGCGCGGCCCGGGCGAGCGCCTCCTCGGCCCTGGGGTTGAACTCCGTGAGTTCAGGCAGAAGGTGGAGACGTACAGCGTTGCGCTTCAGGCGCACATCACGGTTGGTGGGGTCGTCGCGGAAGGGAATGCGGTGGCTGCGGCAGAACTCCCTAACTTGGTCCCGCGAGCACTCAATGAGAGGTCTTATGTAGGGGGGGCGGGAAGGGGGAAGTCCTCGTAGGCCCTCCGGTCCGGCGCCTCGCAGAAGGTGAAGCAACAGCGTCTCCGCCGCGTCCGTGCGTGTGTGTCCCACAGCAATGCTTTTGGCCCGACACTGGTGAGCGGCTTGCTCGAGGAACTCCTGTCGGGCGCGCCGAGCTACTTCCTCTAGGTTGCCGCGACCACCGCGCATGGCGGGAACGTCGACGGCATCTTCGACCAGGGGCAAGTCAAGATCACGGCATGCGTCCCTGACGAGGGCAGCGTCTTCGCGACTATCAGGACGCATTCGGTGATCCAGGTGGGCTACAGTGAGCTGCAGTCCCAGGTCATGCCGCAGCCAGAACAGCGCGTAGAGCATGGCCATAGAGTCAGCCCCTCCTGATACGGCTACCAGGAGGTGCTGAGGATTGCTGATGAGGTTGTGTCGGACAATTGCTCGTTTGACCCGATGCAGCATGGATGTTGCCTCCCCGACAGCGGCGTTGGCGGAGGACGTGTCAGCCTCCCTCTATATGAGCGAGAACCTCGTCAGGAATGTCGAAGTTGGCAACCACTTCTTGGACGTCATCTTGCTCATCGAGCTCGTCGAGCAGCCTGAGCACTCTCTCGGCCTCACGGCCTTCCACCTGTACTGTGGTCTTGGGATCCAGAACGATCTCCGCCTGTGCGACCGAAATCCCCGACTCCTTCAGCCCATCTCGCAGGCGAGCGACATCGGTGGGCTCTGTGCGAAAGAGCAGGCTTCCATCTTCCTTGCTGAAGTCCTCGGCGCCGTTCTCTATGGCCAAGAGGACAAGCTCATCGCGGTCCATACCCTCCGGCAGCGTATCCACCCGCACGCTCCCTCGCCGCTCGAACTGCCAGGCCACGCAGCCCTCGGTACCCAACGACCCTCCGTAGCTGTCGAAAATGTGGCGAACTGCGGCTGCAGTGCGGTTGCGGTTGTCGGTGAGGGAGCGGACCAACACGGCTACACCGCCCGGTCCATATCCTTCGTAAAACACCTCCTCCAGTTTGGCTCCCCCATCCTCGCCCGCGGCTCGTTTGATTGCTCTTTCCACGTTCTCTTTGGGTACATTGGCCGATCTTGCCCTCTCTATAGCTGACGCCAGGGTGGGGTTGGTGTCGGGATCGGGGTCAAGGCGCGCGGATACCATGATCTCCCTGATCAGCCGGGCGAACAGGTGCGAGCGCTTCTTGTCCTGCCGCTCCTTGCGGTACTTGATGTTAGCCCACTTGGAGTGACCTGCCATACTCCCTTCCTTTCTCTGTTTGTTCCTCTCCGCAATGTTAAGCTCGATCCTGGCAGCCCACAACCGGTGTTGAACAGCGTGGTGCAGGGGCGCAAACTATCGCATGGCGTTGAGTCCGGCTGCTGTGCGCGAAGCCGCGGAGCTGTTGAGCAAAGCTCGACGTGGCTGGGCGCTGACCGGGGCGGGGGTGAGTACTCCCTCAGGTATTCCCGACTTTCGTGGGCCGGGCGGGCTATGGCAGGAGTACGACGCCGACCTGGTGTCGTCCATTCAAGGGCTCAGGCAGTCTCCTGAGCACTTCTACCGGTTTTGGTTGCACAGGTTCTCTCGGATGCGCGCGGCCGAGCCCAACTACGTACACCACTGGCTGGCGGAGACGGAGCGCGAGGGGCGACTGGCCGGTGTGATTACCCAGAACATCGATGGACTTCACCAGGCTGCAGGCTCGCGCAAGGTTCTCGAGGTGCACGGCCATGTGCGCAGTGGCAGCTGTCTGGAGTGCAACAGGAGCTATACCTTCGAATGGATCGCCCGCGAGGCGGAAGAGAAGGGGGTTGCCGTCTGTACTTGCGGAGGCTTGGTCAAGCCCGACGTTGTGCTGTTCGGTGAGCAACTCCCGTCGGCCATGGAGTCAGCTAGCCTGGCTGTGGAGAAGGCCGACGTGTTAGTGGTTCTCGGCACCTCCCTCACAGTGTGGCCTGTCGCCGGACTCGTGCCCCAAGCGGCGGCAGGCGGCGTTCCCGTGGTCCTGGTGAACAAGCAGCCTACCCCGTACGACCAGGTCGCCCAAGTCGTTCTGCGCAGCGAGCTGGTGGAGGCATGCAGGCTTGTGAGCCAGGCTGTTGCGGGGAGGCAAGCACCAGATGAGTGCCAGTAGTGTCCTGCGGCGGACTGGCAGGTGGCTTGCGGTCGCCGAATCCTGCACGGGAGGAATGGTTGGGGCGTGCATCACTGATGAGCCCGGAGCATCCTCTTTCTTCCGGGGATGCGTGGTGGCTTACTCCGATGCGGTAAAGGAAAGCCTGCTTGGGGTGCCCAAAGAGCTGCTTCGGACGAGCGGTGCGGTGTCGTCCGAGTGTGCGCTGGCCATGGCTCAAGGTGTGCTGAGAGAGCTGGTTGCCGATGTTTCACTCGCCGTGACGGGGATAGCCGGTCCGGGAGGAGGGAGCGAGGACAAGCCGGTGGGCCTCGTCTACGTTGCAGCAGCGACTCGGGACGGGAGAAGCGTGGTCCGGAAGCTTCGCCTTGTGGGGAATCGGGCGGAGGTAAGAGCGGGAGCTGTGTCCGCTGCGCTTGCGCTGTTGGACGATGTGCTGCGTCTGAACTCTGGAGGAGGAGGAGATAGCGATGGCGGTGGCTGAGTGGTTGGGGGAGCAGTCGCCAGCACATAGGCGTTCATAGGTCGATGCGTAGGAAGAGAATGTGGTTTGCGGTTCTAGTTGCGCTGGGGGGAGGGTTGTTTGGAGCCTTCGTCTACCTCAGCGGGCCGCAGCTTGTATGGCAGGAGTTGCGTTCCCTGGGCGTGTGGGGCTTTGTGGCGATCTGCCTCAACCTCTTGCTTGCGCTGCTTGCTTGGCTCGTGAGTTGGCATGTGCTCCTGCGTTCTGCCGGGGTGCGTGTGCCGTGGGGCACGCTGGTAGGGGCTCTGGTGAGCGGGTTTTCGGTCAGCTATCTCACTCCGTCCATGTACCTGGGCGGTGAGCCTGTGCGCGCCTATGCGGTGGCCCAGCGAGCAGACGTGCCTATGGCGCTGGTGATGGCTACGGTCGTTTTGGAACGCCTGCTGGCGGGCGTTGCGCTCATTGTGTTTGCCACCATGGGCGGTGCTTACGTGGTCGCCTCCGTGGAGCTCACTCCAGGTGACAAGCAAGCTGTGGCGGCCGGACTGGGAGTCATAGCTGTCTCCGTCACATTGGGGTTGGTATCTTTTGCGCGCGATTGGCGCCTTTTGTCGCGTGGGCTCACAGCCCTGGCCCGGAGGGTGCCTGGGCGGGAGCGGATAGTGAGGGCGGCAGAGCGGGTGGCTGAGATGGAGAAGGAGGTGCATCAGGCGCTTCGGTTACGACCTTCTCACACGCTTGTGGCATTCGGGCTTCAGCTATTGGTAGTGTTTTTCAACTTCTTGCGACCACAGGTATTCTTCTACTTTACCCAGAGAGCTGTTTTTTCACTAGGTCAGCTATCGCTGTACTTCACACTGAATGTCTTCCTTACCACTGTCTTGTGGCTTACGCCGGGCGGACTGGGGATTGCCGAAGGCGGTAGAATAGGAATCCTGGCTTTGTTGAGCATCCCAGCGAGTGGTGCAGTTGCGTTTTCGGTGGTGTACCGGTTCGTGGAGATGTTGGTGGTGGGAGCAGGTCTATTGTTGGTTTTCCGCTGGAGCGCTTTGCGACTTCAGCACGTGCTCTCGGGGGGAAAGAGCGCGCTCGCAGGGGAAGTGACGGCGGCTGACAGAGATGAGCGAGGCGAAGCATAGATCCGCCGTGGCTTGCAGTGCTGGCGAGCATAAGCTAAACGTGGAGCTGTGAACTAGGGCAAAGGCAATGGCCCAGGAGGGGAGCGCGAGGAAGGGGGAATGCGGGGATCCCCGCATTCCTTTCACTGATTATTTCGTGCGGGATACGCTAGCGCAGCGCCGAGCATACCCAGGAGGATCCCGGCCACAAGTCCCAGGGCAGTGGCTGTCGCTCCGCCGGCGGCAAGCGCTGGGGTTGCCTGAAGGACTTCTGGCGTCCCCTGAGCCCACGCCCGAACTCCCCAGTAGCAAGCCAGATAAAGCGCCGCAGCCGCTAGGCCCGTGGTCGCGCCGGCAGCAAGAAAGGGAACCCGGAGGAAAGCTTCTCTGACGCCTGATTGTCGGAGGAGAGCAAGCTCGTTCTGCCAGCGCGTCGCCATGGCCGCGACAGCCCAGCGCGCCACCAACACCGAGCCACCCAGGGCCAACACCAAGCCCACAAGTGCGCCAAGGCGGGATGTAGCTGGAAGCCGGGGCGGAGGAGTTACTGTTCTCCTGAGCTGCTCCACGCCTGCTACGCCATTGGCAGCCTGCAGCCTTTGCTCCACTGTCACCCGCGCGGACTCGCTGCCCACCTGGAGGACCAGGGCACGCCGGGGAATGTCCTTGGGGGTCGTCTCCCCACTGAAGCGGAACCCTTGCTGCGAAACCTCTGGCCACTGCCATGTTTCCCACGCCAGCCGGTTGATGTCGTCCTCGGATAACTCCTGAGCCAGGTAGGCCAGGACGAAAAGTTGTGTCTCCGGGCCGCGAGGTTCATCGTCTTCCGGCAATATCACCACGGCCGTTCCTGCCACCAATGCGGCGGCTATGGTCACGCACCAGATGCTCCATCTTCCTGCGGCTCCGAGCGTCGCCCGTAAGCCGTCCCAGACTATGAACAGGATCCCTGAGTTCATAGCACAGCCTCCTGGCGCAAGCGGAGCATGCTCCCTTGGGGCGCTGACTCCACCAGTCGGCGGGCGGGTTCGGCCTCGCGGGAGGTCACTACCAGTGCAGTGCCTGCCTTGCGTACCCCGTCCAGCACTTCTACTAGAACCTCTTGCTCGCTCTGCCCGAGGTTCCGGAGAGGAGCGTCACATAAAAGGAGCGGGGGCTCTGTGGCCATGGCCAACGCCAGAGCAAGTTGCCTTTGGCCCAAAGGGTTCAGGTCAGCGGCAGTAGTCTCCTCGAGCCCATCGAGGTTCGCCAGCTGCAGCGCTCGGGTGACAAGATCGCGCATCTCTTCACTGGGCGTGGCCAGTGCACGCAGTTTGAATTCTAGATTCTCCACAACCGATCTCCGCTCCAAGACGGCTGGGCACTCCGGCATGTAGCCAACTCGCCGTCGGAGTTGAGATACCTTGTGTGCTGGAAGCCTGGCCACGTTGCGGCCCAGCATGAGTATCTGTCCGCCCGTGGGCGAGACTTCCTTGAGCAGCAGCTTCAACAGCAACGTCTTCCCGGAGGAGGGCGGCCCTACAAGCAGTGCAGCCCCATCACGGGTGACGCCAAAGGAAAGTTGATCCAGGATGAGCACCCCGTCATCAGTGGCAAACCTGAGCTCGGAGACCTGCAAGATTACATCCATTGGACCGCCAAGATCCGCGCCCTCCCCCCCATGTCGTAGTGCACTTCCGTTTCTACCAGACCGGGCACACTGTTGGCAAGTGCGAGTGCCGCGCGGGCGTGCCCGTAGCCGATTTCGATCAGTGCTCTGCCGCCAGGATGTAGGTGGGAAGGTAGTTGTGAGAGAATGCACTTCAGCGGGGCTAGCCCGCCCTCTTCGGCCAGGAGAGCCCTTTGAGGCTCGTGCAGGCGAACTTCGGGCTGCAGGGCCCGCAGCTCGTCAGGGCTGACATAGGGAGGGTTGGCTACGATGAGGTGGAAGCGCTCGGGTACGGAGGCAAACCAGTGTGAGCGGCGGACCGCAACCTGGGCGGACAGACCCAGCCTGTTCACGTTGAGCTGGGTGCAGCGAAGCGCCCGCGCTGCCAGATCCACCGCGAGGACTGAGGCGTCGCCGCGTGCCCTGGCCAGTGCGCTGGCCAGAGCTCCAGTGCCGCTGCCCAGGTCAAGTGCGCAGGGTTGGGGAGGGAACTCGTGGAGTACCCGGATGGCCCGCTCGGCGAGCTCCTCGGTTTCTGGCCGGGGTATGAACACTCCCGGCCGTACTACAATGTCGAAATCCAAGAATCCCACGCTGCCAGTCAGATACGCCAAGGGCACTCGCTGGCAGCGAGCCCGCACCAGACGACGGAAGTGGGCTCTGCAAGCTGAACCGACGCGTGTGTGGGGTTCCAAACGCCAGTAAGGCTCGCCACCGGCGACCTCCCACAGTCGGCGTGCGTCGTTCGAGGCTGACGGCACCCCCGTTCGCTGCAGAAGGTGCTCTGCCCATCTCAGAAGCGCAACGGCTTCGCCGTTGTTGGCGGCTGGCGTGGGGCACTGCGTACAATAGTTCACACACCCATGATAAGGTAAAGGAGGCTATGTGGCGCTTGTAGGTGTCAAAGCTGCGGCCCTCCTGGGCTTGGCAGCATTTCTCGGGGGCTGTGCACTGCTCGGACAGCCTGAGGTCGAAGTTGACTTCTGGCAGCCCGCGTTGTCCCCCGACGGGGCGAGGCTCGTTTACGTCGGCGAAGGTCCGGACAGCTACGATCTGTTCCTGCTCAATGTGGGAGAGGAAAGCGAGCGACCTCTGACCAGCACAGGGCGTGACGAACTCTACCCGAGTTGGTGCCCCGACGGTGAGAAGGTCGTGTTCATGGCGATGCAGGAGGAGGATAACTGGGACATCTTCACAGTGGAGGTGGCCACGGGGGAGGTGTTTCGAGTGACCAATGATCCCGCTCTGGACGTGAACCCGATGTGGGCAGTGAGTGGAGAGATCGTGTTCAACACCGATCGGGATGGTGTTTGGGCTGCGTATGCTGTGCAGCCTGATGGTACGGGGTTGCGTCGACTATCGTTCACCCGCCCCCCCACGGAGTAGGCCGTGGTGGTCAGCGGTGTGGTCCTTGCCGCCGGCGAAGGCAGGCGATTTGGCGGCACATCCAACAAGGTGTGGTGCGTTTCAGCCGGCAAGCCCCTTGTGGGTCACGCGTTGGGTTCCCTTGGCAGTTGTGGGCTTGTGGACGAACTCGTGTTGGTGCTGCGGAGTGAGGACGCGCCTCTGCTGGGCGAGTTCGAACATGTGCTCAACGTTCCGCTCAAGCGGGTTGTGGGGGGGGCGCGTCGGCAGGACTCTGCCAGGCTGGGCGTCCGCGCTGCGCGGGGTGACTATGTCCTCGTGCACGACGGCGCCCGGCCCTTGGTGAGTCACGCACTGGTGAGAGCAGTGTTGGAAGCCGCTCGCCGTCATGGCGCGGCGGTTCCTACGCTGCCTGTGGTGGACACCTTGCGCTACGTTGACGATGGGGGGTTTGTCAAGGCCGAAGGTCCAACCCGCGAGGGATTGGTGCACATGCAGACGCCACAAGGGTTCCGACGTGCACTCCTGTTGGAAGCGTACGAGGAAGCCGAGAGGGCTGGGAGAAGCCTGCCTGACGATGCGACAGCAGTTCTGGCCATTGGCCACCCGGTCGCCGCAATAGCGGGCGATCCAGCGAACGTGAAGGTGACCACGCCGTGCGATCTCGAGCTGGTGGCCCGATTGCTCAGTCAAGCTCCTTCGTCAGCTCCACAATGAGCTGGAGGGCGGCAAGTGGTGTGAGGTGATCGGGGTTGACTTGCCTCAGGTGGGCGATGATCGGGTGTTCTTCTCGGTCGAACAGAGGCAGCGGCATCCCGGCAGGTACCGCTGCGCTTCCGCCGTGTTCTAGTCTGGCAAGCAGTCTATCGGCCTCAAGCAAGATCTCTTCTGGTAGGTTCGCCAGCCGGGCGACTTGCACGCCATAGCTGCGCTCGGCGACCCCGGGAAGGACGCGGTGTAGGAACACGACCTTTCCCTTCCACTCCCGCACGGCGGCGTGCAGGTTCACCACGCCCGGCAGCTCATCGGCGAGCGCGGCGAGCTCGCGGTAGTGGGTGGCAAACAGCGTAGTACAGCGTACTCTCTGCACTAAGAACCGGGCTATGCTCCAGGCGAGCGACATGCCGTCATGCGTGCCCGTGCCACGGCCGAGCTCGTCCAGAATCACCAGTGAATTGTCCGTGGCCCCAGACAGGATCGATGCTGCCTCCTGCATCTCAGCCATGAAGGTCGATAGGCCGCCGGCCACGGCGTCCGAGGCCCCCACGCGCGTGTATACTCGGTCGAACACGGGAAGCTCAGCGTTCCGTGCCGGGACAAACGAACCTACTTGGGCCAGCAAAGAGATGAGGGCCACTTGCCTGAGATAGACTGACTTGCCGGCCATGTTCGGGCCTGTGACCACAGCCAGGCGTTGGTCTGGCGCAAGGAGGAGGTCGTTCGGTACGAACTCTCCCGTTGTCTCCACCACTGGGTGACGTCCGTCGTTGACCCGCACGTACCGTTGTGAGTTGAAGGACGGTCTACAGTAGCCCCTCTGCCCGGCCAGCCGGGCCAAGGAGTGGAACACGTCGAGTTCGGCCAAGGCAGTCCCTAGCTCAGAGAGATTTGTCAGTTGGCGTTCCACTTCATCGTACAGCCCCTTCAGGAGCTCGTTCTGTCGTTCGTGAGCTTGGGATTCGGCAGAGAGCAAATCGTCGGCCAGTTGGTCTAGCTTGCGGCAGGTGAAGCGCTCGCCTCCCGTCAACGTTTGGCGGCGTCGCCATGTACTGGGGACCTTGGGCAGCTGCCCGCGGCTTACCTCGTAGAAGTAACCCAATACTTTGTTGTATCCCACCCGGAGATTTCCAATACCCGTTCGCTTGCGCTCCTCTCTCTCCAGCTCGGCGATCCTGCGCCGCAGGTCCGTTGCCTGGTTCAAGGCTTGATCGAGGGTGGTGTCGTACCCCCGCCTGATCACCAGACCGGTCTCTGAATCGCTGGGAAGCTCGTCGGGCAGAGCAGAGCCGATCTTGGCGTTCAACTCCCCCGGTGCGGAGCGAAGCTTCTCCAACAGCTTCGCCAATCCAGGAGGGGGCTCTGGCAAGAGCTGGAGCTTTTGTGCTAGATTGGTGGCGGCTTCCAGCGCTCGGCGCAACGTCACCAGATCGGAGGGAGTCAGCCTTCCCAAGCCGGCACGGCCAACCATACGGGGCAAATCGCAGCAGCCGGACAACTCTTCCCGCACCATGCCCACCGCTTCACCTTCCAAGAGCGTTTGCACTGCATCCAGTCGAGCGGTTATGGCGTCCACCTTTCGCAGAGGAGTCAACATCCAGCGGCGAAGAAGCCGTCTGCCCATGGTGGTGGCTGTGTGGTCTACCACCGAGAATACGGTCGGGCCTCTGTCGTCGCGCAGTGGCGCGGTGAGCTCAAGCGACCGCTGGGTGAAGGCGTCCAGAAGCATGTGGTCCGCCTGGTCGCGCAGCGTTGGGCGGCGGAGGTGGGGAAGATCTCCTACAGTGTTCCCCAGGTAGGCGATCAGCGCACCTGCTGCGCGGGCAGCCAAGGGTGCGTCGGAGAGGGCGCCGGGAAATCGGTTGTCGAGAACTGTCCTGTCAAAGACTGCAGTGGGTCGCCGCGTGAGAGCCCCAGCGAGCAACTCCGGACACGACCAATCCTCCGGCAGCAGCCACTCCTGAGCGGCCAGCCGGGCAGCCACATCCGAAAGCTCCTGCAAAGGCACCTCCTCGGCAGCGAACTGGCCGGAGGCGGCTTCCACCCACGACACACCCAAGCGGCCCTGTTCAGGCAGGAGCGCGGCGAGAAGCGTGTCTCGGTCTGGCTGCAGTCCTTCTTCCTCCAACACCGTGCCCGGAGTCAGGACGCGCACGACGCGCCTTCGCAATAGAGTTTGACCCTTTCCTGACTTTTCCACCTGCGGACACAGGGCAACCTTGTGTCCACGTCTGAGCAAGCGTTGCACGTAGACCTCGGTCTTGCGCACTGGTATCCCGGCCATGGGTATCCCGTCGCGCGCCGTGAGCGTGATGTCCAGTTCTCGTGCAGCAAGAGCTGCGTCCTCGTAGAACGTCTCGTAGAAGTCCCCCAGCTGGAACAGGAGTACTGCGTCTGGATGCCTCTCCTTCATCTGCTGGTACTGCCGCATCATGGGAGTCGGTTCCATCGTCCTTCCAGTATAACGAACTCGGCACCTGGTCCTGCAGCCGAGGGGGCGGGCTTCCGTGGGTGATGGCCGACTCAGTTCGTGGTTCCGACTCGGCGCCTGGCCAGTGGCCTGACGTCGGCCGGATGTACCAAAAGTCGGGTCACACGGGCGGCGAGGGCTTGTCTCTGCGAGGTTCGTGGACGTCTGCCAGCTGCAAGACTACTCAGCACGGGTTGTCCTGCTCGGCGGGTAGCGGTGCGGCCAGTCTGCGGGATACAGTGAAGGGCAAGGAGCGAGGGAGGGGACAGATGACGCGTTGGCTTGCCGTGGGTGCATTGCTGTCGGTAGTGGGGCTGCTGGCCGGGCTGCTGATCGTATTGCTGGCCTTGGTGCAGCAGGGTGTGACGCTGCGCATTGAGGGTCCAATCGAGATTGCTGGAGAGCCCCAGACTCAGGATCTGCATGTGACACTGGAGCTATCAGAGCCCTTGACGTTGGACCTGGCGGATGTGCTGGACGTGCGGACCCATGTGCAGGGGATCCCCTGTTCCACGTCCGAAGGCGGGATGCTTCTCCCGGTGAGGTGGAATCTTCTGTCGGGGGAGATCGCATGGGAGTGCGTCGACTGGGCGGGAGAGGAAGCATCACCGCTTCCCTAGCGGCTGCCTTGCGCTAGCGCACACCTTAGGTTGCCGACAGTGCAGCCGGCAAGCTATACTGCGTGCCGAGCGAACGTTCGTTCGGCCAACCGGGGTGTCATGGAGCCACTTGCGCAGCGAATTGTCCACGCATCGGTGAAGCTATTTGCGGGGAGAGGCTTTCACGGGACGAGCATGCGGGCTATAGCCAGCGCTGCCGGCGTGTCCATCGGAGCCATCTACCATCACTTTCGGTCGAAGGACGAGGTTTTCCTGGCCATCCTACGCGAGGAGTACGAACGGCGGCGCCGAGCTGTTGAGGAGCTGAAGGTCAAGGGCGTAGCTCCGCGGGAGATGGTGCGGCGCGTGGCCAAGCTCCACTTCGAGCTCCTCGATCTCCATCGCGACTCGGTGCGCATTCTCTCACAGCCTCTGCCTCGGGAGCATCCGCGACTGCGCGGCCAACTGGAGGCACTGGAGGAGGAGTTTGCCGGCCATGTGGCCGGGCTGTTGGAGGAGGGGATGGAGGCGGGAGAGGTACGAGGCTGCCATGCCTGGACTGCGGCGTACGCGCTGTTGGGCATGGCCAAGGCGGTCACGGCACGGGCCCTTGGGGCGGATGAAACGGCGCAGGCTCTGCGCCGGGAGGGCCCTGAGGAGTTGGCAGAGTTGGCGTGGCGGGCGTTGCGTCCGTGAGAGGGGAGGGGAGATGAGAGCTGCCCTGGCTCGCTTTGTAACACGCCGGCCCTGGATAGTGCTTGCCTCGGTCCTCGCAGTCACCGCCGGGTTAGGGACGTTCGTCCCCCGGCTTGAATTCCAGGCCGACTACTCTCTGATGCTTCCCGAGGATGATCCGGTGGTCAGGCAGTATGAGGGCACGCTGGACAAGTTCGGTGCGCAGTCAGTGTTCATGGTGGCCATGTCCGCCCCTGAAGGGGATTCTGTATTTGATCTTTCTTCACTTCAGAAGCTCTATTCCATCACGGAGGAGCTGGGCGAGCTCAAGGCGCGGGGGTGGCTGGAGGAGATCATCTCTTCAGCTAGCGTGGATGTGGTGGAGGGCAGAGAAGGGGAGGTGGTTGTGGGACCCGTGCTCTCGGGTCCTCCGGAATCGTCGCAGGACGCAGATCTTTTCCGCGAGAGAGTCTTGGCGGAGAGTCAGCTGCGGGACAAGCTGATCCTGTCAGACGGGTCCGCCGCTTTGCTGGTGTTGCGGGTGCACCCAGACGTAGAGGACCGAGAGGATGTGCTGGGGGAAATCCAAGCGTTGTTAGAGGACCTCGCCGCCCGTTACGAGGGACCGGAGAAGCTGTACATCGCCGGCGACGCTCCGATGTTGGTCCACACAAACCGTCACATGCGCCGCGATTTGAGCCTTCTGTTCCCGGTGGTAGTGGGAGTGGTCGCATGCGTCCTCTTGGCCAGCTTCCGTATGTGGCGGGGTCTCTTGCTGCCGTTGGCCGTCGTTTTGCTGGCCGTGGTGTGGTCTTTGGGGTTGATGGCTGCTACCGGTCACAAACTCACGATGATCTCCACCTTTCTGCCGGTGCTGTTGGTTGCGGTGGGTTCTGCTTACGGGATCCACGTGATGAACGCATTCATCCAGCGGGCACGGCTGGGGGGCTTCAGGGAGGAAGTGGTGCGGGATGTGGTCGGGGACATGCTGGGACCGGTCTGCGGGGCTGCGTTCACTACGGCTGCCGGATTCCTGACGTTGCTCAGCTCCTTCCTGATTCCCAGTCGTGAGTTTGGGGTGTTCGCCGCTGTGGGCGTGCTGGCCGCTTTCGCGCTGACCATGACTTTGATCCCCGCGTTCTTGATGTTGCTTCCCCTTCCCGTTTCCCGCCCCCCCCGTCGGGTGCCGCGTTGGGATGTGGCGGCGGAAAGGGTCTCTCGAACCCTGGCTCGAAGGCCCCTTTGGACGCTGCTAGCTGCATTGGGGGTTATGGGGGGGTTCCTGGTGGGCGTTCCCTTGCTGCAGGTGGAGTCGGACTTCGCCAAATACTTCCACGAGGACTCCCCGTTCATCCAGGGGCAGAGATTCGTGGAGGAGAAGTTCGGTGGCTCGCAGGAACTGCGGGTGGTGGTAGAGGCCACACGTCGGGATGCGTTTAAGGATCCGGAGATGCTTGGCTTCCTGGTACGGTTGCAGGATTTCCTGGGTGCGCGGGATGAGGTTGGGAACACGGCATCGTTGGCGGATATGGTCAAGGAGATCTACTACACACTACGAGGAGACGACCCGGATTACTACAGTGTGCCGGACAGCGCAAGAGCTGTGGCGCAGCTTCTCCTGCTCTATGAGATGGGAGGTGGGAACGAGCTTCGCTCTCTGGTGACCCGTGATTACAGGTCTGGACTGGTGACGGCTCGAGTCAGATCGGTGGGCATGGTAGGATTCGCTGAGTTACAGTCTGCAGTAGATGAGTTCCTGACTGTGGAGGGGCCCGCCCTCGCCACAGCGCTTGAGGCTGAGATCACCACCTACGTGACCGGGGCTCCCAGCATTTACATGCAGATATCACGTAAGATCATTCAGTCGCAGGTGGTGAGCTTGGGCGCCAGCCTGGGTGCAGTCTGGTTGATCATTGCTGTTGTGATGGGCTCAGTGGTGGCGGGGCTGTGCGCTCTCATCCCCCTTGTGGTGGCGATCGCGGGGAACTTCGGAGTCATGGGCTACGCAGGGGCACACCTGGACATGGCCACAGTCATGATTGCCAGCTTGTCGGTGGGCATCGGCGTGGATTACGCAGTGCACTTCTTGACGCGCTACCGCAAAGTGAGGAGTGGGGGCAGCGGGCACCGCGATGCGCTGACCGAAACCTATCGCACCGCAGGTAGGGCGATCGTGGTCAACGCTGTTACCTTGACCTTGGGTTTCTTGGTGATGTTGCTGTCAGGCTTCGGAGCCCTGGTGGCGTTTGGGTGGTTGATCGCCTTGACCATGGTGACGAGCATGCTGGGAGCGCTGTTTGTGTTGCCGGCGGTGTTGGCGACGGTGCAGCCTTCCTTTCTGCTCTCGCCGTTCCCGTTGCTTGGTTCCCGCCGGCCGGCAGGTAGATCAAAGGAGGAGAGAGGATGAAGACGGTTGTGAGTACTGCAGTAGCTCTGGCTGCGGTGAGTCTGCTGGCCCTTGCCGGCTCGGGGATGACGGCTGACGAAATCCTCGAGCAGGTTGAAAGGCAGGGGTTTCTGGGTCTGGGCACGGGTGACTTCCAAGGGGAGTTTGCCTTGGTCGTGGAGGAGCCGGGAGAGGAGCTCGCGGAATACGGGTTCCGCGTGTGGAGTCGGCAGGAAGAAGACGGCACGGTGAAGACGACAATACTCTATCGGTATCCGGAGCTAGTGGCGGGCACTGTGTTTTTGTTTCACTCCCCGCCCGAGGGGGATCCGCGGCTTTGGCTCATGCTGCCGGAGGTGGGAGTGGTCAAGGAGCTGGTGGGGAGTGGTGTTGAGCGGGAGTTCGTAGCTGGAGTGGGTGTTACCTATGAGGAGATCGCCCACGGCTTCACCTACCGGGAGGGCTACGAGAGCGATGTTGTAGACGAGGTGACACTGGAGGGAGTCCGCTGTTGGAAGATCCGCGTGATTCCCACCGAGGCTGAGGAAGCGGACTGGGCGTCGATCGTGCTTTGGGTCCATCAGGAGAAGTTCGTGGTCATGCGCGCCGAGTTCGAAGACTGGGATGGCGAAGTCAACAGGAGGATGAGGGCCTTGGAGTTGGAAGAAGATGAGCTGGGGTATTTCCCCCGGGTGTTGGCCATCGAGGACCTGTTGGATGGTGTGCGAGCTGAGATCCAGATTGTGGAGAGGTCGCGGGAGAGGGTCCCCGAGGAGGTGTTCGCCCCCGAGCGCCTGCTGGAGCTTGGTCTGTGAAACTGTGCCTCCGTTGAAGCTAGCTGCTGGCGCGCAATACAGCCTTGGCTAAGGAAGCACGTTCCTCGTCCTCGAGCCAGCTTCTTAGCTTGGGGATAGCCACACTGGGAGAACGGGCGGCCAAGGCGCGCAAGGCAGCGATCACGGCCGCGCGCACCCGGGGTCGCTCGTCCAGGGCGAGCCGACGCAGGATGATCAGCGCTTTGCCTACAGGTCCGCTGCCTGCGGGAGCGGAGAAGGCCATCGCCACGTTCCACAGAACCGCCTCGTCGTGAGAGGTGGACCAGTGTGCCAGGTATTCGACCGCCTCGTCTGGGTACGCCTGCAGGAATATCTTGGCCAACACCCTCGGGCCCAGCGCGCGGCAGACCTGGGGAGATCGATCCGCCAGAAGCGGCGCCAGCACCTCGAGGAGGGCGTCTCCCCACCCAATGTGCTCCGTGGAAGCGGGCAGTGCAGTAGCTTGTGCGGCCGCTAGCCGTACGAGGGGCTCCGGGTCCGCCACCCAAGCTGCCAGGATGGGCAACATCTGGCTGAACCTCCGCGTGAGCTGGCTGCCCAAGGCGCGGTGCGCGCACTCGCGCACTCTGCGATCACGGTGTGTTGACAGAACGCGGAGTCGGGAGTCGATAAGTTGAGGATCAGCGGGTGACTCTGCCAGCACTGCCGCGGCAAGGCGGGGTCCTTGCGGTTCCACCGCGGACAGCAACTCAACCCAATGCAGCGCGCTGTCCTGGGACAGGGTCTGCACCACCCGCCGACTGATACGACCGCCAGCTCCCCACAAGCCCAACACAGCACCTATGTCACCTTCGCGCACGCCCTCCAGCAGCCTCTCCTCTCCCACGTCCCCTAGGATACAGGGAAGCTCCTGTTGTAGCCACGCTGAGCCTGTGGGAGCCCCTCAGCTTGGCAGGCGCATCCCGGCGTCGGGACGGAGGGTGGGCGGGTCCCCTCTTCCTTGCGCTATGAACCGGTGATGGCCGCAGGCGGCAACCATAGCCGCGTTGTCCGTGCACAGGTCGACGGGGGGAAAGTAAGTGCTCAGCGCCCGCTCCCCGGCCCGCTCTGGCAAGACATCTCGCAGCCTGCGGTTGGCCGCCACACCCCCCACCACGACTATGCGTTCGAGCTCCAACAGGCGCGCAGCCCGGACTGACTTCTCGGCCAACACATCCACCACCGCCTCAAGGTAAGATGCGCATAGGTCCGCCAGGTCGAAGTGGGGGTGCACCCTCAGCCAGTAGACGGCCGCAGTCTTCAGTCCGGCGAAGCTCATGTCCAAGCCCGTCTCCAGGAGGGGGCGGGGCAGGGAGACCGCGCGAGGGTTCCCGCGGGCAGCCAGCTCGTCGATCTTCGGACCTGCTGGGTAGCCCAAGCCGACCAGCCGGCCGAACTTGTCCAGTGCCTCCCCCGCTGCATCGTCCCGTGTGCTGCCCACCGTCCGATAGCTGCCCCACTCGGCCACCTGCACGAGTGTGGTGTGGCCCCCCGAGGCGATCAGGCCGAGGAAGGGAGGCTCGACCTGTGGGTATGCCAGCCGGTGGGCGAACAGATGGGCTGCCAAGTGGTTGACGCCGAGCAGCGGGACGTCGCACCCCCAGCTGACTCCCTTAGCATAGGACACGCCCACCAACAGCGGGCCGATGAGTCCGGGTCCACTCGTCACGGCCACAGCTCCCAGCTCGGACCAGCCAACCCCAGCCGTGTGAAGAGCCTGTTGGGCCAACAGAGGGAGCTTCTTCAGGTGGTCGCGCGAGGCTACTTCGGGTACGACTCCCCCGAACTGAGCGTGCAGCTTTGCTTGTGAGTAGATCAAGTTGGACAGTATCGCCCCGTTGTGTCGCACAATGGCCACGGACGTCTCGTCGCACGAAGTTTCGATACCCAGGATGTTCACGTCCCCTGCTCCTCAATGAACTCAGGGCGAAGGCTGCCAATGTACGGGAGGTTGCGGTACAACTCTCCGAAGTCAAGTCCATAACCCACCACAAACCAAGGATCCTCCAGCTCGAATCCCACGTAGTCGACCGTTACGTCCACCTCGCGCCGGTGTGGTTTGTCCAGCAGAGTGCACACTCTGATGGAAGCGGGGTCGCGCGCCAGAAGGCGGCGGGTTATGTGTCGCAAGGTGTGTCCAGTATCCACTATATCCTCCACGATAAGCAGGTTGCGCCCGGCAACGGCACGCTCCAGGTCCTTCAGTACCCGCACCTCACCGGGACTGGTGCCGTTGGCATAGCTGGAAACGGCGATGAAATCGTACTCCAAGGGAACACCTATGGCTCGGATGAGGTCCGCCATGAACGGAAGTGCGCCCTTGAGCAAGCCGACCACCAGCAGGGGACGGACTTTGTCACTCCGTTCGGCGACTTGCTCGTAGTCACGGGAGATCTCCAGACCAAGCTCGCGCACACGCCTTTGGATGTCTTCTGCAGAGAACAATACCTGCTCTATGATATCGCTGGTGTTCATCTCCTCGCACCTCGCCCCAAGAGGAATTCCGCCCTAGATACGCCTGAGCGGTGAGTCTATGCGGTTCGCCCCCCTCATGGACACAAGATATACCCTCAGGTGGCGATGCGCCACCCACACAAGACCTCTGCCATGTCCAGCAGAAGCGCACCAGCCACGCGGCGGCGATAGCTAGCTGGGGCACGGATGTCGTCGATGGGCTGAGTCTCCTGGCAAAGCTGTCGTACAAGAGGCTCCACGGCCTCCGGATTGAGCTGTCGACCGGTGAGTTCCTCCTCCACGGAGCGGGGGCGAAACACTGTCGGCGCCACAGAGCCAAGCGCCAGCCGTGCCTCTGTAATCGTCCCTTCCTGTAGCCACATGAGGGCACCAAGTGAGGCGATGGCGATCACCAGGGCTCTTCGCCGTCCCACTTTGCGGAAGTAGCTGAGAGGTGGCTCAGGGGGGAAGGTGACGACGAGGGAACGGATCAGTTCACCGCAGCGAAGGTCAGTGGTGCCGGGACCCGCAATGAACGAGGAGATCGGCACGGAGCGTTCACCGTCTGGCCCTGCTATACGCACTTGAGCGTCCAGCAAGTAGAGGGGCACGAGCCCGTCGGCTGCGGGGGAAGCGTTCGCCACATTGCCGCCCAACGTGCCCATGGCGCGGATGGCGGGCCCCCCGATCGTAGACAGCGCCTGGGCCAGAATGGGGAGGCGGTCAGCCAGGGGGGATGCCAGCAGTTCGGCATGGGTCACCGCGCTGCCTATCTCGGCGTGCTCCTCTGCGATCTCCAGCTTCCTTAGTTCGGGAATGCGCCCCAGGTACACGAGACAGCGTGGCCTTTCGCTGCGCTGCCTCAGCCGAACGATGGCATCCGTTCCCCCGGCGACAGGTTGGCCGCCGTCGACGAGGAGCTCTACTGCTCCCACAAGAGATGCCGGTCGTTCTACGCTCAGCCCTTCAAGGGACCGCATGCCAGGTCCTTCATCTCGTCCACGTCCCACAAAACTCCGGGATTGTCTTGCTGAAGAAGACGGCACTCGCTCAGCAAGCCCCGCGCTCCGCGATCGCCACGCAAAAGACGAAGCTTCGGCCGAAAGGAGGGGGGGAGATATACTGGGAATCCACGAACACCGTTACAGGCGGGGGCAACTGGGGTGTCCCCGGCCTGAGACAGAACTTCTAGGCACGCCTTCTTGGGAACATGGGGCATGTCGCCCAGGAACACCAGCAGCCCGCCAGGGCCGGCGCTGGCCTCGGCCAGCCGCAGCGAGCTGGCCATCCCTTCCTCCCAACCTCTGTTGACCTCCACCTGCCACCCGGGAAGACGTATCCGCTCCTTCACCTCGGGCGTTTTCGGGCCCAGCACGAGCAATCGGTGGCTTACTGGGAGGCACTGCACCAGCTCAACTGTCCACTTGAGCAACGGCTGCCCGCGGTAAGGTATGAGCAGCTTGGGCCTCCCCATCCGCCGCCCGCCCCCTGCTGCGAGCACCACGGCCGTCACGTACAACGTTCTCCTCGGGCGGCAGTGAGAACAGCCTCGACTACCTGCTCGTACCCGGTGCAGCGGCAAAGGTTGCCGGCCAGGTAGGTACGCACTTCGTCTCTGGTTGGGTCAGGATTCTCGTTGAGAAGTGAGTAGCTCACCATCAGCAGTCCAGGGGTGCAGAACCCACACTGCACAGCGCCGTGCTGCACGAAGGCCTTCTGTAGGGGGTGCAGGTCTCCGCTTTGGGCAAGCCACTCCACCGTTAGCACATCGGAGCCCTGGATCTGGGCAGCCAGCGTGAGGCAGGCCAGCCGCGGCCGCCCGTCCACCAACACCGTGCATGCGCCGCACTCACCCTCTCCACACCCCTCTTTCGTCCCCAGGAGGCCCAGATCGCCCCGCAGCAGGTCCAGCAGCCTCCTTGCTGGCGGAGTGTTGAGCACGACAGGGCGGTCGTTCACTTTCAGTTCAAGTCTCATAGTTCGAGGCGTTCTTCAAGCGCCAGGAGGTCAGGCTGGATGACCTCGGGTCTGGGAAGCCCCTCTAGGATGCCTTCGGGGTCCTTGAGGCCGGAACCAGTTATGAATACAGCCACCTTTGCCTGCGAAGGGATGTGGCCCGCGTCCAACAGCCTGAGGAGACCCGCGTAAGCCGCAGCAGCGGCCGGCTCGGCGAACACGCCCACCCTACGGGCAAGCTCTTGGCCTGCCTCGAGTATCTCTGTGTCGGGGACGGTGAGTACCCTTCCCCCGGTCTCCGCCGCGTAGTGCACGGCTTTGACCACGTCGCGGGGGTGGCCGACTCCAATGGAGTCAGCGATTGTGTTCGCTGGCCCCTGGGCTGGGAGTATGGGTTCTCCCTGTCCGTGACGGGCGAAGGCGTGGGCAATCGCAGCTGCACCCTCAGCCTGGATGCCGAACACCGCAGGCACATGGTCGGCCAGTTCTACTTTGACTAGCTCTTGAAAACCCTTGCACAGTCCAGAGATAATTGAGCCGTCCCCCACTGCGACCACGGCGAACTCTGGCAGCTCACCCCCCAGCTGCTCCCACAGTTCAAGCGCTCCTGTCTTCTTGCCCTCCACGTTCATGGGGTTGATCGCGGCTGAGCGGTTGAACCAATCGAACTTCGCGCTTGCCTCTGCGCACAGGTCAAACGCCTGGTCGTAGGTGCCATCGACAGCGAACACCACTGACCCGAAAGCCTGAAGCTGGGCGACCTTGGGCCGTGGGGCCGACTGAGGAACGAAGATGAAGCACGGCATGCCTGCAGATGCACAGAATCCGGCCAACGAGGTCGCCGCATTGCCGGTGGAAGCGCACGAGCAGGCCGCGCGCCCGAGCTTCCTTGCTGCGGCTGCCGTGATGGCCGTCGCCCTGTCCTTGTAAGATGCAGTAGGGTTAAGACTATCGTCTTTTATCCACAACCCTCGCAGCCCAAGTTCTGCCGCCAGAGTGCGGCAGGCGTAGAGGGGTGTATTCCCAGCGCGCAGATTGACAGCGTGCTCTCGCCCCAGAGGCAGGAGCTCTTCGTAGCGCCAGAGGGAGTGTTGGTGGGTCTCGGCGAACGACTTCGGGGTGAGTCTGCGCCCCAGCGACCGGTAGTCGTACAGAACTTCCAGAGTTCCTGCCAAGGGCCCGCAGGTGGGACAAGTGTACTCCACCGTCCAGGGAGCAAACAGCTCGCCGCAGCTGACGCAGCGGAACTGCGTTGGTTCACCCATCTAGTGCCCTCTCGCAGCTCAACCTACTACTGCGTGCGTTCATCGACCACTCCTTGTTGTGCCCTTGGCGAGCCGCTTGCAGTACACCTTCCACCGACCCCTTCTGCTTACATGATACGACGATGCGACGGTTCAGGTCCACTGGGTGCCCTGTCCGCCCTCAGCTAGCCTTCCAGTTGGAAAGCACGTACGGTGCTGACGTGGTTACGCCATCATATATCACTGCGAGCTTCAGGGCAGAGAGGAGAGAGTGCTTCCCGACGAACGGCTGCTTAAGCCTGAACGAGCGAGTCGACAGATCGTGGTTCAGCGTCACTTGCACTAACTTATCCTGATAATACCATGTGTCGCTGTGCTTCTCCAGGTGTGATTCTTCCCCTCCCGAACGGTGTTCGATGGTGTGGCCGCAAATGTGGATTGCGGGTCCACTTTGCTCCCGGAAGTAGTCCTCGTCGAGGAACAGGCGGGGCTTGTCCTCGTAGGGGCGACCTTGGTACACGCAGAACGTAGCGCAGTTGCCGCACTCGTTGCACAGGTCGTGCACGTGCAGTATCTGTCGCTGTTGGGCAACGCGGAACGGCTCATGGCCCGCAAGTGCCAACTCCTGCCCGTTGCTGGACAACACCGGCGCCTCCAGCTGCCGGGGCCGCACGAAGTAAACCACGTTGGCGCGGTTCGGGCACACTTCGACACACTTGTCACACAGCGTGGAGCACTGTAGGCAGCGTGCTGCTTCCCGCCGTGCCTCCTGGTTCGACAGCGACTGCTCGACGAGCTCGAATCCCCTCCGCCGGCGTGGGTCGACTCGTTCAGGATTGTGTGGGGGGTGCTTCCGCGTTCTGGACAGCTTGATCTTGCGTATGTCCTCATCGCCTAGGTTGGGCAGGGGAGCTGTAGGGGAGTGGAAAGGTATGCCCCAGGAGGAACAGATGGCTTCGGCGGCCGCACGTCCGTCACTGCAGGCCTCCACAATCGTAGCGGGCCCCCTGACGAGGTCACCGCCGGCGTACACTCCAGCGCGGATCCTCCCTGTCGTGCGGTCCGCGCGCAGCCGGCCGTTGCTCTCCACTGTCAGCGTTGTTCCGCTCAAGAAGAGCACTGCGGGCCTCTGCCCCACTGCGAAGATCACAGTTTCCGCACGCAAGGTGTGCTCAGTTCCCTCTATGGGAATGGGCCTCCTGCGCCCATCCGCTCCCCTCTCCCCCAATCGGTTTCGCACGCACTCCAGTCCGACTGCCTGGCCGTTTCCCACTGCCACGCGCACCGGGGAGAGCAAGGTCAGCAATCGATTGCCTTCGGCAAGCAGGTCCTCTATCTCCTCGCGGTCAGCGGGCATTTCAGCCTCGGTGCGGCGGTAGACCACAGTCACTGGCCGTCCAGTCAACCGCTGGGCCGTCCGAGCGGCGTCCATGGCCGTGTTCCCTCCTCCCACAACGCAGACCTCGCTGCCCAGCTCGGGTGGGTCACCCTGTGCCACCCTCTGCAAGAGTTCAAGCGCCCCCCACACTCCTTGTGCGTCCTCTCCTTCCAGTCCGGGCAGAGCGTCCTTCTGCAAACCACAGGCCAGGTAGACTGCGTCGTAGCCTTGAGCCAGTAGCTGATCGGGGTGAGAGCTGACTTCGTTTTGCAGTCTGAACTCCACCCCCAGGGCCTCGATCCTCGCTATGTCCCTGTTGACCACCGAGCTGGGCAGCCGGAACTCAGGCGCCGCTGCAGGCCACCCCCCCGGAGCGCTGCGTCGCTCGAACAAAGTGACGGCCACTCCGCTGAGAGCGAGGAAGTATGCCGCGGACAAGCCTGCCGGGCCCGCGCCTACGATCGCCACTCGCCTGCCCACCGGGGGAGCCGGCTGCAGCGGGCCGACACGACCTTTCTCGTCGGCGAAGCGTTTCAGGGCCCTGATCAGCACGGGCTCGTCGTAGCCGATGCGAGTACACCGCGTCTGACAGAGGTGGTTACATACATAGCCGGTGACTCCAGGTAGGGGGTTCCGCCCAACGATCACCTCCAGCGCCTTGTCGGGCTCACCTTGGGCGATCCACCACGCGTACTGTGGTACATCCTGAGCAATCGCGCAGTGCTCGACGCACGGAGCAATCACACAGTCGAAGCTCGCCAAAGGTCTGTCCACTTTGGGCAGGTTCCCCGCGTAGTATTGGCTCCGGTACACCTTGGCGTGCCGGGCTTTGGCCGCTGCCTCTGCAAGGTGATCTCTCCGGCCGCGGGCGAACTCCCCGACGGTGGCAGCGTTCTCAGCTTCCATCTTCCGCGTCAGCTCCTCCAGCCAGTGGCGCAGTCGGCCGTAGCCCCCCGGCTTGAGAAGGTCAGAGGCGGCCGTGACAGTGTGGGCACCGCATCGTATCAGTGTTGCGGCATTGTGGGCATCGGCGCCGGCAGCATAGGAGACCTGGAGGTCCCCGTGGAACTCCTCCTCGAGTCGGTGGAATAGGTTCAGGGTGATGGGGTATAGTGCGCGCCCAGACATGTAGAGCTCGTCTCCGGGGAGCACCTCCCTGTGGTTAGCGGTGGGCAAGGTGTTGGAGAGTTTCACTCCGAAGGACAGTCCTCGACGCTGGGCGATCTTGTGCAGATTTTCAATGAGTTCCAACGCCTGGTCGTACTGGAGGTCGTGCGAGAAGACAGTCTCCGGTATGCGGATATGGCGGTACCCCAGATCTTGGTGAAGGATGCGCATGACCTCGTCCTGGCCCAGGAGCGTGGGGTTCAGCTTGACCAGTGTGTGGAGCCCCCGCTCGTCCAGGAGATACCGGCCGATGGCCTCGATCTGGTCGGGGGGGCAACCGTGCATGGTGGAGATGGTCACGTTGTTGGTCACGCGGGTGGGGATCCTTACGTCGGCCAGGTGGGGAGCGATCCTGCGCAGCGTTTCTCTCATCTCCTCCAGCTCTTCCGATGCATCCTCCAGGCGATCCATGAACCGGACCAGCGGAGCGCTGCGAATGCCTTCCAGGTCGTAGCCTACGCTCATGTTGAAGACGGTGCCCGGTTCTGAGGTCGGGAAATCGAGTAGCCGGGGAAGCAAGTGGATCAGCGCCCACGCGTTGATGTACTGGCGAGCGGAGTCTTCCAGCTTCAGCTCCTGCGACCACTCCACGTTGTACCCCTCGTCCTCCATGTCTATACACGGTCGAGGGATTTCCAGTGCGTCCTTGATCTGGACTGTCTTCAGCTCGATGAATCTCCCCCCACAAAGCCAGGCACTCACTATGTTCTGGGCCAGTTGAGTGTGTGGACCGGCTGCAGGACCGAAAGGAGTGTCCAGTGAGCAACCGAACAGCGTCTGTTGGCATAGAGGCGGTTCGGAAGGAACGTAGAACAAGGAACGGTGAACACCGAAAAGTTCTTCCCGCTCACGCAATTCGGAAATAACTCTTCTCACAAGCTCTCCAAACGGTTGTGGCTTCATCTCTCCCGGCATGTTCCCTCCTAGCGCCCCAGTGTGGTGGTGTGAGGACTGTCTGGGCCGCCTACACCCTTGACCACAGCGCCCGAGCTGCCTCGCTTGCGGAGGCCAAAGCAGCGCGCTCGTCCATGTGCTGAACCTTCTTCTCCCAGAGGACAAGCTTCCCGCGGGCCACCACGCCGTAGGGGACAAGTCCTTCGGAGATGGCAGCGAACAGCAGATGCGCCAGCATGTTGCTCTCGTCCATCGGCGTGGGGGGGATGTAGTCCCAGATCACCAAGTCGGCTGCGTGTCCCGGCGCAGCTCTCCCCAGGGGGATGCCGAAGTAGCTCTCCGCCAATGTGTACCCTTCTCTGAGCAGGGAAAGCAGCGCATCGTCGCCCAAGGAAAGCGGACTTTCGCTGGTGTGGTGGGCCAGAAGCCTGGCACAGAGGGCCTCGGCGATTATTCCAGTGCCGAAGCCGTCCGTGCCGATCGCCACTGGGATCCCCCGAGCGAGCATCCGTTCCACCTTGGGAGCGCCGACGGCGTTGTTCATGTTCGAGCGGGGGTTGTGCACCACGGTCGGCCCGCGTTCGGCCAACAGCGCGGTCTCAGCCTGCGAAAGGTGAACGCCATGGGCCAAAAGGGTTCCCTGCCTGAGAACGCCGAACCGATCCAGTCGCTCCGCCGTACGTACCCCGTGCTGCTGCAAGGCGTCCACGGGATCATCCTTCCCTTCGGCCAAATGCATGTGGAACGGAAGACCCAGCGGCTCCGCTGCGGCAGCTGCCTTGTCCAGCGAAGCATCCTCCAGGGTGAACGAGGCGTGCAGCCCCATATGGGCAGCGAACCGCTGCTCCATCGTGTCCTCCCGCGCAAAACGCACGTTCTCCGCGATCCCGGCGTCACGTTCCTCGCTTCCACCTCGATCGGTGACCTCATAGCACAGTGCGGCTCGCAGACCCACCTCGTCGATTCCTTGCCGGAGCAGGGAAAGCGAGCCCTCTATCGCTACGGGCGAGGCGTGGTGGTCGAACAACGTAGTTACGCCGGCTCGCAGATGTGCCAGGGCGCCGACCACTGCCGAAGCGCGAATGCTGCGGGCGTCGAGGGCCCGGTCGAGCCGCCACCACAGCCCCTCCAAAATGCCGCGGAAACCGGAGGGTGTGAAGTGACTCAAGGGCATGCCACGCGCGAGCGCCGAATAGAGGTGGCCGTGGGCGTTCACCAAGCCGGGGGTCACCAAGCGTCCATCGGCGTCCAGCCGGGTAACGGCGCCCGCATGGAGTGCGGAGCCTGGCCCCGCAGCCTCCACAAGTCCGTCCTGCACAACGATGTGTCCCTGTTCCCAGTGGGTTCCGAACAGGTCAGCGACTCTTGCTCTCTCGATGATCAGTGCCATGGCAGACAGGATACCCAAAACCAGGGAGGGCCGACCACTGGGGGCGGCCCTCCCTGACCCTCGTCACTCTGTTGGTTCTCCCGGCCAAGGGCCGACGATGCCCTCGACTGCCCACTCCATGGTGGTCAGCGACTCATAGGACATCCAGAGACCTTCAGGCACGCGGAGATTTCCTTGGCGGTCGTACACGGGGCCTTCAAAGGGATCGAATGTCACCCCAGGATCGCCGAACTGGGCATGGCGGAGGAAGGCGAGGTCGTAAACAGATATCTCTCCGAAGTCAGGGTGATCGATGATGTGAGAGCGCAGTTCCTCCTCGAACTTGGGGTTGAGGGGCATTCCCGGCTCTGCGCCCATCACAACAGCCTGCTGAGCCAGCAGCCACCAGTAGTCGACGTGCGCCAGATTGGTGTTGTTGTACGTTCCGTCGTACACCTTGCCCAGGAAGTCGATGTATATGACCCCCCAGTCTACCAGGTGCCCGGAGACCACATGGTCGGGCGCGAACTCGTACATGGGGGAATAATGTGCGAAGCTGGGCAAGCCATACTCCGCTGCCACCTGCACGACGGTGGGAGAATCTTCGGTGAACGCGAACACGTCGCACCCCTCGGCAATCAGAGCCTCAGTCGCCTCCTTGGCAGCCGCCGGATCGTACCAGGCATAGGTCCACCGGACATGAACGGTTGCCTCTGGGTTCACTTCGCGGACGCCGCGGGCGAACGCGCCGATGTGTCTCTTCAACTCGGGAATCGGAAACGCCGCAACGTAGCCGACTTTGTCTGATTCAGTGAGTGCACCCGCCATCAGGCCATTTATGTAGTATATTTGATAGAAGTCGGCCATATACGTAGCGACATTCGGCGCGCGCATGAACCCGGAGCAGTGAGCGAAGATCACGTCTGGGTACAGCTGAGCCATGGCCAGCGTTCCGTCCATGAACCCAAAGCTTGTGGTGAAAACAACATCAGCGCCCGAGTCGATCATGTACTCGATGTACGTTTCCACCTCTCCCTCGGCTACCGACTCTACATACAGCGTATCCAGCCACGGATACGCCGCCTCAGCGGCCAACCGGGCTTCGTTGTGGGCATGTGACCAGCCGTAGTCACCGATCGGTCCAACATAGATGAACGCCGCCGTGAGGCCGTCCTGTGCTACAGCAACTGTGCCCAACACCATCACCAGCAACGCCAGCATCAACACTCTGATCATGCCATCCCTCCTTATGAGTCATGCTCGTTCCCACTCACGCCTGTGCTTTGTGTTCCCGTGCGTCACCTCCTCATTTCCCGCCTCGTCGGTAGGGTTCGCCCAAGGCTCCAGGGGCTCCTCGTCTCCGAGCGCCACCACTCAGCCCCACAGCTGCCAACACGATGATCGCGAAAGCATAGGGCATGATGCGTAGAAGCTCGGGGGCGACGAACTCCTGGAGACGATATGACAGATGATAGAGCGCTCCGAACAAGAGCGACCCCCAGACGACTTGCAGAGGATCCCAGGCCGCAAAGATGGTCAGCGCGATGACGATCCAGCCCATGCCTGCAGTCATGCCCTCGGTCCAGGCAGGGCGGTATGCCACGGAGAGAAACGCGCCGGCCACGCCGGCGAGGGCACCTCCCAAGCTCACACATAGATAGCGCACCAGCGACACGTTGATTCCCATGGCGTCTACAGTCCCGGGTGACTCGCCGCAGGAGCGGATGATCATTCCCCAGCGGGTACGGTGTAGTGTAAGCCAGAGCACCACGGCGAGCAGTATTCCGATGTAGGTCAACGGGTTTTGTCGGGCGAACAGCATCGGGCCCAACACAGGGATGTCCGCCAGCCAGGGAACGGTGATGTTGAGGAGCGGATTTCTGAGCGGGATGCCCTCCCATCCGCGCCCAAGAAGGCCGGCCAACCCCAAGCCGAACATGGTGAGCGCTAGACCAGAAACGTACTGGTTGGCCCGTAGGGTGACCGTCAGAAATGCGTGAATTACCGAACTTCCCCCGCCCACTGCCGCCGCCGCCAACACGCCAAGCCATGGGTCCCCCGTTGTATGGGCTACGGCAAAACCGGTAAACGCCCCGAGTATCATCATCCCTTCTACACCGAGGTTCACTACACCGGACCGTTCAGCATATACTTCCCCTAGGGTCCCCCAGAGCAACGGGGTGCTGAAGCTAAGGGCCCGGGCAACCATTGCCGTGAGCCAGCTCACCCAATCCATCCATTCCTCCTAGGCACCCAGCGAAGGCGCCAGTGCATGAGCAGCTCGCTGCCTATCAAGAAGAAAAGGATCAACCCATTGAACACATCTGTCACCTGGAACGGCATACCGAGCACGACCCGGATCGTGTCCCCCGAGGCGAAGATGAGTCCGAACAACAGCGAGGTGACAACCACTGCGGCCGGGTTCCCCCGCGCCAGCCAGGCGACGATGATGGCCGCGTAGCCGTACCCCATCGATATGTGAGTCGGACTGCGGAGTCTGAAGTGGACGCCGGCCATCTCTCCTACTCCTGCCATCCCTGCCAGTCCCCCGGAGATCAGCATCACCCACAACATAACCCGTAGGAAGCTGACGCCGGCGTACCGTGCGGCATCGGGGCTCTCGCCCACCACCCTTATTTCGTAGCCCAGTCGGGTGCGCAACAAGACCAGGGACACCAACACTGCGGCTCCCAGTCCGATGACTAGGGTGGGCCAGTGGACACGGCTTCCTGCAAGAACAGGCAGCCGGGCCGCCGCGGGGAAGAAGTCCGAGTACGCAAATCCCCTCATCGTCGGTCCCTTCCACGGCCCGTGCACTAGCCACTCCACGATGTATAGCATGACGTAGTTGAGCATCAGGGTAGAGATGACAACGTTTACGCTCAGTTTCACCTTGAGTGCAGCTGCCAGCATGCCCAGCGCCCCCCCTGCCAGGAACCCCCCGGCGAACATCGCTGGCAAGAGCCAGGGTGCTTCAATTCCTGAATACAAGGCGATGCCCGAAGCTGCTACAGCTCCGGCGAGCAGCTGGCCTTCCGCGCCGATGTTCCAGAACTTCCCGCGAAAAGCGAGTGTCAGTCCAACCCCAGATAGTAGTAAGGGTATGGCACGTCGGAGGATCTCCATCCGACCGCGGGTGCTCAGCAACGTCCCCTCTGCGATCCTGCGATAAGCGTGGACTGGATCGACGCCGTATGCCCAGAAGACGATGGCCGCCGTCCCCAGGGCCGCTGCCACAGCAAGGATCGAGACAGCGAGCACCGTCCACCAACGAGGCACTAACCTTTGTTCCAGCGTTATGGGTCCGAGCTGCCACATCAGGGCGCCCCGGCCATGTACTCCCCGGCCATCATCAGTCCAAGCTCCGCCAGATCGGCCTCCGCTGCGGGCACAACGCCCATGAACCGACCGTTGAACAGCACGGCGATCCGATCTGAGAGAGCGATTATCTCGTCCAGATCCTCTGAGACGAGCAGAATGCCGGCGCCCCGCTCACGCTGTTTGAGAAGGAGCTGACGGATCTGCTCGGTCGCTCCTACGTCCAGACCGTAGGTCGGGTGGGCGGCTACGATCAACCCCGGCTCACCGGAAAGCTCGCGCGCGAGGATTAGTTTCTGGATGTTCCCCCCCGACAGCAGTTTGGCTGGCCTGTCTGGTGAAGGCACGTCGATACGGTACTCTTCGATTGCGGCGGAAGCATGTCTGCGGATGGTCCGAGTGGAAAGCAGAGGTCCTCTGGAGAAGGGGCGCCGATGATGCTTCTTCAACACCAAGTTATCGCTGACCGACATGCCGGGGACCACTCCCATGCCCAGCCGCTCCTCGGGAACGTGGGCTACCCCAGCGTCGGCCACGTTACGGGCCGCGAGTCGCCCCAGCTCTCGACCCAGTAGATTCACCCGTCCACTATCCGCCTTGCGTAGCCCAGTGATGACCTCTACGAGTTCACGTTGGCCATTTCCCGACACACCGGCCACTCCCAGGATCTCGCCTTTGCACACGGCGAGCGAGACGTCGACCAGTGCAGGAAGTCCTCGGTCGTTGCGTGCATGCAGGCCCTCCACCACCAGCGCCTCCTCTCCTGGCTGGCAGGTGGTTTTCTCCAGACGGAACACGACATCGCGGCCCACCATCAGGCGGGCCAACGCGGCCTTGTCCGTCTCCGCTGTGGGCAGGGTATCGACTGCCTTCCCTTTGCGCATAACGGTGACGCGATCGGCCACTTGCATAACCTCGTCCAGTTTGTGGGTGATGAAGATGACCGCATGCCCCTCAGCTTTCATCACTCGGAGCACTTTGAACAGCTGCTGCGCCTCCTGTGGAGTGAGCACGCTGGTTGGCTCGTCCAGGATCAGAATTTCCGCCTCTCGGTACAGCGCGCGAAGGATTTCCACCCGTTGTTGTTCCCCGGCAGAGAGCTGATACACACGGGCCCTAGGGTCCACAGGCAAGTGGTACCGTTGCCCCAGCTCCACTAGGTGGTCGCCGACCTCGCGATCAGGCCGCCAGAAGCGAGCGTTCTTGAGGCCCAAAGCAACGTTTTCCGCTACGGTGTGTGGGCGAACCAACATGAAGTGCTGGTGTACCATCCCGATTCCCAGGTTGATGGCGTCCCTCGGGCTCGAGATCTGCACGGGTCTTCCTCGGACGATCACCTCACCGGCGTCAGCCTTGCACAGCCCGTACAATATGTTCATCAGGGTGGTCTTGCCGGCGCCGTTCTCCCCGAGCAGTGCGTGCACTTCGCCTGCTTTAGCGGTGAGTGACACGCCCTCGTTGGCTCTCACACCGGGGAAGGTTTTGACAATGTCGCGAAGCTCTAGCACGGGGCCGAGTGTACGCGCTTCAGCCGCGATCCTCTCACCCTGCCCCATGACGGACTATAGCTGGGCGCTGGGGAACCTGTCAAATTGTCTTACCGGTTGGCCTCGACTATAGTGAGCGCCGAGGGGAAGGTGAGCTGAAGGATGCGCTTGCAGGGAGTGATCCGCTATCACAGGGCCCGGGACACTGAGGAGGCGTTGTCGCTCTTGGCCAGCTACGAGGGCAAGGGTGCGCTCCTAGCTGGCGGTGTGGACCTGGCGCGTTCCCCGCGCCGTGATATCGAGGGCCTGATTGATATCAGCTGGACAGGCCTCTCCTACGTAGACGCGACCGAGCAAGGTGGACTGCGTGTGGGGGCCGCCACGACGCTTGGCGCGCTTGTGGAGAGCGAACCGGCTGGTGGATACGCCGGCGGGGTCCTCCTGGAGGCGCTGGAGACCTTTTCCGTGGCGGGGCTGCGCAACATGGCCACGCTAGGAGGAGCGGTTGTGTCCGCACATCCTTGGGCGGATGTCCCCACGCTTCTCGTTGCGCTGGGGGCGCAGCTGCGGTGGACCGATGGCGAAGAACATGTGGGTTCCATTGAAGATGTATACTCAGGGGCATTCCGCACCCTCTTTCGCCAAGCTGTGCTCACCGAGATCGTGTTGCCTCCTCACCAACGTGGGTTTGCTTTTCACAAGCTCAGACGCTCGGCGGCGGACGTGGCGATGCTCAACGCTGCATGCGGGGTCGGACTGGACCAGGGGAAAGTGGCCTGGGCGCGAGTGGCTTTGGGGGCAACCCCCGCGCGTGGGCGCAGACTGCCGTGGGTCGAGGAGCTGGTTGTGGGAGACAAGCCGTCTGAGGCGCTGTGGCAGGAAGTGGCGGCCGAAGTCTGCGCCAAACTGGAGACCTCTGACGATCGCCGCGCGGGGGGAGCGTGGCGCCGTCGGGCGGCGGGACCCCTGGTCGCTCGAACGCTGGCGCAGGCGGCGGAAAGGGCGGGGAGATGAAGATCCAGTTCGATCTCAATGGGGCACCACACTACGTGGATGTGGAACCAGGAGAGTCCCTGCTGTCGCTCGTTCGACGCCTGGGGATGCGATCGGTGAAGTCGGGCTGTGAGGTCGGAGATTGCGGCAGCTGTACTGTTCTCCTTGATGGCCGCCCTGTGCGCTCCTGCATCACGTTTGCTGCAAAGGCACAAGGCCGGCAGGTGACGACTGTGGAGGCGCTGGGCACCGCAGAGGACCTTCACCCTCTGCAGGAGGCTTTCTTGGAAGCCGGCGCGGTCCAGTGCGGGTACTGCACGCCGGGCATGGTGCTTGTTACGTACGAACTCCTCACGCGCGTGGACAACCCCTCGGCGGACCAGGTTCGCAGCGCCATCGCTGGAAACCTCTGCCGCTGCACGGGGTATCGGAAGATCGTCGAGGCCGTACTCGTAGCCGCTCGTCGGAAATCGGAGGGGCGATGGCGGTAGAGGGACGCAGCAGGAAGGTGGCAGGACACAACGTGACCAAGGTGGACGGGGTACCGCTCGTGTGCGGCAGACCGAAGTTCGCCATGGATGTGGAACTGGCAGGCGAGCTGGTAGGGATGATCCTCCGTTCACCCCATGCTCACGCCAGGATCCGGTCTATCGACTCAGGGGAGGCGGAGCGACTGCCAGGCGTAGCATGCGTTCTGCACCACGGAAACGTGGCTCGCATCCCCCACACAACTGCCGGGCAAGGGTGGCCGGAGCCTTCCCCGTACGATGCGTTCCTGTTCGACAACAAAGTGCGCTACATCGGGGACAAGGTGGCAGCTGTGGCCGCGGTCAGTGAAGAGGTGGGGCGGGAGGCGCTGGAGAAAATCCATGTGGAGTACGAGGTCCTGCCGCCTGCGCTGTCGGTGGAGGAGGCGCTGGCGGACGGGGCACCGTTACTCCACGATGAGCCTGATGCGGAGGGGATCTACGATGCGAAGCGCAACATCGCTGCGGCGGTGGACATCCCTGTGGGCGATGTGGAAGCCTCATTGCGACAGGCCGATGTTGCGGTGGAGGTCACTTGCCAGATCCCCTATTCACAGCATGTACCGCTCGAGCCTCACTGTGTGTTGGCCTATTTCGACGAAGACGGACGCCTCGTGCTCAGGACCTCCACGCAAGTACCGTTCCATGTGCGGCGGATCGTGGGGCGCGTGCTCGAGATCCCCATGCACAGGATACGAGTCGTCAAACCTCGTATAGGCGGTGGATTCGGCGTGAAACAGGAGGTGCTCCTGGAGCCGGTGGCGGGCGCGCTAGCCCTGAGGACAGGAAGGCCAGTACGGATCGCCTACTCCCGCGAAGAAGAGTTCGTCTCTTCCCGCACTCGGCACCCGATGAAGGTTCGGGTGGCTCTCGGGGCGGGCAGGGACGGTGTGCTGTCTGCCCTGGAGATGGAGGCCACTTCCAACACAGGCGCGTACGGGACGCACGCGCTTACGGTGCTGTCCAACGTGGGCTCCAAGACATTGCCGCTGTACAACAAGGCCCAGGATCTAAGGTTTCACGGCAAAGCGGTGTACACCAACCTGCCGGTCGCCGGAGCGTACCGGGGGTACGGGGCAACGCAAGGGTATTTCCCCCTCGAGGTGGCCATGGACATGCTTGCCGAACGGCTGGGCATGGATCCCCTCGAGTTGCGCCTGAAGAACCACATTCGGGAGGGGGAGACGTCTCCCATTTTCGAGAAGATCGGTGAGGGGCGCGAAGGCGTTGCCCAAGTCGTGCGTTCGTGCAAACTCGCGGAGTGCCTTCGCCATGGCGCAGAGCGGTTCGGCTGGAGGGAGAGGCAGGTCGCACCACGTGACGAAGATCACTGGGCTTATGGAGTCGGGATGGCTTGTGCCATGCAGGGTTCGGGGATCACAGGAATCGACATGGGTGCCGCCACCATCATGATGAACGAGGACGGAAGCTTCCGTCTTCTGGTTGGAGCCACCGATCTGGGGACAGGGTCGGACACTGTGCTTGCGCAGATCGCTGCTGAGGTGCTTGGTGTGCCTGTGGAGAAGATCTCTATCTACTCCTCGGACACCGATTTCACTCCCTTCGACGTAGGGGCATATGCCTCCAGCACAACGTACGTGTCGGGCACCGCCGTGTTGCGAGCGGCCGAGAGGGTCCGGGAGCAGATCCTGCGAGTTGCCTCCCAGGTGTTGACCCAGCCAGCCGAAAGCCTCCAGTTGGTGGACGGACAAGTAAGAGGCGACGATGGCGAGGCCATCGACCTGGCAGAGGTGGGGCATCGCGCGGCCTACGTTGCCGATCAACATCAGATCGCGGCGACGGCCTCTTGTGTGCCCGAGGAATCCCCGCCGCCGTTCGCCGCCTTCTTTGCAGAGGTGGGCGTGGACCGGGAGACGGGGATGGTGCAACTGCAGCGCATGCTGGGGGTGGCGGACTGTGGGTTCGCGCTGCATCCTCACCTGGCTGAAGGGCAGCTGGAGGGCGCGATGACCCAAGGGGTGGGGCACGCGCTGTTCGAGGAGATGGTGTTCTCTGAGCGGGGCCGTTGCGTGAATGCGAATCTTTTGGACTACAAGATACCGGCGGCAACTGATGTGCCTTCGCTGGAGGCTGTGCTTGTGGAATCCTATGAGCCCAGCGGCCCCCTGGGGGCCAAGTCCATCGCCGAGATCGGGATCAACGGACCGCTTCCGGCGATCTCCAACGCCATATACCATGCTGTAGGTGTTCGGCTCACGCAGGCGCCGTTCACACCCGAGCGGGTGCTCGCCGCCCTACACCAGCGAAGCTAGCGATAGCTGCGGCCCAAGATAGCGTAGGAGTCCCCTCACATCGCGGTTCGCTCGCGGCTACTGGCGCGGGTTGGAACCATCGGGGGCTGGCCAGTGTTCGGGAAGGGCAGCAGCGCCGTGCAGGCTGACATCGTCGCCCAGTTGTGTAAGGGCGAGCGGGGGCGCGCTGCGGGCCATGGTGTGGAGCGCCCGTTCCACCTTGGGGCCCAGGAAGCCCCACGAACGGGTGATACCGCCTCCGAGAACGAGCATCTGCGGTTCAATGAGTTCACTGAGTACGGCGAGTCCCTGGCCGAGGGCCCGACAAGCCTGGTCCATGATCTCTGTGGGGATGCGTTCGCCCGCCTGTGCACGCTGCACGGTCTCTTCCGCAGACAGCGCCTGGGCGAGCTTCTCCTTGGTCAGCCGGCGTATGCCTACCCCTGCGGCCACTGTTTCCAGACAGCCGCGCTTGCCACACTCGCAGAGGGGTCCATCGGGCCAGAAGACCATATGACCGACTTCGGCAGCCATGCCTGTGCTGCCCCACAACACGCGCCCGCCGCTGACGAGGCCCCCTCCGATACCCGTAGACCAGGTGATGTAGGCGAAGTCCCGTGCGTGGCAGCCCTGTGTCAGTTCACCTAGCGCGGCGCAGGAAGCATCGTTGCCCATGTATACAGGCTTCCCCAGCGCGTCCTCGAGTACTTGCGGAAGCGCAAGCCCCTGCCAACTCTTGAGGTTGGGAGCGTGCAGGATCCGGCCATGACGCATATCGATCGCCCCGGCAAAGGCAACGCCCACAGCATCGAAACTGCCGGGGGTGAGCTCCTCGATGGCCCTCAGTAGCCTATCGACGTCTTGAGTCGGGAAGGCTGTGCGAGCGATTAGCTCGCCGCAGTCGAAGAGCCCCACCCTGGTCTGCGTTCCTCCTGTGTCCACCGCTACGACCCTCACTTGCGCCTCCTGCGAGGGAGTTTCGCACCGATGAGGCTTGAAGGCAACTGCTGGCTGGCGAGCGAGCGTGCTGCTGAGCTGAAGTCCGGAGGCGCATGGTCGACGGGGGTGTGACTGGGGACATGGGGGCCATTCGGGTGGAGCGCCAGCGGTGGCGGGCTGCAAGTAGCTCAGGCTGGGGGTAGGAGGTCGCCGATCTCAGGAGCGCTTCCTTGAGCGAGAAAGGCGCGTATCTTATCCATCAATCGCTCCATGGTCCGCAAGTTGTGCAGGGTGGCGAGTCTGTAGTAGCTGAGCTCGCCTGATCTCAGCAGGTGATGGAGGAAGGCACGAGTGTGTCGGCTGCATGTCGGGCAGTCGCAGGTCGGGTCGACGGGCCTTTCGTCTCGTCGGAATCGCGCTGCACGGATCCCCAACCGACCGCTCGGATCGCCCAAGCTGAGGAGGGAGCCATTGCGCGCCATCCTCGTCGGTGCCGCACAGTCGAAGGTATCCACTCCACGGCGGACGGCCTGCACGATGTCCTCCATGGTTCCGATGCCCAGAAGATGGCGCGGGATGTCCGGTCTTAGCTCGGCAGTCACCCATTCGATGACACGGAGCATCTCCTGCTTGGATCTCCCCAACGAGCCCCCAATGGCTGCGCCTGGGAAGCCTAGCTCACTGAGGAATCGCGTTGATCTGCGGCGAAGGTCTTCGTAAGTCCCACCCTGGACTATCCCGTAGAGAGTCTGACCGGCGTTGGGCCCGAGCCCTTTGGTTTCCTCCCAGGCCGCAAGCGCACGCTCCGCCCAGCGGTGGGTTCGCTCACAGGCCTTCTCAGTGTATGCCTCGTCGTGCCAGGGCGAAGTGCACTCATCCAGGGGGAGGACCAGATCAGCCCCCAGCAAGCGCTGGGCGCGGATCACTGACTCTGGGGTGAAGGTGACCCAGGAGCCGTCGAGGACAGAGCGGAAGGTTGCGCCATCCTCGCTCAAACGCACGAGGGATTTGCCGTGTGGGCGCGGCTGGGCGTCGCCGGGAAACGCCGGTGCGACTTTGCCCACACCGTGCTCTTTTCCTGCTCCTAGACTGAAGATCTGAAATCCCCCTGAGTCGGTCATCCAGGGGCCCTGCCACCCGCTGAAGCCGTGCAATCCCCCCAGGGAGGCAATCAGCTCCGGTCCAGGGCGCAGCACGAGGTGGTAGGTGTTCCCGATCACCCCTTGCACACCGAGGGACTCGAGATCCTGCGGGCTGATGGCCCGTACGGTGCTTCGAGTGGCCACCGCCACGAATGCCGGTGTGCGTATGTCTCCGTGTGATGTACGAAGGAGGCCGAGCCGTGCGGCGCTTCCTGGCGCTTGTCTCTGGACCTGAAACAGCTCCACTGCGCTATGGTAGCGGGTCCGTCGGGATCTCCCACACGAAAATGCGCCCGTCCGCCGCTCCCGAAGCCAGCAGCCTGCCGTCCGGCGAGAATGACACCGATTCGACTGAGGCATTGTGCCCTTCCCATGTCCGCAGGAGGGTACCTGTGCTTGCGTCCCACAGGCGCACTGTCTCGTCCAGAGAGCCGGTGGCCAGCAGTCTGCCATCCGGTGAGAAAGTGACCGACCAGATGCAGCCGGTGTGGTGTTGCACGCCGTATAGCTGCAGGTACACAGCTGTGTCCCACGCGCGGACTACTTTGCCTTCTCCCACCACGAGCGCGTACCCGTCAGGGGAAAAGGCAACGGTCCAGACGTTTCCTGTCACTCTGAAGCTCTGCAGCAGTGTCCCATCAGCGAGGTTCCACAGGGCGGCGAACTCCCCACCTGCGGAGGCAGCGCGGGCGCCATCCTCGGAGATGCACACATCGTAGACAGTGCCCCCGTGGCCTGTCTGTGACCAGACTGGGCCCTCGCTTGCCAGATCCCAGAGTATGACCTCCCCTCGGCCAGTGCCGATTAGCAGTTGCCCGGAGGGTGCGAAGCACAGGGCCCCAGCTTGGCCCAGCTCTCCTGTGATCTTTGCTACCAAGTCGCCAGAGCTCACGTCCCAGACCCTGACTTCATTCCAAGCGCCGGCTGCCAGCTGCGCCCCGTCCGAGGAGAAGGCCAGGCTCACCACGATCCGATCGGGATACTCGAATCGGGTGGGTACTCCTCGCGAGGGAACGTCGATGAGGTACACGGCTTGGTTGCCTGCCGCTGCCAAGAGATTCCCGGTCGGAGAGAAGGCCAGTTCGCGAAAAGAGCTCACGCTGGCGATCTCCAGTGGAGTTCCGAGAGCTAGGCAGCCAAATGTCAGTCCGATAAGCACGGCCGCTCTTGTCATTCTCTGTGCCTCCTTGCAGCTATATCGAGTTTCGGAGAGAAGAGTCCTTATCCTGGTGTCGGCGGACCATCAGGATTCGCCCCTGCTGCCCCACGACCTCCACCTCATCTCCCTTGTGCACGGCGCCGCCTTCGGCGCGGGCACGCCAGTATTCCCCGCGGATTTTAACCCAGCCTTGGCCTTCGCGGAGACCATCTTGGGCAACTCCTGTCAGCCCGACCATGGTGGTCATCGCGCGCCTGGGGTGTCGCTGGGCCAGAAGGCCCTTCGAGATCACGAACACGAAAAGCGCGCTCAGGATGGCCACCGTAGCCGCCACTGTCGGCCATGACAGCCCAAGCGCTGGGGAGTCGATCTCAAACAGGGAGAACGACCCCACTACCAGGCTCACAACTCCACCCACGGTCAGGATCCCATCCGTCTGTGTGAACACGTCGAGCACCATTAGCAGCGCTCCAAACAGAATCAGTCCCAGTCCGGCAAAGCTGAACGGCAGGATCTGGAGGCCGAGGAGTGCCAGGATGAGGGAGATGCCGCCCACGGCGAAGCCGAACCCTACGCCGGGTGAGAAGAACTCGTAGATCAGGCCGTACAACCCTAGCATGAGGAGTATGTACACGAGATTAGGATTTGCCAAGATGGTGAACAGCTTTTCCCTCAGGGACATTGGGAGCCTCTGCACGGTTATCCCCTCTGTGTGCAGGACGCGGCCATCGGGCAGTTCCCACCCGTCGAGAGCTGCTAACAGCTCCGGAACGCTTTCGACTAGAAGGTCGGCCACGTTGAGTTCGATAGCTTCTTGTGCAGTGGCGGCTGCGGACTCCCGGACTGCTCTCTCAGCCCAGTCCTCGTTTCGGCCACGGAGCTCGGCAACTGACCGAATGCGGGCCACGGCTTCGCTGACAGCCTTCTCCGCGACTGCGCCTGCTCCCTCCTCAGACTCGGGGCCGATAGCTACTGGATGCGCGGCTCCCACGGTGGTTCCGGGAGCCATCGCCGCTACGTCTGCCGACAGCAGGATGAACGTGCCCGCCGAGGATGCTCTTGCGCCTGCCGGCCCCACCCATACGCCCACTGGGACCGGGGAGCTCAAGATTGCATCTACGATCTCTTTCATTGCCGTGTCTAGCCCTCCGGGCGTGTCCAGCTGAAGCACTGCGATGGCGGCGTTCAGCTCGGCAGCACGCTGAAGACCGCGGACTACGTAGCCGGAAGTGGCCGGGTTAATCGAGTCATCAACGTGAAGATGGACGGCATGACTGGCGAACACGGCGGAGCCCACCGCCACCGCCATGAAGCAAGCCCACAGCTTGACGCACATCGCATCACATTCTACTACGCCGCTGTCCCCAGTACAGCAACAAAGGGCAAACGGCTTCACCTGATGCTACGAACGCCCCACAAGCCCACAGGAGAGCGGGCGGGTAGACGGCAAGCTGCAAACGCTCGCTCGCGGGCCGTTGGTCCTTGTGCACGGCTTGCTGCTTCGCCCTCACTCCTCCCTACGGAAGGAACGCACAATCCACTCGCAGAGTACACGTACGAAGAATGGGCCACCGAGCAGAAGCACCACACCGTGAAACACGAGCCTGGGATTACTGAACCGTGCACCGTCCACAAGGTTCCATACTGCCATGATGATGGCGATCGCCACGCCCACCCAGAACAGCACGGGCATCAACGTGGGAGTAACCTGCTTGCGGAACATCAAAAAGTCGAGCCACCAGTTCTTCATGTCTCCCTCCCAATTTGCCGGATACTCCGACGATGAAGGCTAGCATGACTATGGGCCTGTGGTCAAGTGAGCTACCGTTATACTTACGAGCAATGAACCGATGGGTAAATGCAGTGGCGATGGGGCTTTTGCTGTCGGCTCTGTGGGTGGGACTGTGGCGACAGGTCTCCCTCCCTGTTCTGCTGGGAGGGGGGGCTCTGCTCTTGCTGCCGGGGGGCCTCCTCCTGTGGGGGAAGGTGGAGCTCAGCCAGCCGCTGGCTGTGTGGCTGCGGTTGGACCTGTGGGTGGCGTTCCTGCTGCTTGTCTGCGTCCGCGTTGGGCAGGCAGTGGCTGTCACAGCCGTGGCAGTTGCCGTCGGGCGGCAGCGATCGGCAATAGTGGCGGTGCCCGTGACCGTCCGGTCAGATATGGCGCGGCTGCTCTTTCTGTGGTCCATCACGGTCACACCGGGGACCATTGCGTTGCTGCTGGAAGGGGATCTTCTGTATGTTCATTGCCTGCACCAGCCATCGACTCCGTGCCTACCAGGTTTGAACTTGACGCAACGGTTGCTGGGAAGGTTGTGGGGATGAGCGCTGCCCTCTCTTTCTTTGTTGTCCTGTCGGCTGCGGCGCCTCTTGCGCGTCTGTGGCGTGGACCCACCCTGTGGGATCGGCTGGCGGGTGTCTCCTCGCTGAACGTGCGCATCACACTGCTCCTTGCGCTCCAGGCGGCGCGAACAGGTCACGGGGTGCTGCTGGATGTTGCTTTGGCCTATGCGGCCCTCAGCTTTCTGGGCACAGTGCTCGTGGCTCGGTTCGGCGAGCGGGGGGAGAGATGATCTCTCAGATCCTCCTTTGGGGTGGATTGGTGCTCTTGTGGATTGGAGGAGTCGGCCTGCTGCGAATGCGCAACCCCTACGATCGTCTGCAGGCAGCCGGAGTGGGAGATGTCGGGGGAGTCGTGCTTGTGTTGCTCGGCGTGCTTGTTGACATGGGATTCCGACAGAGCGGGGGGATTCCCCTTCTGCTTCTTGTGTTCCTGGCTTTCACCGGCCCGCTGGCCACACACTCCATCGCCAAGGCCGCCTTCGTCCGGGGCGAAAGGCCGAGAGAATGACGTTTTCGGCGTTGTGTGCAGTGACATTCGGCCTTGCTGTGTTCGCTCTTACCCGCCGGCGGCTCTTGTGGGGGGTGCTTGGGGTGGGAGCTCATTCGCTGGCCCTGGCAGGCGTGTACTTGTTTTTGGCTGCACCGGATGTTGCCTTGACCGAGGCAGCTGTAGGGTTCGCGCTGGTGACGTTCGTGTACCTTCTGGCCCTACGACGCACAGGGCGGCTGGTGGTGGCAGCAACCGAGGCTCCTCCCCTCCTGTACACAGAGAACGAGAGGATAGTGGGTCTGGAGTGGGAGCTGCTAGAGCGCTTCGGCAGGTGGCTCCACCGCGATGTGGAGGTGCTGTGGGTGCCGCGCTCGGAGATACCACGCATTCTCCTCTCCGGGGAAGCTGAGCTGGCCGCCGGCGGCTTCGTCCCCAGCGAAGCCGATCGGGCCCTGCGTGTGACCAAGCCCTTGGTCCCCACAAGCATTGTCCGCGTGCAGTCGGCGGACCGGACCGGGCCGCTAGTGGCTGTGAGAGGAGATCGGGGCGCTGACCACTTGCCCAAGGATGGACACACAGTCGACAGTGCGGAAGAGGTTGCTGAGGCTGTGGCAGGGGGGGCAGTCGGTGGAGCTGTGATAGATGCTTTGCGACTGTGGATATGGCGTCTCAGGGGGTGGGGACAGGGGTTGGACGTGCACTTTGTGGAGGAGGACGTAGGGTTTTGCATGGCTGTGGGACCGGACAACGAGGAGCTGCACAAGAACCTGGAGGCCTTTGTGGACGAGCTGGCAGCGTCGGGTGAACTGGAGGAACTCATCCGGAGGCATCTCAGGTGAGGTGGCTGGTGGGTGCGGGCGTGTTGGGTCTGGTGGCTCTGCTGGTTGTCGCAACCCTGGGCCTGTTCCCTCGGGGACCCGTGCGGGAGTGGGAAGGAACCGCGGTGGCCTACGGCGCTCGCAACGCAGTGGCTGCCATCGTGTTGGGTGCACGACTGTGGGACACCTTGATGGAAGTGCTGGTCTATGCCATGGCTATGCTGGGAGTGCGGATGGGGATGAGCACGCTGCCGGAGGCACGCAAGGCGCGGGCGCCGGTGGCGGAAACTCCACTTCTGCTGAAGGCGGCGGACATATTGATCGGCGTGGTGCTTGTGTTCAGCGTCTACCTCGCAGCCAGCGGCCACCTTGGTCCGGGCGGAGGCTTCCCGGCGGGAGCGATCCTCGGTTCAGGGCTTTTGCTCTTGGCACTGGCGAAGGGGGCTGATCGGTTGGCCGAGGAGCTGTACGAGCCGACGCTGGAGGGGCTTGAGTACGGGGCGGTGGCAGTACTTCTGGTGATCGGTGCCGTCACGCTGCTGTGGGGAGCGAGAGGTGCTGCATCGCTCGTCGCCGCCAACATGTTCATCGGGCTGGAGGTGGCCATAGGCGCGTGGGTGGTGTTGCATCGCTTCGCCACCCACAGGGGGGAGGTGTGAGCTGGAGGGGTTGACAGCGGCGCTGATGGCGGTGGCGTTGACGGGTGTGGGGCTGTGGACGCTGATCCGGCGGCGCAACCTGATCTGGAAGCTTCTGGGGTTGAACGTAGCCTCGGGGGGGTCCATCCTGTTTTTGGTCGCGGTGGCCCATCGGCCTCACGCACGTCCGCCCATCATCGGACTGGGCCCCGGGCCGGCTGCCGACCCTTTGCCGCAGGCGCTCGTGCTCACCGCCATCGTCATCCACTTCGCCACACTGGCCCTGTCGCTTGTATACGTCATCCTCCTCACTGAGCGGCGTCACACGCAGGACGTCCCCAAGCTGGAGCGGCCGAGGAGGCACAGGTGATATTCGCTGCCGGAGGCGTGCTGGCCTACTTCTTCCTCGGAGTAGTGGGAATCGTCGCCGGGCGCGGCCGCCTGGGGGGCGCGCTGGCCATAGTGTGCGGACTGGTCAGCCTGGCGCTGTGGGCGCCGGGTTTTCCGGAAGGATTGCTCGGAGATCCTCCCTGGGGCATCCCCTTGGTGGGAGACACCCTTGCTCTGGCCTTCTGGGCCCTTATCCCCCTGATGCATGCTGCCGTGTGGTGGTCCGAGCGGAGACGCCCCTCGGCCTTTCACGGGCTGGTCACTCTGTTGGTGGGCACATGTCTGGCCACTGTGCTTTCGCGGGACCTGTTCAACCTGTACGTGGCACTGGAATTGGGGTCGCTGCTTTCGTTCCTTCTCATCGGTTTCGATGCCCGCTCGCGGGCGGTGTGGGCCAGCCTGCAGTACCTGGTCCTGGCCACGGTGGGCATGATCCTTTACTTGTTCGGAGTGGGCCTGGTGTATGGGACGCTGGGGACGCTCTCGCTGTCCCGCATTGCTGAGTTGTCCCCCGACTTCTCTCAGCCCTCCCTGGCGGTTGGCGCGGGCCTTCTGGTCGCGGGCGCCGCGGTCAAGGCAGGGATATTTCCGTTGGGCCTGTGGTTGCCCGCGGCCCACGGCAGAGCGCCCACCGGGGTGTCTGCTTTGCTCTCGGGACTGGTTGTGAAGATGAGCATTGTGGCTTTGGCCAGGGTCGCGCTGGCGTTCCCTGTGGGCCACACGCTGGTAGCCTTGGGGGTGATGACAGGAGTGGGGGGATTGATTTACGCACTGTGGGAGACAGACTTGAAGACCTTCCTTGCCTATCACACGATGTCGCAGTTAGGGTATTCCCTTGTCGGTATTGGCCTGGGAGGAACCGCGCTGTTTGCAGGATTACTGTTCGCAGTGGCGCACTGCCTCTTCAAAGGGCTTCTGTTTCAGGCGGCCGGAGAGGCCGTGGAGATTGTGGGAGCGCGGGACATCGGCTCCCTGGCCGGGAGAGTTCCGCGGTGGGCAGCCTGGGGATTGGGGTTGGGCACCTGGGCCATCATTGGCCTACCCCCGCTGAGTAGCTTTGTGGCCAAAGAATACCTGGGAATGGTGGTATCGCCGGGCTTTGCATGGCTATTCACTGGGCTAACGGTGGGTACGGCATTGTCGTTCTCCAAGCTCGTCCCTCTGTTTCGCCCCGGGCGGGAAGGAGGGGAAAGGGGCAGCATCATTGTCCTCGGAACTGGGCTGGTAGGATTCGCATTGTGGGGTCTGCTGACTCTGCCAGGGCTGCGGGCTGTCGACGTGTGGGCGAAGGCAGTGGCCGCGGTGGCTCTCGGGTATGGCCTGCATTTCGTGGTGCGTCTGATCCGGCCACGCCTTCCGCGGGTGACCATGGATCGTGTCTCAGTTGCGATTCTGTTCTGTGCTGTGGCCATCCCCTTGGCCCTGCTGTTGCGGGGGTGACAGCGGGAGGGGAAGTTGCCACATTGGTGGAATGGAAGTACATTAGAGCGCGAAGGAGGCGACGTCATGCGCAAGATCCACAGCAAGTTGTTCACCCCGGGACCCACGGAGGTGCGGACGGAGGCCTTGCAGGCGATGGCGGTACCCCAGGTGCATCACCGGTCGCCTGAGTTCTCGGAATTGTACGCCAGGTTGCAGTCCAAATTGCGCCGGTTCCTGCACACGGAAAGCCCGGTGCTCTTGTTCACTTCTTCTTCTACCGGGGCGATGGAGGCCGCGGTGCAGAACTGCGTACGGAAGAAGTGTCTGAACTTGGTGAACGGGGCCTTCTCCCATCGCTGGCACGAGATCACCCTAGCCTGCGGCCTGCCTTGCGAAGCGTTGGAGAACCCTTGGGACCAGGCGATCAAGCCGGAGCAAGTTAAGGAGAAGCTATCTAGTGGCGAGTTCGATGCGGTCACCCTGGCCTTCAACGAGACCTCTACGGGAATGATGAACCCGCTGGAGGAGATTGCCTCTGTGTGTAAACAGTTCCCTGATGTGCTTCTGTTGGTCGATGCCGTCTCCGCGATGGGCGGGGTGAAGATCGAGGTAGATCGTCTGGGGTTGGATGTGTGCTTGGCAGGGGTACAGAAGGCTGTGGCGCTACCGGCTGGGCTTACGATCTGCTCGGTATCGGAGCGTGCGCTGTCCAGGGCGGAGGAGGTCCACCCTCGCACCTACTACTTCAGCTTCCCGGTGATGATGAAGTACCACACGAAGGACCAGACCCCCTCGACCCCGTCGATCTCGCACGTGTACGCTCTCGACGTGCAGCTGGAGGCTATTCTGAACGAGGAAGGGTTGGAGCGGCGCTTTGCCCGCCACGAGGAGATGGCGGAGATAGTCCAGACATGGGCGCAACGCCACTTCGCCATCTACCCCGAGGAGGGCTACTGGTCGAAGACCCTCACCTGTGTGAAGAACACGCGGGGTATCTCGGTCAAGGATCTGAACAGCGAGCTTGTGGAGAGGTACGGAGCGCGTATCTCCAACGGCTATGGCGAGCTGAAGGAGAAGACGTTCCGCATCGCCCACATGGGCGACATCACCGTGGCGGAGGTGCGAGGGCTCCTGTCCACGATCGACGGCATCTTGGGACTGTAGGAGGGCCGATGAAGGTACTCGTTTGTGATCCGCTGGCGGATCGAGCGCTAAAGCGACTCCAGGAGGCTGGGCTGGAGGTGACGGTACGGCCGGGCATGTCCCCCGAGGAGCTATCTCAGGAGTTGGCCAAGGCGTACACGGCAATCGTAGTCAGATCGGCAACAAAGCTGCGCAAGGCTGCACTGGACTCCGCCCAGGGGGTGGAGCTGATCGTGCGGGCAGGGGTTGGGTTGGACAACATAGATGTGGACGCGGCGCAGGCCAAGGGCATTCAGGTTCGCAACACCCCCAAGGCAAGCAGCGATTCCGTAGCGGAGCTGGCTTTGGGGCACATGTTCGCCTTGGCGCGGCTTCTGCCTCAGGCTACCCAATCCATGCGTGAGGGGCGCTGGGAGAAGAAAGCGTTCAAGGGCACGGAGATTCAGGGAAAAACCCTGGGCATCATCGGCATCGGGCGCATAGGCCAAGCCCTTGCCAGGCGTGCGCTGTGTCTGGGAATGAAGGTGGTGGCCTACGACGCTTATGTGGACACCGCGCCTCTTGCCGAGGTGGAGATGGTGTCCAAGGATGAGCTTCTCGGGCGTGCGGACTTTGTGACCCTGCACGTTCCGCCCGACCCTGCCGGCCCGGTGATCGGCCAGAGCGAGCTGAAGCAGATGAAGAAAGGGGCTTACCTCATCAACTGTGCGCGGGGCGGTGTACTGGACGAGGAAGCGCTTCTGGCGGCGCTGGATGCGGGGAAGCTGGCCGGAGCAGGACTGGACGTCTTCGAACAGGAGCCGCCGACGAACGCTGGGCTCCTTGAGCACCCCAAGGTCACCCTGACGCCACACGTAGGTGCGCAGACGGTGGAGGCGCAAGGCCGGGTGGGCGACGAAGTCGTGGACATACTTGTAGACTATGCGAGGAGCGCATAGATGGCCAAGCTCTACCCGTTTCGTGGAGTCAGGTTCAACCCAGAGAAGGTCGGAGATATCTCCCATGTAGTGACTCAGCCCTACGATCGCATCGGGCCCGATCTCATGCGCACATACCTAAACCGATCTCCGTACAACATCGTGCGTGTCACTGGCAGCAAGCGGCCGCCGGCGGACGACGCCGACTACCGCCGTCGGGGGGAGCTTCTCAAGCAGTGGATCTCCGATGATGTGCTGGTCCAAGACCCTCAACCCTCTCTGTATGCCTATCACCAGGAGTACACCTACGAGGGGAAGGAGTACACGCGCAAAGGGGTCGTGGCGTTGCTCGATCTTCAGGTTCAAGGGGGCGGGGCCAAAGCGCACGAGCGCACCTTGAAAGGGCCCAAGGAGGATCGCTTGAAGCTCCTCCGGGCGACCGAGGCCAACTTCGGGCACATCTTCATGCTGTATCGTGATCCTGAGCGGACTGCCACCAAGGCGCTGGACGCGAAGCTCTCCGGGCGTCGACCGGACGTCGAAGGGCGAGATGACTTCGGAAATCGCCACCTCCTGTGGCAGGTGACGGACGGGGAGGTTGTCGCCCGCATCCAGGAGGCCTTGGCCGGGGTGACTCCGTACATCGCCGATGGACATCACCGGTTCGAAACGGCACGTGCGTTCATGGAAGAGTGCTACAGGCGGGGCTGGCGCCCAGTGGGTGCGGAGTCGTTCTCCTCGCGCATGGTAACGCTGGTCAACGTGGCCGAGCCGGGATGTGTGGTGCGTCCAACACCTCGGGTCGTGCACTCGCTTCCCCATTTCAGCCCGGAAATGTTCTTCGCCCAGGCTGAGCGGGACTTCGATGTGGTTTCGCTTGAGTCAGTTGAACAGGCTAGACGATTCCTCTCCGAGCGCGCACAAGAGCACGCGTTTGTTGCCTACACCCAGCGGAGATTCTGGGGCCTTGCTCTGAGAGACGAGCGCGCGGTGGACAAGCTGATTCCTGATCAGCACTCTCCTGAGTGGAAGCGGCTCGATGTGGCCATCTTGCACGGGGCGGTCCTGGAGAGGCTGCTGGGTATCGACGAGGACAAGATTTCCCGGCAGACCAACGTTGACTACACTGAGGAGCCCCAGGGGGCCATACAGGCTGTCGACGACGGCAGGGGCCAGATTGCTTTTTTGTTGAATCCGACTCCACCGGAGCAGGTCATGGCCGTGGCCGATCGCGGAGAGCGTATGCCCCAAAAATCGACCGACTTCTACCCTAAACTGCTCACAGGACTGGTGGCCATGCGCATGCAGATAGACAAGGGCGCCGGGTAAGGATTGCATCTCGTATGCGAAGAACTCCCTTGTGCGCGTGGGAGACATCGGCGAGGAGCCTTACGCGTCGGAGGTCAACCCTGGCGCTCGGTCTGTCGGTCGAGCACGTCTAGAACGTCGAGCTCTCTCACCTGGGCCTCCACGCCCAGGAGCTTCGCCAGGCTGGGATCGGTCGCCCCTTGGTCCCCAGAGATGAGTTCCTTGACGTACAGTCCTCCTGCACAGCGGAGCTCGATGCGCGCGGCAGTGGGGGAGAGCAGCTCGCCTTCGGCGCTGTACACTGGGCGCGAGCGGATGAGATCGGCCCGGCGGTGGCGTACCCTGCGGGGAGTGCGTTGCTCGATTGGTCGGGCCAAGGTCCGGAGCGCGCCCTGCAGGTCCTGAGAGGTGATAGGAGAGCTGAAGTCGACCTTCACACGGTAAAGCTTGTCTGCGTGTTCGCCTTTGAGCTGTGCCACGGCTTGCGCGCCGGTAGGCGCCAGGCACAGTACCTCCACCTTGCCTTCAGCCGACCTGGCGATCTTGGACGCGACGTCATCCAGATCCACGGTGCGTCGCCGTGGTTCAGCCACCTCAACGATGAACGGCCTACCCCTACCCAGCATACGGGCGTCTACGTCTTCACGTCCGGCACCGTGCAGCTTGCCTTCTGTGCCCTGACAGGTGGCCACAAAGGCCGGGACTACGAGCTCCTCCACGGACTCTGGATACTGCTTGCCGCTACCTCCACAAGCAAGGCAGCCGCGACCCTTGCACTTTCTGCAAGGCCAGTGGGTTTGAGGGATACCTCTAATCAGCTTCCTATACCTTCCCTGGAAGTATAGTGGGGACACCTGCATGTCCAGCGAGCCTTGTAACAGATCCACAGTGAACCTCACATCGGGGTGGCTGAAGTCCACGGTTGCTGAGCGATTCTGCCGCCTTAGTGCCTGCTCAAAAGCCCTTCCCAGTGAGCGGTTCAGCTCTCTGCGCACTGGCTCGGCCCAGGGCGAACGCAGGCGTTCGGCGAGGAACTCCTGGGTGGCTTCCAGCTGAGGTGACAGACGTACGCCAAACAGAAAGCTCCCCAGCTCGTAGCCAGCCGCCAGCTCAGCTGCCTTCTCAGCCCAATCGGGCACCTGCGCAAACACATCGCCGCACACCCAGCAAGGGCTTGTTCCCACCGCTTTGCCGCGAAGCGACGGAAGGGCAAGCGCCCTCGCCACTCTGCCTCTCTCCTCCCCAGTCAAGCCGTGGCCGAGGCGGGCAAACTGCTGGCCAAGGCAGTGGTCGCAGATGGGGCCCGTACTCAGGAGGCGGACGACATACTCGCTTGGGTTCACGCGCGGATTATATCGAGGATAATGCTGAACGCAACGCTGTTTGGGAGCGCACATACGGGCGGACGCCTCTGCAGCAGCTACTCCTTGGTGCCCAGCTGCCTGTTAGATGTGCTTGCCTGATCTTGCTGGTCGTGGGCGCGCCTGTCGGCCTTGGACGCCAGCTTCAGCTCCCCGTACTCGTCCATCTTGCCTTCGTGCAGAGCAACGGAGGCAGTGTGTATGGCTCGAACCTCTGCGGGTGGAAACCCGGCCTGCTCGAGCAGCCGAGGCGCCTGCGAGGGGATTGTGTGAACTAGCAGGGAAGCGAGCGTTCGCCGTGGTGCGGCGTCCGTTTCAGCAAGGATCTCTCTGCCATGTTCGAGCGCCAGCAAAGAGTGTTGGAGTTTTGGGTCTGCAGGATCCAGCATGTGTTTCATCATTTCTATCAGGCGATTCAACAGGGTGTCTCGGGAACTGGACGGAAGCGGAATAGAGCTGGGGTCAAATCCCAAACATGCCGAGGCATGGTCACACCACAGGGCGCAGCTAACGTTTAGGTCAGGATGACTCAGCCGGTGACCGCACTGGGCACAGCGGAGAGAGGCGTCCGTTTTGAAGAACTCCACCAGGTAGCCGCAGCGAACGCAACGCACCTCGCGGACATCGTCCGGGGTCCAGAATTGATGATCCTGTCCGGGGCATTTGCGCACCCAGCTCACCTCGCACTCCTATATTGAGGTACCATTATACCACTACCTTGGGTGAGCGACACACTCATCCACCCATGTGCCCGTCATGCTTTGCCTTATCGGGGACTGAAGGGGTATTCGGAGGCAGCTATTGTCATACGAAGACGGATAGGGTATCATCATTGTTGTGTCGACTCTTGAGGCGCTGAACGGAGAGTAGCCCAGTAGAAAAGCAACATGGCGAGGAGGGATTCATATGGCAGCAGCACGGGAGCCCCGGCGGACTTTGGATAAACTGTCGATTTACATCCCGCAGAAGAAGGCACAGCACAACCTGATGGATCGGCTGCGCAAACAGGCGGAGAAGAAGGACCGCTCGCTCAACTACCTGGTTGTTCAGGCGATCATGGAGTACCTGGACAGGGAGGAGAGGAAAAAGAAGACCTGACAAGTTGGCTGGGGGCTCCCTCTGGGGCAGATGGTTTGGTGTTCAGAACATGTGTGTGGACTCTGAGCTGCTGACTCCGGTCTCTGTCTCGGGGCTGCGGATAGGCAAGGTAGACGAGCTCGGGGTCATGACAGGGCTCGACTTCGGGAGCATCAGCACGGCAGAAGCCAACCGGTTGCCGTTGCCTTGCAGTGTGAGGCCAGACGGGTAGCGAACTGTTTCGCCCACACCTCTACGGGCTCGCGCGGCTCGCTGGCAGGTGCGTAAATCACGGCCACCACACAGCGAGTGGCTTCAGTGATCTTGGTGACCATAGCGTCTTTGATCGGGCTGCCGCAAGGTTGCCACCGGCCTTCGCTCCAGCGGCACACTAGGAGTAGATCGCAGAGGTCGAGGATCTGCCCGGAGGGATTGAACGCGTAGCTCTCCCCCTCTCTTCCACGACGGAGGAGAAGGCGGCGCCCCGAGAGCTCTGCGTCGAACACGGAGGCCGGATAGCCGGACTCCAGACTGATCCAGTTGTTTACGTCCACTGGGGCGTTGACAACGGGGAAGCTGGCCGCGAGCGCTGCGCGCAGAAGGTATTCGCTTGCTGGTCTGCCTCTACCTGTGGGCTTGTACCGACCGAACCGTAGCATTCCGCGCACGCGAGAGCGGAGCTCTTGGGGGATGAACTCCTCGCCCGCCTGTCTCACTTCGGCCAGCGCCTCCTGCAATCCCGTGGGGAGGGGGGCGGACGGGACAGGCGGAGCAATGTCCTCCGCCCACACCAACGCCGGCAACGTGGGACTGGGCGAGAGTTCATCTTCAATGATCAGTTCGTAGTGCTCGGTCTTCATGCTCTCTTCGGCCATAGTACACAGTCGACCAACTGAGGCCAACTCGACTTCATGCAGATTTTCTCGCTGTGAGGCCATAAGATGGGGCCATGGACCGAGCTGGGGGACGCTTGCAGGGGGGGAAAGCAGCTGACGTTTACCTGTACTGTGATGGGGGAAGCCGCGGGAATCCCGGGCCCGGTGCCATCGGGGCGCTGCTGGTGGACAATGCCGGCCGCGAGCTGGATAGCTACGCAACGTGCATCGGCCACACAACGAACAATCGGGCGGAGTACACAGCGCTGATCCGCGGCCTGGAGCTCGCCGCCAAGTACTCGCGGGGGCGCATGGAGTGTGTCATGGACAGCCAGCTTGTGGTGAACCAGATGAGCGGCCGCTGGCGCATCCGCGACGCGGAGCTCCGCCGATTGCACGAGGAGGCGAAGAAGCGTGCGGGTTTGTTCTCTTCGGTCACCTACAGGCACGTGGGCCGCGAGGACAGGCGGATCAAGCAGGTGGACCGGGCGTTGAACGCGGCACTGGATGCCTTTCCCCACGGAAGATAGGCGATGCGGCGCAGTGACATGGAGTACGGACCCGTAGTCGCCTGGCTATATGGCTGGGTGATCGATCCTCTGCTCTACCCGCTACGGACCCAGGTGGTGCGACTCTGCCGGGAACTCGGCGCTGGCGAGATCCTGGACATCGCCTCAGGCACAGGTGTCCAGTGCCGCCTGCTGGGCCGGGCTGGAATACGCGCTACCGGTCTGGAGCTTTCGGAGGCCATGTTGGCGGTTGCCGCTCGTCACGGCGGGCATAACGTTCGTTACGTTCAGGGAACGGCGTGCGAGCTCCCCTTCTCCGACGGCTCCTTCGACGCTACACTGCTTAGTTTGGCCCTACACGAACACGACGAACCCCAACGGGCGCTTATCCTCGCCGAGGCACTGCGCGTGGCAAGACGCGGAGGGCATGTGCTCGTCGCCGACTACGCCATCCCTCGGGCATCAGCTTTTCACCCTGTGTGGCAGGTGATTCGCCTGGTGGAGCATCTGGGGGGAGGGGAACATCGCGCAGGGTTTGGGGACTTCGTCCTCCGCGGTGGCGTAGAGGGGTTTCTGGAGCGTCACGGCTTGGAAGCATCGCTCAGCGTCCGCTCCCACTGGGGTGCGGTGGGGATTGCCGCCGCCCCGGTCGCCGCAGACCGCACGTCGCGTTAACATCGCTCTGGCGACAACCGAGGGAGGAGGCGGAGATGGAAGAGGCGCGGGACTTCATCCGACAAATCATCGACGAAGACATCAAACAGGGCCGGTACGGGGGCCACGTACACACGCGATTTCCGCCGGAACCGAACGCGTACCTGCACATCGGGCACGCCAAGAGCGTGCTCCTGAACTACGGCATCGCCCGGGAGTACGGGGGCAAGTTCAACCTTCGCTTCGACGACACCAACCCGCAGAAGGAGAGCCCCGAGTACGTGGAGGCGATCAAGGAGGACGTGCGTTGGCTGGGAGCGGACTGGGAGGACCGGGAGCTGTATGCCTCGGACTACTTCGAGCAGCTCTACTCCTGGGCTGAGGAACTGATCCGCAAGGGGAGGGCGTACGTCTGCGACCTGTCCCCAGAGGAGATAAGCGAGTACCGGGGGAAACCGATCCGCGCCGGGGAGAAGATCGTCACCCCCCCCGGGGTGAACAGCCCTTACCGCAACCGTTCGGTGGAGGAGAATTTGGAGCTCTTCCGCCGCATGCGCGCCGGCGAGTTCGCCGATGGGGCGAAGTCCCTGCGGGCGAAGATCGACATGGCCCACCCCAACTTGAACATGCGCGATCCGGTAATGTATCGCATCCTCCACTCCACCCACCACAGGACCGGGGACGCGTGGTGCATCTACCCGACCTACGATTGGGCGCACGGCCAGTCGGACGCCATCGAAGGAATCACCCACTCCATCTGCACGCTGGAGTTCGAGAATCACCGGCCGTTGTACGACTGGTTCCTGGAGCAACTGGGTGTCCATCATCCGCGGCAGATCGAGTTCTCCCGGTTGAACCTGACCCACATGGTGATGAGCAAACGGCTGCTATTACGGCTCATCCAGGAGGGGTACGTGCCGCGGTGGGATGATCCGCGCCTGCCCACCTTGACCGCCATGCGCCGCCGTGGGTACACGCCACAGGCGATCACAGATTTCACGCGGCGGGTAGGCGTCTCCAAGTCGGAGAGCGTCGTGGAGTACGCGCTCCTCGAGCACTGTGTCCGCCAGGACCTGAACTTGCGGACCCCGCGCCGTATGGCAGTGCTCGATCCCCTGCGGGTGGTGCTTACCAACTACCCCGAGGGAGAGGTCGAGGAGATGGACGCGGTGAACAACCCCGAGGACCAAACCGCGGGGACGCGCAAGGTCCCCTTCTCCCGGGAACTCTTCATCGAGCGGGAGGATTTCCTGGAGGAGCCGCCGAAGAAGTTCTTCCGGCTGGCCCCGGGGCGCGAGGTGCGCCTTCGCTACGCCTATTTCATCACCTGCCAGGAAGTCGTGAAGGACGACTCCGGCCGGGTGGTGGAGCTGCGCTGCACCTACGATCCGGCCACCCGCGGCGGGGACGCACCCGACGGCCGCAAGGTAAAGGCCACCCTGCACTGGGTGTCCGCCGCCCACGCTGTGGGCGCGGAGGTGCGCCTCTATGACCACCTGTTCGCCACAGAAGACCCAACGGACGTCGAGGAAGGCCAGGACTGGACAGCGAACGTCAATCCTGAGTCCCTCACAGTGCTCACCGAGTGTGCCCTGGAACCCAGCCTGGCCGAGGTGGAGCCTGGCCAGCGCTTTCAGTTCGAGCGCAAGGGCTACTTCACCGTCGACCCCGACAGCCACCCCGGAGCCCCCGTGTTCAACCGCACGGCCACACTGCGCGACACCTGGAAGAAACTCCAAGCCCGCAACCAACCCTCGTAGCCTCGGGGGCATCCACGACGATCACGGAGCTTGTCTGCAGCGCAGAGATGGTATGTGTATTGTGTGGACGCCACGATCCGGTGCGGACAAGCTGCGCCGTTACGGGAAACTGTTGTCCCGCTAGGCGGAATGTGCGGTGCCTTTACGCGGATTCGGTAGTAGCGTCGGGGCTTGCCCCCGACGCTCGGTCTACACCCAGCGCTCGGCGCTCGGCAGCCGACAGAGGGACCACTTGTCCGGACGCGAGGTCGCCGAGCTGTACAGGGCCGATGGACAGGCGCACCAGCCTCTGCGCGCGCAGGCCGACCGTTGCTAAACCTCGTCGGATCTCGCGCTTCCTGCCCTCATGCAGGGTGAGTTCGAGCTCTCGCTCCCCGGTGCGCCGCACACGGGTCGGCCGGAACGGGCCATCCTCGAGCTCCATGCCTGCCCGCAGCCGGGCCAAGGCGTCGCGACTGGGAGTTCGGTTCAGCGATACCCAATAGCGCTTGGGGACGTCGAACCGCGGGTGGGTAAGGCGGTAGGTGAGCTCGCCGTCGTCCGTGAGCAATACCAGGCCCTCTGATTCCTTGTCCAGCCTTCCCACGGGCGCGAGTCTGAGTCCGGTCGGCACGTACCGGGCCAGTGTGCTCTTGGCATGCGGGTCGGCCAGGGTGGAGGTCACTCCCGGGGGTTTGTTCAGCTTGAAGTAGTGTCGCGCCTCCTGCAGGTGCACGGGCCGGCCGTCCACAATTACCGCATCCCTCTGCGGATCGACGTCCGCCCACGGCTGCCGCACCGGGCGGCCGTTCAGCTGCACGCGCCCCGCCTGGATCAGCTCATCCGCCTTGCGGCGGGCGGCGACCCCGGCGTCGCGGAGGTACTTGTTCAACCGCATCTCACCACGATGATAATCCGCGGCGCCCTTGTGGCGAGCTGTGCCCGGGCCGGACTACGGCAGGAGCTTGCGTAGCAGGCGCCCCGTGCTGCGATAGGCGGACTTACGGACGAGCCTTCGGCCCAGCGCCAGCGGTCCTCGGCTTGCCGCACGCAAGTCCCCGAGCAGCGATCCCAGGCGATAGAGGCCGCGGCGCCCCCCTGTGGCCGCGACGACGAACGGCGCGGCGCTGGGCGCGCTTTCCCCGCGGCTATGTGTCTGCAGCTGGTCGATCACTTCCTCCGGGATGCGCCAGTGCCCGCGTACCTTCTCCGCCGGGACGCGCCCGTTGCGACACCAGCCGGCCACTGTGGCCGAACTCACGCCAAGCTGTCGCGCGGCCTG
>CAZEYM010000005.1:0-102068 GCA_964516385.1 uncultured Thermotogaceae bacterium
TGCCGGTGCTATTGGCGCTTGCGGACGAGGTTCTGAAGCTCAACGCCGTCTGCGTGCACTGCGGCCAGCCAGCCACCCGCACTCAGAGGCTGGTCGATGGAAAGCCGGCAACGGGAGGTCCAGAGGTGTTGGTGGGGGGGATGGAGACTTACGAGGCGCGGTGCAGGGCCTGCTACGTGCCTCCCAAACGCTAAGCGGTCACCTTGACATCCGACTACCAGGCGCGCTAGACTGCCAACCATGGAGCGCAAGCGTATGCTGCGAGGGGAGGTGATGACCGGGCGACAGAGCTTTTACAGCTGGTACTGGTTCATATAGGGCGTGACCTCGTGTAGACGAGGGCACGCCGCCTAAGCCGCAAGGTTTCCTTGCGGTTTTTGTTTATGTAAAGGAGAAGACAATGCGAAAGATGTTGTTCATGTTATGTGTCTTGGCGTTGGCGCTGCCTGTGACGGCGGAGACGATCACCATCGGTATCAGCCAGATAGTGGACCACCCGGCACTGAATGACGCACGGCAGGGAGTAATCGACGAGCTGCATGACGCCGGCTACGTAGAAGGCGAGAATCTGCTGGTACTCGTGGGGAACGCCCAGGGCGATTACTCAGTAGCTGTGTCCATCGCCCAGAACTTCCGCGCTGAGGGGGTGGACCTAGTCGTATCCATCGCCACCCCCACCTCGCAGGCAGCCGTGCACACGTTCAGCGGAACAGACATCCCGGTGATTTTCTCAGCCGTCACCGATCCGGAGGCAGCAGGGTTGTTGGGAGAACCGAACGTGACCGGCGTCTCCGACCTCATCGATGTGAGAGCAGACCTCGAGCTGCTGGCTGCTTTGTCCCCTGACATCACCCGAGTAGGAATGGTGTACAACCCTGGCGAGGCGAACTCGGCCGTGCTCACCGAAGCCGCCCGGGAGATCGCCCCCGATCTGGGTCTCACCCTGTTGGTAGCAGCTGCGGAAAACAGTGCTGCCGTGCCCATGGCCGCCCAGTCCCTGCAAGGGAGGGTGGACGCCTTCTATGTGACCACCGACAACACCGTCGTGTCCGCCCTGGAAGCAGTGGTCGAGGCGGCTGAGTCAGACAATGTCCCCTTCCTGATGGCCGACCCGACGAGCCTCGAGCGAGGAGCCACCCTGTGCACGGGTTTCGACTACTACGACCACGGCCGAATGACCGGAACGGTTGTGGTGCAGGTGCTCGAGGGGGCTTTCCCCGCGGACATACCCGTGAGCAGACAGGCCAGCACGCAGCTTTGGCTGAATCTGGACGCAGCGGAGAGAATAGGGTTCACCTTCCCGGACGCAGTGTTTGAGGAGGCGACCGGCTTGTTCTTGAACGGTCGTGAGTTCGTGGTACAGGAGTAGGGCAGCCACGTGGCATTGTTAGTGCACGCCCTGGAACAGGGGTTTCTGTACGGGTTCATGGCCCTGGGGGTGTACATCTCGTTCCGGGTTTTGCGGTTCCCGGACCTGTCGGTGGACGGGACCTTTCCCCTGGGGGCGTCGTTGGCCGCGTCCCTAATCGTGTCGGGGTGGAACCCGTTTACTGCCAGCGTTGTCGCTGCAGGGGCCGGGGCCGCCGCCGGTGCGTTCACGGGGACCCTCTCCAGCAGGTTCCGGGTGCAAGGGCTGCTGGCGGGCGTGCTCACCATGATCATGCTCTACTCCCTGAACTTGCGCATCATGGGGCGGCCGAACCTGCCGTTGCTCGGCCGCCCCTCCGCTGTGAGCGCCACCGCCAGCTGGCTGCCCATCCCCTCAGGATGGGCGGTGCTGGCGGCGGCCGGCCTGGCCGCCGTGGCGGCCAAACTCTTGCTCGACCTGTTCTTCCGCACCGAGTTGGGGCTCAACTTGCGGGCGGCCGGGGGGAACCCCGGGCTCGTGCAGGCCCACGGCACCAACCCGGGGAACATGGTCGTACTGGGGCTGGCGGTGTCCAATGGCTTGGTAGCTTTGTCCGGGGCCCTCACCGCGCAATACTCGGGATTCGCTGATGTGAACATGGGGGTGGGGACCATCGTCGCCGGGTTGGCCTCAGTCATCGTCGGAGAGATGATCCTCCGCCCCCGTTCCGTGGCCTGGGCTACCGGCGCCGCTCTGCTCGGTTCGTGCCTGTACCGGGGGGCGATCTTGGTCGCCTTGCGATACGGAGGGGCGCTGGGCTTCACCCCCTCAGACCTAAAGCTGCTCACCGCGTTGGTAGTGCTGGCGGCGCTGGTGACGCCGGTGGTCCGGGGAAAGCTGCGGAAGGAGGAGGCATGAGCCTAAAGCTCGCAGGGATTTGCAAGACTTTCTGCCTACCGGGACAGCGAGTGCACGCACTGCGCGACGTCTCCCTGTCGGCCGGCCAGGAGGAGTTTATCACCGTGATCGGTTCCAACGGCGCTGGGAAGTCCACACTGCTGGACATCGTCGCCGGCGTCCGCCATCCTGACAAAGGCCGCGTGTGGATAGCGGGACGTGACGTCACGTCGCGTGCGGCCCACCGGCGAGCCCGCTGGGTGGGGCGGGTGTTCCAAGATCCACTGAAGGGGACGGTCCCCGAGCTTACAGTGGAGGAGAACCTGGCCCTGTGCTGCCGCAGGGGACGACGGGGACTCAGTTTTGCGGTGAACCGGAGAAGACGCCGGCTATGGGAGGATGCCTTGGCCCGACTGGACATGGGTCTGGAGCGCCGTCGCCGCGAGCTCTCGGGGCTCCTGTCGGGAGGAGAGAGGCAGGCGCTCACTGTGCTCATGGCCACGTTGGCCCGTCCGACGATCCTTCTTCTGGATGAACACACGGCGGCCTTAGACCCAGCCAACGCCGAGCGCGTGCTTGCGATCACCGAGGAACTTGTGCACGAGGGGGGGATGACCACGCTTATGGTCACCCACCGCATGGATCAGGCCTTGTCGGTTGGGGAGAGGCTGATCATGCTCCACGCTGGTGAAGTCCTGCTAGAGGTCTCGGGAGAGGACAAGCGGTCGCTTGAGGTGGCAGAGTTGGTTCGTCTGTTTCGACGCCGCGGTGTGACCGATGACGCGCTGCTTCTGGAGGCCCACAAGGGGTGCCCTTCGGCCTCCGACCGGACCCCTGCGCGTTGACCCCTTGCAGGTGACGGAGTAGGGTATACAGCTGTGCTGTCCGCAGAGGAGATGAACGAACTCCAGGAGCTCATGGCTCAACAGGGAAGGCTGGTTTCCCTCCCCGGAGATTGGCCCGCTGTCTTCGTTGGAGATACGCACGGTGACTTGGACGCGACACGCGAGGTGCTTCGGCGTTACAGGCCGAACGGGCATGTGCTTGTCTTCCTCGGCGACTATGTGGACCGCGGTCCCGACTCCCACGAGAACCTGCAGACAGTGCTCGCGGCGAAACGGCAGCACCCAGAGAACGTCGTTTTGCTGATGGGGAACCACGAGGGATGGGCGGTGACGCCGTTTTCTCCCGCTGATTTCTGGCAACAGATGTCCCCCGGTGACTGCCGCGTTTGGGGAGACTTCCTTGCCGATCTTCCGTTTGCAGCACACCATCCCGCCGGCTTACTGGCCTTGCACGGTGCGCTGCCCGATGTGGCGAGCCTGTCTGAAATCGCCGGAATAGAGCTGGGGTCGGCCGACTGGAGGAAGATGACGTGGGGTGACTGGGCGGATGTACCTGGCTTCATCGTCGACCCGGGGATGCACGGCCGACCGGTGTTCGGACGTGACTACTTCCATGAGGTCGCGGGCAGATTGGACGTGAAGGTGTTGGTCCGTTCACATCAGCCTCATGCTCCGTTGTACATGTTCGGCGACCGTTGTCTCACCTTGTTCACTTCCAGGGCCTACGGCACAGTGCGCCAGGTTGCCCTGTTGTACCCAGACCGCCCCCTGAAAAGCGGGCGGGACCTGGAACTAGTTGAACTGTGAACCCCGGGCCTGGACTGCTGGTCGGGGTGGACGTAGGGGGCACGTTCACTGACGTCGTGTGGTCTGTTGGAGGGGACACGCAGTCGCTGAAGGTCCCCACTACGACTCGACAGGAAGAAGGCTTCCTCCTGGCGTTGGACTCCCTCAGCGAAGCGCTGGGAGCAGGAGCGGTGCCGCGCCGGCTGGTGCACGGGACCACAGTGGCGACCAACGCCGTGCTGCAGGAGACCTGGTCTCCCACGGCCCTTCTGACCACCGAGGGATTCCGTGACGTGCTGGAGATCGGCCGGCAGGATCGACCGTCCTTGTACGACCTGTTTGTCCAGCGCAGGAGGCCGATAGTACCGCGCACGCTGCGCTTGGAGGTGCCCGAGAGGCTGGATCAGCGGGGACGCGTGGTCCGCCCCCTCGATCAGAAGGCGGTGCGTACTTTGGGCAGGGCTCTGCGTGACGCTGCCGAAGTTGAATCGGTAGCTGTGGTCCTGCTGTTTTCTTTCTTGAACAGCCAGCACGAGCGCGTGGTGAGGGAGATTTTGGAGGAAGAGGGCCTTGACATTCCCATCACCCTCTCCTCGGAGGTGCTGCCGGAGGTACGCGAGTACGAGCGCACGTCCACGACGGTCCTCTCCGCTGCGCTGAGGCCGGTGGTCTCCGGCTATCTGAATCGGTTGCTTGCCGGACTGGGTCGGCAGGCTAGTTCACCTGAGCTTCTCATTATGAGTTCGTCGGGCGGGGTGCTCAGCGCGCAGGAGGCAGCGCAGTTTCCCGCCGGGTTGCTTCTCTCTGGGCCTGCCGGGGGGGTCGAGGGGGCGCGACGTGTGGGTGTGGCCGCGGGCCTAGATGACATGATCACCCTGGACATGGGGGGGACCAGCGCTGACGTGTCCCTCATCTCCGGTGGAGAGCTTCAGCGTTCTTCGGACAGAGCAGTCGCAGGACACCCTGTACGCGTTCCAGCTGTCGATGTTCACACAGTGGGTGCGGGTGGGGGGAGCATTGCGTGGTTGGACGAGGGGGCGACGCTTCGAGTGGGACCGCACAGCGCTGGTGCTGAGCCAGGACCCGCTTGCTACAGGAGGGGAGGAACAAGCCCCACGGTTACCGATGCCCACTTGGCCCTAGGGCACCTCCCCCAGGGGCGGACTCTGGGAGGCCTTCCGCCGTTGAGCCTCGCCGCTGCCCGCCGAGCGCTGGACAGCGTTGCGAACCCCGCAGGGATGCCCATGGAAAAGGCAGCGTGGGGCATCCTAGAGGTGGTGGAGGTGACGATGGAGCAGGCCATCAGGGTGATATCAGTCAGCCGAGGCGTGGATCCCCGCGACTTCACTCTGCTGGCCTTCGGAGGGGCCGGTCCCCTGCATGGGGTAACGCTCGCCGCCAAGCTCGGCATGAGGAAGGTGCTCTTTCCAGCCCATGCCGGTACCCTGTCGGCGTTGGGTCTGATGGGGGCGGACCTCGTCCTCACCTTCGTACGCTCCCTTGTCCTTCCCTGGCGCGAGGTGGGCCCATTGCTGCTCCGCCGGGTGTTGGATGAGTTCCGGGAAAGTGCCAGCCAGCGGCTGGTCACAGCAGGTGTCAGCCGAGAAGAGGTGCGCTTGGAAGTTGCTGCCGATATTCGTTACCGGGGACAGGGGTTTGAGCTCACGGTGCCTCTGCCTGGCGCCGAGCTGGGTCAAGACATCGCGCGGCGGCTTGCCCAGGCCTTTCACCGCACACACGAAGAGCTCTACGGCTACAGCTCGCCGGAGGACCCGCTGGAACTGGTGAGCCTGAGGATGACCGCGGTGGCGGCCACCGACAAACCTCCCGTTCCGCATCCCCCTGCTGGGGGGAATCTCAGAGCCGCGGCCCTTGACCCGCGAGAGGTGTACTTCGGTGGGGAACATGGGTGGACCTCTTGCCCTGTGTTCGAGCGTGAACGCCTCCCGGCCTGTGCAAGGCTGCCAGCTCCATCGGTGGTCGAGGGTGACGAGTCCACCTGCCTAATACCGCCTGGGGTGGAAGCGTCTGTCGATGCGATGGGCAACGTGCAGGTGGAGATACTAACATGGATCCGGTGACTCTGTCGGTATTGGAGAGCGCACTTGCGGGTGTGGCCGCGGAGATGTCGGCGGCGATGGTGCGGACTGCCTACTCTCCCAACATCAAGGAGAGGCGTGACTGTTCCTCCGCCCTGTTCGACGATCAAGGCTCAATGGTGGCCCAAGCAGAGAACATTCCCGTGCACTTGGGGGCCATGCCCTTCTCGGTGCAAGCGGCGGTGAGGGCGTTCCCGGAGTGGAACGTGGGTGATGTGGTAGTGCTTAACGATCCCTTTGCTGGAGGCGCGCATCTTCCCGACATCACGTTCGTTGCCCCGGTGGTCGACAGCGAGCGGTTGTTTGCTTTCGTGGCGGCACGTGCGCACCACGCCGATGTGGGAGGGATGACGCCAGGGAGTCTTCCCGGCACGGCCACGGAGATATTCCAGGAGGGGCTCATCATCCCACCGGTAAAACTTTGGCGTGCAGGAAAAGCCGACCAAGACGTGATGAACCTCCTGCTCGCCAACGTGCGCACCCCGCGGGAGCGGCGCGGCGACCTGCGGGCGCAGCTGGCTGCGGTGAACACGGGGATCCGCCGCCTGAGGGAGGTGATCCGGCGCCACGGCCAGGAGTTGGTACGCCAGGGCTTCGTTGAGCTCATGGCTAACGCCGAGCGCAGGATGCGAGCTGCAATTGCCCGGGTGCCTTCGGGCAAGTGGAGCTTCTGGGACACGTTGGACGAGGGGACCAAGGTGCAAGTCCGGGTAGTAGTTCAAGACGGGGTGATCACAGTGGACTTCACCGGCTCGGCGCCGCAGATACGCGCTCCGGTGAACGCACCTTTGGCCGTCACCGCCTCAGCCGTGTACTACTCGCTTAGGGCTACTCTGGACCCCGAACTCCCCCCCAACGCCGGGGCGTGGCGGCCGGTGCACCTTATCGCCCCCGAGGGATCGATCGTGAACGCCACGCATCCGGCCCCGGTAGGCGGCGGCAATCTCGAACTCTCCCAGCGCATCGTGGATGCTGTCCTGGGAGCTTTGGCCCAGGCGCTTCCCCACCGAGTGCCCGCGGCTTCCCAAGGGACGATGAACAACCTCACCATCGGGGGCAACGACCCCCGCTCGGGGGAGCCGTACACCTTCTACGAAACACTGGGTGGGGGTTCAGGTGCTGGACCAGACGGACCTGGGCTGAGCGGCGTGCACAGCCACATGACGAACACCCTCAACACTCCTGTGGAGGCGCTTGAAGCGGCTTATCCATTGCGGGTTGAGCGCTACGAGCTGCGTGAGGGATCTGGGGGGCGTGGGCGGTTCCCGGGGGGAGACGGATTGCGGAGGGACATCCAGGTGTTGGGCCACACGGCAACCGTTTCGCTCCTTGCCGACCGTCGGCGCGGAAGGCCGTATGGGCTGCAGGGCGGGGAGCCGGGGAAGCCCGGCGAGGACGCACTTATCATAGAAGACACACAACCCAAAAGCTTGCCGGCAAAGGGAACCGTGCACGTGCCCTCGGGGGGAGTGGTGTCACTGCGCACACCAGGGGGAGGAGGCTACGGCTCTTCCGAGGACGCGCCGGGGGTGGACAGGGCGGACAGCAGATAGGCGGTGAACGCCACCATCCTGTCCGCCGGACGCACTCCGGCCGACTGGCGGACGAGCATCCGCCGCTCCAGAAGTTCCACCACCTCCATCCGCACGAATTCTTCCTCCTCCAGGACTCGGACAGCCTCCTTGAGCTGCTCGGCGGTGGGCACGATCAACGCCAGCGGGCTGCCCGGGGCCATCGCCCGGCGGGCCGCCGGGATGGCCAGCCACGGCTGGGGCAGATCAAGAAACACCGCGTCCATATCTCCCACGGGGAATGGCTCGCCTGCCGAAAGCACTCGAGCATCCACCCGGTCGGAGTATCCCGCCCGGGCCACGTTGGCCATCGCGTTCGCCAGGAAGTCCTCCCGCTGGTCGAACGTGTACACCCGCCCCTCTGGACCCACGAACTGAGCAAGCAATATTGTGAACGCACCAGACCCTGTGCCCATCTCGATCACCCGCCGACCCGGGGCGAGATCCAGGGCCATGATCAGCCATCCGGCGTCCTTAGGGTAGATGATCTGTGTTCTGCGGCGCACTTTGAACATGCGATCGTCCACTCGCGGCCGGAAGGCAAGGAACGGGGACCCCAAATGGGTGTGCACTTTGGTTCCCGGGACACTGCCTACCAGCTGGTCGTGTTCCACCATTCCGCGGGTGCTGTGGAGTTTTCCCTCCGGCTCCAAGGTCACCAGATATGTGCGCTCCTTTCCCGGCTCGCACAGCAGTACATCATCCCCATAAGCAAACGTGTTTGGCATATGTTTCGAATCCAGTCCCCAAAACTCCTAATCCCTAGTCTAGGCGCTTGACTACGATGTCACGCTTGATCATGGCGTGTGGACCCGATTGAACGCTCCGCGCATGGTGCGCTCGTATAGGTACCTTCGCTTCACATCTCTCAACGGCTGAGTAGCGAGATACTTGCGCTTCACTTCCTCCTCGAACCCCACCCGTGCCCCCTCGTCAACGCTCAACAGCACCTGACCTTCTTTGACCACCTCGTGCGCAAGGAGCGGAGGAGTATCGTTCAGGATAACGAGGTCAAACTGGTCCATCGGGAGAGCCTCCATGAGCCCCCCGACGAGGGCAGATTTGCACCTGAACTTCCCACCAGCCTTCCGGGAAGCGACTCTGACGGGATCGACCAATACAGCTATATCCACATCGCTCAAGCCATGCGTGGTTTCCCGCGTCAGGGAGCCGAAAAGGTATACTGCGATCACTCCCTCCCCACTGCGAAAGTGCTCCCTCAATACACGCTTTAGTTCATCAATATCGCGCACGTGCCTCACCACAGGCACTGTACACGCTGGCAGCCCACTCGCCAAACGACGGGCCGCTAGCGTACCATAAGACCATGCTGAATGTAGAGTTGCTCCATCTGACAGAGGAACCTATCAGCCACATCGCCCGCTGCGCCCGCGTCAGCCACCGCAGCGAGGGCACCGGTCCGGAGGCCGACGCGCAGCTTGTCCGCAAACTCATCGGCTGGGGGCACCTGTCGGTGCTTGAGTTCGCCCACGCGACGTTCCTCGTGGAGGGTCTGTCGCGGGCGTGTGCCAACCAACTCACCCGCCATCGGCTTGCCAGCTTCGTCCAGGAATCTCAGCGGTACGTGGACGTCGGCGATCGAGAGCTCGTTCAACCCAGAAGCATTGCCGAGTCCGGCCTGCAGCTAGAGGCGACCCAGCTGTACGAGCGAGCCCGCGACTTGTACGAGAAGCTTGTGGCCGCCGGCGTCCCCAGGGAGGATGCCCGCTACGTGCTTCCCATTGGCGCCGAGACCCGCCTGGTCGTGAACGTCAACTTCCGGGAGGCTCGTCACATAGTCGCCTTGAGAGGATCTCGCCACGCCCAGTGGGAGATCCGCTGCCTGGCCGCCACGATGCTGGAGCTCCTGAAACGGGAAGCTGCGGTGGCGTTCGAGGACCTGGAGGCATCAGCATGAGCTACTCCATACTCTCAGATCGGGACATAGCGGCCCTGTGCCGCAGCAACCCGCCTATGTTGGACCCGTTTGTGGAAACCCAGGAGGGGAAGCCTTCCTGGGGGCTGGGGAGCTTCGGCTACGACCTCAGGCTGGGCAAGAAGTTCCTTGTGCCGCTGGGAGGGGTGAACGCTGTCCTGGACCCAGTGAACTTCCCCCGCGGACACTTTCGTGAGGTCGAGGCCGAGGACATCTTCGAGCTGGCGCCGAACTCTCAGGTCCTGGCCGAGTCGGTGGAGACCTTCCACATGCCCGACGATGTGATGGGCGTGGCCTGGGGGAAGAGCTCCTATGCCCGATGCGGGTTGCTGGTGAACGTCACGCCCATGGAACCTAGCTGGATCGGCGTTCTCACCTTGGAGTTAGCTAATCTGTCACCACTACCCATTCGTTTGCATGTCGGCCAAGGGATCGCCCAGGTGGTGTTCTTCCGCGGACAGCGGCCAGGCAGGACCTACGCTGAGAAGGAATCAGGCGGAGGTTACCAGGACCAGCCTGGGGTCACGCTCCCTTACTGATGATCCACCTCCGCAAGGGGATGGGGATGCGGACCATGGCGCGGTAGCTCTCGGCCAGCTCAGCGCAGATCTCCGGGGGTATGCCGCTGCGGGCCAGGCGCCGCCGGAACCGCCATGTGGCCCAACGCCTGCCCCACAGCAAGCCCAGAGCCACAGACCCTAGCGCACACAGCAGGCGGAGAGCGGCCCAGACAACCGCCAACACGCGCATCCTCAGCGGTCGCCTTCTGACTCTTCCTCTTCCCGTTCGCGGGTCCCCGCGAAGTTGAAGTTCCCGATCCCCTTGGAGCTGAGTAGGTCCCGTAGGTTGATCATGTACCCCTGGGACATCTTCAGCGCTTCCTCTTTGGGAATCCCCGCGTCCACGAGCTTCTTGTAGAAGGTGGCCACGGAGTCGGCCATGTTCTCCGCAGCCTCCTTCGAGTAGAGAACGTCCCGTAGGCCCCGTAGAAGGCCGGGGATTCGGTCTGAAACCACGTCCAATACCTCTCTCAACTCGTTTACATCCTTGTGTTCGGACATCCTATGCCTCCTCTGCAAATAGCGAGTACTTCCTTCCCAACAGCCGCAGGTCCCCCCCGAGGAGCACCTGGCGGCCCCGAACCGTCAACCAAACGGATATGCCCAACAGGAACGAACCCACATCCACCCGGGCAAGCGGGGCAAACTGCAATGCGGAGAGCAGCTTGTCCCAGACGTGCTCGCCAGGGCCGGGCAGCGCAAACAGCGACGCCTTGACTGCCTGTGCCACCTGCAGTGTCTCGGCCAGCTCAGCCCTGCAAGTTGGGCAGTGTTGCAAGTGTGCTTCCAGTCGTGCCTTCTCTTCTCGGTCCAGGGTCCCGCTTGCATACCAGGGGATCAGCTTGCCGAACTCCTCGCAGTGTTTTCTCATGACAGCACCTCCGCCAGTCTCCGCTTGGCGTGGTACATCCTTGACTTCACCGTGCCCTCTGGAACGCCGAGGATCTCCGCTATCTGCCGATAGTGGAGCCCCTCGTAGAAAGCGAGGAACACTACCTCTCTTTGTTCGACCGGAAGGCACTCCACAGCTCGCCGCACTGTGGTTTGTCTCTCCTCTCTCTCTGTGTGTTCCTTGGGGTCCGGCAGAACACATGGGCTGGCCGGGGCCCTCCTCCCCTTGGCTTCTCGGCGCATGGCGGCGAAGGACTGGTTCCGCGCGATGCCCAGCAACCATGTGGACACCTGGGCCCGGCCGGCGTAGTTGCCGGCCGCTCTCCACAACGAAACGAACGTCTCTTGCACCACCTCTTCGGCCAGTTCGAGCTGGCCCGTGAGTGTGAGAGCGAAGCGAAAAACCCTGTGCGCGTAGCGGCGATACAACTCACCCAAGGGCTCCTCCTCACCGCGGGCAATCCGCTCCACGAGCTCACAATCCGCAGTCAACTCGCCTCCCAGGGGGATGATCCCGTTTACCGTTAGTGTCCGTCTGCGGCACAGAGGTTCACTGCACGGCGCTGTGGGGCAGAGCGTGTACGGTACGCCCCTTGCGCCCTGTGACGTCTTCGGCGGCGAGCAGTGCCGATAGGACTGCTTCCTCAGCGACCTGTGCCGCGCCCCTCACCAACCCGCGCATGGACATGCTGCCGTCGCTGACGAGCTCTTGCTGCACTTGTCTTGGGAGGCAATACGAAGTGGAGAAAGCGACGATGAAGTCGCCGCTTCCCATGTCTGCTGGTGCACCTGTGCGGGCCAGCCCCAACGAGGCCCTTCGGGCCAAAAGACTGAGCTGACGAGAGGAAAGGGGCGCATCCACGGCCAGAACCACCACCACTGAGCCTGCGTCTCCCTTGTCTGCCCCCGGCAACCGGGAGAGATCTACCTGGCGTCCCAGGAAGCGAAGGTCTCTCCGGAGGCCCATGTTGGGTAGGACGAGGGCCCCTAACGTCCAGGTGTCCACCCTACAGGAGGCAGTGCCGATGCCTGACTTCAACCCATAGGCCACCATCCCCGTCCCGGCTCCCACGCAGCCTTCAGCGACCTGCGCGCGGGCTCCCTGCAGGGCCTGCCGAACGTGCTCTTCCCCCACCCGGTGGGTCTCGATCGACGACAGCCAGCCGTCGTTGCACTCCAGAACTACTGGGTTCACCGAGCGTGCGTGCGGATGGCTTTCCAACGTCCAGCTCACGAGTGCGTCGGCACAACGGAACGTGCTCAGAGTGTTGGTAAGGAGTACAGGGGTCTCTAGCCTTCCCAGGTGAGCTATCTGCCACAGGCCTGTGGCCTTCCCATATCCGTGCAGGACGAACAGCCCGGCAGGAAGGGGGTTAGCGTAGGGGTCCCCTGGCGGGAGGACAGCAGTTACGCCGCTGCGGACTGCCTGACTGCCCTCTCCTATGTTCAGTGTGCAGTGCCCAACTGTCACGCCGGCTACATCGCTGATCGCACATCTGCCACCCGGCGCCAGGTCGCCGACCGCGAGTCCCGCTGCCCGCAGCGTGTTCATCGCACTCTTCCCCTAACCTACCCGTGGAGCCGAAACTCGTAGGGGTGCGGACGGGCTGCCAGCTGCTGTGCATCCTCTCGTCGGTTGCTCAGCCACAAATCCACTAGTCTCTCCGGGAACACTCCATCGGCGCTCAAGAAAGCCCGATCCTCCTCCAGGGCTGTCAGAGCTTCCTCCAAGGTTCGTGGAAGGGACTCGATCTTCCGTGCTTGTTCCCGCGGAAGAGATGAAAGGTCGGTGCTCCAAGGCCCCCAACCTTCTCTTTGGGGGTCGATGCCTCTTTGCACTCCGTCCAGGCCAGCCATCAAACAGGCGGCGAACCCCAGATAGGGATTGCAGGTGGGATCAGGCACTCGGAACTCAAAGCGGGCTGCACTGGCTCCGGTGACGTACCCCGGGATGCGCACTGCCGCGGTGCGATTTGCCGGACCGAACGCCAGGTGCACCGGCGCCTCGAACCCCGGGAGCAGCCGCCGATAGGAGTTGGTCGACGGCGCCACCCAGGGAGCGAGGGCGCAGCCATGCGCCAGCAGTCCTCCGATGAACTGCAGGGCCACCTCTGACAGCCCTCCCTCCCCAGCGAACACGTTGTTGTCCCCACGCAGCAGGTATTGATGTACGTGGAGACCGCTGCCAGGCTGGCGATGCAGTGGCTTGGGCAAAAAACAGGCTGTGAGACCATTCTCGGCAGCTAGCCGGGACACCAGATCTCTGGCCAGCACTGTCCAGTCGGCTGCCTCCACCAGACCTCCAAACCCGAGCTCAACCTCCATGTGACCCAGCGAACCAGCCTCGTGGTGGTGGTATCGGACCGGGATGTCCCAGTGCTCCAGTATTCCGGTGACATCGTCTCTGATCCACAACCCTTTGTCATCGGCTCCCCCCGCGTGGTAGGCGGTCCGTACCGATGGCGTCAGCTCCGCGTTCAGCGACGCTTCTCCCTCGGCGGGTAGCACCGACACCGCTTGTGTGAGGGCGGCATCCTCCACCAAGACCGACTCAAACAAGTAGAACTCCAGTTCTACGGCCAGTTGCGCTCGATCCGCCACGCCGCGTTTCCGCAAGCTCTGCTCTGCGCGTCGGGCGATGGTGCGCGGTGCGGCGGCCACGAGTTCTCCCCCTGGATGTGCCATGTCAGCGATCATGACCAACGTAGGTGGGTCGCGCGTTGGGTCAATTCGTGCTGTGGACGGGTCGGGTACAAGCACAAGGTCGCTGCATTCCACTTCGGCCAGCCCGTAGTTGGATGCATCAGCCCCGACTCCCTGGACGAGCAAGTCGGACACCAGTTGGGAGACGGGAAGCGTGAGTCGGCGCAACCTCCCCTGCAAGTCCACGGCCCGCAGATCGACCCGTTCGATGCTATTTTCCTTCACCACCGTGATGATGTCGTCGAATCCCATCGGCATGTTCTCCTTTGCGTAGCTTCAGTCCCTGGGGGTGCTCCTGCTCACAATCTCGGCACAGCCAAGTCGGGGGGGCCCCAGTCCGACAGGACGGCGTCGGGGTTGGACTCCTGCACTAGCTCGTGAATGATGGCCGCGTGCTTTACCTTCTCCCGACCCCAGTCAGCCAGCGTAGACTCGGCCACCCAGGGTTTGTACAGGGCGCCAGGACCCACTACGCAAGCTGGCCCTGGCTCGAGCTTGAAATAGCAGGGGGCGCAGATTCTCGTCATCTCCGGCGTGTCATAGAAACGGTTGAACCCTCCGAATGAGTCCGTCAAGAACACGTGGATGTCCATGGGAAGATTCGTTGCTTTGCGGAGGGAAGCTAGCTGCGGTAGGGAGAGATCGCCCACGGGGTTGAACGTACTCGCCCCCAGCGACTCCAGCACCTTCGCCCCGGCCGGGTTGCCGTGCCCGGCGAACACAGAGACCTTGAACACGACATCCTCGGGCAGGTCTCCCTTCTCTTTCATCTGACAGAGGAGCCACAGCAGCCCCTCGTCCAACACCAAGAATCCTCGGAACCCCAGCTCCACTCCCCGTAGTATGTCAGCCACCACATACCTCAGTTGGTCGGCTCCTCGGAACCGCAGGCCCGACAACGAGCCTTCGGGGGTCACCAGCTGTCGCCCCGTGTCCCACCCTGAGCGAGGCCCGGGCGTGAGTATGACCTCTACTTGCGCTTCTGCAGCGATCTGGGCGAACTGCTTCAGCTCCTGCCGGGTAAGAAGCGTCGCGCCCATCACAGTGGAGATCATCCTGTGAACCGGGAGCTCCCGCTTGCGGGCCTCGTCGATCACGGCTTCCAGAACGCCAGGGCGCTCCACGCCCGAAATCTCCATCCGGTAGTGTGCCCCATCGGGAAACCGCTCGCTGCTGGCGGGAAGCTCGTACGCATCGTACCCGGGTACCCCATGGTGTTCCATTAGCTCGGCCACTTTCTGCTGGTTCATTCCTCCTCCTGTTCTAGGATCTGCCCCAGGCGGCTCCACTCTTGATCTGGGATCCGATAGGTGTGCTCGGGGCCGGGGAACGTGCCGTTGCGCACGTCGCGAATATAGCTTTCGAATGCCGTAGACATTGTTTGGGCGACATCGGCGTATTTCTTCACGAACTTGGGCGTGAACGCCTCGAACAATCCCAAGATGTCGTGCACGATCAGCAGCTGCCCATGACAGGCAGGCCCCGAACCGATGGAGAGCATGGGGACGCTCGCCCTCTTCACCATCTCCTCTGCCACACGAGCGGGGATCGCCTCGAGCAGTATGGCGAAGGCACCGGCGTCCTCCAGGTACTCTGCGTCCTCCATCAGCGACAGCGCAGTCTCCGCATCCCTTCCCTGGGACTTGAGCCCCCCGATCATGCTCGCCGCCTGCGGGGTGAGGCCGATGTGCCCCATCACCGGGATGCCCGCATCCACTATGGCCTCCACTCGAGGGGCCATCCGGGCGCCACCTTCCAGCTTGACTGCATCCGCGCCGCCCTCGGCGATGAACCTGCCAGCGTTCTTAACTGCAATCTCGTCCGAAGGCTGATAGGACATGTAGGGCATGTCCCCGACCACGAATGCACGCTCTGCCGCCCGGGACACCGCCGCCGTAATCTCCACCATGAAGTCCATGGACGCCTGCAACGTGGTGGGGTGGCCCAGCATGCACATCGCCCCCGAGTCCCCCACCAAGATCATGTCCACCCCCGCCCGGTCCTCCAGTAGGGCCATAGGGTAGTCGTAGGCGGTGAGGAAAGTGATGGGCTCTCCTCGCTCCACCATGTCGTAGAGCTCTGGGATCGTGACCTTCTTGCGTTTATCTGACATGTTCCCCTCCTCTCGACGCCCATGGTACCCGGCCGGACCGCCCCGAGGCCACAGGGCCCTAGCTGACACGCGTCAACAGCGTGGGAAGGTCCACGTAATCCACTCGGACGCCCTCGTGTGCGCGCCGGAAGGGGCGGTCCACATCCCTGGCCACCACCCAGTTACCTCCATCGGGATACTGACGGCGGAAGGCCAACAGCCCCTTGGGATCGAATCCGTCTACTGACCACTTGCACTCGATGGCGTCCGGAGTTCGCCCCCGTCGGACGAGGACGAAGTCCACCTCATGTTTATTCTTGTCCCTCCAGTAGCGAATGTCCCTTGTCTGCAGGTGCGCCTGCAACTCGTTCAGCACAAAGTGCTCCCACAGCGTTCCCATATCCTCGCTGCGAAGGTCGAGCCAACCCCGCAGATAGCAGACGAATCCTGTATCGAACCCGTATACCTTCGGGGCGGCAACGATCTCCGTCGGCCGCCGTGTGCTGAACGGCCGGACCACATGCGCCACAAGGGTTGCCTCCAGCACCGAAAGGTAGTTGGTGACGGTCTGACGACTCACCTCGCAAGGTCTGGCGTACTTGGTGGCTTCGAAGATTCCACCGCTGCGTGCCATAAGAAGCTCCAACAACCTCTGAAACGACGTGCGACGCTCCAGCCGGAACAGCTCCTGGATGTCCTTCGCCCAGTACGCATCTACCCAATCCTGGAAATCTTGCTCCGGGAGGCTGCGGGCGAGGAAGAACGGCGGCAACCCTCCTCGAAGGAATCTATGTGTCAAGTCCGTCTGCCCCGCCGAGACCATGTCTTCGCTGATCATCGGGGTGAGCCACAGCGTCCGCTTGCGCCCTGTCAGGGTATCGCGGAACTTGGACGAGGCACCGAGCGTGGACGAGCCGGTGGCGACCAACCGAATGTCCGGGTAGTGATCAGCGGCTATCTTGAGCACTTCAGAAGGATTTCTGAGCCGATGGACCTCGTCAAGGACGATGCGTTTTCCTCTTGCCTGTTCCAGAAACTGCTGGGGATCGTCCAGCGTTCGACGCACCCGCGGAAGCTCGCAATCGTAGTACTCCACATCCGCCAGCGACCGGCACAACACAGTCTTTCCCACACGGCGCACACCGGCCAACCAGACTACGCTACGCTCGCGCCAAGCTCCCTCAATTCGTTCGGTCCAGAAGCGCCGGGGGAACATACGCTAACAGTTTAGCGTATGGTACTACCAAATGCAAAGCTGGGGCACACATAGCATGAGCGCGCCGGGGACGGCGAATGCCGTCCCCGGCGTCCCCGTTGGCTCACCTCACTAAAGGAGCCTCAGCTCACCCTCCCCAGCGGCCATGGCACCCAGCAGAGGCGCGCCTTGTCATCGGTGCACGCATTGCCGGACGCCCCTGCCACTCCTCGGGCCCTTCGGCCATTCGGTCATTCATCCATTCGGCCTGCTCCTCGCTGATGTCGCCGGCGGCCAGAAGCTCGTCGATGACCTGGGCCCTGGCCTCGGCCATGATCTGCTCCAGTTCCTCGGCGTCCACGCCCAGCCGCTCGGCGAGCGCCGCCATGTACGCGCCGTGCATGTCCGGGCGCTCTTCTTCAGCAGCGCTGGCCGCCCAGCGCCCGCCGAACCCGGCAGCCACGCCGACCAGCCCCAAGCCAAGGAGCACCGCCATCACTACAGCAACGTTTCTGCGCTTCATACCACTTACCTCCTTTGTCTTTTGTGTCGGCCGGCGGCTCTGGCCACCGACCAAAGGGCAGTGTACTGATAGCTTGTGAAGTACTTATGAACGCCGCATGTGGTAAACGCGGATCTTCAGCGCGCAGCTGATAGCGACTGCAGCCCCGCGACATGAGAGCACAGGGCCCCGCCACTCAGCGCGCTTTGCGGGCAGTCGCGGCTGCTAGTGTGGTTCCTGGACGCCGAGCAGACACAGGCGCTCCAGGGCCACGATCCCGCGCTCGCCGGCCGGGGAGTACACCATCTCCCCGGCGGAGAGATCCTGGGTCCGGCCGTGAAGGGTGAACCGCCCGCGGCCCGAGACCACGTAGAAGAAGACGTTGTACTCCTCATGATGCACGGGAATCTCCCGTCCCTCTTCCAATCGGATCACAAGCACGTTGAAATCCTCACCACGGTGGACGTCCTCCTTGGTCAACCCGTCGGACGCAAGTCCCGCCAGCTCGTCCACGTGCACCTTCTTGCCTTCGTCAATCATGCTGTCCTCCTTTCAGTGCGCACCATGAGCTTCTCGATAACCCAACCCATTAGGGCCACGAATACCACGGTCAAGCCGAGCCTGAGACCCATGAACTCCGCGCCGAGGAACTTGAGCTCTACGATCTCCTGGGGGATCTTGATGCACGCCCAGGCCGAGAGAAACGCCACCACGTTCTTCAGGCTCGCCCCTTTCTTTACGAGCATGTCGGCCATGGGAAACGCCACGTACAAGGGCCCCGTGGGAAGCGTTCCCAGGAGAAAGGCGAGCCCCAGCCCCCTGATACCCGAACCCTTGCCCAGCAGTCTCACCACCATGTCCTGTGAAACCCAGACGGAGAAAAGGCCCATGAGGACGAGCACTGCGGGCAGGATCTGCAGCATCTCCAAGAAGTAGTCCCAGGTGACTTTCCCAGCAGCGCTTCCCCGCTCAGGGAACAAAAGCACAAGGAGAACAAACGTTCCCACAGCGGCCAGAAGAAAAAGCCAGCTCCGCACGATCCTGCGGGGATTCATGCCAGGATCGTCCCCATGAGAAAGGCAATAGCCAGCGCAACGACGAAGCTGAGTCCGTTCCGCAGCAGGGTGAACTTGGCCCCCAGTACCTTGATCTCCAACGGGAGGGTCACCGTGCCCACCATGGTCAAGGTGGTGATGAACGCCGCCACCGCGCCCACGGTCGCCCCACCTTCGAGAAGCGAGCCCGCCAGCGGGAACGCCACCAGCGCCGGCATGTACAGCACCGCCCCGAACAGGGCCACGAGCAAAGTGCCTCCAAAGCCCCCTCCCACACCCAGTATCGCACCGATCGCGTCCCTGGGGACGAAACCAAGGAGTAGCCCAATGGCCAGGATGATCACCCCCACGGCCGGGCCCAGCTTGAACAGGCTCCTTCCGGCCACCTTCAGCGCAGCCACCGTTGTGCGCCGATCTTTGAGCGCCGACAACACTAGACACCCCAGGGCAAGCCCGTTTACAAGCAGGGTAGTGGTGTTCATCTCAACTCCCTTCACCCCCTCCGTGCCAGCTTCGCTGTGCAGCTGCCCTTGTGCCCCAGATCAGGGCCCCTTCTTTCGTACACGCGTGGAGGCAGGCCCCACACGCATAGCAGTCAGCGTGGAGCTTCCTAGCCGCGTAGTGGTCGGCCATGGCCTGGGTGGGGCAGGCGTCCACGCACCGCTTGCACCCGGCACACAGGTCCCGGTTGATGCGCGGTCGCAGGAAGCTGAATTGTTCGACCAACCACCCCGCCAAGCCAAAGGGGCACAGGAACTGACACCACGGGCGGTAGACGAACAAGCTTGCCACCAGGACGAGCCCCGTGAAGCCAGCGGCCACCGGGGCCAAGGACAAGGAGAAGATTCTGAAGGGGTCGATGATCCCCATCCAGTCGAGCCCTATTGCCACCAGGGACCCCAGCAACGCTAGGAATACGGCAACACGCACGCTGTTGGAAACCCAGAAGGGAGCTCGCCACTTGGGGGCCGGGATCCGATGAACCACTTCTTGAAGGAGCCCGAGCGGACAGCCCCAGCCACAGATCGACTTGTTGGACAGCCACACCAGGGCCAACAACCCCAAGGTCATCCCCAGCAAGGGAAGCGCCAGCTGTCCCCTCACCAGAAGGCTGGCAAGCAGCCCCCTCAGCCCGCTCACCGGGTTGGGAGGCGAGGCCTCAGGCAACAGCGAAGTGATCAGAACGCCGAATACTAAGACGCCCCCGGCCAGGAACCCGAGGCGCAGCTTCGGGCCGACCTTCCGTCGGCGCAGCAAGTAGATGGACACGCCGACCACCAGAAGCCACAGCAGGAGCTGCACTGCAATCAGTGGGCTGAACTCAAACGCTCTCGGCATAGGCTACCCTCCTAGCGCGCATCGTCGTACTCGGCCCGCTCCAAGGCCCGCTGCAGAAGCTCGAGCAAGGCTTTCTGCTCCTCGGAGGAGAGTCCCCCGAGCAACCGCTTGGCCTTCTCCTGACGGAAGCGCTCGGCACGCCGGTACAGTGCGCTGCCCTCAGGAGTGAGGAACAGCCGGACTGCTCTCCGATCTTCCGGGTCGGGCCAGCGCTCCACCAGGCCCTTCTCCTCTAAATGCCGCACTGCCACGCTCGCCGTGGGAGGACGCACCCGTAACCCTGCGGCGACGTCCTTCAGCCGGCATCCGGGGTGCCGGGCTATCTGAGCCATTAGGGCCAACTGCGGCGGCCCCAACCCCGAATCTTTCAGAGGATGCTCGCTCAGCCCTAGAGCGCGGAGCCGTTCAAGCAGCCCTAGCAGCCTCGTCTCGTCGTCCACCATCTCTCCCTTCGATTGGCTCACCTCGCCGTCGGGGGGGCTGTGACCTGTTCGCGCATTAGTTAGATGCCGGAACTAAGTATATGAGCGACGACAACCTGTTGTCAAGCTCTGTCCTTCTCCGTACGATTGTGTGCCGTTACCGGGTTCTTACGTTGTAGCCGCCGGTCGCCCCCGCGGAGGCGGCCGGCGCGGCCAGCCAGAGAAGCTCGGGCAGCTGGACCACAAACCCAAATCCCACAACCGCCCCGGTTCCGCCCACAGCTCCTAGAAAGCACAGTCCCAGATTGCCTTCGGCCTCCAAAATCGCGCCGGTGGCCCACACCCCCCCGAAGGCTCCCAAGGTGGTCCCGCCAGTGAAACCGATGACTGCTCCTAGGATTGCCCTGCCCAGGCATTCCCATCCGCTGCAGTCACCCATCAGAAGACCCGAGAGAGCGTATGCCCCGCCGAACCCGCCTACATATCCGGCCAGGGTCCCAACGATGAACTGGGGCACCACAGGGTCCGTTGCCTCCATCCCCGCGCAGCTCGGCCCCCACCAGGCAAGGAGTAACATTGCAGCTGCCACCGTCACCACTTTCCAAACCATGTCACGCTCCTTTGTCCGCAGACCGCTCGGGACGAGGCGGTTGCCAACCCAGCTCCCGCATTAGGCAATACAGCTTGGCCAAAGGCAAGCCCATTACGTTGGCGTAATCCCCATCGACGCGCTCCACCAAGACCGCGCCTTGTCCCTGTATTGCATACGCTCCGGCCTTGTCCAGGACATCCTCTGCAACCACGTACCAGTCGATCTCCTCTTCGCTCAGAGGTCTGAACCGCACCCGCGTCTCCACCAAGGCCTCCCGGGCCTCCCCCCCGCGGGAGACCACCAAGCCGGTGAACACGGAGTGCCATCTTCCGGAGAGCGCTTTGAGATATGCGCGCGCTTGATCCGTGTCCACGGGCTTGCCCAAGTGTTCTCCTTCCAGAAACACGCCCGTGTCCGCCGCAATGATCAACGCGTGCGGAGCCCTGCGGAGCACATTCTCGTGCTTGCAATTGGCTACCGCCAAGAAGTCACCCGGCACGCTCACGTTCGCCTCTTCACCGTCGGGGACCATGACCTCGAATGATGGCTCGATCCTCCGCAACAGCTCGCTCCGACGAGGAGACCTGGAGGCCAACACGACGCGTTGCGGTCGGCTCCGACCCGGCCCATAATCAGTGCCCATGGAGATCATTTTCAGCGAGCAGAGCCTAGAATACCACGCCGTGGGGCACCCTGAAGGCCCTGGGCGCGTACGCATGGCCCAGCACTACCTGGAGCGGCTGGGCTACCCGTTCGTGGCTCCCGAGCCGGCCAAACGTGATCATCTACGCTTGGTCCATACAGAAGAGCACGTGCAGCGGGTGGAGAGAGAGGAATTCAACGATCCAGACTGTCCTCGCTATTCAAACATCCATGACTACGCTGCGCTGTCCACAGGTGGGGCCATCTCCGCTCGACAGAGAGGAGGATTCTCTATCATGCGGCCGCCGGGCCATCACGCCGGCCCCAACTTCCTTGGAGGGTTCTGTTACTATAACTGCATTGCCGTGGCAGTAAGACAGAGCGGGCTCAAAACGCTGATTGTGGACATCGACGGACACCACGGCAATGGCACCGAGGCCATCTTCTCCGGCGATCCCAACGTGACCTATATCTCCTTGCACCGGACGTACAACTACCCCGGCACAGGGCATCAATCACGGGGCAACTGCCTCAACTACCCGCTGCCGCCCCGGTGTGGAAAATCCCTGTACATAGACACCCTGGAACAGGCCCTGGCCCAGGCGGGAAGCAACTTCGAACAGCTCGCAATCTCAGCCGGCTTCGACACCCACAAAGACGACCCCCTGGCCTCATTAGGCCTGGAGGTCGAGGCGTTCTACGATGTCGGTTTTGTCCTCGGGGACCTCAACCTGCCTGCGTTCTGCGTTTTGGAAGGCGGCTACATCCCTGAGATCATGGGCCCGTCCATAGACATGCTCGTCACAGGCCTAAAAGAAGCAGCAAAAACAGCGGGAAGATAGATTGTATGCCCGTGCACGGATCACACGGGTCGAAGCACTCTGCCAGGCAGCCAGTCAACGGTGGGCACGGTTGGCAAGCATCTTGGGCCGGCTCGGACGCCAATCCTGCCGTGTGTGGCGGGGAGCTCTCATTGTCCAATTCTTGCGCCGCCAGGGCGGTACGGAGTTCTATGTGGGCGTAGCCGTAGTCACCGTACTTGATTGCGTAAGGCTTGGAGGCATCTATGCTGCTGCCCATAACTACCAACCCCATTGTGGCAGGGTTCGGTGAGGCTTCTCCAGAGAGGAAATCCCCTGTCACCGATACGGTATTCTCCGCTGACGGACGAACCTCGACGTCCCCCTGAACGATCGCGATCTCCCCAGGGTCGAAACGGGCCTCCCACTCGGCAGTGACCATTATGAGGACTGTGTTGCGATCTACATATTGAGGGAGGAGCTCGGCCAACCTCTCCCCCATGCTGGCGCTGAGCGTGCGCTCGTTTACGTGAACGCACACGAACAAAAAGGCGGCCGTGGGCGTCTCAGCCGAAAAGACCGCCACCAAATCGGGGTCAAGACCTGTGTAAGAGATGAAACGTTCCAGGTCTGTGCTTGCGCTCAGCAGAACACCCCAGGCCAGAAGCAGACATAGGGCAACGTGTACGGGCCTCACTTTCAGCAGCACCACCAAGCCGCGAACACACCGATCCAGAGGAACCAAAAGAATGCCAACAGCCACCATCCGACCATAGTTCTCACCTCCTACGGCTACTATAGCATTGCCCCCGCTGAGCTACAAGTGCAGTGCATTACAATTGCGGGTCGCTGTGGACCCCCGTATAATCGAACACCATGCGCTCATCCGTTTGGGTAGCGGTTTTGCTGGCGTTCTTGACTTCCACGACGGCGGTAGCCGGATCCCTTCGCGTGTCGGTCCCTCCTCTGTTCGGCTCCGTACCAGTGATATTGGCCTCTGACACCGCATGGGGGCTGTTCGCTGAGGAAGGGCTCGCTGTGACCGTCGTTCCTCTACCCAGCCAACGGGATCGCACAATGGCGTTCACGGCACAGCAAGTGGACGTGCTGGTGGCGGATCTCACCCAGGCTGTGATCATAGTCTCCCAGCAGAGCACTGATGCGGTGATAGCAGGGGCCACATACTCTGTGGAACCGGCTGACGAGGGGAATTCTCCGCCTGTGATGCTCATTAGCCAGCGTTACGCGCGGGTGACGTCCGTGGAGGAACTGGCGCAAGAGGCTTCCGAGGGCAGCGTGAAGATCGGCGTGCCCAGGCAGTCAGACCTTGAATTCATGCTGGACCAGCTGTTCGAGAGCACAGAGCTGCCCCTGCCGCCGGCACAGCAAGCGTACGTGGGTAGGGACGACCTGCTCATCAATGCCGACTTCCTGGGCAGGGGCCATTTTCACGCGGGGGTCTTCCCACAACCCTACGCTGATTACCTCCTGTCCATTGACTTCCCAGGCAAACCGGAGTTCTTCGTATTGTCTGACTTCATGGGCATCCCCGTTCCTCCCACGGTGATCGTCCTGCAGAGGAGCCTTCTGGAGGAAAGACCCGAGGACGTGGCCGCTTTCTTCCGAGCTCTGGATGGAGCAGTGGAGAGGGTCAACACCCTCCCGCGTGATGATCTGTTGGAGCTGGGGTGGCAGCTGGTCACTCATCTGTTCATGCCGGGCCAGGAACCTCACACACTGGCGGCTGAGGATAGGGAGAATGTGGAGAAGGCCATCGAGAAGCTGTTTGTGCCCGAATTTCCTTTGCCTCATTCTCTGGACCCCGAGCTGTTCAACCAAGTGCTTTCCTGGGCCCAGCGCAAAGGATACGTTAGGTTCCCTGCTCGGTTCGACGAACGCGTGATTTCTCCAGTCCGATGATCGAGGTGGAGAACGTCAGCATAGCCTATGGTCACGGACGCAGAGAGATAGCTACGTTGAACGGAATTACCTTCCACGTGAGTGCCGGAGAGCTTGTGTCGGTCGTCGGTCCGTCCGGGTGCGGGAAGAGCACGCTCCTATATGCGCTGGACGGCCTGCTCAGTCCTACTCAAGGGAGGATCCGGATCGGGGGTGAGGAAGTCAGAGGAATCCGTCGTGACGTGGCACTCATTTTGCAGGATGCAGGGCTCCTCCCATGGAAGACGGTCAGACAGAACGCGCAGTTGGCGTTGCGCATCCAGGGACTGAAGGAAGACGTGGGTGACACCCTTCACTCGTTGGGGCTGGCAGGTTTTGAGTCCCGTTTCCCCGCTGAGCTCTCCGAGGGGATGAAGCGAAGGGTAGGGATTGCCCGGGCCCTTGCACTGCACCCGCGGGTGCTGCTCATGGACGAACCGATGGCGAATCTGGATTCGTTGACCAGAGAAAGGATTCAGAACCTGATCCTCGAGTTGTGGAGGACTTTGCACTTCACCGGTGTGCTGGTGACGCACGACATCGAGGAGGCTGTCTTCCTCGGCCGCCGCATTCTGATCCTGTCGCCCCGCCCGGCCACGCTGACTGAGGTGGTGTATAACCCCGCAGCGGGCTCGACGGAATACCGTGGCAGCGATGAGTTCTACTCTCGCGTGGACTACCTCAGGTGCAAGCTGGGGGTGGACCACTCATGAGGCAGGGGGGGCGCTATGTAATGGCGATGGGAGTTCTTTTCTCCGCCTGGTGGCTCGCCTCGTGGGCTCTGTACTTGGCTCACGGTCGAGCAGTCCTCCCGACTCCCGCGGAGACGCTCATCGAAGGCTTCCGAAACACCGAGCTTCTGGCTACTGCGTTTGCGAATACCGCTTGGAGATTTCTGTTGTCTCTCTGCATTGCATTCGCTCTGGGGCTTCCCTTGGGGCTGCTGATAGGGTTTCAGCGGAGACTCCACCAGTACTTGTCTCCGCTGGTACACCTCACTTATCCTATACCGCCGGTGGCCCTCCTCATGTTCTTGTACATGGCGTTCGGCATCGGTGAGATGGTGAAGGTGCTGGTGGTCGTGGTCGCGCTCTTCTTCCAGGTGCTGGTGGCGGCACAGGGAGCTGCCCGGCAGATTCCCCAGACCTATATCACTTCGGTCCGGTCGGCGGGAGCCAGTACTTGGGGGTTGTACCGACATGTGGTGTTTCCGGCCACCCTGCCCAGCGTGCTCACTGCGGCCCGAGTGTCGGTGGGGTTGGGCATAACGATGGTGTACATTGCTGAGAACGAGCTGGGCTTGGTAGCAGGGCCGGAGAGCGGTCTGGGTCGCCTGATCGATCACTTCACGTTCCGGGCTGAGCTGGCTATGGCTGGGGTGGTGGGACTGGCGCTGCTCGGACTTGCGTTCTACGCAGCGTTAGAACTCGCCGACCGTTGGCTGTGTCGCTGGCGCCACGTGGGAGGGCACGGTGAAGCTTGAACGTGCGGTGTTTGTGTACAACGCAAGCAAGCCTGGCGCTGCTGCGGCCGCCCGCCGTGGTGCTGAGTGGTGCCGGCGGAACGGAGTCACGGCTCAACTCACGTCACGCAGGGAGTTTCACTGCCGGGAGGGAGATCTAGTCGTTGCCATTGGAGGAGATGGGACACTGCTGCGAGCGGCCTCTGTTCTGTACCCGGCACAGGTGCCAGTGCTGGGGGTGCATATGGGGTCGCTGGGGTTCCTTTCCTCGTGCACTGCTGGCCGCCTGGAGGAGGCGCTGCAACAGGTCATGACTGGCGCCTGTCGTGTGGAGGCGCGTGCGCGTCTTGCGGCAAGCTGGGGCGATCAAGCGCAAACCGTGCTCAACGACGTGGTTCTCCTGGGCAGGGAGAGGGGAAGGATGACTCGGATGGGCGTATGGGCTGACGGGGATCCCGTGGCTGAGATAGCCGGTGACGGCCTCATCGTTGCCAGTCCCACCGGAGCCTCTGCCTATGCCCTGGCCTGCGGCGGGCCCGTTGTGGCACCGGAACTGGAAGCTCTGCTGTTGGTGCCGGTGGCTCCGCATCGTTTGGGAGCGCGCCCTGTTGTGCTCCCTGCTCGGGCATGCGTTGTGGTTCATGCGCACTACGGGACAACCGTTATGTTGGACGGGGATGAGGTGGGGGAGTTGCAGCCTGGGGAAACGCTGAGCGTTTCGCTTGCATCGTTGCCTACCCTGTTGGTGAGGCTAGCTGAACAGCGGTGGTGCTTTCAGCGGCTCAGAGAGAAGTTGGGCTGGCTGCCGGGGCCGGCCCCGAAAGGGGAGACATGAGCGTCGAACGGTTGATCGACACAGCACTCGCCTACGAGGGAGTGGACGAGTTGGAGGTTCTGGCAATCCGTGCGCGCGATGAACTGACGCGTTTCACAGACTGCCAAATTCACCAGAATGTGGCGTCAGACGAGGTGCGTCTGTTCTTGCGAGCCTGGGTGGAAGGGAAGACTGGTGTAGCGGAGACGAACGAGGCTACGGAGGAGGGCGTGCGACGAGCGCTGGAGGTCGCCGAGAAACTGGCGCGCGGGCAGACGAAACCTGCCGGATACAACCCCCCGGAGCCCCAACCAGCTCCCGACGTGCCGTCGTGGGACGCGGAGACTTGGGATGCCTCGCCGCAGTTGCGTGCTGAGCTGGTATCCAGGGTGGTAAGAGGGGCAAAGGAAGCGGGGTTCAACAGCTCGGGGTCGTTGGCCACAGGGGGAGGCGAACTGTGGGTGGCCAGTACGCGGGGAGTGAGAGCTTATACGAAGTCGACCAGGGCCCTCTTCGTCAACGTGGTGAGTGGAAAACGGGGAGGTTCGGGCTACGCTGAGTTCAGCTCTGTGCGGTTGTCCGACTTCCATCCGGAGAAGGTAGCAGAGCGCGCGCTGGAGAAAACCGAGCGGGGCGAAGAGCGCCAGGCTCTGGAGCCCGGCGAGTATACCGTGGTACTGGAAGAGCCGGCTGTGGCCACAGTGCTCGGCATGATGAGCTTCATGGGATTCTCTGCCCGCGCCCTCCTGGAGCGGCGCAGCTTCATGGAAGGGCGGCTGGGGGAGAAGGTAGCTTCCGAACTAGTGACTGTATACGACGATCCGTTGGACGCCCGGGGACTGCCTCGACCGTTCGACTTCGAAGGTGTTCCCAGCGAGCGAGTGTACTTCTTCCGGCGCGGGGTTGCCGAGGCTGTGGTGCACGACACTCGTACGGCAGCGCCGAGCGGGGTCCAGTCCACTGGCCACGCCCTCCCACCCCCCTACAGCGCCTACTCGCCCATGCCCGGCAACGTGGTGATGGAAGAAGGGAGCGCGTCCGACGACGAACTCATTGCAGGCGTGGAGCGCGGTTTGTTGGTCACGCGCTTTCACTACGCGCGTCCCGTTGAGCCTCGAGAGGGCATAATGACGATGATGACCCGCGACGGGACCTTTCTCATCGAGGACGGTAAGGTGCGCGGGGCGGTGGACGACCTTCGGGTCACTGAGTCCGGCCTGCGAGCGTTGGCCGAAGTGGACGCAGTGGGGCGGGATCAGCAGTTGATCACCGGAGGTGAAGGGTTCGGAGGTTTTCTGGTTCCGAAGGTCCGCATTCGCAAGTTCAAGTTCACTGGCCGGACCCAACGATAGGAAGGAGAAGGGGACAGTCCTTCGCGGCCGGGAAGTTGGCCGTCGGGGACTGTCCCCGTCTGGTTACTCGACCTTGACTTCGTGGCCTTGTCCCTCTTTGGGGGACCTCTTCAGCGGAACCTCCACGCGGAGGATGCCGTCACTGAACTTGGCCTTCACCTGGTTGGGTTCGGCCACCTCCTCCGGCAGAGGGAAGGTCCGCTGGAACCGCCCGCAGCGGCGACCCATGCGGATGTAGCTCTCCTCTCGCACTTCCTCGCTCCGCTTCACCTCGCCGGTGACAACCAGGCTCTTTCCTTGCACTCTTACCTGGACGTCCTCCTTATGAGCACCGGGAAGCTCGGTTTCGATGATGAGCGAGTTGTCTTTGACGTATACATCGGACCTGCCGAAGGACGGCGCCACATCCACGTCCAGGTCGCCGAAGCTCCTGAACATGTTGTCCACCAACCTGCCGATGTCGTCAGTCAGCCGGAACGGCTCGCGCCACACTCTTGGAAGCAGAGTCATGATACACACCCCCTCCTTTTAGCAGTCGACCATGGTCAGTGCTAATTATAGGGAGTGGGGGGTGGGGTGTCAAGCTCCTCGCGTTGACTGAGCAGAGAACCCCCCCCCGCTGTCGGACTCCCTCCCCCTGGGGTTGGGCGACGGGGATGCCCCGGGATTGGCGTGCGTGCAGCTGCTGTCCCACGCAGCCCTCTGTTGATTGCAGCGTCGTTCAGCGGTCTTTGGTGGCCGGTCAAGGCTATGGCCACTAGACTGTGGTGTGGTAACGTTGCTGGTGTGGGTGCTGCGTGTGTACCAGCGGGTGATCTCCCCGCTCATTCCTCGCCGGTGTCGCTTCTACCCGAGTTGCTCCGAATACGCCCGTCAGGCACTGCTAACCCACGGTGTCCTGCGAGGAGGCTGGCTGGCGCTGAACAGAATCCTCAAGTGTGGTCCATGGCATCCTGGCGGGCACGACCCGGTGCCCTAGGGCGACACTCTCTCTGTTTGCTGCTGCCAAAGGTCGAGGGCCAGGCCGGCCATCGCTTTGGCCGCCACTAGCATTCCCTGGCGGGCGCCCTCGCTGCGAGAAGCCTCGGCGAACTCCCGCGAGTGCGCTGGGATGTCATGTTCGGTGATGCGAATGTAGGGATGGATGGCGGGCACGACCCAGGAGACGTCCCCCATGTCCGTTGACCCCATGCCACCTGTGGGTTCGTCTTCGGGCACGCCCAATTGGGCGAGTTGCCTGCGGAACCCTTCCACAAGCTTGGGGTCGGGCCGCATGGCCTTGTACTCGTGCCCCACCTTCTGAAAGCTGAGCGAAGCACCCGTGGCCAAGGCTGCACCTTCAGCGCAGCGGCGGAGCTTGTCCACCAGTTCATCCCGATAGTCGTTCTCCTGTGCACGGACGTAGAAGCGTGCTGCGGCCCGCTCGGGCACGATGTTGGGCTTCTCTCCGCCGTCCGTGATTATGCCGTGGACACGCGCTCCGTCGGCAATATGCTGTCGCAGTGCGTTCAGGCCCACGAAAGTTTGGATCACCGCGTCGAGTGCGTTGATTCCCTTCTCGGGCTGCGATGAGGCGTGCGCTGCTCGACCGTGAAACACAAGCTCTAGCTCGCTGATGGCCAACGAGCCCCTCCCGACACGGGTGGCCGAGGCTGGGTGGACCATGAAAGCAGTGTCCAAGTCGTTGAATAACCCCGCCTCGATCATGCGAACCTTGCCGCCGCCTCCCTCTTCGGCAGGAGTGCCCAGGAGAACCAAAGTACCAGGCAGCTCTTCTTTAAACGGTGCTAATCCCAGCGCGGCCCCCACCGCGCTGGCGGCGATGATGTTGTGCCCACAAGCGTGTCCGAGGCCAGGGAGTGCGTCGTACTCGGCGAGCACTCCCAGGCATGGACCGGGCGCATGTGCGGGGTGCACGGCACGCAGAGCGGTGGGAATCCCACCAACTCCCGGTTCCACATGGAAGCCCCCCGCCTCCAACGCTTCCGCAATCCAACCTGCTGCGCGCTCCTCCTCGTACCCCAGTTCCGGATGAGAGTGGATGCGCAGTGCAAGCTGCCACAGTTGTTCCGCCAACTCGTCAATTCGTTGCCAGACGCGCTCCTTCATTCTCTCTTCCTCCCTCAAAGACTGCCTTGCAAGTACCTGTTGATGGCGGCTGCGGCCTGCTTACCCGCCCCCATGGCTGAGATCACGGTGGCAGCACCCGTGACTATGTCGCCGCCGGCGAACACCCCGGGGCGTGTGGTGGCTCCGACCGCGTCCGCTTCTACCGTACCTCGCCGGCTGACCTGTAAACCCGGTGTAGTACGCGGCACCAGGGGGTGTGGCTGGTTCCCCACGGCCACAACGCAGGCATCAACTTCGACTATGAACTCCGACCCCTCAATGGGTACCGGACGGCGCCGGCCGGATTCATCGGGTGGACCGAGCTCCATCCTTATGCACTCAGCCTGAGCGAGCGCCCCCTCCGTGCCGTGAAGGCGAACCGGGTTGACCAAGAACTGCATGTCGACGCCCTCTTCCTCTGCGTGGTGTACCTCCTCCACACGGGCGGGCATCTCATTGCGAGTTCTTCGGTAGAGTATTGTGACCTTCTTTGCTCCTAGGCGGAGGGCGGTACGTGCGGCGTCCATGGCTACGTTGCCACCGCCCACTACGGCCACGTGTCGGCCGATGCGCACCGGGGTGTCGAAGACTGGGAACTGCCACGCCCGCATCAGGTTCACTCGGGTGAGGAACTCGTTGGCTGAGTACACCCCGATCAACGTTTCGCCAGGGATCCCTAGGAAGCGTGGCAGTCCGGCCCCACTCCCCACGAACACTGCCTCATACCCTTCCGCAAACAGCCCGTCCACGGTGATGGTTTTGCCCACCACCATATCCGTCTCCAACTCCACACCCAGGCGCCGCAGGCCCTCCACTTCGTGGGCGACCACGGCCTTCGGCAGACGGAACTCTGGGATGCCGTACATGAGCACTCCTCCGGGCTCGTGGAGCGCCTCAAAGACCGTCACCGCGTGGCCGAACAGAACCAAGTCGGCGGCGCATGTGAGCCCTGCCGGTCCTGCACCTATCACTGCCACTCGGTGCCCGGTCGGGGGAGCCAATTCGGCGACCTCGGCGCCGTGCTGGCGCTCCCAGTCAGCGACAAAACGCTCCAGCCGACCGATGCCACAGGGTTCGAACTTCTTGCCCAGCGTGCATACACCCTGGCACTGAGTCTCCTGTGGGCACACTCTCCCGCACACTGCCGGGAGGTTGTTGGTCCTTTTGATGGTGGCAGCAGCGGCGCGGAACTCCCCTCTCTCCACTTGCTGGATGAACGTGGGGATATCCACCTCGACTGGGCATCCCTTGACGCAGGGTTTGTTCTTGCACTGGAGACAACGTGCTGCCTCCTGGCGGGCTTCCTCCTCGCTGTAGCCCAACGGGACCTCGTCGAAGTTGCGGATCCGGGAGGCTGGATCCTGTTCTCGCATCGGCACCTGGGTTTCTCGGATCATCGGGTGGCCTCCTGGATCATCCGCCTGTACCTGTCAAGAGCGCACTTCTCTTCTTCCTTATAGGCAGCCAGGCGAGCAATGAGGAGATCCCAGTTCACCGCGTCTCCCGGGAACTCGGGGCCGTCCACACAAGCAAAGCGGACATGATCTCCCACTTCCACCCTACAGGCACCGCACATTCCTGTCCCATCTACCATGATAGGGTTGAGAGAGACCGTAACGGGGACTCCTGCCTTACTGGCGGTCGCAGCGCAGAACTTCATCATCACAGCCGGTCCCACAGCCCACACGCGGGACACCTGGCGGGCCGCCAACACCTCGGCCAAAGGCTCGGTCACCAGCCCTTTTCTTCCTGCACTTCCGTCATCGGTGGTGACAATCAACTCGTGGCAGGCGTCCTTCATCCTGTCCAACCAAAACAACAAGTCGCTCGACCGCGCCCCGACGATCCCGAGCACCCGCGCCCCAGCACTCTTCAGAGCCCGAGCAATGGGAAAGAGGGGAGCAATACCCACACCTCCGCCGACGCACACCACCGTCCCCTCGGCGACGACCTCCGAAGGCTCTCCCAGAGGTCCCACTACGTCACGCAACGCATCTCCGACGCCAAATGTCTCGTGCATCTGGCGGGTGGTCTTTCCTACTGACTGCACAACGAGCGTGACTGTGCCCTGTGATTCATCCCAATCGGCCAGAGTGAGGGGAATTCTCTCCCCCTTTTCGTGCAGGCGGACTACCACGAACTGTCCCGGGGCAGCTGCCTGAGCCACCCGAGGGGCTTCCACCTCAAACTGATCGATACTGGGGCCAATCGATTGCTTGGCCACAATGGAGTACATCCCTGCTCCCACTCCTTTCTCGGCACTGCGGTCTACGTGTCTGTGCTCTCCAGCGAACTGACAACTGGGCAAGAAAGCACCTCATCGTTCACAACAGGCGAACTACCGCTGATAGCACCATGTCCTGCGTCCACTCCTCGGCGTCTGCTCGCTTGGCGAAGGCCAGCTGCAGCGACACGTCCACCCCTCCCAGGTCGAAGGCCAACTGGAAGGTGGCAGACTGGCTTCCCCTGCCTCCTGTGACGTACGCGTCGTGCCGCATGACGTAGTCCACGTTGAAGGTGGTGATGTCGTTCAGACGGTAGTCATAAGAGGCAGCGAGGCGCGTCGACCACTTGTGCTCCGTTGGATAGGGGGGCTTGGCGTAGCTGGCCGACAAGCGCATCTGAGAGCCTGGTTCGGGAGCCAACGCTACGTCGCCGGCCACTGTCACTACCACGTCGCGATCGGCGTGGCGAGGGTCCAGGACGTCGTACCCTACGCCGATCGAGACTGTCCAGCCGCAGTAGCGCTGCCAACGGGAGTCCACAATGATGTCCTCCAGCGCAAGGAGTGCCTGGGCGTTCAGCCTGACCCCCGCACCTTCCAGGACCATATCCTCGAGGACTGTCAGAAGCTCGGCGGTTGTCTCGTACTCAGGCGCACGACCTATCTCCTCGGCCAACTCCAGGACTAGCGCGTTTGGAAGCGAGGCTGCAACCGCGCCCATGTTCAGCAGACGGCGTTCAGCGTACAGGGCTTTGGCCAGAGGTGTGACGTCGGCGAATCTCCCGTACCCCAGCCCTGTCTCGAAACCAAGCCCTGGTTGGGGGAACTCCGTGGCCAGCACGCCCTCGAATGCTCCGTACGCGAAGTAGGGGGTGTCTGCGCTGAAATATCGCTGTATCCGACCGCGGACCTGCGAGTCCGCGCTTGCCAGGGACAACTCTGAGAGCACGAAGTCACCCACTCCGACCAGTTCGAAGCCAAGCAAAGAGGTGTCATAAAGATGAGAGTAGCTGATGGCAAAGCGGCCGGAGTTGATCCCCGCTCCTGGGCGGGCAGGATCATGATAATAACGGTAATTGAATGAGGTCTTCATCTCTAAGATGTTCGTCTCGGGTGTTCGGTAATCGCACAAACTCAGTCCGGACACAGAAAAGGTTGTTGCCGTCAGCCATAGTAACAGCACCGTCCACTGTCGCACTTCTATTACCTCCAGTCCTCTGCGGGTCCGATTCTAGCGGATGTGTTTCCTGATTGCCTGCCTCTAGAAGAGCGGAAGTGGGCGAAAAGTAGCCGGCAAGAGCCCGTCCAGGCCTACTCCCACCAGGCGAACTCCTTTGCTCTCTCTTGGCAGTCGGCGTTCCCACAGGGAAACTAGTTCCCGGGCCACCACTTGTGGATCGTCGGTCGGCTCCACCAGACGCACTTGTCTTGTCTGGGTGCTGAAGTCCGACCAGCGAACTTTTAGCCTCACGGCGCGGGCGAGCAGCCCCTCATCGGAAAGACGAGCCGTGATCGCCGACGCCAATCGCTTGAGTTCGTCGACCACCGCCTCCTCATCATGTATATCCTCAGGGTAGGTGATTTCCTGAGTGAAACACTGCGCTTCGCGCACGGGCACTACCGGTGCGTCGTCCTGACCCCGGGAGAGCCGCCACAGCTGCCCGCCGAGCCTTGCCCCAAACCAGGAATGCAAAACCCCGGGATCGACCTGTTGGAGGTCCCCCACGGTGCGGACTCCCCTCTCATTCAGCCTTCGAGCTGTCTTTGGCCCTACCCCGGCCAGCCGTTCGACAGGGAGTGGCCGCAGGAAGCCTTCCACGTCTTCGGGGGCGAGGATGCGAAGGCCGCCAGGCTTGGCCGCCTCCGAAGCGAGCTTGGCCAGCAGCTTGTTCTCGGCCAACCCTGCCGAGCAGGAAATTCCTACCTCGCGGGGGAGTGTTCTGTGTACTGTCTCGGCTAGCTCCCTAGGAGCGGCCTTCGACACGTCGACGTATGCCTCATCCAAGGAAACCGGTTCCACTAGCGAAGAGTGCCTCGCCAAGTAGGCACGAATCGAGCGAGACACCTCCTCGTAACGGGCGTGCCTGGGTTCCAGAAACACCCCGTGCGGGCACAACCGGCGTGCCTGTGCCATGGGCTGAGCCGAGCGAACTCCGAAGGCCCTTGCCTCGTACGATGCTGTGGACACCACGCCGCGCGGCCCCAAGCCTCCGACGATCACCGGTCGCCCCACCAACGAAGGGTCATCTAGGCGTTCCACAGCGGCGAAGAACGCGTCCATGTCAACGTGCAGAATCCAGCGTTGCATCGTCCATCATCCTAGCCACTGGGCCAGGGTTCGGCCAACGGGATGCTCGGAGGCGACCCTGCGCCCGCTTTCGCCAGACATCCTCGCAAGAGCAGCGTAGGTCAACTGACATGCTCCAGGACAGTGATCCCAGACACGCTGCGGATGCGGGGTAGCTGGCCGGCAGGAACCGTGATTAGCGCTCTCACCGCCTGTGTGTCGGGCAGCAGCTCCAGCTTGCCCAGTCCGGCCAGCCACGAAAGCAGATCTTGTCGCTCCCAGGAGACTTGCACCACGACTCGGGCGAATTCCGGCTCCAGCATTTCAGCCATGCGAGATTGGAGGTCCTCGATCCCCTCCCCAGTCTTGGCCGACACCGCTACGTGTGGTTGAATCTCCAACTGCGCCTGGCGATACAGGTCTTTCTGCTGTGGCGAGCTTACGGCATCCAGCTTGTTCAGCACGTGTAGTAAAGCTGGCCAAGGTTCTTCGCTGGGCATGACCTGGGCGGCCAGTACTTGGCGAACCGTGGCGAAGTGATCTAGGACGCGGGGGGAAGAGGCATCCAGAACATGCACAAGGAGGGAGGCCTCTTTTGTCGACTCCATCGTAGCCCGGAACGCAGGGATCAGCTGATGGGGGAGCTTGCGGATGAAGCCGACGGTGTCGGCTGCCACGGCGCGAACGCCCCTAGGGAGATCCAGGCCGCGTACGCGGGTATCCAGTGTGGCGAATAGCTTGTCCTCCACCAAAGCATCGACACCGGTCAGGCGACGGAACAACGTCGACTTGCCGGAGTTCGTGTAGCCGATGATGGCCACTTCGGGGACCCCGCTGCCACGGCGCTTCTTCCTGCGAACCTGGCGCACTTTGTCCATCTCCTTGAGTCTGCGCCGGATCGACTGGATTCGGCGTTGGGCGTGACGCCTGTCTGTCTCCAGACGTGTTTCGCCAGGTCCTCGCGTTCCGATCCCTCCCCCCGGATCGGTGAGCGCAGCTCCCCAACCACGCAGTCGGGGTAGGAGATACTCCAGCTGTGCCAGTTCCACTGACAACTCCGCTTCCCTCGTTCCGGCCCGCTGAGCGAATATGTCGAGGATGACCTGGCTGCGATCCACCACCTTTAGCCCCGAAGCATGTTCCAGGTTGCGGGCTTGGGCGGGTGAAAGCTCCGTTCCCACCAACACCACCTGGGCGTCTTGCTCCTCAGCCAGCCGAGCCAGCTCTTCCGCCTTCCCTTTGCCCAGGAACGTGGAGGGGTCTGGGCGTTCACGGCGCTGGATGAGCCGAGCCACCACCGTTACCCCCGCTGTTCTGGCCAGAGAAGACAGTTCGTCGAGTGCCTCCTCGTCGTCCCATGCCAGCGACGCAGGTGGGAGCACGTCGGCGAGCACCGCCTTCTCTTCGGCGTAGACTCTGGCCCGTCGGCCAAGGTAATCCTCTATCAACCGTCGCTGTTGTCTTCGCTCTCCCATATCCGGGCACCGAGAGTTGTGAGTTTTCGCACTAAGCCATCGTATCCTCGCCGAAGGAGTTCTTCCCCCCCAAGCTCCGTGCGGCCCTGGGCGGCCAAGGCCGCGACTAGCAGCGCCGCGCCGGCGCGAATGTCGCTTGCGCGTACCGATGTCCCCACCAACGTGGCCGGTCCTTCCACCACGATGAGACGTCCGTCGACGCGAAGGTGGGCTCCCAGTCGGCGGAGCTCAGGCACATGGCTGAACCGTGACTCAAAGACAGTCTCCGCCGTCACCGATCTGCCAGAGGCCGTGGTCATGAGGGCCACCCAAGGAGGTTGCAGGTCCGTGGCGAAGCTTGGATACGGTCCGGTCCTCACGTCCGCAGGGAAGAGCTTTCCAGGGGCGGAAATCTCAATCCAGTCGTCCCCCGTGGTGATCTCTGCTCCCGCATCGCCGAGGGCCCTGCAAAGCGCAACCTGTTGCGCCGGATCTGTGCGCACGACGCGGACCTTGCCGCGCGTTATCGCCCCGGCAATCAGGTAAGTTCCCGTCTCTATTCTGTCTGGAATCAGCGCGTGGGTGGCTCCTGCGAGAGATCCTGTTCCCATCACGCTCACCCGATCGGCGTCCCAGCGAACAGTCGCTCCCATTTTCGATAGCAGCTCCCCCAGGTCTCGCACCTCGGGCTCCCGCGCAGGGTTGAAGATCACCGTCTCCCCACGGGCAAGCGCCCCCGAAAGCAAGAGCTGCTCGGTCGCCCCGACCGACGGGAAGCTCAGGTGTATTGCAGCTCCCTGTAGAACCCCGGCTTGGGCGCACACCGTACCTCCTCTGACGCGCACTTCTGCGCCCAGCGCGGCCAAGCCCTTAAGGTGAAGGTCGACAGGACGGGCACCGATAGAGCAACCTCCCGGGAGGGCGACCTGGGCTTCCCCCAGGCGTGCCAGAAGCGGACCCAAGGCAAGAAATGAAGCTCGCATCCGCTGCACTAGCTCCTGCGGGGGGGTACAGCGAAGACTCTCGCCCTCAGTGATGGTAAGCACGTCCCCCTTCTGCTCAGCGTTCTTGCCCAAGGATCGTACAAGGGCCACAGCCGTCTCCACATCCGCCAGCGCAGGAGTGCGACGGATTTGCACGGGATGATCAGTGAGAAGCGAAGCGATGATGGCGGGAAGCGCAGCGTTCTTCGCTCCAGAGGTCTCCACACAACCCGTTAAGGGGGTTTCTCCCTGTACCAGGATCACGGCAAGTAGAGCACGGGGTCCACTGGAACGCCTGCCTCGCGGATCTCGAAGTGTAGGTGAGGACCGGTAGACAAGCCTGTGGTTCCCGAGAGAGCCAATACCTGCCCCTGTTCAACGTACTGGCCCACTTGCACGCGCAGTCGGGAGAGATGTCCGTAATAGGTCGAGTAGCCGTCGCTGTGATCGACGGTGACCAAGATTCCGTAGTCTCCTGACCAGCCAGCCTGGGTCACCCGCCCAGCAGCGGCAGCGTGGACTGGGGTTCCTTCTGGGACGGCGATATCCAGGCCGATGTGCAGGTGCTGCTGTCTGAGAATTGGATGCGTTCTCCATCCGAACGGTGAGGAAATGCGGCCGCGCAGGGGCCAGACGAACCTTCCCGCCTGGCTTGCGCCCAGCTGTATGGCGTCAGCTTGTGGAACGGAGGAAGGCTGAGGTACGAACACGTGATCTCCCGGTGTAGGTCCGGCTGGACCTCCCTTCCACTCCAGCGAACTCACCTCGACACCGTAAGTGGCCGCAAGATCGTTGAGAGTCTGCCCAGGCCGGAGCGTGTGTACCACGCCTCCCTGGGGTAGCAGCAGGACGTCTCCAGGATAAAGGTCGTCAGGAAGCAGCCTGGGATTGCTGGCAAGGAGATAAGAAAGCGGGATGCTGTGTTGGGCGGCTATGGAGGAAAGGGTGTCCCCTTCCTTTACCGTGTATGTTCTGTACGGGATCGACGCTTCCTGTGATGGAGGCGTCCATGGGCCACCGCTGTCGCCGGGCGGGAGAAACGGGGTCAGAAGCAGCGGCAATACGAGTAGCCCCAACAGAATGGCCACAGCCGTGTCCTTACTCACTGTTCATCAGCTCCAGGAATTGCTTGTTCGTACTTGTCTGCTCCATCTTCTGCCGGATGAACTCCAACGCCGCCCCCGGTTCCTGCATCTCGGCGATAAGCTTACGCAGGATCCACACTCGGCGAAGGACATCGGGGGCGAGAAGGAGTTCCTCTTTTCTCGTACCCGACTGGTGCAGGTCGATGGCGGGGAACATCCGACGGTTGGCGAGGTCGCGGTTTAGAAGGAGCTCCATGTTCCCCGTGCCTTTGAACTCCTCGAATACCACTTGATCCAATCGGGAACCGGTGTCCACGAGTGCCGTGGCCACTATGGTAAGTGACCCGCCTTCTTCGATGTTTCGGGCAGCCCCGAAGAACTCCTTGGGCTTGTACAGCGCAGTGGGGTCGATCCCTCCCGATAGCAGCTTCCCGGACGGGGCGATGCTGAGGTTGTATGCCCTACCCAACCGGGTCAGCGAGTCCATGAGAATCACCACGTCTTGCCCGCACTCTACGAGGCGCTTGGCCTCCGAGGTGACCAGCTCAGCCACCCGCGTGTGGTGAGCGGGTTCCATGTCGAACGTAGCAGCGACAACCTCGGCCTGGTTCACTGAGCGGCGGAAGTCAGTGACCTCCTCTGGCCGTTCGTCGACCAGCAAGATCAGCAGGCGCACGTCGGGGTAGTTGGTCTCGATTCCCTGCGCGATGCACTTCAGGAGGGTGGTCTTGCCGGCCTTCGGCGGGGATACGATGAGCCCTCGCTGGCCTTTTCCGATCGGGGAGAACAGGTCGATCATCCGAGTGGAGAGCTCCTCTGGATCATACTCCAGAATGAACTGCTCATCTGGGTGGAGTGGTGTCAGTTGCTGGAACTCCATCCTCCGCCGTACGGACTCGGGGTCCTGGTCGTTCACCTTCTCCACTCGCAGCAGAGCGAAGTAGCGCTCGTCTTTCTTCGGGGGGCGGACAAGTCCGTGCAGTATATCTCCGCTCTTCAACGAGAACCGTTTGATCTGGGAGGGAGATACATACACATCGAACCGAGATGGTAGGCATGACTTGTCGCGCAGAAAGCCGTATCCATCCTGCATTATATCAAGAACGCCTTCTGTGGAGAGCTCGTCGCGCTCCGCCAGGGTGCGCATTACCTCCAGCTGCAACTCGGCGTGACCCAGTCCCCCAGCTCCGTCCATGTTGTGTTTCTTGGCAAGAGCTTGCAGTTCGTCCACCGTCATGTTTCGGACAACGCTCATCTCCATACATACCACCTCAGATGTTGAAACCTCTGGCTGCTACCGCACACAGTCCTACAAGGTACGTCGCCACCACCAGCGCGGAGGCGAGATCCACTCGGCCTACCTGCTTTCGAGACCGCACACCCAGAGAGGCCAGCACCACGGCAGCCAGCGCCACGCCCCAGGCCCCCACCAACACCAACGGCCAGGCCTCGTCCCCCAGCCTCCCCAACAGGGGCCGTCCGTACACCACGTCGGTGAAGAAAACGGTGGAAACATTGAACGCGTTGGAACCAAATACGTTCCCGGCGAACAAGTCGTAGGCCTTCAGCCGCACCGCTTCCCAAGAGACTGCTAACTCTGGAAGTGAGGTGGCCATGGCCACCAAAGTCGATCCAACCAGTGACTGGCTCAGGCCGGTGTTGGCAGCTATCTCCCGAGCTGAATAGGTCAAGGCAACGCCAGCCACTATCACCACCAACCCCGAAGCGGCGGCTACCAAGGGAGCCTTGCCCATCCCCGGGTGGTCCTCCAGTGGAGCGGCGGGCTCTGCGGTGTACTGCAGCCAAGCGGCGACGAGGAACAACGCTGCGATGAGAATCGACGCCACCGAAAGTGTGCCTATGGACGGGCCGCCGCCCAGCGCGATCGCTCCCAACACCACTGCGGCCATGAGCACTCCCATCGAGCAAGAAACCGTGTGCGACGCCGCCAGACGGGAGAACAGTGCGCCGCCTGCCATCAGCCCGAATAGCCCGAGTATGCCCAGGTTGAAGGCGTTGGAGCCCAGTGCGTTGCCCACTGCTATGGCTGGCGCGTCGATACCCCCTCCGGTCATGGTGACAACCAGCTCGGGAAGAGAGGTTACCAGCCCCACCAGGATGAACCCCAGCCATCCGCGAGACAGACCGGTGGCTTCGGCGATGCCTTCGGTGGCCCGCACCAAGCGACGACCGGACCACAAGATAGCTAGCGCCGAGAGCAGAAGCGTCGTCCAAGCCCACGTCATGGCAGTTGGCCTTCCTCATCGATGAGCCCCAGCCTCCTTGCGTGCTTTCCACCAGCGAATTCCGTATGCAGGAAAGTCTGCACGATGTCTTCCCCCAATCCTGAGCCGATCACCCGGCCGCCCAGACACAGTACGTTGGCGTTGTTGTGAGCCCGGGCCATGCGTGCCATATAGGCGTTGGTACACAACGCTGCGCGGATTCCACGTACTCGGGAAGCTGCCATGGCCATGCCGATACCCGTGCCACAGGCGAGCACCCCCAGATCTGCCTCGCCAGTGGCCACGGCCTTGGCTACAGCAAAGGCATGACGAGGATAATCGGTCGGGGAGCTGTCGCTGGTTCCCATGTCCAGTAGGCAGTACCCGCTCAGTACATCTTGCTTCAGGGCCTGCATCAACGCATAACCAGCATGATCGCAGCCAATTGCAATAACCATCGCAGGACCTCCAGCCCTCTGGCTCTACAGCTTCCGGACCAGGGAGCGCAGTATGTCCCAGTACATGGAAAGGCGATCCACCAAGCCAAGGTACAGCCCTCGTTTTTCCTCTTTGCGTATGTGGCTGACCCCATCCAAGATCACCTTCGTCTGGCGCCAACCCTCCTTCAAGGCCAGCTTGGTAAGCGCAATCTCTATCCCGAAGTCCATGTCGCCAACCATGCCCCGGGCCCGGTCCCATACCCGGCGAGACAGGACCCGCTGTCCGGAGAGGAAAGGGACAACGCGCTGGGAGAAGTCTGTCCCTCTGCGGCCATCGCGGAAGACGCCGATGACGATCTCCCCTTCCCCTGCGCCGTAGGCGCTCACCAGCAGTTCGACGTGCTCTCTCTCCAAGCCTGTGAGATCTGCGTCCAGAAACAACAAAACATCCTCCGAAGCCTTGTGCACGCCTGCGTCCAATGCGGCTGCCTTTCCACTGTTTTGTGCCAGCCTCAGCACCATGGCCCCGTGCTTTTCGGCCTCAAGGGCCGTCTCATCGGCGGAACCATCGTCGACGACGATGATCTCCGCGACGGAAGGGGCGGCACGCAAAGCGCGGATCACTGCGCCGATGCGGCCAGCTTCGTTGAACGCTGGTACCACGGCCGAGACTTTCATGGGTTAGGATCGCCGAACAGGGCGCGAAGCCCAGTATACCGACCCTAGCTGTCCCGGTCAACTACCCGATCTGGGTTGATCGCACGATCGCAGGCCGGGCGATTCAGTGCTCCCGGGCCCCTCCATGAGTTGATGCAGCGCCGCCAGGATCTGCTCTGGCCCGCCAGCTTCGCTCACAGGCATGGGAAGGGCGCTCAGGAACTCCTCTCCGTAGGGTTCGGTCAACGTTCTCGGGTCCGCTATCACCAGCAGGCCGCGGTCCTCGCTAGAGCGAATAAGTCGTCCCGCGCCTTGCCGCAAGCGCAACACCGCGCGGGGCAAGAAAAGAGAGCGGAACGGATCTCTGCCGTCGCGCCGCAAGCGCTCCGCCTCAGCCTGGACCAGCGGGTCGCTGGGAACCGGGAACGGCAGCCGTGCGATGACCACCACCTCGACTTGTTCGCCGGGAAGATCGACGCCCTCCCAGAAGGTGTCGAGTCCCAGAAGAACTATCGGTGGAGGTTCATCCCGCAGCCGGCGCACTAGCCGTTCCCTCTCTCCATCGCGCCCCTGCACCAGTGTGGGCACATCGTCGAGGTGAGCGAGGGTGGCCTCCAGCATGCTGCGCGAGGTGAACAAGGCCAACGTACGGCGCCCTCCCTGGAGGGCCAGCCGGTGCAGAAGGCGCCCCAGCCCACTGGGGTACTCCGGGTGGTCTGGTCGGGGGAGGAAGGTGGGCACGCACGCCCGCGCCCTGCGATACGGAAAGGGAGAAGGCCAGCTCTTCCAGAGGGCTTCGTCGGGGGGGATTCCCAGTTCCAAGGCCAGGGGAGACACACCACTGCCGCTGCTCAGGGTGGCCGATGTCAGTACTGCTGATGTCATTCGGGACCATAGGCCCTGTTCGAGGAGAGGCCCCAGATCCACGGGAGAGGTCTTCAGACTGGGCATCCCCCCCTCCCATGATTGCCAGAACACCTGGCCTTCTCCCTCCGCTCGCAGGAGGAGGGCCCAGGTATCGGCGAGGTCGTGCGCTTTGAGTGCGATTCCTCTCGCCAGTTCGGCCGTCTCTCCTTCAGCAGCCTCGCCGATGTGTGTGAGCTCTCGAGATAGCTGCCTGAGCGCCCGGCAGAGTTGTTCCCCCTGAGCGCGGGCGGGTGCTACCAGTGAGGGGCCATACTGGGCGGGAACAGTTGCCATCGCCGGGGAGACCGCGTTCCACACAAGGCGGTGGGCGCCGCGGACTTCCTCCCATAGGGCGACTGCCTTCCGCGTATCGGCTTCCTTGGCCCACACCGAAAGGAGCCCTCTCCCTCCCCTGCGAAGCTCTCCCAGCAAGGAGGGCACAGTGGAAGGGGTCACCTGGGAAGTGAACGCATCCCGTGCGGCAGCAGGGAGAGCGTGGGCTTCGTCGACCACTACGGCATCCAGCTGGCCGAGTATGGCGCCACCGGCAGCTGCATCAGCTGCCAGAAGGGAGTGGTTCACCACCACCAACCGGGCTTCCCTGGCTCGGTCCCTGGCGCGGCGTGAGGGACACCGGCTGACGAACGGGCACGCACGGCGGGTGCACCGGTGGGGCATGTCCCGCAGGGCTTTGAGCAGGCGGCGTCCTTGTGGGTGCGCCCACAAGACGGCAAGTTCCTCCAGGTCACCGGTGTTTGAACGTTCCACCCATACGAAAACTGTGTTCAGCGCATCGCTTCCCATGAGTCGGCCGCACGCCTCCTCCAGTCGGCGCAGGCACAGGTAGTTCTCCCTCCCCTTGAGCAGCGCTGATGGGACCTTCAAGCCCAGGTGATCGAGCGCAGCGGGGAGTTCCTTGTGCCACAGCTGTTCCTGCAGAGCCCTAGTACGCGTAGCCACCGCGATCCGGGCCTTGGTCTGTGCGAGTCTCAACAGGACGGGGACCAGGTATGCGATGGTCTTACCCGTCCCCGGCCCAGCCTCCAAAAACGCCACTTGTCCTTGCGACAGCGCCCTCTCCACCGCTTGGGCGTAGCTACGTTGCCCCGGGCGGTCTTGCCAAAACGACAGTTCCCTCAGCCGGGCAAAGGCTTGATCCAGGTTGAACACGGGCGGACGGCCTGTGGGGACCTCAGGCTCAGGGGGGGGAGTTCTGGGGGGTAGCCACTCTCCCGCCGGCTGGGGAAGAAGAGACGAGATTGCCTTACGTGCCCCCTCGGGGAAGCGCGATGCCTCATGAAGGGCCTTGCTCAACAGCTGCCCCGCAGCTAATGCGTCCGGCAGAGCGCGGTGTGTTGGGCCATCATCCAGTCGCAGTCTGCGCCGTACGGATGCAAGAGAGTGTGAAACCTCGTGGGGCCAGACGGCGCGGGAGAGGGCCAGTGTATCCACCCAGTGTGCAGGGACGGGAGCCCCGATCTTCTGTGCCACCCGTTGCAGAAACTCGCGGTCGAAGGAGGCGTTGTGTGCTGCCACCACCTGCCCGGCCAACGTGTGGAGTACCTCGCTGAGCACCGTCTGACAGGAGGGAGCTGCGGACAACTCGTCCCAGGTGATCCCAGTCAGCCTCAGAATTTCCTCTGACGGGCGGCAAGACGGGCGGACCAGGCTGGCGAACGTTCCCTGAAGTTCTCCGTTGACAAACCGTGCCCATCCGACCTCTATGATCTCGTCCCGAGCGGGGTCCAGCCCGCTGGTCTCAACGTCGATTGCGTAAAACTCCACCATGACTGAGTCGGTTCAGCAGGTCGATGCGACGCACAATTCCCACCAGATGACCGGCGTGGTCCGCCACGGGGATCTGTTTCAGCCTCCTGCGGATGAACATCTCTGCCACCTGTAGGTCTTCGTCGTCGGGATGGGCCACCGCCGGCTCGGTGACCATGAACTCGGAGACCGGTCGCAGGGAGATCTCCTCCAGCGCTTTGCTCAGCTGGTTGATGTTGGGCAGTATGGCCGACGAGTGCAACATGTCGAAGTAGCTGGGAAGCGCTGCGCGGATTATGTCGCGCTCGGAGATCATGCCGGCCAGCTTGCCCTCCTCGTCCAAGACGGGCACGCTGGAGAGCCCTGAGTGCTCCATGATGTAGATGACTTCGGAGATCGGCGTCTCTATGTCCACTGAAGTGAGGTCCTTGCGCATGAACTCGTGTGTCTTCATCCCGCTTCCCTCTTTCGCACGACTACGCGTTCCATCTCCGCATCTATAGCTTGGCGATTGCGCGCCAACTTCTCCTCGGCCTCGGAGGAGGCCATGGCAGCGGCCATCCCGAACTTGAGGCCGGTCTCAAGATCCGCGCCCGCTACAAGCTGATACAACAGACCCCCGACCAACGCGTCGTCCGCCCCGACCAGGTTGCGCAACTCACTCAAGGTCACGCGGGCATCTAGTTCCCAAACGCCATCTCGGGTCACCAGGATGTCGCCCGTTATGTGGTGGGAAACGAGGAACATCTCAGCTCCTCGCTCCAGGGCGTGGTGTCCGGCTGAGATGATCTCATCCTCTGTGCCCACAGGCTCATCACCGATGATGGCCTCCTCGCGAATATCGGGCTTCACCAGATAGGGTCCGGCTGCAATGGCCTCCTTCAGGGGATGCCCTCCTGTATGGAGGATGACCTTGACCTGGTGCTCTGCTGCGATCAGCGTCAGCTGGCGGTAGAAATCGTGGGGAAGCCCTGGCGGCAAGCTTCCCCCAAGAACTACGTACTCAGCGTGAGCCATCGCGTGCCGGTACTTCGTGAGGAAGGTGGCGACGGCTCTCTCCGGAACCTGCGGCCCCTCTTCGTGCACCTTGAGCGAGGCCGCCTGGCGGTCGGGAAGTACGAGAGCGGCGTTGGTTCTCGTTTCCCCTTCAATCCACACGAAGTTGGCCGTCACTCCCTCGGCGAGGATCCCCCGCAGGACGATCTGGCCTGTGTGGCCGGCCAGAAAACCCATGGCCACCGACTCCATCCCCATGCGGGACAGGAACAGCGAGACGTTGATCCCCTTTCCTCCTGGTTCGCTGAGCGACTGCCGCGCCCGAATGATGCGGTCCTCCTCACCGACGGCGAGGGGCAGATGAGTGAAATCCACCCAGTAAGTCTTGTCCAATGCTGGATTCAGCGTCACCGTGACGATCATGGCTCTCCTTGTTCCAGCAAGCCGCGCATCCCTCCGGTCAACCCCTCGGTTATGCGCACGGGGACTAGCTGCCCCCTCAGGGAGTCGGGGTCTCCCGGAAAAAGCACCGTCCGGAAATCCCGCGTCTTGCCGTAGCACAGATCCTTCTGGGGCAAGTACCCCTCCACCAGCACCTCCACCAGCTGCCCCACCCGCTGCTTGTGCATGTCGAGCGCGATCCGGCGCGACAAGTCTAGCACTCGCTCCAGGCGCTGGCGCTTTGTCTCCCCGGGCACGCTGTCAGGCCACGCGGCGGCACGCGTGTGGGGGCGCGGGGAGTAGCAGGCGGCGTAGACTGTGCCGAACTTGACTTCCTCCAGAAGGGAAAGGGTAGCACAGAAGTCCGCCTCGCTCTCCCCGGGGAATCCGACGATGACGTCAGTGGTGAGGTTCACCCCCGGCACTGTGCGAACGGCAAGGGCCAAAATCTCCTCCAGTTGAGCCCGCGAGTGCCCCCTTCCCATGGCCTTGAGTACGGAGTCGCTACCCGATTGCACCGCCAAGTGGAGGTGCTCGCATATGGCCGGTTCGTCTCTCATTGCCTGTAGGACGTCACTGTCAATGAATGCGGGGTGAGAGCTGGTGAACCGCACGCGTGGTATCCCCACTTTGGCCGCACGGCGCAGAAGCTCGGCAAAAGTCGGATGCCCTGACCTGTCATCACGGCCGTAGGCATCGACGTTCTGCCCAAGGATGGTGACCTCACGGTAGCCTTGCTCGGCCAACCGATGAAGCTCTTCCAACACTCTGCGCACAGGACGCGAGCGCAGGGGGCCACGCACGAAGGGCACCACGCAGTAGGCGCACTCCAGCGAGCAGCCTTCGGAAATTGCGACGTAGGCTTGGAAGTGGCTCCGCCGGCGCACGGGCAAGGTGAGCCCGTCTCGGCCGGGGCTGGGCACCGAAACGGGGCGCTCGCCGGACACCGCCCGGCGGACAAGCTGGGGGACGTCGGACAAGTTCCTGGTGCCGAAGACGAAGTCGGCCTGTGGGCAGGATTCCCAGGGGTTCTCAGCGTGGCCTTGAGGCATGCAGCCTCCCACTCCGAGGATGGGGCGGCCGTTGGAGCGCATGCCGGCCAGCTGGGCTAGCCTTCCCTGCGCTTTCTGTTCCGCCCGGGCTCGGACCATGCACGTGTTGAGGATCACCACGTCTGCCTCCCGCGGGCTGTCCACGATGGCATACCCTTCCTGAACCAGCACGCCTTCGAGCTCCTCGGAGCGATGCTGGTTGAGCTGACAACCCCAGGTGAGCACACAAGCCTTCATGGCGCAGGAGTTAGGATACCTCAGTTGCCAGCGAATGCTCAACTGAGTGGCAACTCCGCCCTGATCGCGGCTATGATGGGGTGTGATTCGTCGAGTGGATCGCTACTTGTGGGGGGAGTTGCTGGGCCCGTTCGGCCTGGCGCTGCTGGCGTTCTTGGTGTTCATCGGTCTGGAATTGGTATTGTCGCTTTCGGACGTGTTCCTGGCGCGGGGGGTGGGGGCGGCGACTCTGCTGCGGTTGCTTTTCCTGAAGCTGCCGAGCATTTTTACCTATGCCCTGCCGGGAGGCGTCCTGTTGGCGGTCTTCTTGGCGTTGGGGCGGTTGGTGTCCGACAGAGAACTGTTGGCGCTGCAAGCAGTCGGCTACTCCTTGAGGCGGCTGATGGTGCCGTTTGTCTGCTTCGGAATAGCGGTGAGTGGGCTAGCGTATGTGCTGAGCGAGGTTGCGGTGCCGGCTGCGGAATCGGCGTATCGTCAGGAGCTTCTCACAGTGCTGTACAGAGGTGAGGTCCCCGCTCTCCAGGAACACGTGTTCTTCCGCGGACAGGAAGGAGAGCTGTACTACATCCAGAGCTACGAGGGGGATCGAGCGCTTGGAGTGGTAATGTACGACTTGCAGGGAAGGGTGTTCCCGCCACAAGGTAGGTTCCCCACGGTGCTCACTGCCGAACAAGGACGGTTGCGGGGGGGTGAGCTGGCCCTACAGGACGGGCGACTGCTCCGGTTCGGCTCTGACGGAGCGTTGGAGGAGATGGCTCGGTTCACGGCGCTTACCCTGGAGGTGGGGGAGGACGTGCACCAGGCTGTTCTGGGGGGGAAGACGCCGGCTGAGATGTCGCTGGGAGAGCTTTCCGAGCGCATTGAGTTGTTCCAGCGCTCGGCACTGGAGCCACGGAGCCTGGTGGTCGAGTACCACTCCAAGCTGGCGGTGATCGCGGCGAGTGCCGTGTTTGCGATGTTGGGCGCTCCTTTGGGCATACTCCTGGGTCACCGAGGGAGGGCAGCAGCGGCGATCGCCGGCTTTGCCTTGGTGGCTGGCGCGCAGGGGATGCTCATCTGGTCACGCACCATGGCCCGCCGAGGGATGCTGCCGGCGTCGCTGGGTGGGTGGCTTCCTCACATCGTGTTGGTCGCGTTGGGCTTGGCTTTGCTCATGCTGGCCGACCGACGAAGGGGCCGCGGTGTGGGCGCGATTGTCCTTGCTGTGGCTGTGGGAACGGTGGGGTGGGCTGCGGAGTGGCCGTTTGAACAACTGGTTGCCGAGCGTATGGTGCTCGGCCCAGACGCGACCTCCATCTCGGCGGAAGGAGTGGAGGCCACGCTTTCAGGCTATTCGCTTGTGGCTCGCTTGCTCCACGGGGTGCGACACGAGGGCGGTTGGCGGGTGGAGGCGGAAGGTGCCCGCCTGACAGGGGCGAACGTAGACGTTGAGGCCGAACGCATTTCTGCCTGGTTCGACGCCAGGGGGTATCTGCAGGAGGCAGTTGCCGAAGGCTTCCAAGGGAATTCAGCGTTCTCCGGCCCGGAGAAGGAAGAGGTCATACTGTTTTCCGGAGACTGGGGCAAGGCCACGTTCGCTGAGGGAGAACTGACTAGGTTGGACGGGAGAGATGTGCAAGTTACCACCTGTCCGTGTTTGGAGGGTGCGCCGTACAGGATCGATGCTTCTGTGTTTGTCCTGCTTCCGCGACGGTGGCTCTACGCACAGGACGTCACGGTGAGGGCATACGACGTCCGGGCCGGATGGTTGCCAGTGTACGCGGCGCGGCTGGGAGAGGAAGCCTCTCCCTTGTTCCCAGAGGTGGGCAGGGAAGGCCAAAACTGGTACCTGCGTTGGCACATCCCGTGGGCTCTGGGGGAGGGGCTGTGGGGAGCAGTGGGGATGACGTGGTTCCCCTGGGCAGGCAGGACCCAGCCCATGTTGGATGTACTGTGGGACACCGGGGAGCTTCATCTGACCCCCGGCGCCGTTGTGGTCAGAGCTCGCGGCTCGGCGTATTGGGGAAGCTGGCGCTTGTCGGCGAGCCTGTCGGAGGAGCGGCTGTCGGCCGAGGCGCGGGGGGAGTTGGGTCTGTGGGACTGGTCGGTGCTGTGGGGCAGAGTGGAACGAGATGGTGAGCTCGTCTATGAAAGGGCGCCGCTTGTCACGTTGAGCGGGCGCGCGGGGGAGTGGCTGGGAAGCGACCTTACGCTGCGAGTTGAGATGGGCCGCTTTACAGAGGCAGGGAGCGCGGGAACTCGCAGCGGGACGACGTTGTCCTGGACGAGAAGCTGGGATTTGGGACTGCTCAAGGTGGACACGCCATGGCGGCTGGGCGCCGACTTATACAAAGAGGGGCATAGGCTGTCGGCAGGGGTGGATCCTGTCCTCAGGCTGGGGGGGCTAGAGCTCTCCTACCGCGGGCGGTTGACCCGCGGTCGTTCTCCCTTTGACTTCGACGCGGCGCCGTCCGAAAGTAGCCTCGGGGCGAGCTTCGTGGGACGGTTAGATCCGTGGAGCCAACGGGTATCCATGAGATGGGACCTGGGCACGGGTGCTCTCCTTCCCGGAAGTTGGTCTTTGCGTGGGCCGGGGGTGAAAGTTGATCTGTCGTTCGAGCCGGTCCCGCTAGCGTTCAGGCGCGGTACGTGGGAGTTCTCGTGGGCGGAAGGTGATTCCAGCGTGTCGCTGCGGGGAGGGGTGATGCTGAGCCCGTTGGTGTGGGACGACGTGCTCTTGAGCGGATCATGGCAGCCGGAAAACGCAACGGTCAACGTGGGGCTGCGTTTTGGCGTCGAGCCTTTGTCGCTGCGGCGCTCAGCGGCAGAGGTGAGTTGGCAGATTGGAGACACCTGGCACGTGCGTGTGTGGGGAGATTTCGATTGGGACTCAGGCAGATGGGTTCGGTTGGGTGGTGGAGCGAGCCGTTTGCTGCAAGGATGCCTTCGCGTCGGGATGCAGGTCGACCTCTCCGGCATGCAGATCTTCGTCGACGTCCCGGCGTTCAGCGAGGCGCGGGCGGTGTTCGAGCCTCAGGATATCGGGCTCCGCATCGGGGGTTAGCGCCGTGTACAATGAAACTCACTCTATGAGGAAAGCGCGCATTCCGGACCTGCTGACTTTCAGTCGGGCCCTCGTTGGGCTCGCCATTTTGGCGATGATCCCCGTGGGCATAGATGCTCTCTCCTCGGTTCTGTGGCTGTTGCTCCTCGGATGGACCACGGACCTGCTGGATGGCAGGCTGGCCCGGAGGATGGACCTTGAGCCATCGTGGATCGGAGTTCACGAGTTCGAGTTCGACATGTTCATGGTCTTCTGCTCGGCCGTCTACCTGGTGGCCAGCGGGGGAGTTCCCACGTCGGCGGGCAGCGTGTACCTGCTGGTGGCAGTGACCCTGGTGGCGTTCTCCTACGGTAGGGCGAACCAGTTTCTCAGGTTCAAGACGCTGACCATGGGCTTGGCGGTGCCCTGGGTGTTTGGGCCGTTTGTGCTTGCCTATCTGCGGGGAGAGCAACTCGTCGCCTACGTAGGGCTTCTGTGGATGGCCACGGCCTTGCTCATCGATTGGAGACGATTCACCGGTGTTGTGGAAGATTTCTTGGCCGGGGCGAGGGCTCTCCTGCGCCGCTAGACGGGGGTCGCCAGGATAGGTACCGGTACCTCTGCTCGGGCGAGTCTCTCTTCTGCCAGCTTTACGTCACGCCTTATCTGCTCCTTCAACGAATCGGGGTTGGAGAATCGCTCATCTCTGCGCAGGTGGGCGAGCAAGTGAACTTCCAGCAACCCTCCGGGTGGGGCGGGGGGAGAGGTGAGCAGGTGGAGCTCGGCGGAGGCAGGTAACTCGGGGAAGGTAGGGCGCTCCCCGATGTAGAACAAGGCGGGAGCGCTTCCTGCGGGGTAGAACATCCACGCTGCGTAGACTCCGTGAGCCGGCAAGACGAGCTCAGGCATCGGCTCAATGTTGATCGTGGGATAGCCGAGGCCCCTGGCCAGCCCCACACCTGTGGTCGGAGTTCCCCACAGGGTGGGGGGGCGGCCGAGAAGTGCGCTGGCCTGGGTTACCTTGCCTGCGCGAACGAGCTCACGTACACGGCGCGCTCGTACCGGGAGGCCGGCGATCTCCAATGCTGGGACCACAAGCACTTCCACCCCCAGCTCAGGGGCGAGCCTGTGTGCTAGCTCCGGGTCGCCTCCCCGATCGCGGCCGAAGCGATGGTCTGCCCCCATGACCACTGCCCGCGCCTGTAGCCGCCCGGCGAGCTCACGGCGCAGAAAGTCCTCGGGATCCAAATCGCGAATCTCGTGCCAACCAGTTAATACCACCTCGTCGGCCACGCGCCTCAATAGTCTTTCCTTGGCTGGGGTGGGCAGAAGGGCTGGAGGAGAGGAGGGGAACGTGTAGACGCTCAGCAAAAGCCTGTGGCGCTCGGCTAGCTCTCTGCCGGCGGCGAGCAGGGCTTGATGCCCCAGGTGTACACCGTCGAATCTGCCGACCGCAACGACCCGCAAGCTCAGTAAGTGTCTTCGGCGATGAACACCCACCCGCCCACTCGGTTGGAGGCATAGACGATTGTGTCTCCGTCGGAGGACCAAACGGGGAAGGCGTTTCGCCACCGGTCGTTTGTCAACGGCGTCAATTCGGAGCCATCGCGACGGATCACGTAGATGTCCGACTGTCCTTCTTGAAGGGTCTCCAAGGCAATCCAGTCGCCGCTGGGCGCAAAGCGGGGAGTCCAGTACAAGCGCGCATCCGTCGTGAGTTGCTCCAAGAGGTCGCGCTCTATGTTGAGGATGAACAGGTCCCAGCTTTCTCCCGACAGCCCGACGAACGCCACTTCGCTGCCGTCGGGGCTGAAATCGGGGGCACTGGCGTGCCAAGGATGCTTGGTGAGCTCGTCCACCTCCCCGCTCTCCAGGTCCAAGAGGTACAGGGTCCAGTATCTGTCGGGCAGGGAGAGGAAAGCAATTCGCTCTCCGTCGGGGGCCACGGCCGGCTGAGCGAGGGGCAAGGAGGAGAAGTGAAGCTGCTCTCGCTCAGCTTCTTCTTGCAGGGGGTGGCGCCACAGCGCGTAACCCCCCTCCACTGGGCTGGCGTACACGATCCACTCCCCGGAAGGGTGAAACCTGCCCCAGTCTACACCTTCTGTGTGGTCCAGGGGTCGTGGGTCGCGGCCTTCGGGCGCGGTGGCCAGGAACAGCATCCCCGAGTGGGTGAACAACAAGAGCGTTCCGTCTGGTGACCAGTCCAGACAGGTCACTCCCTCATAGCCTCCCCATGCCACTAGCGAGATGGCCAGCAAAAAAGCTAACACCAGCTTCCACACCATGACTAAGGATTGTAGGGCTCTGCGGGGAGGAAGGGCAAGGTGGTGCGGAGGCATTGGGCAGGGCTACAATAGGTGTGAGCATGACCGATCGCACGCTCGGACAGCAATCACAGGATACAGAGCGCCCTCTGCGGGCTCTCAGGCCGCAGACTCTGGAAGAGTTCGTGGGGCAGGACGGAGTGAAGAGGCGCTTGCGGATCTATATCCAGGCAGCCAAGACGCGTGGAGAGCCGTTGGACCACGTGCTCCTTCTCTCCCCCCCTGGGTTGGGGAAGACTACCTTGGCCCACATCGTGGCTCACGCCATGGGGGCGAAAATCAAGATCTCGTCGGGACCGGCGATTGAGCGTCCGGGAGACCTGGCGGCGATCCTGACCCGATTGAATGGTGGCGACATTCTGTTCATCGACGAGATCCACAGGTTGCGGCGCCCAGTGGAAGAAGTGCTGTACCCGGCAATGGAGGACTACAAGCTGGACATCGTCCTGGGAGAAGGACCACACGCTCGCTCCATCCGCCTGGATCTGGCGCCGTTCACCTTGGTGGGGGCGACCACCAGGGAGGGACTGCTGACATCCCCCTTGAGGGACCGGTTTGAGGTGACGTTTCGTATGGGCTTCTACAGCCCGGAAGAGCTGGCGGATATAGTCCGGCGGGGAGCGCAGAGGTTGGGCGTGGAGGCGGCTGAGGAGGGCGCTTGGGAGCTGGCCTCGCGGGCGAGGGGTACTCCGCGGATCGCTCTCAGGCTGCTCAGGCGCGCCCGGGACGTGGCCCAAGTGGAAGGGGCTGCCCGTGTCGACCGTGATCTGGCGCGGCGAACGCTGAACATACTGGGGATCGATGAGCAAGGGTTGGATAGCGCAGACAGGAACCTCCTGCAAGTGCTTGTGGAGAGGTTCGGTGGAGGGCCAGTGGGTCTGGAGACGTTGGCCGCTGCGCTGGGGGAAGACAAGGACACCCTGGTCGAGGTGTACGAGCCGTACCTCATCTCCCGGGGCTTCATCCGCCGCACCCCACAAGGTCGTGCAGCCACCGATCGGGCCAGGGAGCATTTGGGGTTGTCTCCACCAGGGCTCCTGTAGGCAAGTCCTCGGGACACACTGGAGCCCGTCGCCGGCAGCCTGCGTCGAGCGGTAGAGCCCCCTGTGAGCTGATATATCGGCGGGCTGTAGTTGTGCGCGGGGCAGGGCTCAAGTAGGATTCGCTGCTGTGTGGGTTTTGGGGATAGAGACGGCAGGCGAGCGGGGAGGGGTTGCGGTTTTAGGCGACGGCGGGCAAGGTTATGAGCTCACGTTCGAAGCCGGCCGCGTACACGCCGAAGTGGTGGGCGCGGCTACCGACGCTGTGACGCGCACGGCAGGGATTGAGCGTGGTGATATCAGTCTGCTAGCGGTGGATGTCGGTCCGGGATCGTTCACCGGGATTCGCATAGGGATGGCCTTTGCTTGTGGGCTAGCGCAATCGCTGGACCTCCCCACTGTGGGGGTCAGGCAGAGCGAGGTTGTGGGACTGTCGGCGGTGAAGTATTGGCCTGGGCGCGTAGTGGTGTGGATACACGACCGCGGGGACCACGTCTACTCAGCGTGGGTAAGCGACGACAGGGTAGGACAGGACACGGCTTTGCCCCTGCAGCGGGCGTTGGAACGTGTTCGCGGACGGGACCAGCTGTTGGTGGTAGGTAGCGGAGCCTGGAGGTTCCGAGAGCGGATAGCCCCGCTTGCGCCCGACGTACTGGTGGGGCTGGGATGTGTACACGCCGAGCCATTGGAGGTGGCCCGTAGGGGGTTGGAGTTGTCCCAAATGGGGCGCGCAGTGTCCCCCGGGGAGCTCGAACCCCACTACGTCCATCCTCCGGCAGCGCGGTGAAGAGCGATAGGGGAGGAGTACTGATGGCTAGAGTTTGCAGCATATGTGGTCGCGGCCCAGACTACGGGAATGCGGTGAGCCACTCCAACCGGCACACGAAGAAGGTGCGCTTGCCCAACCTACAGCGGGTGCGGGCCGTTCACGAAGGTCGGTGCAGGCGGATCCGCGTGTGCACACGGTGTCTTCGCGCGGGCAAGGTGCAGAAGGCCTGAACTGAGACGTCACGACTCAACGACGGCTTTCCCCGCCTCAGAGTAGCCCAGCTCCAGAGCCTTGCGGTTGCCGTTTACCAAGGTCTCCCGGCCTCGCTCCTTCATTTCGTGCTCCATGGCCTCGACTGCGGCTTGCAGAGGAACTGAATCGAGAACCCGGAGAAGTGCGCCGAGGGCGACCATATTCGCCGCACGGGGCATGTCCAGGCTCACGGCCAGCTCAGTCACTGGAACCGGGATTGCGGTGAGGTCCGACCGCTTCACTGCGCGGTTGACGAGGGAGCTGTTGATCACTACACGCCCACCCTCGGCGAGCTGAGGCTCGAACCGATCCAGAGAAGGTTCGTTCATGGCCACCAGCGCCCACGGGGCGTCGACGATGGGAGCGCCGATCGGTTTGTCTGACAGGACTACGGTGCAGTTGGCAGTACCGCCACGCATCTCGGGGCCGTAAGAGGGGAGCCAGGTCACCTCCAGACCCTCTTGCATACCTGCGCGGGCCAGCACTTTGCCTGACAGCAGGATCCCCTGCCCTCCGAACCCTGCGAACACTACTCCCTGTTCCATAGCTCAGTCCCTCACTTTTAGGTCCCCAAGGGGGAAAGCGGGTAGTGCGCGTTCCACCAGCCATTGATTGGCTTGCTGGGGGCTCATCTTGAAGTTTGTGGGACAGGCGGCGAGGAGCTCCACCAATGAGAACCCCTTGCCTTCCACTTGATTGCAAAGAGCGGTGAGCAAGGCTTTGCGCGCTTTTGCTATGTGGGGGGCATCGTGCAGGGCCTGGCGTGTGATGTAGGTCGGTCCGTCGAGCTGCGCCAGCATCTCGGAGATCTTCAGCGGGTACCCTGTGCTCATCACGTCTCTCCCCCGGGGGGTGGTCGTGGTGCGTTGGCCGGGCAGCGTGGTGGGGGCCATCTCTCCGCCGGTCATTCCGTAAATCTGGTTGTTGATGAACACCACCGTGATGTTCTCCCCGCGGTTGGCCGCGTGAACGGTCTCAGCGGTTCCGATGGCCGCGAGGTCGCCATCCCCCTGGTAGGAGAACACTACTAGGTCTGGGTTGGCTCGCTTCAGCCCCGTGGCAACTGCGCACGCCCGGCCGTGAGCTGCCTGGATGAAGTCACAGCGGTAGAACCTGTACAGGAAGACCGCACAACCTACAGGGGCTATCCCCACAGTGCGGTCCTGGATGCCCAGCTCGTCTATCACCTCGGCGACCAGACGGGTGGCGACACCGTGGTGGCAACCGGGGCAGTACGTCGTGGGCGCGTCGGACAATGAGTCCGGGCGACCGAAAACCTTCGTGTACCCTTCAGGGATTGCGGTTTCAACTGGAGACATAACGCCTCACCTCGCTAAGGATCTGCCGGGGTGTGGGTACCACGCCGCCCAATTCGCCGTAGAAAGGGGTTTCGGCACGCTGCCCTACGGCAAGCCTGACATCCTCCCACATCTGGCCGGCACTCAGTTCCACTGTAAGCACCGTAGGTATGTGCTCGGCCTTCTCTTGGATCGCCTGGTAGGGGAAGGGCCACAGGGAGATGGGCCGGACGAGTCCTGCGCGGATGCCCTGCTCACGGGCCAAACGCACGACCGTCTTGGCGATTCTCCCCATCGTCCCGTAGGCGACAAGCAGGATCTCAGCGTCCTCTGTGCTCACTTCTTCCCAGCGGGTCTCGCTCTGTTCGATCTGCCTGTAGGTATCCTGGAGCGTGCGGTTCATCGCCCTCAGGCCCTGGGGGTCGAGGTCGAAGCTGAGCACGACGTTGGGGTCGCGTCCTTTGGCCCCGGTGAGCGCCCACGGCCTAGCTGGGACGTCCGCGGGGTCGACTGGAGCGGGAAGCTCCACCGGCTCCATCATCTGCCCCAGCATCCCGTCGGCGATGAGCATTGCCGGCACGCGATAGCGGTCCGACAGGGCGAAGGCGAGCTTCACGTGCTGTGCCGCCTCTGGGACTGTGGATGGGGCGAGCACTATCAGGCGGTAGTCGCCATGGCCGCCTCCTTTGGTGGCCTGGAAGTAGTCGCCCTGTGCGGGAGCAATGTTCCCCAGCCCCGGTCCGCCGCGCATCATGTTCACGATCACCCCGGGCAGGCGTGCCCCTGCCATGTAGGAGATTCCCTCCATCTTCAGGCTGATTCCAGGTGAAGACGAGGACGTCATTGTGCGCACGCCTGCGGCAGCTGCCCCATAGACCATGTTGATGGCCGAGATCTCCGATTCGGCCTGTAGGAACACCCCTCCACGCCCTGGCAGTTCGCGGGCCATGTACTCCACCAACTCCCCCTGCGGCGTGATGGGGTAGCAGAAGTAGCAGCGGCACCCAGCCCTGATTCCAGCTTCGGCGATGGCCTCGTTGCCGCGCATCAGACGGCGGCTCATGCCGCCCCCTTGCTCTCAGCTTTGTCGTGACGGTAGACTTCGATGGCTACGTCGGGACACAGCTGAGCGCATATCGTGCACCCAGTGCACTTCTCCGGATGAAGCGCAACTGCGACGTTGTACCCTGAGCTGTTGTGTTCGTTGGAGAAGCCGAGGACTCCGAAGGGGCAGGCGGCCACACACATCCCGCATCCCTTGCACCTCTCCTTGTCGATAACCGTGATTCCTTTGGCCATGCTCCTCCTCACTCGCTACTCGCTCCGGATGCGCTCGGTCAGGCGGTTGGCCCTGCGTTTTTCTAAGTGGACCAAAGTGTGACGTGCCTGGTCCAGCCAGCGGCGCAAACGCCACTCGATTCTGTCTTCTGTCTGCTTCCCTTGGGCCGCTGGCAGCGATCGCTCGGCCAACGCGGAGCGCATCTGGACTACCTCGTCGTGAAACTGGGCCATCTGCTTGTCCTCCGAGCTCAGCCGCCTGAGCGAAAGCGTGGGGCGACCGCTTCTGTCCAACCCTACGACTTTCACCAGTACCTCCCGCCCCACGCAGACAGTGGGGCCGCTGGCCTCGCCGGCGTGCTCCATCTCCGACACGTGGAGGAAGCCGCTGCTTCCATCGGGAAGGGTGATGGTGGCCCCGGTCTCGCTGATGTCCACCACTAAGCCACCGACTATATCTCCGATTTTCGGCGTCATCCCCACCTCCTGGGCGTAACGCAGGTCCGACGACCGCGCAGTTTCCTCGAGCTCAGTCATCGTTGGCAATTGTAGTCTCCTGGATGACAACCTCAAACGGCTTTTCAAGGAGATCCGCTCCAGGACAGCTCAACCTGAGGACGGAGTGGAGCCGAGGATGTAGGGACGTCTCGATCGGGTGTGGAGCTGAGGGCGGCCGTACGCCTGGCTCAAGAGTTGGGGGGCGCATGTACTGTTGGGGTAAGCTTTTCAGGATTTTCTCCTCTTGACGCTGGGGGCGCGGCCTGCTAAACTGAGTGCACTTCGGAACCCTTTCAGGAGGTGGTTCGCAGTATGATGGCAAAGTGCAGTTGGCCGAAGTGGATAGGGGTCCTCCTTGTTGCCCTGATGGCCGTGCCGCTCGCCGCGGTGGGCCGGACGGGTGCCTGGGTGGACGAGGTGATCATTGTGGAGGAGCCCAGCTCGGGCGCGGCGGTTAGGCAGCTGGAGGTCGGCGACTTGGATGTGTTCGCCTTCTCCATCAGCGACCCGGAGCTGTTCGATCGGGCCGTGGCGCACCCGGAGATCAGGATATTCACTTCGTTTGGGTCCTACAACGAGCTGACGCTCAACACGTGGGGTCCGACGTTCGAGGACGGGAGGCTGAACCCGTTCCACTCCCCCCGGATCCGCCAGGCGATGAACTGGTTGGTCGATCGCGATTACATTGCCGGGGATATCATGGGCGGCTTGGCGATTCCGCGATACTTGCCGATCACCGGGGCGTTCCCGGACTACCAGCGGCACATCGACGTGGTGGAGGAGATCGAGGACGAGTACGCCCACGATCCGGCTCGGGCTGAAGCCATCATCACCGAGGAGATGGAGGCGCTCGGCGCGGTCAAGATCGATGGTGTGTGGCACTACGAGGGCCAGCCGGTGCTCGTCAAGGTGCTCATCAGGACCGAGGACGAGCGGAAGAATATCGGCGACTACGTATCTGACCTGCTCGAGGGCCTAGGGTTCGAGGTGGAGCGCCTGTACCGCACGATGGCCGAGGCCGGGCCGATGTGGTACTCGGCACACCCGCGCGACGGCCAGATGAGCATTTACACCGGCGGGTGGGTGACCACGGTCATCGCCCGCGACCAGGCCAGCAACTTCGCCTTCTTCTTCACCGACATGGGGCTCCCCAGCCCGCTATGGCAGACGCTGGAGAACGATCCTGAGTTCTACGAGGTCTGCGACAGGTTGTACCGCCTAGACTTCCGCTCGATGGCAGAGCGGGCCGAGCTCATGGAGCGGGCGATGTGGCTGTCCATGGAGGACGCGCACCGCGTCTGGCTCGTCGACCGCACCGGCTTCTCCCCCTACAGGTACGACGTGGGGCTGGCTGCCGACCTGGCCGGCGGGATCTACGGCGCCTGGATGTGGGCGTCCACCATTCACTTCCACGACGAGGGCGAGCCGCGGCCAGGCGGGTCGATGACCATCGCCATGCCGCAGGTGCTCGTGGAGCCGTGGAACCCGATCGCCGGCTCCAACACCGTGTACGACATGATGCCGATCCGCGCGACGGCGAACATGGGCTACGCCTGGGATCCGACCGACGGGCTTCACTGGCCGTGGCGGTTCGAGCGGGCCGAGGTTTACGTCGAAGAGGGGCTCCCTGTAGCCAAGACGCTCGACTGGGTGGACCTCAACTTCGTCGAGGAGAACGTCGTCCCGGACGACGCCTGGGCCGACTGGGACGCGGCCGAGCAGCGGTTCATCACCGCGGCAGAGCGCGCGACCAACGACCCGGACTACGAGCAGACTGCGGTGCGGAAGACGGTCGTCTACTACCCAGATGACCTGTACGACGTGCCCCTGCACGACGGGAGCACAATCTCCATCGCCGACTTCGTCATGGGCATGATCCTCACCTTCGACCGGGCCAAGGAAGAGAGCCCGATCTACGATGAGGCCGACGTACCGAGCTTCAACAGCTTCATGCGGTCCTTCAAGGGTGTGAGGATCATCTCTGAGGATCCGCTCGTCATCGAGCACTACACCGACAGCTGGTACATGGACGCCGAGTGGTACGTGGGCAGCTGGTTCCCGTACTACGCTCAGGGGCCGGGTTTCTGGCACACGCTGACATTGGGCATCATGGCCGAGGAGCAGAACGAGCTCGCCTTCTCCTCGTCCAAGGCGGACACGATGGGCGTGGACTGGATGAGCTACATTGCCGGTCCATCCATGCCAGTACTGCACGACAACCTGCTGGAGGCCCTGGCGAACAACTACGTCCCGTACGAGCCCACGCTGGGCCAGTACGTGACGGGGGCTGAGGCCCTGGCGCGCTGGACGAACCTGGATAGCTGGTACCGCGAGATGGGCCACTTCTGGGTGGGCAGCGGTCCGTTCTACCTGGACCAGGCCTATCCGATCGAGAAGAACGTTGTCTTGAAGCGGTTCGAGGACTACCCGGACTCGGCCGACAGGTGGATGCACTTCGTGGTCGAAGACTAGTCGACCCGGGGTGATAGGCTAGCACGAAGCGGAGGCCGTCGGTGGGGTTGACCCATCGGCGGCCTCTTGTATTATGTCGGCGACAGATCCCCCAGCCCCTGGAGAAGAGGAGACGATGCCGGTATGAGTGGAAGCTTGCTGAAGATCGCTCGGTACATGCTAATCCGCGCAGTGTTCCTGTTCATAACGGTGGTCATCGGCGTTTACCTGACGGTGCTCGTGGCCAACATGGGGGGCCATCTGGACGAGATCCGCAGGGACCAGATTACCTATCAGATTCAGCAACAAGTGTACATGGACCCGGAGAACCGGACCCTGCCGGGGAGTGTCCTGCGGGATATCGTGGACCAACAAGCGCAGGTGGAGTTCCGCCGCCTCGGCTTGGATAAGCCGTTCTTCCCGTGGCGCAGCTTGGAGTTCTTGTGGACTGCGCTATCTCTCGATTTGGGCCGGAGCGAGCACATGACGAGCGATTCCGGCTCGCGGATGGTGAGGAACGTCATCACTGAGAGACTCCCCCCCACGCTTCTTCTGTTCGGGACAGCCAACATGATCCTCTTTTTTGCAGGGATCGCAATCGCCTTGTCCCTGTCCCGCCGGTACGGGAGCGTCTTGGACAGAGCGGTGATCACGCTCGCTCCCACCTCAGCTGCTCCGGGGTGGTTCTACGGTTTGTTTCTCATACTGATATTCGCTGCCGTGTTGCGGGTGCTTCCGTGGGGGGGAATGGTGCAGGCGCCGCCGCCGCGGGAGCCGCTGGCCTACGCGCTTAGCCTATTACGCCATTTGGTCCTCCCCGTCACGGCGATGGTGATCGGCGCGATGTTCGGGAGCATTTACAGCTGGCGGACGTTCTTCCTCATCTACTCCAGCGAGGACTATGTGGAGCTGGCCCGGGCGAAAGGGCTCTCCGGGAGGATGATCCAGAACCGGTATATCCTGCGACCGACGCTACCCACAATCATCACGAACTTCGTGCTCATGGTCATCACCATGTGGATGGGAGCGCTTGTTTTGGAGCTCGTGTTCAACTGGCCGGGGATCGGGCGGATGTACTTGACCGCTGTGAACATGAACGACACGCCGGTCATCGTGGGCATCATCGTGATCTACGCTTATTTGCTTGCGCTGATGGTCTGGCTGTTGGACTTCATGTACGCCCTCGTGGACCCTCGCGTGCGGGTCACTGGGGGCAGGAGGTAGGGGATGAGAAACCTGCTGGCGATGCTCAAGCAAGTCAAACGCTACCCCACAGCCGTTGCGGGTCTGTTCATCATCGTGGTGCTCGTGGGAGTAGCTATCTACACAGTGATAGCCATACCTTACAGCGAGGCCATCCGGCTGTGGCGGGGAGGACCAGAGGTCACCAGGGAGAATCCCCAACTCGCAGCGCCGGGCTGGTACGACCTGTTCACGCGGGACAGGCTGTCCCGCACCATCGTCGTCCGGGGTGTCGAGGACGCCATCAGGAGTGTGGAGCCGGCGGAGGACGGCATGGTGCGCGTGGAGATCGTGCTGCCGTTCGAGTACCGGTACGACACGCCGCCCTCGGAGATCTCCTTGTTTACCGTGACAACGGGAATGGACGATCCGCGGACCCGCTACTCGCTGACGTGGCGAGGTCCGGACGGGGCGGAGCTTACGGTCGTGGAGAACCGGAGCGTGCGCGCCACCGACACGTACCGTATCTCCCAGGACGGTCGCCTGCGCATGCAGCTAGGGATGGTGGCCCCGGAGGTAGGACTGCTGGGCGACAGAGACCTCCTCCCCGGGCCGGAGGGCCGCAGGCCGGTGAAGGGTGCGTACGAGGCGGTTATCGTCACTGAGATCCCCGAGGGAGCGGGGTTCAACGCGGATCTTGTTTTGTACGGCGAGATCTTCGGCATGGCCGGAACAGACCAGCGCCGACGAGATCTTGCGGTGGCGCTTCTGTGGGGCACGCCGTTGGCCTTGGTGTTCGGCCTGTTGGGCGCGGTGGGCGCCAACGTCAGCACGTTCGTGCTTGCAGGCATAAGCACTTGGTTTGGGGGAAAGATCGATGCCTTGTTCCAGCGGATCACCGAGGTGAACATGATCTTGCCGGTCCTGCCCATCTTGGTGATGATCGGGCAGTTCTACTCCCGCAGTCTGTGGCTGATGCTGGGGTTGATCATCGCGCTGAGCATCTTCAGTGCCGGGATGAAGCTGTACCGGGCCATGTTCCTGCAGGCGAAGGAGGCGGCGTACATCGAGGCGGCGCAGGCCTACGGGGCGGGGAACTTCCGCATCATCTTCCGCTATCTCCTGCCGCGCATCGTTCCGGTGTTGCTCCCCCAGTTCGTGCTCGTGATCCCCACGTTTGTGTTCTTGGAGGCCACGTTGGCGGTCATCGGACTGGGCGACCCTATCCTGCCCACCTGGGGCAAGGTGATCTACGACGCCCGGGTGGGAGATGCACTGTACAAGGAGTTCTACTACTGGATGGTCCAACCTGCCGTGCTGCTCATGGTCACGGGGCTGGGGTTTGCCTTGGTCGGGTACACGCTGGACCGCATATTCAACCCCAGACTGAGGAGCGTGTGACATGGCCGGCGAGAACGGACTGCTGAACGTAGAGGACCTCAAGCTGTACTTCCGCACCAGAAAGGGCGTGGTGCAAGCCGTGGACGGGGTGAGTTTCGCCATGGACCGTGGGCCGGCCATGGTCGTGGTCGGTGAGTCGGGCTGTGGCAAGAGCACATTGGCACGGGCGGTGCTGCGGCTCCTTCCGCGCAATGTGCACACGTACACGGGCAAGGTCCTGCTGAACGGAGATGATGTCATGCGCTTGGGGGAGGAAAGGTTCCGCCGCCAGGTGAGGTGGGTAAAGATGGCTTTGGTTTCGCAGGCGGCGATGAACTCGCTGAACCCCGTGGTCAAGGTGGGTGACCAGGTGGCAGAGCCGTTGCTGGTGCACCGGCGGGCGGCGAACAAGCGGGAGGCACTGCAGCGAGCGGCGGAGGCTTTCTCTCTGGTGGGCGTGTCTGCGGATTTCTTGTCCCGCTATCCGTTCGAGCTTTCCGGCGGCATGCGCCAGCGGGTGGTGCTGGCGATGGCTCTGGTTACGAACCCGGACCTTGTGTTCCTGGATGAACCTACGAGCGCGTTGGATGTTCTTACGCAGACGAACATCATGAACGTGCTGAAGGGGATCAAGAGAGACCTCGGGATGACCTTCATCCTGATCACGCACGACATCGCCACCTCCAGCGAGCTGGCCGACCGGGCTGCGGTGATGTATGCGGGTCACCTGGTGGAGCTATCGGACGCGGAGGTTTTCTTCAGCCAGCCGAGGCATCCGTATTCAGAGAGGCTGATGGCTAGCGTCCCCACCCTGAGGGAGGACAAGGATCTTGCGTTCATCCCGGGGCAGCCTCCCACGCTGCTGGGGCCGCCCGAGGGCTGCCGGTTCGCCGAGCGTTGCCCGTCTCGCTTTGAGAGGTGCGATGAGGAGCCCCCCATGGTGAAAGTGGAGGAGGGCCATGAGGTCAAGTGCTGGCTGTACGTGTGAGGCGATGACATGGACAACAATGCGTTGTTGAGCGTACGAGAGCTGAAGACGTGGTACGAGATCCGCAAATGGGGTCTGATCCTCGCCGGCCACGTGCGGGCGGTGGACGGCGTTTCCTTCGACCTAAGGCACGGTGAGGCCATCGCGCTGGTGGGAGAGTCGGGCTGCGGCAAGAGCACGCTGGCCAAGACCATGGTCGGGCTGGAGCCTCCCACGGGGGGCAAGGTGCGCTTCGACGGTGAGCTCCTCGACGGCAAGGGAAAGCCGGACTTGCGCCGTTACCGATCGAAGGTGGGCTTTGTCCAGCAAGATCCCTATGGTGCGCTGCCGCCGTTTATGACTGTGGGGCGGGCGTTGCTGGAACCGATGATCATCAATCGCGTAGGCAAGGGCCAGGAGAGAAGGCAGCGGATTAGGGAAGTGCTGCAGGAGGTCAAGATGACCCCGGTGGAGGACTTCTTGAACAAGTACCCCCACATGCTCTCTGGCGGGCAGCAGCAGCGCATCGTCATCGCTCGAGCGATGGTGCTGGAGCCCAAGCTGTTGGTGGCCGATGAGCCGGTGTCCATGCTTGACGCTTCCGTGCGGGTGGAGATCCTCGAGGTTATGCGCAAGATCCAAAAGAGCCATGATCTGGGGGTGTTGTACATCACGCACGATCTGTCCACGGTGCGGTATTTCTCGGAGCATGCCTTTGTCATGTACGCGGCCAAGCTGGTGGAGAAAGCAGAGGTCAAGGAGCTCGTCCACAACCCGCTGCACCCTTACGCGCAGGCGCTGTTGGAGGCGATTCCAGATCCCAAGGCGGAGAACGCCCACGTGATGAAGGACGTCCCCACAGGCGAGCCGCCGAGCCTGATGCATCCTCCCGCCGGGTGTCGGTTTCACCCTCGCTGTCCGCACATCATCGAAGGAACGTGTGACGTGGATGAGCCCCCCGCTTTTGAGCCCCGCCCGGGACACTTGGTCGAGTGCTGGCTGTACCGAGATGGAGGCGATGGGGATGGAGAAACCGCTTAGGCTCATCCTGTTGGGTTTTGTGTGCGTCACCGGCGGCTGGGCGGCGTTGTTTTTGATGGTGCTCGGGGTTCTGCCCTCTCCCCTTACGCTGAGCGTTGGAGCATATTGTACTTCAACCTTGGGGCTGTTCCTGGGGTTGCTGGGAGGCGCCGGCTACGTGCGTGAGCGCCGCGGAGACCACTGACAGTAAACCTGTTCAGGCGAGGCGTGGGAGGAGGGCAGCGAGCAGGCGGCTCAGGTCGTCGGCCTTGCGACTGGTGGTCTCCACTACTTCCTCGTGGGACAGCGGTTCCGCGGACACTCCGGCGGCGAGGTTCGTGACGCAGGAGATCCCCAACACAGAAAGGCTGGCATGGCGAGCGGCGATGACCTCGGGGACGGTTGACATACCCACGAGGTCGGCGCCCAAACGGGCGAAGGCTTTGATCTCGGTAGGAGTCTCGTAGGAGGGCCCCAGGGTGGCCACGTACACCCCTTCCTTGAGCGTGATCCCCAAGTCTCTTCCCACCTCCGACGCTACGGCACGAAGCCGCTTGCTGTAGGCCTCAGACATGTCGGGGAATCTGGGGCCCAGGAAATCGAGGTTGGGGCCCCGGAGAGGGTTCTCGCCCAGCATGTTGATGTGGTCGGTGATGAGCACGAGGTCACCGGGGTTGAGCCCAGCGGAGATCCCTCCGGAGGCGTTGGTTATGACCAGATTGCGCACTCCCAGATGTGCATACACGCGGACGGGGAAGACCACATCGGCCAGGGAGTAACCTTCGTAGTAGTGGACTCGCCCCCGCTGGACGAGCACAGTGATGTCAGCGAGTTTCCCGATCTCCACCTGGCCTGTGTGCCCGGCCACTGAAGGACGGGGAAAGCCCGGAATCTGACCAAAAGGAAGCACGGTGGGGTCTGCCAACTGCAGAACCCCGGACAACCCCGAGCCCAGAACCACGGCAGTCTCTGGTCGTCCCGACTCCGCCAAAGCGGAAGCAGCTTGCGCAATTTGTGTCTCGTTCTTCACAGTCCCTCCAGAGATGAGGCATAGCCGGTCTTCAATCTCTGCAATCCCGACTTGATGGCCCGCGCGCGCACCTCGGCGATGCCTTTGATGCGCTGCAGCTGTCGATGGTTCGTCCGCTCCACTTGGTCCAGCGTACCCATCTCGTCGACCAATCGCTCGATTACTGGCATCGGAAGCCGGGGGACCTTTGACAGTAGGCGGTAGCCCCGTGAGGGGATTGCCCTCTCTAAATCATCCTCGTCCCGGAAGCCCAACGGGCGCAGCACTCCCTCTGGGGACAGGCGTTGTTCGCTGTCCAGGGCCATGATCTCTTGCACGACCTCTCGTGCTGGGCGGACCGGCGGGCGCTGGAAGTCCATGATGATCAGCTCCAGCTCCCCGCGCACTCCTCGCAGCAGGCCGCGCAGCTGTCGCTCGGGAAGCTCCCTGTGGGTGCCGAGCTCCACGAACAACCGTTTGAGCTCCTCCTCCAGCTCCAGCATCTGGATCATCTTCTGGATTACTGTGCCCACGTGATAGGGAAGCACCCGGCGCTCGAATTCCAAGGGCGCCAGCTCGCTGAGGAGCTCCCGCAGCTCACCACGGTAGCGGTCGAGGATCAGCAGGGCCTGGGAGGCCTGGGGGAGAAGCGTGAGCGGCTCTTGCAGCTCGTGCTCCCACTCCCCGACGTACAGAGTGACTCTGCGTCGCTCCTCGGAGATCGCCACTACGGGGATGTCCAGCTGGCGAGCTGTCTGCTCTGCCACCCGGTGGCGTGTTCCTGTCTCCTGCGAGGGGATGGTGGGGTTGGGAACCAGATGTGCATTGGCGAACAAGATGGTGCGCAAGGACTGATCGGCGACTACGGCGCGGTCCATCTTGGCTAGCTCCGCCACCCCCTGTGGGGTGAACGGGGCGTCGAGGACGAAGCCAGCTGCTATGAGAGGGGATATCACTTCGCGGTCGGCGATGACGATAAGCCCCCCCCTGCCGAGTTCCACTATGCGGTCGATGGCTTCCCGCAATGGGGTGCCTGGCGCGGTGCGCTCGAGGAACTTCTCCAGATCGGGAGCTCGCGCAGACGTTGTTCTCATGTCAGCTCCAACGCGTTTGCAGCCTCCTGTACGGTGCGGACTTGGTTCACCTCCAAGGGTACAGAAGATGGCAGGGATTGCACAGGCGTGACTGCCCGCCGAAAGCCGAGCTTGGCCACCTCCCGCAGCCGCTCGGGTCCCCTGCGCACTGGACGGATGTCCCCGGCCAGCCCTACCTCCCCGAGCACCACTGTGTGCGCTGGGAGAGCTCTCACTCGCAGGCTGGAAAGGATGGAGGCAACCACACCGAGGTCGCAGGCCGGTTCCCGCACTTCCAGGCCTCCGGCAACCGCCAAGTAGCAGTCCTGCATCCCCATGTGGATTCCCAGGTGCTTCTCCAGCACTGCCAGCAACACGAGCACACGATTGAGGTCAAGCCCGGCGCCGCGCCGTTGAGGGGGTCCGTAGCCGGAGGCTGGCGACACCAGCGCCTGCACTTCCACCAACAACGTCCGCGACCCCTCCAACACGGGGACGATTGCCGAGCCGGGCTGCTCGGTCCCCTTGGCCGACAAGAAGAACGTGGACGGATTGGCCACTTCGACCAGACCGGTGTCCCCCATGCGCAGTACAGCCACCTCGTCGGTGGCCCCGAAGCGGTTCTTGACCGAACGTATGATCCGCAGTTCACCGTCTCGGGAACCTTCCAAGTACAGGGCCACGTCCACCAGGTGCTCCACTGTTTTCGGGCCGGCGAACTCCCCTCCCTTGGTGATGTGGGAGACGAGGAAACAGATGAGGCCTGCTGACTTGGCCAACCTGGCGAGCACCCCCGCCGCCTCGCGCACCTGGGCTATCGCTCCCAGATCGCCCCCCTCCTGCCGCGCGCGGACCGTCTGCAACGAATCCACCACCAAGGCCACCGGCGTGAGTTCCTCCACGGCGCGAAGTATGGGAAGCATGTCCTGCTCGGAGAGCACGTACAGGCTGTCCTCGGGGAGTCCCAGGCGCTGGGCACGGAGCTTCAGCTGAGCGGGGGACTCCTCACCGGATATGTACAGTACGCTCCCCTGATGTGTAGCCAGGGCGCCAGCAAGCTGAAGGAGGAACGTGGACTTCCCTACGCCTGGTTCCCCGCCCACCAGCACCACAGACCCGGGGATGAGCCCTCCGCCGAGCAAACGGTCCGTCTCTGGGAGCCCTGTAGGCAAGCGTGTCTTGGACAGCGCCTCTACCCGGGCAAGTGGGAGAGCTCCTTGCCGGCCATGAGGGGAGTCGGCTCCAGGGGATTCCGCTTGGACGAACGACTCCCACACGCCACAGCTGGGACAGCGCCCGAGCCACTTGGGGGAGACATACCCGCAGCCTTTACACCTGTAGGGCATCCCGGCGTGCCTAGTCCTTGCGGAAGGTCATCTCCTCTCCTTCCGCCTCCACTAGGACACGGCAGGCATCGGGGAACTCCTTGGTGAGTATCTTCTCGGACATGGGGTCCTCGATCAGCCGTTCGATGGCTCTGCGCATGGGGCGCGCGCCGTACTTGGCGTCGTAGCCTTGCTCGATGAGAAGCTCCCGCGCCGAATCGGTTAGCACAAGCTCGATCTCGTGCTCGTCGGCCAGGCGTTGCCGCAGCTGGGAGAGGAGGAGCTCTGCTATGTTGGCCAGCTGTTCCTTGGTCAGCGAGTGGAAGACGATCACATCGTCGAGGCGGTTGAGGAACTCGGGGGAGAATAGCTCCTTCACCTGCCCCATCACCCTGGACTTCATGTCTCGATACGCGTCAACTGTCTCCACTTCTTCGGTGCTGAATCCCAGGGCGGAGCGGTCGGTGATCAGCTTGCCACCTACGTTCGAGGTCATGATGAGCACAGTGTTTCGGAAGTCCACCTTGCGTCCCTGTGCGTCGGTGAGAATGCCGTCGTCCATTACCTGCAACAGGATATTAAACACGTCGCGATGTGCCTTCTCGATCTCGTCGAACAGGATCACCGAGTACGGGCGGCGCCGCACTGCCTCGGTGAGCTCTCCCGCCTCTTCGTAGCCCACGTAGCCGGGGGGTGCACCCAGCAGCCGGCTCACGGCAAATCTCTCCATGTACTCGGACATGTCGATGCGGATCAAGGCGTCCTCGTCGCCGAACAGGAACGCGGCAAGCGTTCTTGCAAGCTCGGTCTTCCCCACGCCCGTGGGGCCGAGGAACAAGAACGAGCCGATCGGCCGACGGGGATCCTTCACCCCGGCGTAAGCACGCCGGATCGCTCGACACACCGCCCGCACAGCCTCTTCTTGGCCCACGAGTCGCTCGTGTACCCGGTCCTCCATGTGGACGAGGCGCGCTGTGTCCTCCTCCTGTAGGTGTCGGACCGGGATTCCCGTCCAGTCGGCCACGGTCTCGGCGATGTCCTGTCCTGTAACTGCTGGCGCTTCGGGGAAGGACTGGGGATCTTGCTCCAGAGACCGAATGCGCTCCATCAAACTCGTCCTGCGGTCGCGGAGCTTGGCTGCCAGCTCGTAGTCCTGCGCTGCCACCGCTTCCTCTTCCTGGTCCTCCAGATCCGCCACTTCGCCCATGAGCTCCCGCGCCTCTGGGGGGAGGTCGGTGGCTGCCAGCCGGACGCGCGCTGCGGTCTCGTCCATGAGGTCCACCGCCTTGTCCGGGAGAAACTGGTCAGTGAGATACCGGTCGGCCAGCCTGGCAGCCTGACGCAGCGCGTCGTCGCCGATCTTGACGCTGTGGTGTTGCTCGTACTTGGGCCTCAGTCCTTTGAGCACCTTGATGGTCTCCTCGACGGAGGTCTCCTCCACATAGAGAGTCTTGAAGCGACGCTTGAGGGCGGGGTCTTTCTCGATTGACTTACGGTACTCGTCTGGCGTAGCGGTGCCGATGCACTGAATGGCGCCCGAGGCCAGGGGTGGTTTGAGGATGGCTGAGGCGTCTATTGCCCCCTCCGCCCCGCCGGCTCCCACCACGCTCTGCAGCTCATCGATGAACAGGATGATGTTGTCCGAGCTCATGACGTGGTTCAGGATGTTCTTCAGCCTTTGTTCGAACTCCCCGCGGTACTTCGTCCCCGCCACCACGCCGGCCATGTCCAGCTCTACCAGCTCCTTGTCCGATAAGGCCATGGGTACGTCGCCGGCTGCAATGCGCTGAGCCAGTCCCTCAACGATGGCCGTCTTGCCCACGCCCGACTCTCCGATCAAGGCGGGGTTGTTCTTCTTCCGCCGGCACAGAATCTGGACCACGCGGTCCATTTGGACATCGCGACCGATGACCGGGTCGAGAAGACCATTCTCTGCCTCCTCTACCAGGTTGCGGCCGAATTCGCCCAGTTCGCTGGGCAGCCGTTGTGACTTGGCGCTGCGCACTTGAACCCGTCCGCGACGGGGGAAGAAGTGGTTGCGCGCGGTGCGTAGGTCCACGCCGTGGGCGCGCAACACCTCGGCGGCGGTACACTCCCCTTCCCGCAAGATGGCCAGCACGAGATGCTCAGGTTCTATGGGGTCTGAGCCCTCCCTGCGCGCCTCCTCGTAGGACAGCTTCATCACTCGGCGCAGCCTTTGAGTCGGCTCAAGATCCTCGGAGGGCAGACGAAGTTTTCCTTTGCCCTTCTGCCTTTCCAGAATGCGGGAGACCCTGTCGTAGGTGAGGCCGTGTTCGCTCAGGAAGCGCTGCACGCGCGTGCCTTCCGTCTTCAGAAGGGCTAGCAGAAGGTGCTCGCTTCCCACGTAGCGGTGACGCCACTCCCCTGCCTCATCCTGCGAGGCAGCGAGCAGCTTCATAGCCTCCTTGGAGAATTTCTCGTACATAGGTTGCTGCCCTCCATCATTGCGCTTTCATTATAACCGCAGACGCCCGCGGGAGTAGGCGTCCAGGGCGGCCGCCAGCCCTTGGTCGGCGAACAGCAAGGCGAGCTCGGCGGCGTGGTCGGCGGCCTGCTCCAACAGCGGGATGTCCTGTGGTTCGGGTGGGTGCAGTACGTACTCTGCCATGTCCATCCCGGGCGGCGGTACTCCCACGCCGACTCTTAGGCGAGGGACTTCGTCGGTCTCCAGAGCTCCTAACACCGAACGCAGCCCCTTGTGGGTGCCTGGTCCGCCTTGTGGCCGCAGACGAAGCTCGCCCACCGGGAGGTCGACGTCATCGAGCACCAGGAGCAGGTCGGCTGCTGGTAGGCGATAGCGTGCAACCAGGGCTCGGACAGCGTCACCCGAACGGTTCATGTACGTAAGTGGGCGGAGCAGGAGAGCTCTCGGCCCTGCAGCCACTTCGCCCCAGGGGAATCGCTTCACCCTCCAGCGCCTTGCTCTGAGCAGCCTCTCCACCACCCAAAACCCCAGGTTGTGCCGGCTGGCCGCGTGAGCGACTTCTGGGTTGCCCAGCCCGACGATCGCCCTCAATCCTCTTCCTCAGCCTCCGCAGACTCCTCTTCTGCAAGCCCCTCCAGGCCTTCGCCAAGGCCTTCCTCAAGCTCGAGTGCAGCCTCGGCCGCCTCTTCAGCTTCCAGCTGTGCCTTGGCCAGGCCGCGGGGCGAGATCACCGTGACCACTGCTGTGTCCTCCGGAACCAAGGGCTCTACGCCTTCCCCCCACGGCAGGTCGCCCACTAGCACCGAGTCGTTCAGCCCCAGGGCGGAGATGTCTACCTCGATGTAGGGGGGCATCTTGCTCGCCCGAGCTCTCACGTGAATGTACTCGTGCAAGGTCTCCAGCAGGCCGCCGTCCTTGACGCCGGGAGAAACACCAGCGATCCTGAGCGGAACGGGCATCTCAAGGGTCCTTCCCTTCTCGGGAACATACATGTCCACGTGCAGGGGTCGGTCGGTGAGCGGGTTCAACTGGATGTCTTTGAGGAACACGTGGTACTGCTGGCCACCATCCACTTCCAACTCCACTGCGGTGGACCTGGTCACGTCGGCGAACAGGCGCTGCAGCGCCTGTTCCTCCACGCTCACGTGGACGGGGTCAAGGTGTGCACCGTAGACCACCACTGGTACCAGCCCTTGGCGGCGGAGCTCCTTCGGCCGAACCTGCAAATCCCTGGGCTGCGCCTTCACAGTTGCCATACTTCCTCCTAGCTCCTCACAAGTAGGTCGCTTACGGACTTGCCTTCGTGGATACGGCGGATTGCATCCGCCAGGAGCGGGGCGACAGTAACCTTCTCCACCTTGGGGTGGCTCAGCCCCGCCTCGTGATGGATAGTATCGGTCACCAGCACTTTGTGCAACGCGGACTTCTCCACCAGCTCGAGGGCTGGGCCGGCGAACAAGCCGTGGGTGCAGGCAGCGTAGAGAGACCGCGCTCCCGCTTCAGCCAAGGTGCCGGCGGCGTCGCACAACGTGCTTCCGGTGGAGAGGATGTCGTCTACGAGAAGAACGTCGCGTCCCTGCACATCCCCGATGACCTGCATCATCTCGGGCGCTTCTTCGTCGGAATCCTGGCGGTGCTTCTCCACGATTGCCATGTGCGCACGCAGCTCCTTGGTCAGTCGCCTTGCCCGCCACACCCCGCCCAGGTCGGGGGAGACCACGACCAGGTTGTTCAGCCAGTCGGGATGCTGCGTGCTGAGGTGTGCGGTGAACACCATGTCCGTGCGCAGATGGTCCACAGGAACGTTGAAGAAACCTTGGATCTGACCGGCGTGCAGCTCTACCGTGAGGACGCGGTCCACGCGGGCAGTCTCCAGTAGGTTGGCCATCAATCTCGCTGAGATAGGCACTCGCCCCCGCTTCTTCCGATCTTGGCGGGCGTAGCCGAAGTAGGGGATGACCGCGCAGATCATACCAGCCGATGCACGTCGTAGGGCGTCCACCGTCAACAGGAGCTCCATGAGGTGATCGTTCACCGGCGGGGAAGTGGGTTGGATTATGAACACCGATTTCTTCCGCACAGTCTGATGAATGTGGACCCGGATCTCGCCGTCCGGGAATAGATCTGCCGTGGCATCACATGGTTTCAGGCCCAGGATGCGGGCCACGTGTTCCGCCAAGGGTCGATTGGCCCTGCCGCATATCAGGGTGAGTTCCCTCACGCCACCTCCCTGCGTTTCTTCCAGTCGGGTTTTGCCACCTGTGGAGCCCGAGACAAAGCCAGGGCCCCCGAGGGGACATCCCGGACGATCACCGAGCCCGCTCCTATCACTGCGTGATCGCCCACGGTCACGGGTGCCACTAAGGCCACGTTGCTGCCGATGAACGCGCCGGCCCCTATGTGGGTGTGGTGCTTGTGTAGGCCGTCGTAGTTACAGGTTATGGCCCCGGCACCGATGTTAGCCCCATCTCCCACAGAGGCGTCACCTATGTAGGCCAAGTGTCCTGCCTTGGCTCCGTCTCCCAAGCTGGCTGCCTTGATCTCCACGAAGTTGCCTACGCGGGCACGTGCCCCGATTCGAGCCCCTGGCCTTAGGTGCGCGTAGGGGCCAATGTGTGCTGCTGTTCCAACCCATGCTTTCTGCAACACCGACCAGTGGACGCTGACTCCGTTTTCCAGGTGCGCGTCTGTTAGCTGGGCCCCCGGACCGAGCCGGCAACCCGTCCCAATCCGGCAGGAACCTTCCAGATGGGTGTTGGGGAAGATGACGGTATCTTGCCCCACCTGGGACTGCGAAGAGACGTATGTGCTCTCCGGGTCGACCACGGTGACCCCAGACAGCATCAGCTCTTCAACAGTGCGTCGCCGCAAAGTCCTCTCCGCTTCAGCCAAATCGCGGCGATCGTTGATCCCTCTCAGGTCATCGCTGCATGGCCAGGCCAGCGCCGAGCAGGCCCCCTTGCCGGCAGCGGTCGACACGAGGTCCGTGAGGTAGACCTCCCCCTGAGCGTTGGCCGGGGTGAGCGAGTCAAGGGCCTCCCAAAGCTCCCGGCAGTTGGACAGGCAGTACACGCCCGAGTTCACCTCCGCCACGGCCAGTTCCTCGCTGTTGGCGTCAGCGGCCTCTACTACGCCCCTCACTCTTCCCTCCGCATCGCGGAGCACACGCCCATACTGAGAGGGGTCCGCTGGGTTTGCTGTCAGGAGGGTCACCAAGGCTTGGCTCTCCTGGTGCAAGGAGAGCAGACGCTGAAGGGCGGCAGGCTGGACCAAGGGTACATCCCCGGGGAGCACCAAGAAAGCCGGAGCACGAATCACGTCTCGAGTGCACTGGACAGCGTGGCCAGTGCCCCGTGGCGGCTCCTGGACGACGAAGCTCAGCCGGCGGCCTTCGAATGCCGCGCGGACCTCGTCCGCTTTGTGTCCCACCACGACTATGGTCCGCTCTGGGGACAAGCTGACCACAGCTTGAAGCACGTGCTCCAGCAAAAAACGCCCGGCCAAGGGATGAAGGACCTTGGGGTGCTGAGAGCGCATCCGGGTTCCCTTGCCGGCTGCTAAAATCACCACGTCGAGACCGCTGTTCATCGGCTCTTCCTCAGCGACTATATCTTGCCGGCGGACGGGATGCAAAGGGGTGGACTGCAACTTGGCTGTGACCTATACTACGGCCGCCAGGAGGTGGGAATGCGGATATTCTCCGGGATCCAGCCCACAGGAGTGCTCCACCTAGGAAACTACTTCGGAGCAGTGCGCCGTTGGGTTGACCTGCAGGAGAGGGCCGAGTGCCTGTATTGCATAGTGGACTACCACGCGCTCACCCATGAGGGGACTACCCCGGACGACTTGCGACACGCTTGGCGTGGTCTGGTTTTGGACCTCATGGCCTGCGGGATCGATCCTCAGCGTTCGCTTCTGTTCAAGCAGTCGGATGTTCCCGAGCACATCGAGCTGTGTTGGATACTCGGTTGCGTGTGCTCGTTCGGCGACCTTGCCCGCATGACGCAGTTCAAAGAGAAGTCCAAAGAGCATGCATTCATCAACGCCGGGTTGTTCTTCTATCCTGTGTTGCAGGCGGCGGACATCCTTCTTTACCTGGCTGATCACGTTCCGGTGGGAGAGGACCAGCTTCAGCATCTGGAGCTCTCCCGGCGTATAGCCCGGCGGTTCAACAGCAGATTTGGTGAGCTGTTCCCCGAGCCCTCCCCCTTAGTTGGTCCGGGGGCGAGGGTGATGTCGCTGGCCGATCCGGAAAGGAAGATGAGCAAGTCTGCGGGCCCCGAGCACTACATAGGGGTGAACGAGCCGGAGGAGAGCATCTTGCACAAGGTGAAGTCTGCCGTAACCGACCCCGGCCTCACTCCGGGGCAGGAGATGTCTCCCGGGGTTGCGAACCTCTTTTCGATCCTGGAGCTCGTGGCCTCCGGCGACGTGGTGGCGGAGTTTCGCAAGCAGCATGCCTCAGGGAGTCTTCTGTACCGCGATCTCAAACAGGAGTTGTTCCGTCACTTGATGAAGGAGTTGGAACCAGTGCGCCAGCGCAGGGCGGAGCTGGAGCGCAGCGCCGATCTGGATCGGCTGATGGCCGAGGGGGCTCGGCGGGCGCGGGAGATAGCCGGAGAGGTGATGGAAGAGGTGCGCAGCCGCGTGGGTCTGGCGTAGGATGTAGGTTATCAGGCGCGCACTTTCGCGATCATCGAAGTGCGTGAAGCGGAGAGGTTCGTGGCCAGGCGCTGCAGTTGCTGGGGGCTCAGGGAGTTGCGCCCGCGGAGCCCTTCGTCGATCAGGCGGGCCTCCGGAGGACAGACGAAAGGCTGAAGGAAGTAACGCTCGACGGGGGAGATCCAGCGGGCAATGTCCTGTAGGTCATGCTCGGAGAGGCCAGGTGCCGCGGTAGTGCGCAGTTCGTAGTTCACTGAGTTCTCCTTCAGCATGGCCAGTGAGCTATGCACGGACGCGAGGAGCTCTTCCTCTCCCAGCTGGGTCGGATGTGTGTAGCTTGCGTACTGCCCAGGCGGAGCCTTTATGTCCAACGCTACGTAGTCAACCAGCTGTGCTGCGAGGAGGCGCGCCAGCACGCGAGGTTGGGTTCCGTTTGTGTCGAGCTTCACTGCCAGTCCGAGATCCTTCACGCGGCGCAGAACCTCGCTGAGGTCAGTCTGTAGGGTGGGCTCTCCCCCGGTGACAACTACGCCGTCGAGGAAGTGGCGGCGCTGGCGGAGCTTCTCCAGCACGCTTTGCGTGGCAATGGGAGCCGTGCGCGGACGCAACTCCTGAAGTACCAGCTCGGCGTTGTAGCAGAACGGGCACCGCAGATTGCATCCGGGTGTCCAAAGCACTGCGGCTACTCGGTCGGGGAAGTCCTGGAGCGAGGTCCACTGGATGGCAGCGATCTCCACGTTCGTTCCCCTAGGCTACAGCTATCTCGCTGATGGAGAACACTTTGCGGTCGTGAAATTCGCTTTGCTTGCCCGAGTTCCACTGCTCCACAGGCCGCAGATAGCCTACCACGCGCGAGTACACTTCCGCTGGGCACGAGCAGTGTGGGCATGTGGCGTGCTCTCCGGCGAGGTATCCGTGCGTGGGGCATATGGAGAAGGTCGGGGTGAGCGTGAGATAGGGCGTCCGGAAGCTCTCCATGGCCTTGCGTACTAGTCGTTTGGCAGCCTCAGGGCTGGGCAAACGCTCCCCCAGCCAGGCGTGGAACACCGTGCCTCCCGTGTAGCGAGTCTGAAGAGGCTCCTGCAGGGACAGAGCGTGGAACAGGTCATCGGTAAGACCGACGGGCAGCTGAGAGGAGTTAGTGTAATACGGGGCTGTCCCATTGTTGCCCACCCGGGCCGCGCCTCCGACCGACGCCTCGGGGAAGCGCTTGCCATCCAGCATGGCCAAGCGATAGCTCGCCCCCTCGGCTGGTGTGGCCTCCAGGTTCCACAGATCGCCCGTTTCCTCTTGGTAGTCCGCCAGCCGACTGCGCATGAAGTCCAGCACCCGCGCGGCGAACTCCACCCCCCGCTGGTCGGCGATTGTGCAACCCAACAGGTTTAGGCAGGCCTCGTTCATCCCGATGATGCCGATGGTGGAGAAGTGGTTGGACCAATAGGCGCCGGTGGCCTGATGCACCGAGCGGAGGTAGAATTTAGAATAAGGATACAGCCCCTGTTCGGTGAGCTGCTCCAGCGCCTTGCGCTTGATGTCCAAAGACTGGCGAGCGAGGTCCATCACGCCGGCCAAGTTCCGGAGAAAGTCTCCTTCGTCCTTCGCCAGGTGGCCCAAGCGGGGCATGTTGACGGTGACCACCCCTATGGATCCGGTAAGCGGGTTGGAGCCGAACAACCCGCCGCCCCGTCGCTTGAGTTCCCTGGTGTCCAGCCGCAGCCGGCAGCACATGCTGCGGGCGTCCTCGGGGCGCATATCGGAGTTCACGAAGTTGGCGAAGTAGGGAATACCGTACCGGGCTGTCATCTCCCAGATGGGATGAAGGACAGGATTGTCCCACTGGAAGCCTGGCACGATGTTGTATGTGGGAATAGGAAAAGTAAACACTCTCCCGCGGGCGTCGCCCTCGCTCAGGACCTCGGCCAGGGCACGGTTGATGAGGTCCATCTCCTGTTGGAAGTCCCCGTATTTGCCGTAGGCTTGCCCGCCGACCGTGGCCGGCAGCTGTGAGAGATCTTCCGGCACCTTGAGGTCCAGTGTGACGTTGGTGAAGGGAGTTTGAAACCCGACCCGCGTGGGAACGTTCAAGTTGTAGACAAACTCCTGCATTGCTTGCTTGACTTCGCGGTATGCGAGGTTCTCCTTGGCCACAAACGGGGCCAGATAAGTGTCGAGGCCCGAGAACGCTTGTGCTCCTGCCGCTTCCCCCTGCAGCGTGTACAGGTAGTTGGCCGCCTGGAGCAGAGCCACTCGGAATCGCTTTGCCGGACGGGCTTCCACCTTGCCTCGCACGCCGCGAAAGCCGACGCTGAGCAGATCTCGTAGATCCCACCCCACACAATACGGTCCCAAGGTTCCCAAATCGTGCAGGTGCAGGTCCCCTTGCTCGTGGGCGCGACGAACGGGAGCAGGGTAGATGCGATCCAGCCAGTAACGGGAGATCAACCTGTCGGTGAGGAACACGTTCAGCCCCTGTAGGGAGAACGACATGTTCGAGTTCTCCTTCACCCGCCAGTCCGAACCGTTGAGATACTGCTCGACAAGGCTGGGGTCGATGAGCTGTTTGAGTTCCCGGATTTGCCTGTGTTGGTGACGGTAGACGATGTACGCTCGGGCGACTTCCGGCAGCCCTGCGGCCATGAGGGTTTCCTCCACAGCATCCTGGATCTCCTCTACATGTGGGGGGCCGAACAGGCCTGCATATCGTGCTTCCAGAGTCGCCACGACTTTCTGCCCCACCTCGGCGGCGAGGGCCGGGTCGTCTTTTCCCTCCTCGCGCATGGCCTTGGCGATGGCGTTGTCGATCCGTTCAGGGTCGAAACTGACCACTCTTCCGTCACGCTTACGCACCGACTGGATCATCTCTTCTCCTCGCTTTCCCCGTGCCGAAGTTCTGTCCCACGAGCCCGCACCCTGTCGAGCGATGCGCCGGCTGGTACCTGTAGCCTACGGTGCTCCCCCCATGGAAGTGACGCGTATTACCATAGCGCCGAGCAGGCAGTCCAGGCAACAGGAACTTTTTCTCTCTCTTGCGGCCGCGCGCGGCTGAGGCTAAGATCACAGCCGGATTTGGCTTACGCTTGGAGCGAGGAGGCGATGTAAGATTCCCAATACGCGTTCGGCCAAGAAGCGGCTGCGCCAGAGTATCCGGCGTCGGGCGCGCAACGACCTGAGGAAGAGTGCCATCCGGTACTGGCGCAAAGAGATCGGACGACTGGTGCAAGACGGCCAACCTGAACAGGCGGAGAAGCTGTTGCCCAAGTACCAGGCTGCGGTGGACAAGGCCGCGCAGCGAGGAGTTATCCACGCCAACCGGGCGGGTCGCTTGAAGTCGCGCATGGTACGGCGTCTGAGCAGCTTGCAGCGATGACCAACTACGACTTCTTGGGCAAGGTAAGGTACTTGGGCCCGTTGTCCGGAGGGCTGGTCATCGTGAGCGTCCTGTTGATGGCTTTTCTGGGCCTGCGAGCGGGTGTCGACTTCACCGGGGGATCACAGTTCACGGTCATCTACCCCCAGGGGGTGGAAGTAGCAGGCGAGGACATCCGGGCTTACCTGACCCGCTTTGAGGACAGGGGCGTGTTGCCCGCTGAGGTGCACGTTCAAGGCGCCAACTTCGAGCGTGACGGGGTGAGTCTTCCGGGCAAGATCATCACGCTGCGCATAGACCCGGAGACGCACGAGGATCTGGTGCGCCAGATTCGCCGTGAGTTGGCCGATCCCCCCGAGGAGGTGCGCCTTCCGGCGGCGTTTCGGGAGACAGGAGAGGACGGGGTGTCCTACACAGGCGTGGGCCCGCAGGTGTCCCGTGAGCTCGTCGACCGGGCCTGGCAGGCCATCCTCTTGGCGCTAGGGGCGATATTGGTGTACATCTCTTGGCGGTTCCGCCTTCGCTATGCTGCGGGGGCAATCGCCGCTTTGTTGCACGATGTCCTGCTGGCTTTGGGGGTGTTCGCCCTGTTCCAGGTGGAGATAAGCCTCCCCGTGATCGCTGGTTTTCTGACCGTTGTCGGCTACTCTCTGAACGACACAATTGTCATCTTCGACCGGGTGCGGGAGAATCTGAAGAGCATGAAGAAGGCTCCCATCGTGGATGTGATCAACCGGTCAGCGAACCAGTCGCTGAGCCGGTCGATCAACACAAGCCTGTCCACGCTGATCCCGGTGGTCATCTTGTATGCGTTCGGGGGGTCGGCACTGCAACCGTTCGCCTTGGCCTTGCTCATCGGCGTCCTGGTGGGGACCTACTCGTCGTTCTTCGTGGCGAACCCCATCCTATGCTGGTGGGCGACGAGCGCCGCTCGTACGAAGAAGGTGAGGACTTCGGCCCGCTAACGGGCGCTCAAGGGCGCGGAGTGCTTGTGAGAGGTTAAGGGTGCGTCCGTAGCCAGGCCAGGCCTGTGTGGTAGAGGACGAAGGGAACCGCCCACAGGCGGGCAGCGCGGCGCGGTTGGCGCAAGGCGCGCCAGGCCCACTCCAGGCCAGCCCGGCGTAGGGGCAGTGGGGCGCGGGGGTGTAGCCCTGCCCAAAGATCCAACGTTCCTCCAACTCCCATGAGCAAGCCAGCTCCCGATCCTCGGTTCTCCGCAATCCACTGCTCTTGCGCCGGGAAGCCGAGTCCCACCAGCAAGATATCGGGTGCGAGGATTGAAAGCCTGTCGGCGGGACCGCGTCCGGAGAAGTACCCGTGATGGAAGCCTGCAATGTGCAGGCCGGGGAACTGTTGGGCGAGGTTCTTGGCAGCCAGAGAGGCTATTCCAGGCCTGCCACCGAGGAGGTACACGCTCCAACCCCGTTCCTGTGCCCGGCGGCAGAGGGCCCATGCCACGTCCACCCCCGGTGCGCGGGGAACAGGGTAGCCTAGAACGCGGGACGACCAGGCCAGGCCCGCGCCATCGCACAACACGAAGTCGGCTCTACGATAGAACTCCCTCCAGCGACAACACAGCACAGCACGGGAAGCCGCATGGGCATCGGGGGTGAACACCGCAATTCCACGTTGCCCTGCTGCCAGGCGGGCGGTGAACTCCTCCACCGCCGAGTTCAGCCCCAGGGGGGTGAAAGGCACGTCCAGCAGCACCACTCGCCCATCCGCGCACTTCGCTGCGGGTACATCCGGGCCGAGGATGGCCCTGCGCAGGATCATTGGACGGGCTCGATCACCACCCGGCGGGCGGCTCCCTGGCCCACCGAGCGGGTGCGCACGCCGGTGAAGTCGGCCAACGCCATGTGTACCAGCCGCCTGTCGCGCGCCGTCATCGGGGGAAGGCGGTGCTTGCGTCCAGTGTCCGTCACCTGTTGGGCTGCCTGCTGAGCTTGGGCGGCGAGCGCGTCGCGGCGGCTGGCCAGCACTCCGTCCAGGTCGACGGAGACGGGCAGGTCGGCTTGTAGGGTGGCCCGGAGGTGCCGGCGGAGCAGGTGGGTGAGGGAAGGCAGCAGTGCCTGTTGACCGCTGAGGATGCGAAGGCCGCCGGTGATGTTCACATAGAGCTCGCCCTTGTCGGGGGTTATCTCCACCGTGCCGGACTCGTGCAGGACGTCGAGGAGGCCAGCGAAGAAGGCACGAGCTTGCTCAATCTCCTTGCTCTTTTCCATCGACGTCCTTCGGTGCCGTGGCCGGGCCCATCTCCCTTGCGATCTCTCGGTCCACGACCCACTGCTGGCCCACCTGCAGGATGGTGGTGAACAGCCAGTACATCCACAAACCGGCCGGCCAGTTCAAAAACAGCACGGCCATGATGAGGGGAAACAGCCATCCCATGGCTTGCATCCCCCCAGTCGGGGCCGTGGCCAGCCGGCGCTGAGTGAGCCATTGCTGCAGCATCATCAGTCCAGTGGTGACTATGACCAGTATGTAATAAGGATCCGGGCCTGATAGGTCACTGATCCACAGAAATCCTGGCGATAGCCTGATCTGCTCGGATGAGTAGATGATCGCCTGCCAAAGGAGGATCAGCAGTGGAAGCTGTAGAAGCATGGGTAGGCATCCCCCCAACGGATTGACCTTCTCCTGTCGGTAAAGCTCCATCATCTGCTTCTGGAGGGTGGCGCGGTCATCCTTGTATCTTTCCTGGAGCTTCTGCATCTTGGGCTGCAGGCGCTGCATCTTGGCCATTGACCTCAGCTGGGAACGCATGACCGGATACAAAATGACCCTGGTGAGAAGCGTGAACAGCAGGATGGCCCACACATAGTTACCAGTCAGATCGTACAGCCAGCCAAGGAAGCGCATCACATACACGAGGAACTGAGAGAAGAGGCCCACAGGCGAGAGCTTCTCCAGTCCCTTCTCCTCCAGCAGGAGGTAGCGGTTGCGTCCCGCGTACAGCGTGCCGGATATGAGCAGTTCCTCTGGGGCCTGTTCGGTCTTCAGACCGAACACGAGCTGGCCTGCCGCGTTGACAGCCTGAAACGGCTGGACGTCGGCTGGCTGTTCTAGTTGGAGGAAGAAGACCTCGCGGTTTCCCACCAGGCCCAGCCCCTCGAACCGGACGTAGGCCCCCTCGGGCTGAGGTGAGTTGTGCACATCGCCGTCGTAGATGTACAGGAGGTCAGGAGCATCGTGCCCCCGCGGGAGGTGGCCCAACACCAACTCCACCTGGCTGTCTGGGGCATGGACGGCGAGGGCGACCTCCATGGTGTACAGGGCGTCGTGCTGCACGGTGAACGTCTTCACCGCGCTCCAGCCATCCCCCTCGCCTATGAACTCGATTACTGCTTGCTGCTGGCTTTGCTCCTTGACTGTAGCCTCGTAGGGCGCACGCGCCGTGTCATGTCCGCCCACCCACAGTTCGAACGGCCGGCTGGCGCCTGGCAGGAAGCCCTCGCCATCATCCCAGCCGGGGACAGCATCGGCGGCCCGGTCCCTTAGGGTCGCAAAGTGCAGGAAGGCGCTGGCCAGCACACCCCCGTCCCCAGAGAAGCGGTATCTGACGAACGCGTTCTTCGCTTCTACGTACGGGATGCCGTCGGCTTGGCCCTGTTCCAACTCCACTGGGTGCGTAACGGAGAGCGCCGCACACCCCGCAGCCACCACCAGTGCGGCGGCAATCACAGTCTGTAGCTTGCTCATACCGGCGGTACTTTACCCGAGGCAAGATGCAAAGCGCAAGCGCTTGGTGCGCGCCGGTTGCCTCCGGTACACTCCGCGCGGGGCGAGGAGATGTTCACCGGGATCGTGCAGAAAGTGGCAAGGCTGGCGGCTCGGGAACCGAACCGGTTTTGGGTGGAGCATGATGGGTTGCGCCTCCAGGCGGGCGATTCTTTGGCCGTGAACGGCGTGTGCCTCACGGTGGCCGAAGTGGGAGCCCAGGCTGTTGGGCTGGACCTGTCCCGGGAGACCCTGGAGCGTACGGCATTGGCAGAGCTCAGGGTCGGTTCTCTCCTCAACCTCGAGCCCGCGGTTGCCGCTGGGGAGCCGCTGGGAGGACACTTGGTGCTGGGCCACGTCGACTGTGTGGGCAAAGTGGTACGCATGGAGGGAGACGGAGGGAGGCGACTGCTGGAGGTTTCCCACCGGCAGGAGTTCAGTTCGTTGCTTGTGGACAAGGGAGCAGTGGCTGTGGACGGTATCAGCTTGACTCCAGTTCGGGTACGCAGGACCAGCTTTCGGTGCGCGCTGGTCCCTCACACCTTGAGTCACACGAATTTGCGAGCAAGGCACGTCGGCGACAGGGTGAACCTGGAGTTCGATGTCGTGGCCAAGTACGTCGTGGGATGGAGGGAAAAGTGAGTTTTGCCTCCGTGGAGGATGCGGCCCGGGCACTGGGCCAGGACCGGATGCTCGTGGTTGTGGACGACGAAGACCGCGAGAACGAGGGCGACCTGGTGATGGCCGCCCAAAAGATAACCGCTGAGGCGGTGACCTTCATGGCCCTGGAGGGGCGGGGCCTGATCTGCGCCCCCATGCCCAGATGGTGGGCAGAAAGGCTGGAGCTTTCGCCGATGGTGCAGCAACCGGAGGATCAACACGGCACGGCCTTCACCGTTTCGGTTGACGCTCGCCATGGAGTGACTACAGGCATCTCTGCGCACGACCGTGCGCGTACGCTTCAGGTGCTGTCCGACCCCACCAGCGGGCCAGAGGACTTGGTGCGGCCCGGTCATGTGTTCCCGCTTGTGGCCCGTGAGGGCGGCGTGCTGCGGCGCGCCGGCCACACCGAGGCGACCGTGGACCTGTGCCGTCTGGCAGGCGTGTCCCCGGTGGGTGTGGTGTGCGAGGTGATGCGCGACGACGGAACTATGGCCCGGCTGCCCGAACTGAGGGACTTTGCCGCACGCCACGATATTCCCATCTTGACCATTGCCTCCCTCATAGCATACAGAAAGAGAAAAGAGGTCTTGGTGGAGAGGGTGGCTGAGGCGATGTTCCCTAGCCGTTGGGGAATGTTCCGCATTATCACCTATCGGGATCGCGTGATGGGTCAGGAGCACGTGGCGCTGGTCAAGGGAAGCCTCGAGGCCGACGAGCCTGTGTTGGTCAGGGTGCACTCCGAGTGTCTGACCGGGGATGCCCTTGGTTCGCTTCGCTGTGACTGTGGTGAGCAGCTGCGCAAGGCTATGGAACTCATCGCTGCCGAGGGAGAGGGAGTGCTTCTGTACATGCGTCAGGAAGGCAGGGGGATAGGACTCGCCAACAAAGTGTCGGCATATCACTTGCAGGATCAGGGGCTGGACACGGTGGAAGCCAACCTGCGACTGGGTTACCCGGCTGATCTGAGAGACTACGGATTGGGAGCTCAGATTCTGGCTGATCTCGGAGTGAGGTCCATCCGCCTGCTCACCAACAACCCCAAGAAAGTGGCGGGGCTCTCCGGCCACGGTCTCCGCATTGCTGAGCAGGTACGCATCGAGATGGATCCCAACGAGTACAATAGCAGCTATCTGCGGGCCAAGAAGGAGAAGCTGGGCCACGAGCTTGACAAGGTATAAGGGAGGGTCTATGCAAGTGCACGAGGGCATTCTGTCGGCGAGGGGGATGAAGCTCGCCATCGTGGTGTCGCGGTTCAACTCCCTCGTAACTGGGGAGCTCCTCGCCGGGGCCCTGGATCGGCTACGCCGCCTAGGTGCTGAGGAGGGTGACCTGCTCCTGGCGAGGGTGCCGGGTGCGTTCGAGCTTCCCCGGGCGGTGCGAACTGTTTCTGCCAGGGTGGAGGGGGTACTGGCGTTGGGAGCTGTGGTGCGTGGAGCGACCCCCCACTTCGATTATGTGGCCGCTGAGGTCAGCAAGGGACTGGCCCAGCTGAGTATGGAGCTACCTGTTCCGGTTGCGTTCGGGGTCATCACGGCGGACACCCAGGACCAAGCTCTGGAGCGCGCCGGTGGGAAGGGGGGCAACAGGGGAGCACAAGCTGCGGAGAGCCTGGTAGAGATGGTGAACCTGGAGAGGGGCTTGCGAGGATGAGAGTTGAGAGTGTGCGGGGCATGCGCGACGTTCTCCCCGACGAAGCCGAGGTATGGCGGAGAGTCGAGCAGGAAATCCACCGCATCTGTGGACTGTACGCCTATCGAGAGATCCGTCCGCCGCTGGTGGAGCTGGCGGAGCTGTTCGCCCGGGGAGTGGGCCAGGAAACGGACATAGTGCACAAGGAGATGTACGTGTTTCCAGATCGCAAAGGGCTTCAGCTAGCCCTGCGTCCCGAGGCCACTGCCTCGGTGGTGCGGGCCTACGTGGAGCACGGCCTGCACTCACGCGGAGACTTGGCGAAGCTGTACTACGTGGGGCCCATGTTTCGCTACGAGAAACCGCAGAAGGGGCGGCAGCGGCAGTTTCATCAGTACGGCGTTGAGGCCTTGGGCTCGCTGAGTCCCGCGCTGGATGCTGAGGTGATCGACCTGGCGGCGGAACTCATGTCTTCTTTGGGCCTCAGCCGGGAAGCACTCACTCTGAGGCTCAACTCCATGGGCTGTGCGGTTGACCGACCTGTGTATCGTGCGGCTCTGCAATCCTATCTAAGAGGGTGCCTCTCGGAGCTCTGCGCCGACTGTCGGCGGCGCGTGGAGGAGAACCCAATGCGTGTTCTCGACTGCAAGCAGCCTGGGTGTGCTGAGGTGTCCGCCTCGGCACCTCACAGTGCCGAGCACCTGTGTGAGGAGTGCAATCAGCACTTCCGTGAGGTGAAGGAGCTGTTAGACCAGTTGGGCCTCTCGTACCGGGAGGACTACACGCTTGTTCGCGGACTCGACTACTACACCCGCACAGTGTTCGAGCTATGCTCCACGGAACTCGGAGCGCAGGATGCCCTGCTGGGCGGGGGGAGGTACGACGAGCTGGTGGAGCTTCTGGGCGGTGCGCCTACGCCGGCAGTGGGGTTTGCAGCAGGCATGGAGAGGCTGCTTTTTCTCCTCAAGGACGGAGCTGATCAACAGCCTTTCAGCAAGCTCGAGGCGTTCGTCATTCCGGTGGGGGGTGAGCCCCACGTGCGGCGGGCGGCGGCGAGCGTTCTGCGTGAGCTGCGTACTGCTGGTAGGACTGCGGACATGGAGTACATGGACCGCTCGCTCCGCAAGGCGATGCAGGTGGCCGGCCGACGGGCGCGCTGGGCGGTGATCGTCGGACCGGATGAGGTGGCCGAGAATAGGGCCACGGTACGACACCTGACCTCGGGCTCGGAAGCAAGGGTGGACTTGGCTAGGGTGGCGGACTCGGAGTGTTGGCCTCGATCTTAAGCCTTCCTCTCTTTGCCCATGGCCGGCGCGTACAACTGCTGGCTGTACGCCTTGATCATGCAGCAGGCGTTGAACTGCGGAGCCGTAGTCCGTAGGGCTGCCTTCATTACCTTGACGAACCCTGTAGGCACGCGGTCCTCTCCGCGCTCGTAGTACAAGGGGATGATGGTCTCCTCCAGGAGCCGGTACAGCGACTCCGCATCGGCGTCTGTCCGGTCGTCTTGCGGTGACCCGGCGCCGAGAGCCCAGCCATTGGAGCCGTCGTAGCACTCTGGCCACCATCCGTCCAAAACAGACAGGTTGGGCACGGCGTTGGCACTGGCCTTCATGCCGCTCGTGCCGCTCGCCTCCAGCGGCGGCAGCGGGTTGTTCAGCCACACGTCTACCCCAGCCACCAGGTACTTGGCCAGGTGCTGATCGTAGTTCTCCACGAAGGCAATCCGGCCGGCGCAGTTGGGATCGTTGGCTGCAGCGAAGACTTTCTGCAACAGCAGCTTGCCGTCCTCGTCTGCCGGGTGCGCCTTCCCGGTGAACACGAGCTGCACAGGGCGGACCGGATCCAGCAGCATCCGGCGCAGGCGCTCTATGTCAAAGAGGATAAGGTCTGGGCGTTTGTAGGAAGTGAAGCGGCGGGCGAATCCAAGGGTAAGGGCGTAAGGCTCGAGCAGAGTGCCGAATCCCATCACGCTGGCAGGGGACACGTCGCCTGAACGCCAGGCCTGCCGGGCGCGGGCTCTTATTTGGACGAGCATGGCAGCCTTCCTCTCCTGGTGGACGCGCCAGATTTCCTGATCGGGGATGGTGTCTACCTTCCGCCACAGTTCCGGATCGTCCTGCTGTTCTCTCCAGTTCTCACCCAAATGTTGTCGCAGCAGCGGCTGAAAGCGGAGTGGTTCGATCCATGTAGGAAGGTGTATGCCGTTGGTGATGGGCTGTATTTCCTGTTCCCCAGACTCAGCGGGCCGAACTTCTGCCCACATCTCGCGCGACACCTCTGCGTGCTTGCGGCTCACCGCGTTGCAGTAGGCGCTCATGCGCAGGGCGAACACCGTCATGTTGAATCCTGCTTCGGGGTCCTCTGGATTGGTGCCAAGCGAAAGAATGCGATCGGGGTCAAGCTTTGCTTCTCGGAAGTAAGTCCCGAGGTGCTCAACGAAGAGCGGGAACGGGAAGACGTCGGTGCCCGCCGGAACCGGCGTGTGTGTGGTGAAGATGGTGGACTTCCTTACGCGACGCAGGGCGTTGTCTAAGGCTTGCCCATCCTTGAGCTCCATCCGCAGGCGCTCAAGGACGGCGAGGGCAGGATGGCCGTCGTTGAGATGAATTGCCCCCGTGGGGATCCCCAGTTCGGCGAGGACCCGTACGCCGCCTATCCCCAGCACAATCTCCTGGTGCAGGCGCTGCTGGGGGTCGTCGGCGTAGAGCTTCTGGGTTATCTGTCGCGCGTGCGGTGGGTTTGCCTCCACATCGGTGGTCAGTAGATACAGAGGCACCCTTCCCACCATCGCCCGCCAGATCTGCACCACAAGTGGCGGGCGAAAGCCGGGCACGACAATCGCCAGGGGCCTCTCGCCATGGTCCAGAACCTGCTCCAACGGAGCGTGGCTCAGGTCGAGCGGCTCTTCTATGTCTTCCTGCCACCCGTCCTCGCGGATCCTCTGGCACACGTAAGCCTGGCCATACAAGAGCCCCAGTCCCACGGTCGGGACCCCCAGATCACTGGACTGCTTCAAGATGTCCCCGGCCAGGATACCCAGCCCGCCCGCATACAGGGGAAGCGAGACATGGACCCCGAATTCGGCAGACATGTACACAATGCGCTCCCGATCAGCGCCGAAGGTCCGCTCGTACCAGGTGTCGGTGGTGGACATCTCCTGTCGGTATCTCTCCAGCACCGCATCGTGCAGCTGGAGAAAGCGAGGGTTGGTGGCTGCCCGCTGCAGGGTCTCTGGGGGTAGCATATCCAGCATGTGTACAGGATTGTGCTGGGTCGTTCGGTACACTTGCAGATCAAGCCTGCGGAACAAGTCCCGCGCTTCGGGTGTCCAGCTCCACCATAAGTTGAACGAAAGCTCTCCCAAGCCGTGCAGGCGTGGGGGGAGGTTAGGAAAGCGCTTCGCAATATCCATGAGCTCTATCACCGTCCTTGAAGCCCAGGCCGCCTGTGGCGCACCTGGTGCGTATCATATCTGCTCGTTCAGCACCCGGTCAGATAAGTTCTAGTCTTCATTCTACCCCCGGCAGGTGCGAACAACAGCCCTCACGTGCTGATGGGCCGATGTCGGGTTGACCTGTGATGGGTACACTGCACCCACAGGGCGTACCAACAACCGAGGACGAACAACCGGCTACTAGGGCGAGGAGGGCAGGCGATGTCCCCCAAGTTGCTGATCTCTACGCTTGCGTTCCATCCTCAGTCGCCCAGCGCGGCGGCGCGCTGGGCGACTGAGCAGGGGTTCGATGGATTGGAGGTTCTCTGCGAGCCTCCCTGGCTGCCATCACAGTGGCCGGCTGGAGAACGCCGTGCGGTGGCTGGTGCTAGGCTACACTTGTCTTTGCACGCACCGGTGGCCGATGTGAACCTGATGTCGCCTCACCCGGGAGCGCGGAAGCTAGCTGAAGGAGAACTCGCCGCCAGCGTGGAGCTGGCCGCGGAGCTGGAAGCCCCTTGGCTGACCTTCCACCTGGGCGGGCGCCCCATCATGGGGGTGCCTCACCAACCGCCTTGGCAGGAGGCCAGGCAGGCCCTACACAGGCTGGCCAAGAGAGCCGCCGCTTTGGGCGTCGGTCTCGGGCTGGAGAATGACCCGCGCCTGCCGGGTTTGTACCTGTGCGATCTGGAGGAATTCGCCCGTTTCCTGGGAGAGACTGGCTTGGCGGGAGTTCTCGACGTCGGCCACGCGTGGACTGTGCACGGAAGGGAAGCTGTGGGCAAGCTCACTGCGTTGGTCCCCCGGTTGCGGGGGGCACACCTTCATGACAACGATGGGGTGTTCGACGCCCACCTGGGCTTAGGGGAAGGCAGTGTTGATGTTGAGGCGGTCTGGCCTTCTGTCTCTGGACTGGAGTTCATCGCGCTGGAGGCTGCTTGCCTGCAGGGTCTCCGGCGCAGTCACGCGTTCGTCCTGGGCCTGCCGAAACGAAATAGGTAGTGTGCTGTTGTTGACCATAGTGCTTATTGTGATCCGCAGTGGGCCAGATTACTATATAGGGAAGGAGGCGAGGTGGCCTATCGGCGGAAGGTGCAGGTTACCGGCGGGGGCACATTCTTAGTGACCCTGCCCAAGGGTTGGGCGGACGCCTATGGGGTAAGCCAGGGCAGCACGGTCGTCCTCATCCCCAACGACTCGGGGGCGTTGCTTCTGGTCCCCACTGGCTCCAGGGAGGACAATCGTTGTTCTCTGGAGATGGACGGCGGCGACCATGTGGAGCTGCAACGGGACATCATCGCCAGGTACATCGCCGGCTACGACGTGATCGAGGTCCAGGGCAGACGGATTCGTCCTGAGCAGCGCCGCACTGTGCGGGAGATCGCTCAGTCGCTGGTGGGGCTGGAGATCCTGGAGGAATCTCACGCGGCTGTGGTGCTTCATTCCGTGGTGAACATGCGTGATTTTCCCGTGGGTCAGACGATCCATCGCATCTTCGAAATCACCCTGGGGATGCTCGATGATGCGATAGTGGCCTGCAGGACGCGGGATGAGGAACTGGCTCAGGATGTGGCAGAGCGTGACGGCGATGTGGATCGACTGGTGCTACTAGTGGCGCGCCAGTTTGGCCTTCTCCTCAGAGATCTTCTCGTGGAGGAGGACGTACGGCTTTCCAGGTTCGAGTTTCACTACCATCAGGCGGTGGCCGACCAGCTGGAGAGGGTGGCTGATCACGCGGTAAAAGTGTCGCGGGCCACTTTGGTGCTGAGCAAGGAGCTGTACGAGGGGGTCGGCCAACGTATCGGCGACATCCACGCCGAATCGCGCAGCATTCTGGCAGAGGCTGTGCAGGCGTTCGAGCAGCGGGATACGAAGCTGGCCAACCGCGTGCTCGAACAAAAGGAGCAGCGGGAGAGGTTGTTGGAGTGGGCTCAGGAGGCCATACGCGAGCAACCAGACAATGCTCTTCCCATCAGCATTGTAATGGACAGCCTGCTGCGTACGCGCGAGTACGGGTTCAACATTGCGGAGACTGCAGTGGACGCTGCTGTACCCATGGGCCGAACCGCGGTCGACAGTCGCGCGGCCGACGCATAGCATGGAAGGCGGGCTGGTGAGGTGCCAGGGGTCGGTCTATACTGACCGCGCGGAGGTGAACAGCTGTGCGCATTTGCTTGGTATCTCTTCTTCTGGCGGTTGCGACTATGGCTCTGGGGTCCGGGGCAAACGAGCTGCGGGTGGCCGTTGCCACTGAGCCACCGGGGCTGGATCCAACGACGAATGCTGCGGCCGTGATCCGGCAGCTCCTGCACTACAATCTGTATGAGGGGTTGGTCCAGGTCGACGAGAAAGGGGAGCTCAACCCGCAGCTTGCCCGATCCTGGCAGGTCTCCGACGATGGGCGGACGTACACGTTTCAATTGCGCGATGGCGTCCTATTTCATGATGGGACAGCGCTCGACGCTGAAGTGGTAGCTGCAAGCTTCCGCCGTGCCCAGGATCCGCAGATCGGCCACCCACGGCAAGAGCAGTACGAGATCATCGAGACCATAGAGGTTGTGGACCAGCTCGAGGTGCGCTTCCATCTGCGAGAGCCCCAGGCTGCGTTCCTCTCGCTTTTGGCTCTGGGGGAGTCGGTGATCGTGCCTACGAATGCGGACGAACTGGCCCGCAATCCTGTGGGCACTGGTCCGTTCCAGTTGCGAGAGTGGCGTCCAGCCGACCGCTTGGTGTTGGAGCGCAACGCTGACTACTACGTGCCTGGGCTCCCGAAGCTCGACCGTGTGGAGTTCCGCTTCATCCGGGATCCTGCGGCGCAGAGGCGAGCCCTTCTCGCAGGGAACGTCGACGTGGTGATAGAGGTGACGCCCGAAGTGGCCGTTGAACTCGCTGCTAGGCCAGGATTCGCTGTGATCTCGGGCCCGTCCAACCTGGTGCAGGTGTTGTCCATCAACAACGGGCGACCGCCGCTCGATCAACTGGCCGTCCGGCAGGCGCTCGCGCACGCGGTGGATCGCCGGAGGATTATCGATCAGGTGTTCTTCGGCTACGGGACCGCGGTTGGCAGCCACCTCACCCCCGCGCTTCCCTACTACGTGGATCTGGTCGATCTGTACCCGCACGACCCAAGCAGGGCACGTCAACTTTTGGCTGATGCCGGTCATGAAGGAGGACTCTCCCTCACGCTCACCCTTCCCAGCAACTACGCCCAGCACGTGCGGACAGGGGAGGCCATCGCCGCGCAGCTGGAGGAGGTGGGCGTTGAGGTGCGTATCCAGCTGGTGGACTGGGCCACGTGGCTGGAACGGGTCTTCTCGCAAGGGGACTACGACCTTACGGTGATCGGGCATCCGGGCAGGCTGGATCCGGCGCTGATGCTTAGCGTCTACGGCTCGCAGAGGCCTGACTACTACTTCCGCCGTGAGTGGGAGAGCGCTGAGTTGAACCAGCTTCTTGAAGAGGGCGCCGTGGAGCTGGATCGAGAACGCCGCCAGGAGATCTACAGACGCGCCCAGGAGATCCTCGCCGAGGAAGTGGTGAACGTCTACCTGCAAGATATGGACGCCATCCTGGCGATGCGGGAGACGGTGAGAGGTGTGGTGATCCTTCCTATCTACGCGCTCGACCTGACGGATGTCTCTGTGGAGTGAGGCGGCGCAGCGAGGGGTCCAGGAAGTCCCGCAGCCCATCGCCAGCCAAGTTCAGCCCGAGGACGAGCGCTGCCAGGGTGAGGCCGGGGAACAGGGCAGGCCAAGGCGAGAGGTGGTAGTAGGATTGAGCTTCCTGAAGCATCCTTCCCCATGATGGCTGTGGTGGCTGCACCCCTAGCCCCAGGTAACTCAGCGCGGCCTCCGCCAGCACCGCCCCGGCCAGACTGACCGTAGCTTGCACCACCAAGGGAGAGGTCATGTTGGGTAGGATGTGCCGCAGGACGATATGAGAGTCTGCGGCGCCTACTGCTTGGGAGGCCTTTACGTACTGACGCTCCTTCAAGGTCAAAAAACCTGCTCGGGCGATGCGCGCGAAGAACGGTACGTTGGCTGCGGCAATGGCAGCGGCCACTCCCATTATCCCCGGCCCCCACACGGTGGCCAAGACTAGGCCTGCCAACACTGTGGGGAAGGCCAACAGGATGTCGGCTGCCCGCATGAGGAGCTCTCCCAGCAGTCCCCCTCGGTACCCGGCCAAGCCACCCAGCATCGTACCCACGATTCCGCCGGCGGCCACTGCCGCGGCCGCCACAGCGAGTGTGCTCCTGCCGCCTGCCATCACTCGGGAGAGGATGTCCCTGCCGAACCAGTCGGTTCCCATGAGATGGGCGAGCGTGGGAGAGGACAGGGTGAGAGGAGACATCCGGGTTGGCGAATAGGGAGTCCAGACAGCGCCCACAATCACAAGGGCCACGGTCACGGAGAGAAGTGCAAGGCCTACACGCAGCCCAAGATTCCTCATGTTCGCCTAATCCTTGGATCCAATGCCCCGTACAGCAGATCGACCGCGAAGCTGACAGCGATCATCAGGCCCGCCGTCACCACCGCGATTCCCCCCACCAAAGGGAGGTCTCGGGCGTGCACAGCAGTCAAGGCGAACCCTCCTAGCCCAGGCAAGAAGAACACGTTCTCCACGACCAGGGCCCCACCGAGCAGTCGGGCAAGGATCAGCCCTGCGCTCGTCACCACGGGGACTAACGCGTTCCGCAGCGCGTGATGGAACAGAACTCGGAATCCCGGCACTCCCTTGGCTCGTGCAGCACGTATGTAGTCCTCAGAAAGCACATCGGCCACTGCACCGCGAACCATGCGGGCAAGGTACGCGGCACGAGGAAGGGCCAAGGCGATTGCCGGCAGGAGCAGGTGCGCCAGGGCTTGACCGGGCACCTGCCAGCCGGGGAAGCCGCCCACAGGGAGGATGCCCCAGCGGGCGCCGGCCGCGCCCGCCAGCAGCAGGCCCAGCCAGAACTCAGGCAGGGCCATCCCCAACTGGGCGACCCCGACTGTGGCCAGGTCGACAGCTCCCCCGGGTCGTGATGCGGCGAGCAGGCCGAGCGGTACCCCTAGCCCCACTGCCAGCGCCAGGGCGAGCACTGCCAGGGGGAAGGTCACCGACAGTCCCGCAGCCAGTAGCTCGCTGACCGGGCGGTCGTAGGTCAGCGAAGTGCCGGCCTCTCCTTGCAGCAATCCCGCCAGCCAGCGACCAAACCGAATGGGCCACGGGTGGTCTAGGTCGAGTTTCTCCCGGATGCTGCGGTAGGTCTCAGCGGTGGCCTCAGGGCCGGCAGCCAGCCGGGCCGGGTCTCCCGGCACCACAGACAGCAGGAGGAACACCAACAGGGCCACACAAAGCAGGGTGGCCCCCATTGCTGTTGCGCGCACGAACACATAACGGAGCATGGCTGAGGGCGAGTGGACCGGTGATGGTCCACTCGCCCGGATGATCACTGTTTCAGCGCTGCTTGGGCGGCTGCCAGACGGGCGACGGGAATTCGGAACGGAGAGGCAGAGACATAATCCAGCCCGATCTCGTGGCAGAGTTGAACGGAGCTCGACTCGCCACCGTGCTCACCGCAGATACCCACGGAAAGGCCGGCGACGGCCTGCCTCCCTTTGGTGGTACCCAGCTTCATCAGCTCTCCTACTCCGTCACGATCGATGCTTTGGAAGGGGTCTGCGGAGAGAAGGTTCTCATCCAGGTACTGGCGAATGAACTTGCCCGCATCGTCGCGGGAAAACCCGAACGCCATCTGGGTGAGGTCGTTCGTGCCGAAGGAGAAGAACTGAGCCTCGCGGGCGATCTCGTCGGCGACAACGCAAGCCCGTGGCACTTCCAGCATCGTGCCGACTTTGTACTCCACTTCAACTCCTTCCTCCTCCATGGTGCGGGCAGCGATCTTGTCAACTCGGCGCCGCACTGCGCGCATCTCACTGGCCAAGCCCACCAGGGGCACCATGATGTAAGGCCGCGGATCCAACCCTTCCCTGGCAAGACCTGTTGCGGCGCGGAAGATGGCCTCGGCTTGCATGTCGTACAGCTCAGGGTGGGTAATGCCTAGCCGGCACCCCCGGTGCCCAAGCATGGGGTTGAACTCGTGCAGCGCTTGTATGCGTTCCCTCAGCTCTGCCTCGTCGAGCCCGAACCGGCGGGCGAGGCCAGCGATGCTCTCCTCGTCGCTGGGAAGGAACTCGTGCATGGGGGGGTCCAGTAGCCTGATGATCACGGGCTTGCCGTCCATGGCTCGCAAGATGCCGGCGAAATCCTCCGTTTGCATCTCCAGTAGACGCTCCAGCGCTTTGTCTCTGGCCTGGGGATCCTCGGTGATGATGGCCTGCTGAACATAAGGGATGCGCTCCTCACCGAAAAACATGTGCTCGGTGCGACACAGCCCGATGCCCTCTGCTCCGAAGGCCAGTGCAGCTGCCGCCTGCTCTGGCTTGTCCGCGTTTGCCCTCACGCCGAGCCTGCGACGCTCGTCCGCCCAGGTCATAAGCTTGTCGTACAACCGGTACACGGGGGCCTCGCTGGGGTCGAGCGTCTTGTCGATGAGGACCTGCAAGACCTCAGATGCCCTAGTGGCCACCTTGCCCGCCAGCACTTCGCCTGTGGTGCCATCGAAGGAAAGCCAGTCTCCTTCCTTGAATGTCTTGTCTTGCACACGTAGTTCCCGCCGTTTGTAGTCGATGGCAAGACCATCGCAGCCGACCACAGCCACCTTTCCGATCTGGCGGGCCACCACCGCTGCATGGGAGGTCATTCCCCCGCGCGATGTGAGTATGCCCTGTGAGGCGGCCATGCCGGCGATGTCGTCGGGCGAAGTCTCATGTCGGACGAGAACAACCGGTTCCCCGTCACCCGCCATGTGGACCGCTGCATCGGCGGTCAGAGCAACGCGTCCCGAGGCCGCTCCCGGCCCCGCGGGAAGTCCCTTGGCCAGTACCTCGGAGCTTTCCTTCTCTGCTGGGTCGAATATGGGTTGCAGAAGCTGGGATAGCTGCTCCGCCGGCTCCAGCCTGAGGATTGCCTCGTCTTCTGAGATCAGGCCCTCCTCGACCATCTCCACGGCGATGCGCACGGAGGCGAAGCCGGTACGCTTGCCGGTGCGGGTCTGTAGCACGTACAGTTTCCCCTGTTCGATGGTGAACTCGGTATCTTGCATGTCGCGGTAATGCTTCTCCAGCCGGTCGCGTACCCCCACCAGTTCTTCGTAGATCTCCGGCATCGTCTCTTCGAGAGAAACATGGTTGGAATCAGACTTTTGTGCTGAGGCAATCGGCTGAGGAGTGCGCGTGCCTGCGACCACGTCCTCCCCTTGGGCAGAGAGCAGATACTCCCCGTACAGACGGTTCTCTCCTGTGGCCGGATCCCGGGTGAACATCACGCCTGTCCCGGACGTATCATCTAGGTTCCCAAACACCATAGCCTGCACGTTCACCGCCGTTCCCCATGAGTCGGGGATCTGGTTCATCCGACGGTATACTCGAGCACGAGGGTTGTCCCAAGAGCCGAACACGGCGGCGATTGCGCCCCACAGTTGCTCCCAAGGGTCCTCGGGAAGAGACTTTCCAGCCTCCTGCAGAGCTGCCTTGTACCGAGATACAAGTTCCTTTAGGTCCTCAGCGGTGAGGTTCAGGTCGGTGCGGGCGTTGCGTTGCTCCTTGATCTCGTCCAGCGCTTCGTGGAACGGATCCACACCAGAGCCGGAGGTGTCCTTCACCCCGAGCACCACTGAGCCGTACATGGCCACGAAACGGCGGTAGGCATCGTAAGCGAAGCGGTGCTCGGTCTCGCCGGCGAGTCCCTCCACTACCCGGTCGTTCAGCCCGAGGTTGAGAACTGTGTCCATCATCCCGGGCATGGAGGCAGCTGCCCCAGAGCGAACGGAGACCAACAACGGTCGGCTTGGGTCCCCAAACCTGCGGCCTGTTGCCTCTTCCAGATGTTGAATCCCTTGCCTTACTTCGTCCTCCAGGCCCGGCGGATACTCCCCGGGGTGATCCTGGTAGTATCGGCAAGCCTCGGTAGTGATGGTGAAACCAGGGGGGACAGGTATACCCAGCCTTGCCATCTCTGCAAGGTTCGCGCCCTTCCCTCCCAACAACATCTTCTTGTCTGCTCCGCCTTCGGCCTTTCCCCCGCCGAATCGGTAGACGTGCTTCTCAGCCTGAGCCATGTTCACCTCCGATGAGTGCCCGGGCATACTCCCGCGCGCTGAAGCGTTCCAATTCGTCAGTGCTCTCGCCTACCCCCACCCACAGGATGGGAACGCGCAAAGCACGCCATATGGGGAGGATCGCTCCTCCCTTGGCCGTGCCGTCCAACTTGGTCACCACCAGGCCGGTGAGTCCCACGGCCTGATCGAACAACTCTGCTTGTGAAACGGCGTTCTGGCCGACGGACCCATCGACGACCAGGATACGCTCATCCGGAGGGCGCCCCTGCAGGCGCTCTACAACGCGGCGTACCTTGCTCAGCTCCTCCATAAGGGGGCGCTTGGTCTGAAGCCGCCCAGCTGTGTCAACCAAAACAGCATCATAACCGTGCGTGCGGGCGTGTTCCACTGCGTCGTGGACCACCGCCCCCGGATCTGCCCCTGCACGGTGAGAGACCAACTTCAGGCTACTCCGCTCTGCGAGGTCCGCAAGCTGTTCCACTGCTGCAGCGCGGAAGGTGTCGGCAGCTGCCAGGACGACGGAGTCTCCCTGGGAGCTCAGCGCACGACCCACCTTGGCCACTGTGGTCGTCTTCCCCGAGCCGTTGACCCCCACGAACATGTACACCACAGGTCTATCTTCCTCTCCAATCTGAGTGAGTTCTCTCTCGGCAGGGGCGAGCAACGCCGCCACCCTGTCACACAGGCGCTGCTTCAGCTCACACGCTGGCACCCCATTCTGCCCTCTCCAGGGAGCAAGCAACTCTTCTGATGACTCCAGCCCAACGTCAGCGGCCAGCAGGATCTCTTCCAGCCGGTCGAGGGTCTCCTCGTCAACAGTCCCCTTCCCCCGCAGCGCTTCCTCCAGCGGATCCCACAGAGTCCGCCGTGTTCTGTCCAGTCCCTTGCGGAGCCTTTGCCACACGGGGCTCACATCTCCTCTGGCGTGGATAGGCCTAGCACAGCGAGGCCCCTCTTTAGGACAACCCGGGTTGCCGAAAGGAGTGTCAGGCGAGCATGCGTGATCTCGCCTTGCCCGAGCACGCGGACACGGCTGTAGTACGGATGGAACAAGCTTGCCACGCCTTCCAAGTACTCGCACAGAAGGTGAGGCGCGTACTCACAAGCTGAGGCGCGCAGCACGTCGCCGAAGCGGTCGATCTCCAGCATCAGGGCCCGCTCGCTGGGGTCATCCAGCGCTGTCAGGGGTACCGAACCGAGGTCCTGTGGGAGTTCGCCGAGGCGCCGGGCCTCTCTTTCCAGGGAGGCGATCCTCGTGTGGGCATACTGCACGTAATACACGGGATTCTCCATGCTGGAACTCTTCGCCAGCTCGTAGTCGAAGTTCAGGTGACTGGACGGTTTGCGCATGACCATGAAGTAGCGGAACACGTCACTGCCCAGCTCCGCCACCAGGTCGCGAAGGCGCAAGAACCTGCCTGCTCGGGTGGACATCCGCTGAACGCCCTCGGCGCCCTTCAAGGTGACGAACTGGTGGATGCAGTAATCTAGGAAATCGTCGGGAATTCCGAGCAAGCGTAGGCCTAGGGTGACTTGTCGTTGGGTGTCCACGTGGTCAGCACCTTGTACGTTGATCACCCGTTTGAACCCGCGGCGGAACTTGCCCAGGTGGTAGGCGATGTCTACCATGATGTATGTGGGGGTCCCGTCAGACTTGATCAGCACAGGGTCCCGGGCCAGCCCGTGTGCTGTGGAGTGGAGCCACTGAGCGCCCTCTTTCTCGTAAACAGCCCCACACCTGCGCAGGGCCTCCAACGTCTCCGCTACGAGTCCGGTTCTGTGCAGCTCTCCCTCTCGTGACCACACGTCAAAGGTGACGGCCATGGCGTCCAGATCTTCGTTGATCTCGGATATCATGCGTTCCACCGCAAGCTGCCGGAACAGGGCCTCGACCTCGGGGGTCCAGTCCGGATAGCGCTCGCCCCATTCTTCAGCCAGTTCTTCTGCCAGCGCCGCAAGGTATGCTCCGTGGTAGCCGCCCTCTGGGACCGATACGTCATCTCCCAAGGCTTGCCGGTAGCGGGTCCACAACGATTGTGCCAGGAGGAAGATCTGGTGACCTTCGTCGTTCATGTAGTACTCCCGGGTCACCCGCCATCCCTGTTGGGCGAAGAGCTCTGCTAGCACGTCGCCCAGCGCGGCCTGACGGCCGTGCCCCACCGTCAAAGGTCCGGTGGGATTGGACGAGACGAACTCGACTTGGAGAGGACGCTGTCGGCCCTCTTCCCCTCTGCCATAGGTGTCTCCCTGGTTCAGCGCTCCCCGTACGATCTCCTCCAGGGGACCCTGAGCGATCCTGAAGTTGACAAACCCCCCTGCCGCAGACACGGAAGTGAACGACGAATCCTCCTGCAAGTGTGAGGAGATCTCCTGTGAGAGCTGGTCAGGGCTGCGTCGAGCCAACGGGGCGAGCAGGTAGCCGATGCGGCTGGACAAGTCGCCGTGCTCCTGGCGAGAGGGTCGTTCGACCGGAATCTCCGCAGCGTACGGGGTGTTGAGCTGCCTCAGGGCTCGCTGGATTGCTGCCCTGATGAGGGCTTCCAGATGCATCTACTTCTCGATAATAAGGCGAACGCCCGTCTTCGTCTCGCCGCCGATCTCCACGTCGATGAAGCCTGGTGTGACGCGTACGCTGCTTTCCCCTTCCCGTTCCACCAACCGACGAGCGATGGCCACGGCCTTGACTGCTTGGTTGACGGCGCCGGCTCCTATCGCATGGGCCTCCACGATGCCGTCGGTCTCCAGCGCGCCAGCTATGGCGCCAGCAACAGCGTTAGGATTGGACGTCGATGCGACCTTGAGGACTTCCATATGCCGCCTCCTTCTGCCGCGGCCCCGGGGGGCGTCTTGTGCGTTGTCTGAGGGCATTATACGTGGGGCACTGCGCTTCGGTCAACACAGCAAGGCAGAGGGCGTGATCCCGCTGATTGCAGTGGCGCAGCTGTGGCAGGTTCGTGAGGTCTATAATCGAGCTTTGGGGGTGAGTGAAGTGGCGCGCCGAAGGGCGAAGCGGTTGACGCTGTTGGCTCTGGCCGTGACGCCGCTCTTTCTCGGGCTGTGGCCATCGGTTCCCCACCCCTTTATCCACAGCTTCATGTGGTGGGTTCCGATACCTAGGCGCGTGAATGTGCCCGTTCCGGACGGGAGCCCTGGCGAACGTGTGCTGGTGATGTCTCCGCACCCGGACGATGACGTACTGGCCCTGGGAGCGACGATTGCCCAGCTCCGTCAGGAGGGCCACTCTGTGCTGGTGGTGTTCCTCACAAGTGGAGACGCCAACCAGGCAGGACAGATGCTGCTCACCCTGAATCCTCTACACCGGGCCGCTGACTACCGCTCGTTGGGATACAGACGGCAAAAGGAGGCCGTGCTCGCCCTGCGCATCTTGGAAGTCCCGGAAACACATGCGCTGTTTCTGGGGTACCCCGATGGGGGGTTGAAGGAATTGTGGGTCAACCATTGGGAGAGGGACGCTCCGTACATAAGTCCGCAGACCAGGGCCGATCGCTCTCCCTATCGCAACACGTACAACCCCGAAGCGGTGTATGCTGGACAGGACCTCCTGGGCGACCTGGTGGATATTGTCGCTCGCTTCCGACCCACAATCGTCTACGTTCCACACGAGGAGGATGGACACCCCGATCACCAAGCGGCGTTCTACTTCAGCATGGGTGCTCTGGCCCATGCCGCTCCGGAAATACTCCCCGAGATTCGCCTGTACCTGGTCCATGTGCCCCAGTGGCCTGTGCCGCGCCAGCTCATCCCTGAGCTGGCGCTGGAGCCCCCGTTGGTGTACGGCGATTGGACCTGGGAGACGGTGGAGTTCTGCGAGGAGATCGTGGACCTCAAGCTGGCTGCGGTGAGGGCTCACAGTTCGCAGCGGTGGACCAATGGTCGGTTCCTGGCGAGGTTTGTGCGCTCCACCGAGGTGTACGCGGTGCCCACGCCGGCGACGGCCCCTCTCCGGCCGTTGCCGCGGTATTAGCGCGTGCCAGGCCACAAGCCACCGCCCGGTCGGCTCCCGGACGGACTCCAGGAACCGTGTGAACCCCCGCGAACCGAGTGAACCCTGGTTCAGCGATCCCGCAACAGCTGTACCGCCTTGCCGTTGTGCGAACAGGAGAGCACCACGAGGCTCTGGTCGCTGTCCGAGGTCACCGTGGCGTATAGGTCGTGGATGGGCAGGTCCTGGCGGGCCAGTGCGTCCGTGATCCGCCGCAGAAGCCCCGGCCTGTGAGGCAGTTCCACAAGCACAACCTCGCGTTCCTCCGCCGAGTACTCCGCTTTGCGGAGGGCGTCTAGAGCGTAGGTGGGGGCATCGGTCACCAGCCGGATCTCGGCCTCCGCTCCCACCACTCGGACACAGACGGCGAGGATGTTTATCGTCTGGCTGGCCAGGAGCTGGGATATCTCCGCCAGAAGCCCCACCCGGTCCTGGGTGAGGATCACAAGCTCTCTGCCGATGTTCGCTTCAGCCATGGGCACTGTTCACCGGGTGCATTATAACGGTGTCCTGGTCCTTTAGTCTTTCCCCTTCTCCAGGACTTCGTCGATGGTCCCCGCCATGTAGAAGGCCTGCTCGGGGAGGTGGTCCAGTTCGCCCGAACAGATCATCTTGAATCCCCGCACGGTGTCCTCCAGGCGAACGTAGGTGCCCGGACGGCTGGTGAAATGCTCGGCGACGTGAAACGGTTGGGCCATGAACCGCTGTATCTTGCGGGCCCGCATGACGATGGTCCGGTCTTCCTCGGAGAGTTCCTCCATCCCCATGATGGCGATGATGTCCTGCAGGTCTTCGTGTCGCTGCAGGACTGCCTGTGTCTCCTGGGCAACCTCGTAGTGTTCCGGCGAGAGGATGCGGGGATCCATCAGGCCTGAGTTCGACTGCAATGGATCCACCGCCGGGTAGATGCCCTTTTCGGCAAGATCCCGCGTGAGGAACACTGTGGCATCCAGGTGGGCGAACACCGTGGCCGGGGCCGGGTCGGTGAAGTCGTCGGCAGGCACGTACACGGCCTGGACGGAGGTGATCGATCCCCGCCGGGTCGAGGTTATCCTTTCCTGCAGCTCGGCCATCTCCGTGGCCAGCGTGGGCTGGTAGCCTACCTCGGAGGGCATGCGGCCGAGTAGAGCGGAGACCTCCGAGCCGGCTTGAGCAAAGCGGAATATGTTGTCGATGAACAACAGCACGTCCTTTCCCTCCTCGTCCCGGAAGTACTCGGCCATGGTCACGCCGGACAAGCCCACACGGAACCGCGCCCCTGGGGGCTCGTTCATCTGCCCGTACACCAGCACGGTGTTGGGCAGTACTCCCGCCCTCTTCATCTCCAGGTACAGGTCGTTGCCCTCTCTGGAGCGCTCTCCCACTCCGGAGAACACGGAGTAGCCGTGGTGTTCGTAGGCGATAGCGCGAATGAGCTCCATTACCAGCACGGTCTTACCCACGCCGGCTCCGCCGAACAGGCCGATCTTGCCTCCGCGGGGGAAGGGGGCGATGAGGTCGACGACCTTGATCCCCGTCTCCAGGACTTCGTCTTCTGTGGCCAGGTTGGCCAGCGGGGGTGGTTCGCGGTGGATGGGGAGCACCGGCGCGTCCTCCAAGGGAGGCTGTTCGTCGATGGGTTGCCCAGTCAGATCGAACATCCGTCCCAGGGCCTGCTCTCCCACGGGCACTGTGAGAGGGGCTCCAGTGTCCTTTACCGGATGCCCGCGGCCCAACCCGTCGGTGGAGTCCATAGCCACTGCCCGAACCTCTCCGTCCCCGAGGTGTTGGGCCACCTCCAGCACCAATGTCCGGCCATCAGCGTACTCCACATGGAGAGCTTGATTCAGTGGCGGCAGGTGCCTCCGGGGAAAGCGGACGTCCACCACCGGCCCACGGATGGCCGTGATCCAGCCCTGTGTGTTGTCAGTCTTCTCGTTCATCGTCCCTCCCGCAATGCCTCAGAGCCGCCCACAATGTCCGCGAGCTCACGTGTTATCCCGTGCTGCCGTGCCTTGTTGTAGGTAAGGGTGAGTTCGTCGAGGAGCTCGTCAGCGTTGTCCGTGGCCGTTTTCATCGCCTGCCGGCGGATGGCCTGCTCGCTTGCCTTGGCCGCGAGGAGGATCCATAGCAGGCGCCCCACTAGGTGCACCTCCGCCGCCGCGTGCAGCAGATCCCCCACCGCGGGCTCGCTCAAGAGCTCTCCCGGTGTCGCCGGTGGTGGTTCCAAAGGCAGAAGCTTGAGTTTATCCACCTTCTGTACGAGCTCCCCGTGGAACTCCATGTACACGACGTGCACCTCCTTCACCGAGGTGGGGAACAGCTCCAGTACATCGGCCAGGATCCGCCTGGCTGCCGGTAGGTCCGGCCGCTCGTAGGCGCGGGTATAAGAGGAGGCTATCTCCCAG